>NZ_CP143545.1:3581099-4270749 GCF_046237625.1 Paraperibacillus esterisolvens | reverse complement strand
ATTTAACGGGAATTCAATGGCTTCAGTATCTGCTTTTGCAGGCTTTTTGGGCGGCTGCGGGATGTCGAAGCTTTCTTCCCCCTGATTTTGGGGAATCATGAATTTTACCTCAAGCTCTTCACCGGTCAGATCCAGCAGTACCCCGGAAATTAAATGGGAATACCTTTCCTCCAGCCAGTCACGTGCAAAATCATTGGGCGCAACGACTGTCAGAGTGTCTCCCTGAAGTGTATGGGCCTTTGTGGATTTCAGCCAGGTATCAAAACTGGGCTTGCTTATTTTCGTTTCGATCTTTCCCAGCGCTTTGTTCCATAAAGCGGCAATGTTCTCCAAAAATTATCCCTCCTAACGAGGACAAGCATTATTTTGATAGATAAGCAGAATGTGCGTTATGTTTTAAAATTTTCTTCAACCGCAATAAAACCTCTTGCCTGTATAGGGGTTGTATAACGAATAATACTTCATGTACAGACGAGGTTTATGATTATGCATAAGTATGAATGTTGAAAAACATATTATAAGGAAAGAAAATGACTATTCGACAATATCCACGCCATGTGGACAATTAAATACACATTCCCTGAATAAGCTATCCACAAGTTATGCACACTCTGTGGATAAACGAAGTTTGTGGATAAAGTTATCCAGAGTGAAAACACAAATATAATATCAAATAAATGAGAAGGTTGCAATGGTTTTAAAGTTTATCCACAATTGTCCATTGCTGTGCAAAAGTATTGTCCACAGCTGTCTGACTTGTGAAAAACTTGTCGATAAAGGCTGTGGATATATGAAAATTGTCGAAAAAATATCCACATTTCGTCTGGAGGAGGAAATTAATAATGTGAAGAGATCTTTCCGGATCTTAAAGAAAATGAAATTCCAGATCAGGAAATTTAGATAGAGGGTTGACAAAAACGGCCCATCCTCTCTATACTTACAAAGAATGTCTGTAACTGTTATTCCTCAGGGAGGTGTCATACATGAAAAGAACTTACCAACCAAATACACGTAAACACAGCAAAGTTCACGGTTTCCGCGCTCGCATGAGCTCAAAAAACGGACGTAAAGTTTTAGCTGCTCGTCGTCGTAAAGGCAGAAAAGTATTATCTGCATAGGCCACTGAAATGATCAGTGGTCTTTTTTTCTAGTATGGGCGATTGAGCAGTGCTCTTTCTTAGGGTAATGAAAGATTTGCTTTTGGGCTTGCTAGTGAATTTTTGTTCAGTGAAGGTGTAAAGATGAATAAAAAGTTAAGAATTAAGAAGAATGAAGAGTTTCAAACAGTTTTCCAGAGAGGAACTTCAGTCGCTAACCGGCAGTTTGTCGTATACATCCTTGAAAAGAAAGACCAGGACTTTTTCAGGATCGGCTTATCGATCAGCAAGAAGATAGGAAATGCTGTAGTCCGGAATCAGATCAAGCGATATTTACGCCAGGCCTTCCTCGAACTGAACCAGGATGTATTTCCTGGCAGAGACTATGTGATCATCGCCAGAAAGCCGGCAGCCGATCTGGATTTTTTTCAGGTGAAGAGCAGTTTAATTCATGTTCTTAAGGTCGGGAAAACAATTAATCCAAAAATAAAAAACGAACGTTTAGATAAATAAGCAAGTTGTGAAAGCTTTATGGACAGGGTTAAAATATGCAGGCAATGCTGATGAAAAAATGGTACAATACTGTGTAATACATATTGAATTGCCAATTTGGACAGGCATCAGCTTTAAGGCGCCCGTAATTTCTTATAAAAAGGAAAATAACAGGCAGATACCTGTTGAACGTTGACCCACTAGCAATAAGGAGGAAAAGTCGGTTGAAGAAGAAAATCATACTGGCTATAGGTTTGGTTTCCATGATGCTGCTGTTGGCAGGGTGTACCGAAGTGAACAAGCCTATAACAGCAGAAAGCACTGGTTTCTGGAACGAATATATCGTCTATCCGCTGTCATTATTCATCATTAAAGTGGCAGAGGTTGTAGGAGGAAGCTACGGGATATCCATTATCATTGTAACCCTCATACTCCGCCTCGCAATCCTGCCTCTGATGATCAAGCAGATCAGAAGTTCAAAAGCAATGCAGGCGCTTCAGCCTGAGATGCAGGAATTGCGAAAAAAATACAGCTCCAAGGATGCAGCTACACAGCAGAAGCTCCAGCAGGAAACAATGGCTCTTTTCCAAAAGCACGGTGTAAATCCGCTCGCCGGATGTTTCCCGCTGATTGTACAGATGCCGATACTCATTGGTTTCTATCATGCTATCAGCAGGACCAGAGAGATTGCGAATCATAACTTCCTCTGGTTTGACCTTGGGGAGCATGATCCATACTATATCCTGCCTATCGTGGCGGGTATCACGACATTCATTCAGCAGAAGATGTCCATGGCAGGCACTGCCGGTCAAAATCCGCAGATGGCCATGATGCTTTGGATCATGCCGATCATGATTGTAGTGTTCGCGATTAATTTCCCGGCTGCTCTTTCTTTATACTGGGTAGTGGGTAACTTGTTCATGATTGTACAGACCTACTTCATCAAAGGGCCGGAATTAAAATCTGCCGCTGCAGCGAAGGCCTCAGGAGGAGCGAAAAAGTGAGACAGATAACGGCTACTGGACAATCGGTCGATGCAGCAGTCGAGTCAGCACTTGCTCAATTGAGTACAACCCGTGACCGGGTGGAGATTGAAATTCTGGAAGAAGGAAAAAAAGGGTTTCTTGGAATATTCGGAAACAGGGAGGCCGTGGTTAAAGTAACACTGCCTCCGGACCCAATAGAAGAAACCTTGAATTATATTAAAAGTATCAGCCGCCAGATGGGTGTGGAAGTTGATATTGAGGTAAAGCAGTCAGGGAAAACGGCAGTCTTTTACTTATCAGGTGAAAAGATTGCCGTCCTGATCGGCAAGAGGGGCCAGACGCTGAATGCATTGCAATATCTGGCCCAGCTTGCGGCCAACAGCAGTTCCAGACAATATTTGACCATCATCCTTGACGCGGAGGACTATCGGGCAAGAAGAGCCGAAACGCTCTCTAACTTAGCCAGAAGGACTGCGGAAAGAGTGATGAGGACCGGCAGGGAAGCATCTCTTGAACCCATGCCGAATTATGAACGAAAAATCATCCATGCCGCCCTGGCCGGGTACCGCGATATAGAAACTTATTCAAGCGGTTCAGATCCTTACCGGCATATTGTCATAGCACCAAAAAAGAAGTAATAGGAAATCCGGTCCTGTATGAAACAGGGCCGGATTTTTTTTGCCTGCTTCAGAATGAGAAATTCTTACCACTGGACCGGAACGGCTATTATTGTTATTCACATGTGGATAAGTTAAAATAAAGGGTATTACTATTAAGCCGATTGGAAAGAGTGTGGATAACTATAATTGAACTTATTTCTGTTTTTTTATAAAATAGGATATTGTTCTAAATTTCTTTATAAGTGAGATGAAAATATGGAATTTGATACAATTACAGCTGTCTCGACTCCCATGGGAGAAGGCGCCATTGCAATTGTACGTTTAAGCGGCGATGAAGCAATTTCAATCGCTGATAAATTATATAGAGGCCCAGGCGGCAAAACGTTATCTGAAAGAGAATCTCATACCATCCATTATGGTACACTGGTCGACCCAAAAACCGAAATGACTGTGGAAGAAGTGATGGTATCCGTCATGAGGGGGCCTAAAACTTTCACCCGGGAGGACGTAGTGGAGATTAATTGCCATGGAGGACTGGTGTCCGTCAACCGTGTGCTGCAGCTTGTTCTGGCCAATGGAGCCAGACTTGCAGAGCCGGGAGAGTTCACAAAACGTGCCTTCCTGAATGGCCGGATCGATCTTTCGCAGGCTGAGGCAGTCATGGATTTGATCCGGGCGAAAACCGACCGGGCTATGAATGTAGCCCTTGGCCAGATGGAAGGAAGACTTTCTAAGCTGATCAGGGGACTCAGGCAGGAGATACTGGAAACACTTGCTCATGTCGAGGTAAACATAGATTATCCAGAATATGATGATGTCGAGGAAATGACGCATAACCTCTTCCTTGATAAAGCTAATCATGTGAAAATAGAACTTGAAAGGCTGCTCAGAACCTCCGAACAGGGAAAAATACTGCGGGAGGGACTGTCAACTGTCATCATCGGCCGTCCGAATGTAGGGAAATCCTCCCTGCTCAACAGTCTAGTGCACGAAAACAAAGCCATTGTAACTGACATACCCGGAACAACACGGGATGTTATTGAGGAATATGTAAACGTAAGAGGCGTGCCGCTCAGATTGCTGGATACAGCCGGCATCCGGGAAACAGAGGATATTGTAGAACGGATTGGTGTGGAAAGGTCGAGGGCTGTCCTGAAGGAAGCCGACCTGATCCTGCTAGTGCTGAATAATGCAGATGAACTGACTTTCGAAGACGAACAGCTGTTTGAAGCTGCAAAGGGCATGGATGTCATAGTGATCATCAATAAAATGGACCTTGCACCGAAAATTGATATGGAGAAGGTCGAAAAGCTGGCAGCCGTCCGTCCGATCGTCACAACATCCCTGCTTGAGGATAAAGGGGTGGACGAACTGGAAGAAGCTATCGCTTCTTTATTCTTCGCAGGAACCCTGGAGGCTGGGGATATGACCTATCTTTCGAATTCCCGCCACATTGCCTTGATCGGACAGGCTCAATCCGCCATCTCAGACGCCATTGACGCCATTGAGGCCGGCACACCGATTGACCTCGTGCAGATCGACTTTACCCGCACATGGGAGCTTCTCGGTGAAATCACAGGGGACAACGTACACGAAAGCCTCATCGACCAGCTCTTCTCACAATTCTGCTTAGGGAAATAGAAAAGCGGAGTGCGGTCCGGAGCGAAGCGAAGGAGTCATCCGACAGGGATAAGAAAAGCAGCAGCAAAAGGCCGGTCTTGCCTTTTGAGGGTGCTGGGCTTATACCCGAGGATGACAGCACGCAGCTGGACAAGAAAAGCGGAGTGCGGTCCGGAGCGAAGCGAAGGAGTTTCGAACCTATTCGGAACTCTATCAAAAAGATTTCGGAAACGAGAAAATTTACTAAAATGATCTTCTTAAAGGTCTCTTAACGAATTTTTTAAAGAGAATTCATTATAAAGTAACTTGATTGAAGCGGAGAAGAAACTTCTTATCCATAGAAGATAAGTTTTCGAAAACATCGTTTAAAATAAAAGGAGGTAAGGAAATGCCTTACGAAGCTGGTACGTATGATGTAATTGTTATCGGGGCTGGCCATGCAGGTGTTGAAGCAGGTCTTGCATCTGCACGTCTCGGAGCCAAGACGCTCATGCTTACCATTAATCTTGATATGGTTGCCTTCATGCCATGCAACCCTTCGGTCGGAGGCCCGGCCAAGGGGATTGTCGTCAGGGAGATTGACGCCCTGGGCGGTGAAATGGGAAGAAATATAGATAAGACTCATATTCAAATGAGGATGCTGAATACAGGGAAAGGTCCTGCTGTAAGGGCACTTAGGGCACAGGCGGATAAATTCCTCTACCAGCACGAAATGAAAAAGACAATAGAGAATGAAGAAAACCTGGATCTTGTCCAGGGAATGGTAGAGCACCTGATAATTGAAGATGGCATCTGTAAAGGGGTCATCACACAGACAGGAGCAGCTTATCGATCAAAGACAGTTGTCATCACTACAGGAACGTTCCTGAGGGGAGAAATCATCCTGGGCGAGCTTAAATACTCAAGCGGCCCGAACAACCAGCAGCCATCCATTAAGCTTTCTGAGCACCTTGAAGAATTGGGCTTTGATATGGTCCGTTTCAAAACGGGAACTCCTCCGCGTGTTCACAGTGAAACGATCGATTACAGCAAAACGGAGATACAGCCCGGTGACGATGTTCCAAGGGCATTCTCATATGAGACCACAAAATTCATCACAGACCAGCTGCCATGCTGGCTGACTTATACGAGCGAGGTCACCCATCAGATCATTGATGATAATCTTCACAGATCACCGATGTACTCAGGCATGATCAAAGGCACCGGCCCGCGTTACTGCCCGTCCATCGAAGATAAGGTGGTCCGTTTCCATGATAAGCCGCGCCACCAGATATTCCTTGAACCTGAAGGAAGGAACACTCATGAAGTCTATGTTCAGGGTCTGTCGACAAGCCTTCCTGAGGATGTCCAAAAGCAAGTGCTTGCATCCATCCCGGGGCTTGAGAATGTCCAGCTGATGAGAGCTGGCTATGCGATTGAGTACGATTCCATCGTCCCTACCCAGCTTTGGCCGACTCTTGAGACCAAAAAGGTTCCGAACTTGTTCACAGCCGGTCAGATCAACGGCACATCAGGTTATGAAGAGGCAGCAGGACAGGGGCTTATGGCCGGGATTAATGCCGGGATGAAGGCGCTAGGCAAGGGAGAGCTTATCCTAAGCCGTTCAGATGCCTATATCGGGGTGCTGATCGATGACCTTGTAACGAAGGGGACCAATGAGCCCTACCGCCTTCTGACTTCACGTGCGGAATACCGCCTATTGCTGAGGCATGACAATGCAGACCTCAGGCTGACGGAAAAGGGTTATGAAATCGGCATGATCAAGGAAGAAAGGTTCGCCAGGTTCACCGATAAAAAAGCAAGTATCGCCGCAGAGCTTGAACGGCTGAAATCCCTTTTCATCAAGCCGACTCCTGAGGTTCAAGAGCTGATTGTATCCAAGGGAGGAAGCGAACTGAAAGATGGGATCCGGGCATCCGATTTGCTGAAACGGCCTGAAATGGGCTACGAACACATCCATCAACTCGTTCCGGCAGATCATGAAATAGATCCGGAAGTATCCGAACAGGTGGAAATCCAGATTAAGTATGAAGGGTATATTGAAAAATCCCTGCAGCAGGTAGACAAGCTCAAAAAGATGGAAAACAAGAAGATTCCTGAAAACATTGATTATGATGCCATCCATGGCCTTGCATCCGAGGCAAGGCAGAAGCTGAAGGAAGTGCGTCCGCTGTCTGTGGCACAGGCTTCAAGGATTTCCGGGGTAAACCCTGCAGACACTTCCATTCTTCTGGTATATTTAGAACAGGGAAAAATAGCGCGCATCAGCCAATAATCCTGCCTGGGGTTTTTCAGCAGGGAATAAAGAGGTTTTCACATGAAAATAGAACAATTCCAATCCATGCTGGAGGAGAAGGGCATCACCCTTACTTCCCTTCAGCTTGAACAGTTTCAATCCTATTATCAGATTCTCGTTGAATGGAACGAAAAAATGAATCTGACTGCGATCACTGATAAAGAGGAAGTCTATTTAAAACATTTTTATGACTCCATCTCAGCTGCCTTTTATTTTGATTTTACTAAACCGCTTAAGATCTGTGATGTAGGAGCAGGAGCAGGATTTCCAAGCCTTCCGCTAAAAATCTGCTTTCCGGAGCTTGAAGTGTCCATTGTTGATTCCCTTAACAAGCGGATCTCATTTTTAAATCATCTGGCTGATTCTCTTAAGCTTGAGCATGTCTCCTTTTACCATGACAGGGCAGAGACCTTCGGCCAAAACCCTGCCCATCGTGAGCAGTATGATGTGGTGACAGCCCGGGCGGTGGCCAGGATGTCTGTACTCAGCGAATTATGCCTGCCGCTCGTGAAGCAGGGAGGATATTTTGTGGCCATGAAGGGTGCGAACGGGTCCGAGGAAACAGAGACGGGCGATAAGGCAGTAAAGACTTTGGGCGGCAGAGTAGAGAGCATCCACTCTTTTATCCTTCCTTATGAAGAAAGTGAAAGAAATATCGTCATTGTCAGCAAAAAGAAGCCGACACCTAAAAAATATCCGAGGAAGCCTGGGACGCCTAATAAGCAGCCGCTTGAATGATTCCTTAATCTGGATGAAATTTGGCGGTGCCAAAAGCAGGAACCAGTCATTTAGAAGAAGAATATGTAGTGTGGGAGTTTCTAAAAGGTGGTGTATGTAAATGAAGCATCCTTTTTCACGTTTTTTTGGATTAGGGGAAAAAGCTGTGGAACAACAAGGGCTGCAAGAAGAAAGCGAAAAAACGGCTAAAGAAGAAATCCAAAATATACCGATTGATGATATTACTCCGAACCGGTATCAGCCCAGGACCGTTTTTGATGATGATAAAATTTCAGAACTTGCCCAGACGATCAGGACTCATGGCATCATCCAGCCGATCGTCGTCCGCAAGTATGGTGAGGATAAATATGAAATCATAGCCGGTGAACGAAGATACCGGGCTATGACGAAGCTTGGGTGGGACACAGTCCCGGTGATTGTGAAGGATTTTAATGATAAAGAGACCGCTTCTGTTGCATTGATTGAGAATTTGCAGCGTGAAGAACTGTCTCCCATTGAAGAGGCTATGGCCTATGCAAGGCTGCTCGAGCTTCATGAACTTACCCAGGAAGCGCTGGCTCAGCGGCTTGGGATCGGCCAGTCAACCGTTGCCAATAAGCTGCGGCTCTTAAAGCTCCCTGGACCCGTACAGGAAGCAGTACTGAACAAGCAGATCACTGAACGCCACGCACGGTCCTTGATTCCCTTGAAGGACCCTGCCATGCAGGCGGCACTGGTGGCTGAGATCATCGAGAAGAATCTCAATGTCAAACAGACGGAGGAGCGCATCGTCAAAATGCTCACCCCTCCCGATACCAAGCCAAAGCCGCGCCGCAAGGCCTTCAGCAAGGATATGCGCATTGCTGTCAATACGATCAGGCAGTCGCTCTCAATGGTCTCGGATAATGGAATCAATTTGGATTCTGCTGAAGAAGAGTTTGAGGAATATTACCAGTTCACCATCAAGATACCAAAGAAAAAGTAGAAATCATCATTTTTTATACTCTATGAATCTATTATGAGGGCTGCAGCTTATGACAGTCCTTTTTTTCATGCCAAAGAACCTGAAAAGGAATAAAATCAATTCAATCAACAATCATTCATGATAAAATAGAGGGGTAAGCCAAAAAATAGATGGTTAAATAGATATAGAATCAAGGCAGCAATAAAAAGGCAGGTGACATCGTGGGAAAAGTAATTGCCATAGCCAACCAAAAAGGGGGAGTGGGTAAAACCACTACCTCCGTTAATCTTGGGGCATGCCTGGCATACATAGGCAAAAAGGTACTATTAGTGGATATAGATCCTCAGGGCAATGCAACTAGCGGCATAGGGATCGAGAAGGCTGATGTTGAGCAGTGTATATATGATGTACTGGTCGATGATGTGGAAGCAGCCGATGTGATAAAGGGTACGAAGGTCGAAAACTTATATGCCATACCGGCGACTATCCAGCTGGCAGGTGCCGAAATTGAGCTTGTACCGACTATTTCCCGGGAAGTAAGGCTAAGGCGTGCGCTCGAACAGGTAAAAGACCGCTTTGATTATATCATCATTGATTGTCCGCCATCGCTCGGGCTGCTGACCATCAATTCCCTGACCGCTTCTGATGCGGTCCTGATCCCGGTGCAGTGTGAATATTACGCGCTTGAAGGCTTGAGCCAGCTGCTCAATACAGTCCGGCTTGTCCAAAAGCATTTGAATCAGGATCTTAAGATTGAAGGAGTCCTGCTTACCATGCTTGATGCCAGGACAAACCTGGGTATACAGGTAATAGAAGAAGTAAAGAAATATTTTCAGGATAAAGTATACAAATCGATCATTCCAAGGAATGTCAGACTGAGTGAAGCACCGAGCCACGGGGAGCCGATAATAATCTATGATTCTAAGTCAAGGGGAGCGGAAGTATATTTAGACTTGGCAAAGGAAGTGGTGTCACATGGCTAAAGGGCTGGGAAAAGGAATCAATGCGCTCTTTCCAAATCTTGAAGCGAACAAGGAAGATGTCATTCAAGAAGTGAAACTTAAGGAGCTCAGGCCAAACCCCTATCAGCCAAGAAAAGTGTTTCAGCCGGCGGCTATAGAGGAGCTAAGGAATTCCATTGAACAGCATGGAATTCTTCAGCCCCTCATTGTTCGGAAAAGCATTAAAGGTTATGAAATCGTTGCGGGGGAAAGGAGATTCCGGGCAGCAAAAGAAGCGGGTCTCCAAAAGGTTCCGGTTGTTGTCCGCAGCTTCAATGAGCAGCAGATGATGGAGCTGGCCCTGCTTGAGAACCTTCAGCGGGAAGATCTGAATCCCCTTGAGGAGGGCATGGCCTACCAGACGCTGCTTGAAAAGCTCAGTCTAACACAGGAGGAGCTCTCTAAGCGGCTTGGCAAGAGCCGTCCTCATATCGCCAACCATATAAGGCTGCTTTCCCTGCCTTCAGAGATCCAGGATCTTATATCAGAAGGCAAAATTTCGATGGGCCATGGCCGGGCACTACTCAGTCTGAAGGATAAATCCCTGATTCCGCAGGCTGCCGGGAAGTGCCTCAAGGAAGGGTTGAATGTCCGTCAGCTCGAAGGCTTGATCAATGGATTGAATGAGGATGTTCCACGTGAAACAGAAAAGAAAAATCCCGAGAAAAAGGATGTATTCATCAAAGAGCGGGAGAATACGCTCCGGGAAAGATTCGGCACCACTGTCACCATCAAACAATCCAAGAAAAAAGGGAAGATTGAAATTGAATTCTTCTCAAAAGAAGATCTGGAACGTATTTTAGAGCTGTTAGATGATCAGCATCTTTCCTCATAAAGGTTTTTTTTAGGTGGCCGGGAAGCCCCTTTCAGGCCTTTATTTAATTGATATTAATGATAAAGGTGATAAGTGATGGTATTATTGGGAACTCTGGTGAATGCGGCAGCCATTTTGACCGGGACTCTGCTTGGGAAGATTTCTCACAGAATTCCCGAAAAGATAAAGGAAACCGTTATGTCGGGAATCGGGCTTGCGGTTATCGTCCTCGGACTGCAGATGGGCTTTAAGAGCCAGGAGTATTTAGTTGTCATACTGAGCCTTGTATTCGGAGCGGTCCTCGGCGAATGGTGGGATCTTGATGCAAAATTGAATGCCTGCGGAGAATGGCTTGAAGCGAAGCTTGGAGGAAGGAAGGAAAACCAGACTTCCATTTCACAGGGCTTTGTAACAGCCACACTCATCTTCCTGATCGGTGCTATGGCAGTCATCGGTGCACTGGACAGCGGGATCCGCGGTGATCATGATGTGCTTTATACCAAGGCAGTCATTGATGGATTCACAGCCCTTGTGCTGGCGACGACCCTTGGGATCGGCGTGATTTTCTCGGCCATCCCTGTGGTCCTCTATCAGGGGCTGATTGCGTTATTTGCCAATCAAATCAATGATTTTGTCCCTAAAGCACTTATGGATAGCTTCATTCTGGAAATGACTTCAGCCGGCGGAATCATGATATTTGCAATCGGACTGAATTTGATCGGACTGACCAAAATCAGGGTGGCCAATCTCCTGCCGGGAATTCTCGTGACAGCAGTGCTCGTGACCCTGCTTTATTATAATCCGTTCGGTTAAACAAATAGAGGCTGCCGTCCAATTGGGCGGCAGCCTTATCTATGGTCAGGGTGTCTGTTCCTGTTCAAACGCAATATTTAGATGCGGCACAGCCGGTCGGCGCTGTGTGAGTAATCCAGCAGAATAAATACCATCCGCAATGGATTTTGCCATTTTAAGAACGAGACTCAATCTTGTATTCTGAAGCACGAAGAATTCCATAAACCCGCTGACATTCACAATACCGGTGATGTGCATATGCCCTACGGCAGGAAGGTCTTTATTCACACCGGCCCCCGGCTTGATCGGTCCTGCTCCCACCTGGATCGACCCCACACTCTTCAGTCGTCCAAGGCATGCATCTATGCCAATGATGAATGGATTTATATGCTTGGCCTTGATTTCCCGGAGCTTTTCCTCCAGATTCACGGCATGGATCGGATCCTCAAGTGTACCGTACACATGGAAGAGGGGGGCGGCTTTTTCCTCAAGCAGGGTACCGACTAGAGGACCAAGCGAATCACCGGTAGAACGGTCTGTTCCTATACATATAATGACGATAGGCTGACCGGCGCTTGCAGAAAGATATGAAACTAATTCGCTGCTTATTTTCTTTGAAGCGTCCAGTTCCTCACAAAGAATCCGTACCATCCTGCTGGAATTATCGAATATATTTGGTTTAAAGCTCATTATCCCACTCCTCAGTAAAAGTATTAACAGTATACGGAAATTTTAGAGAATCTATACGCAGCTATTTGGGGAAACTACAAAATTAGTAATACATGTAAAAAATTCGTTCTTCCTCTATACCCAATGTCTAATTGTACAAAAACGCCTAGTTTCTTGTTAAAATGGAATAGCGGCCTCGGGACCGTTTTTTTTTACATGCTCAATAGAAAGTGGGTGCGCCATCATGAATTATGCAGAAAAAATATACAAGCACTCAGTGACGGTGCTGACCAAAGAAGAAATGTGGATTGCCTTTGGATTAGGGATATTGAAAATCATAATGATCCTGCTCGTTTCGGCACTCATCATCCGATATGGAAAATCAGTTGTACATAAGTTCTTCTTCATGCGTGCGAGCGGTCCGCTCCGCATCTCGGAGCGGAGGGAAGCAACGCTTCTGAAGCTATTAGGCAATGTGATTAGATATGTTGTCTTTTTTGTAGCGATCATGGCAATACTTCAGGTGTTTTCTATTGATGTGAAGGCCTTGCTGGCTGGAGCGGGAATCGTCGGTCTTGCTGTCGGTTTCGGCGCGCAGAGCCTGGTAAAGGATATAATTACAGGATTCTTCATTATCCTGGAGGATCAGTTTTCAGTCGGAGATTATATCAAAATCGGACAGTTTGAAGGGACAGTTGAAGAAATTGGCCTCAGGACTACTAAAATAAAAAACTTCACCGGGGAGCTTCTTATTGTCCCGAATGGGAATATAACCGAAGTCACGAACTTTTCCATCCACAACAGTGTTGCTGTGGTGGACATCGGGATCAGTTATGATGAAGACATAGAAATGGCAGAAACGTATATTCAAGAACTCCTGGAATCGATAAAAGATAAGTATGAGGAAATTGTTGATCCGCCCAAGCTACTTGGAATTCAAAACGTCAAGCAGAACGAAATCATTCTACGGGTCGTGGCAGAAACCACTCCAATGAATCACTGGTTCATTGCCCGCGCCCTAAGAAAGGAAATCAAAATGCTGCTTGATGAAAAAGGGATAAAGATACCATATCCACGCATGGTGATGTATAACCAGGCAGAAGAAAAAGTGAATAAGAAGCAAACATAGTCAGAATGGGAGGATTTGGCCATGGCCGATAAAGAATTTGGTTTAAATGATGTGGTAGAGATGAAAAAAGCCCATCCGTGCGGTGCTAATGCCTGGAAGGTCATTCGGATGGGGATGGATATCAGGATCAAATGCGAAGGCTGCGGCCATAGTGTGATGATTCCCCGGAAGGAATTTACGAGGAAGGTCAAGAAGATCCTGGTGAAACATGAGCCTGAATAATCAAGGGTAGGTGAATGGAATGACCGAAAAAGAAAAAATGCTCGCAGGGGAATATTACAAGGCATGGGATCCGGTGCTGATTGAAGAGCGGGCAAGGGCCCGCCGACTGACGGCCCGGTTTAATGCAGCAGCAGATGCCCAGTCAGATGAACGGACCTCCCTGTTAAAGCAGCTATTCGGTGCAACCGGTGAAAATATCTATATTGAGCCGGACTTCCGGTGTGATTACGGCTCCAATATCTACGCGGGCGAAAACTTCTATGCGAATTTCAACTGCGTGATTTTGGATGTTTGTGAAGTGAGGTTTGGAGATAACTGCCTCCTTGCTCCCGGAGTCCATATTTATACGGCGGCCCATCCGATTGATGCGGCTGAACGGGTATCAGGCCTCGAATATGGCAGGCCGGTGACCATCGGCAGCAATGTCTGGCTCGGCGGCGGCTGCATCATCAACCCGGGGATTACTATCGGTGATAATGCGGTTGTTGCTTCCGGAGCTGTAGTGACAAAGGATGTACCCCCAAACACAGTAGTCGGAGGAAATCCGGCCCGTATCCTGAAACAGCTGGATTAGCAATCTGCTTCCTTTCCATAGGAAGCTTTTTTGCTGGCGGGAAAGCTTTTTAAGCCTCATAGGATAGGGCGGCCATCTGTATTGGTACTTGTCTTTTTCAGGGCTAATCTCTATAATTGGAAAAGGTTTAGGTAATTTGAAAATCTATTTTTTTAACATAGACAAGAATAATCCCAAGAGGAAGTGAATATAGATATGGCTTTAACGGCGGGCATAGTAGGATTGCCAAACGTAGGCAAATCTACTTTATTTAATGCAATAACCCAGGCAGGAATCGAATCTGCCAACTATCCATTTTGTACGATTGAACCAAACGTAGGAATCGTAGAGGTGCCGGACAGCCGCCTGCGAAAGCTGACAGAGCTGGTTCAGCCTAAGAAGACGGTACCCACCACTTTTGAATTCACAGACATCGCCGGAATTGTAAAGGGTGCAAGCAAAGGCGAAGGTCTTGGCAACAAGTTCCTCTCCCATATTCGTGAAGTAGATGCGATCTGTCACGTTGTGCGCTGCTTTGAAGACGAAAACATTACTCACGTCTCAGGAAAAGTAGATCCGGTCGATGATATAGAAACCATCAATCTAGAATTGATTCTGGCTGATCTTGAATCAGTAGACAAACGCATTGAACGCGTAGGCAAGATGGCCAAACAAAAGGATAAAGATGCCATGGCTGAGCATGAAGTCCTTGTCCTTCTAAAGAAAGCTCTAGAATCAGAAAAGCCGGCCCGTACAGTTGAATTTACGGAAGAGCAGCAGAAACTGGCTAAAAGAATGCACCTCTTGACTTCTAAGCCTGTTCTCTATGTGGCCAATGTAAGCGAAGATGACGTAGCTGATCCGTCTGAAAATGAATACGTCCAGCGTGTCCGGGCATTTGCAGAAGCAGATAATGCAGAAGTCATTGTAGTCTGCGCAAGGATCGAAGAAGAAATTTCAGAACTTGAAGGCGAAGAAAAACAAGAATTCCTGTCTGAACTCGGCATCGAAGAATCCGGCCTTGACCAGCTGATCCGTGCAGCTTACAGCCTGATCGGCCTTGCTACCTACTTCACAGCAGGAGTACAGGAAGTCCGCGCCTGGACCTTCAAAAAAGGCATGAAAGCACCACAATGTGCCGGCGTCATCCACACCGACTTCGAACGCGGCTTCATCCGCGCCGAAACTGTCTCCTACGACGACCTCATGGCCGGCGGCTCCATGGCAGCTGCCAAAGAAGCCGGAAAAGTCCGCCTTGAAGGAAAAGAATACGTAGTCCAGGACGGAGACGTTATACACTTTAGGTTTAATGTATAAAAGCGGAGAACGGTGCTTTTCAAGATAAAATTTTTTCAGAGCAGATTGAAATGCAGCATGCTTTAAACAATAAGATTACATTAGAAAAGCAGATACCTGACAGAAGAAAGAAGGGCGGCATCAAAAGGCCGCCCTTTGCCTTTTGAAGGTGTCATACTTACGGCCGAGGGTGTCAGTTCGGAGCTGGAGTGTATAAAAGCGGAGAACGGTGCTTTTCAAGGTAAATTTTTTTCAGAGCAGATTGAAATGCAGCATGCTTTAAACAATAAGATTACATTAGAAAAGCAGATACCTGACAAAAGGCCGGCCTTTGCCTTTTGAAGGCGTCATACTTACGGCTGAAGGTGTCAGTTCGGAGCTGGACTGAATAAAAGGGGAGAACGGTGCCTTCTAAATGAGGCATATCGAGCGCAGATCACGGGTAAAACAGATCTTCATGAGAAAGCAGAGACCCGAATAGCATAAGACGAGCAGGCCATGAGAAGCGGTTTATCTTCTTGTGGCCTTTGTTTTTAATATAAGATTACGATACCGCAAGTAAATGGTGGTTTTTCGCAAGTAAAGCTGGTTATTCGGCAAGTAAATTTTTCGCAAGTAAAATAATGAAATCCGCAAATAAAGTAAACAATTCCGCAAGTAAATCTTGAAAGCAGGCGATTTAAAAGTATTAATTATTAAAAGTTTTAGGAAATATCATCAATTGTTTAATAATCCTAAGCTATAAGCCCGCATTCGTCTCTATTTTGCAAGAAAAAGGCGTCTGTTAATTAGTTTTTTAGATTACATCCCGCTTAATTCTAAATAAAGAAAATGTTAAACATCTATATATAATGCTGCATAGCTTTATTGCAATCTGGTCACTTATATGCTATAATTTCTTATTGTGAGTAATTGAATGTAATTGCTCCTTGCCCTTAATTGGGCCGCTTAGACCAAAAGGAGGTGACAGTGATGACAAAGTACGAAGTTATGTACATCATCCGTCCAAACATTGAGGAAGATAGCAAGAAAGCTCTAGTTGAGCGTTTCAACACAATCCTTACTGATAATGGTGCGGAATTAACTGAGTCAAAAGACTGGGGCAAACGTCGTTTAGCATACGAAATCAATGATTTCCGTGATGGCTACTACCAGCTGATCCACATGAATGCTGATGCTGCTGCAGTTCAAGAATTTGACCGTTTAGCTAAAATCAGCGAAGACATTATCCGTCATATCGTTGTTAAAGAAGAAGTATAATAACCTTTCAATATAAACTTTTGTTTCAGTTGAAACAATGGACGGGAGTTGATTCTGATGATGAACCGCGTTATTCTTGTGGGACGTTTAACAAAAGATCCAGAGCTGCGCTATACTCCAAACGGAGTGCCGGTTGCAACTTTTACATTGGCTGTTAATCGTACTTTTACAAACCAGCAGGGTGAACGTGAAGCGGACTTTATTAATTGTGTGATATGGCGCAAACCAGCTGAGAATGTCGCAAACTACCTGAAAAAAGGAAGTTTGGCAGGCGTTGACGGCCGGGTCCAGACTCGCAACTATGAAGGCCAGGATGGTAAGAGAGTATATGTCACTGAAATACTGGCTGAGAGCGTCCAATTCCTTGAACCTAGGAACAGCAATGCTGGCGGTGGAGATAGGAATGAAGGCGGGTTCTACGGCGGGCGCCAGCAGGAGTCCTCGTACGGACAGCAAAATCAAAATCAGAATCAACCACAACGAAACAACAACAACAATAACTATACACGCGTAGACGAAGATCCATTTGCGAATAACGGACAAACCATCGATATTTCAGATGACGATCTTCCATTCTAAGGAATACGCAAAAAATCTATAATAAAGGAGTGAATATACATGGCAATGGGCGGACGTAAAGGTGGACGCGCAAAGCGTCGTAAAGTATGTTACTTCACAGCACACGGAATCACACACATCGACTACAAAGATGTAGATCTTCTTAAGAAGTTCGTTTCTGAACGCGGTAAGATTTTACCACGTCGTGTGACTGGTACACATGCTAAATACCAACGTAAACTTACAGTAGCTATCAAGCGTGCTCGCACGATGGCTCTTCTACCATACGTAGTAGGAGAATAAGGCAAGACGAAAGACGCCCGATTTAATTGGGTGTCTTTTTATTTGTCCGCAAATAAAGTATAGTCCCGAAGGATTCATATTTTTACTTAGACGAAGCAAATTTCTTGAAGCTATTAATAAAAGCATCCTCATAAAAAGGATGCTTTTCCTGTTATTTCGCGATGATTCCTTGATAAGTTGAATGAACCGTCTGCACAATGAAGTCCGGTTTTGGCTGGCCGAGTCTTGCTTTGTGGCCGGCGATGTGGTCGGGGCTTTTTTTCCAGGCTTTATAAAAGCCCTCGGTTTCCCACTGTGTAATGACGGCTATTTTTTCTGCTGCTGTTTTCCTGTTGTGGCTGACCATTACGTGTACGCCGGTGAAGCCCGGCTGTTTTTCAATAAGGCCTCCCGGTTTGGAGTAGCGTTCTGTAATCTGTGAAGAATTTCCTTCTTTTACTTCTATCCGCTTCATTTCGTAAAACATGCTTTCATCCACCAATTAAAGGGCTTTTTGGACTTCATCTGCCATGGCTTTAACGGATTGCAGCCCTCCGCCGCTTAAGTACCAGTAATCAGGATCCAGGTAGATGATTTTTCCTTCTTTAAATGCAGCCGTCTTTTTTGTGATTTCATTTTCGACTGTTTCTTTTGCACTGGTACTGCCGCCGACGGCTGCTGTGCGGTCTATAACAAAGAGGATGTCTGGATTTTTTTCCAGGATGTATTCATTCGAGATGTTCTGGCCGTGAGTGGAGACTTCTATCTGTTCATCTGCGGCTTTAAATCCGAACAGATCATGGATGATGCCAAATCGGGATCCCTGGCCATAGGCGCTGATTTTACCTTCATTAGCGAGTATGACCAGTGCCTTTTTATCCAGTGAGGAAGCCTCTGTCTTCAGCTCCTCCGCACTTTTTTGAATATCTGCCAATTTAGCTTCCGCTTCTTTTTCTTTTCCATAAATCTCTGCAATCAATGAGACGTTTTTTTCAAAGGATTTCATATAATTTTTTGAATCAAGCTCAACAAAGACAGTAGGTGCAATTTTTGAAAATTCCTCGTACATTTCGGCCTGTCTGCCGGAGATAAAGATCACATCCGGTTCCATGGAGCTGATGGCTTCAAAATCTGGCTCTTTCAGGCTCCCGGTGTTTTTATATTTCTTAGATTCGTATTTTGAGAGGTAGCCGGGGATAGTCATCTGCGGCAGACCGGCAGGCTCAATTCCCAGTTCATCCATGGTATCGAGTGTCCCGAAGTCAAATACGACTGCTTTATCCGGGTTAGCAGGGACCTTGACTTCGCCATATTGATGCTTGATGGTTATTGTGCTTCCCTTATCCTTCTTCGCCTCTGCGGCGGTTTCTTTCTGGCTTTCTTCTCCGCAGGCGGCGAGCAGCAGGATCAGTGTGAATAGCAGGGTAAACAGCTTCCAATTTTTCATTGTTTTTCTCTCCTTAAGTAGATTGATAGTAGACACAGATCTGACAGTTATTGATGTTCTGGATGGGAATATCCATTTCGAAAATTTCATTAAGGACAGCAGGCTGGATGATTTCCTCTACAGTCCCGCATTTAACGAGTTTTCCATCCTTCATGGCCGCAATGCGGTCTGAATAGACCGAAGCAAAATTGATATCATGAAGGACTATGACGACTGTTTTGCCCAATTCGTCGACCAGCCTCCGCAGGATTTTCATGATTTGGACGGAATGCTTCATGTCAAGGTTATTCAGCGGCTCATCAAGGAGGATATATTCAGTATCCTGTGCGATGACCATGGCAATGAATGCGCGCTGAAGCTGTCCGCCGGAAAGCTCATCAATATACTTATCCTGCATCTGGCTTAAATGCATGTATTCCAGGGCCTGCTCAACCATATTCTCATCTTCGGGGGTAAGCCGTCCTCCAGAATAGGGAAACCGCCCAAATGAAACAAGCTCGCGAATGGTCAGGCGGACATTTAAATAGTTGGATTGCTTTAATATTGAAACTCTTCTCGCGAACTCATTGGATTGCATCATCTTGATATTTTTCTGATCCAGCAGCACCTGCCCGGAATGAGCATCGGAGAGCCGGCTGACCATAGAAAGAAGTGTGGATTTTCCTGCCCCATTCGGGCCAATCAGGGATGTGATTTTTCCTTGTTCAATATCAAGTGATACATCATGGACAACTGGCCTTTTGTGAAAGTGCTTAGTAATGGAACGAATACTGATCATTTTGATCGGCTCTCCTTTAACAGCAAGCAGATGAAATAGATTCCGCCAATAAAATTGATGATGACACTGAGCGTTGTAGAGAAGGTGAAGATGCGTTCAACGGCCCACTGGCCACCGACAAGCGCAATGATGCTGATCAGGATGGATCCCGTTATAAGGATGCTGTGTTTGTATGTATGGAAAAACTGATAAGACAGATTTGCGACAATCAGGCCAAAGAACGTGATGGGTCCGACAAGCGCAGTTGATATGGCCACGAACACGGCTGCAATCACAAGGACCTTTTTTACAAGTGAGTCATAGGAGACCCCGAGATTAACAGCCTGATCCCTTCCGAGTGAAAGTACGTCGAGGAGAGGCAGCAGACGCCATGAGTAGATAAGCAGTGCAGATATTAAGGCAGCGGCAATCCATACAAGATCGCCATTGACATTATTGAAGCTTGCAAACATCTTATCCTGGACTATCTGAAATTCATTGGGATCAATGAGTACCTGAAGAAAAGTGGATATGCTGGATAAAAAGGTTCCCAGAATGATCCCGGCGAGCAGCAGGAAATAGACTGGCCGGTTTCCTTTCCTGAATAATAAGTGATAAAAAAGAAAGGCAAAGGCCACCATGGCAAACAGCGAGATGGAAAAGTTCGCTTGTTTATTGATGCTGAGTATATGCTGTGATCCAAAGAAAAAGATGACCGACGTCTGCAGGAGCATGTACAGTGAATCAAGTCCCATTAAGCTCGGGGTCAGGATCCGGTTATGTGTAATGGTCTGAAAGGCCACTGTGGGAACGCAATCGAAAGTCCTGTCATGACCATAGCGGCTGTCTTCACGGCACGCCGCGGCAGGGCATACGAAAAGCTTCCGTTTAAGTCATGGAATAAATAAACGCTGCAGGCTGCCAATGCAAGCATTGTAAGCAGTATTAACTTTCCGGTATGTTTACGCATAGGCTTTCCTCCTGAATAAGAGGAAGAGGAAGATCCCGCTGCCGATTACACCAACCATCAAACTGATCGTAATTTCATAAGGGTAGATAACCACCCGTCCCAGGATATCGCATATCAATAGGAAGATGGCGCCGAGAAGAGCTGTGTGCGGCAGAGTCTTCTGCAGATGGTCCCCTTTCATAATTGATACAATATTGGGGATAATCAGTCCCAAAAAAGGAATAAGACCGACTGTCAGCACAACCGTGGTCGTAATGAGGGCAACTAGTATCAGCCCCAGGTTGACAACAAAGCGGTAGGGCAGGCCCAGATTCCTGGAGAAATCCTCCCCCATTCCTGCAATGGTGAAGCGGCCCGCAAATATGTAAGCTAGCAGAATGACAGGGATACTGATATACAGAAGCTCATAACGCCCTGATATAATCCGCGAAAAATCTCCCTGCATCCATGATGAAATATTCTGAATAACATCCGCACGATAGGCCATGAACGTTGAAAGAGAAGACAGGATATTTCCAAACATCAGCCCGATAAGCGGGATGAAGATGGCATCCTTAAATTTGATGCGGTCCAAAATCTTCATGAATAACAGAGTGCCAGCAAGTGAAAAAACAAATGCGAATCCCATTTTTAACAGAATGGAATCATTGGCGACATACAGCATGGAGATGAGAATGCCAAGCTTTGCAGCATCCAATGTCCCGGCTGTAGTCGGCGAAACAAATTTATTGCGGCTCAGCTGCTGCATGATTAAACCGGCAATACTCATGCCGACGCCTGCGAGCAGGATTGAAATCAGCCTCGGCAGGCGGCTGACCATAAAGATCTGAAATTCCTCTGATTCAGTATCAAGCAGTGCTCCTGGCGGGATGCTGCTGACTCCAACAAAAAGTGAAAGAGCTGAAAGTGCCAGACAGACTAAAATTAAGTACCTCTTTTTCATGATTGGCTTGACATCCCTCGTTTCTAAATAGAAATGATAATCATTATCAATATCATATAAGCAATTGAGAATGATTGTCAACAAATAATTGATAAAGATTCTCACTTAGGAAAGAAAAGGAGATTTTTTGTGTTGTTATCAGATTGAAGTTTATGCTGAAAACAAACAGTGAAATAAAAGAAAAGGAGAGGTGATAACAATGAGCAGCTGTAATCTCGATCACAGCAGGGAAGATGTGCTTCAAAAGCTCAGACAGCAGGATGAGTTCCTGCCGGGTGGGCTGACCGGGGAAATAGAGAGTTTTTTAGCGGAGGGGCAGAGTCAGGAAACATTGAATGAGGTGTTTCATCTGCTGAAGAAATATGATTTGTCTCCCGCACAGGAAAGAGAGAGCCGTCATGAGCGGCTGCAGGCTTTATTGGTGAAGGGGTAAGGATAAGTTTAGCCGGTTTCTTGTATTTATGGTTTCTTCATCTGTCTGTGGGGTAGAGTGCTAGGTAAGTGATATATATATCATTCAAAAGGGGTGTCGTTTTGGGCAATCGCAAGGATGAGCAGCTGGAACAGTATAGGGTGGATGATCAGGGTGAAAAGTTGACGACCAATCAAGGATTGAAAGTGTCTGAGGATGAGTTTTCGCTAAAAGCGGGGGAACGCGGTCCGACACTGATGGAGGATTTTCATTTCCGCGAAAAGATGACTCATTTTGATCATGAGCGAATTCCTGAACGAATTGTCCATGCCCGCGGGTTTGCTGCGCATGGGGAATTTGAGGTGTATGAATCGATGAAGGAGTATACGAGGGCCGGATTTCTGCAGGATCCTTCTGTCAAGACTCCTGTTTTCGTACGTTTCTCTACGGTAGCCGGTTCGCGCGGCTCAAGTGAAACGGTTCGGGATGCCCGCGGCTTTGCGGTTAAATTTTACACCGAGGAAGGCAATTATGATTTAGTCGGAAACAACATCCCTGTATTCTTTATCCAGGATGCCATCAAATTTCCGGATCTGGTTCATGCGTTAAAGCCTGAGCCGCATAATGAAATTCCGCAGGCAGCTTCCGCTCATGACACATTCTGGGACTTTGTGGCGAATAACCAGGAATCAGCGCATATGGTAATGTGGGCGATGAGTGACCGGGCCATTCCAAGAAGCTTCCGGATGATGGAAGGCTTTGGTGTACATACCTTCCGATTTGTAAATGAAGAGGGGAAATCCCGCTTTGTAAAGTTTCACTGGAAACCTCTGCTTGGCACTCATTCTCTTGTTTGGGACGAAGCCCAAAAGATCTCCGGGAAGGACCCGGATTTCCACCGGAGAGACTTATACGACTCGATTGAAAATGGGGATTTCCCACAATTTGAGCTCGGGGTCCAGATGATTGATGAGGAAGATGAGTTTGCTTTTGACTTTGATCTATTAGATCCGACCAAGCTTTGGCCTGAGGAGGATGTTCCGGTAAAGCTGGTGGGGAAGATGATGCTGAACCGCAATGTGGATAATGTGTTCGCTGAAACAGAGCAGGCGGCATTCCATCCCGGACATGTTGTGCCCGGCATCGATTTCTCGAATGACCCGCTGCTTCAGGGGCGCTTGTTTTCTTACACAGATACACAGCTGCTCCGCCTTGGAGGACCCAACTTCCATGAACTGCCGATTAACCGCCCTGTCTGTCCTTTCCATAATAATCAGCGGGATGGATTCGGACGCCAGACGATCAACCGTGGACGGGTTTCCTACCACAGGAATTCGCTGGCGCAAAATACTCCAGAACCGGCTTCTGTTGAGGAAGGGGGATACGCCCACTACCAGGAAAAGGTGGAGGGATATAAGGTCCGCAAGCGAAGCGACAGCTTTAAGGACCATTTCTCCCAGGCGTCCCTGTTTTGGAACAGCATGAGCCAGCCGGAGAAACAGCATATTATGGAAGCTTTCAGCTTTGAGCTTGGTAAAGTGAAAAGCGAATCCGTTAAGCAGCAGGTTGTCAATATGTTCGCACATGTCAGCCTGGAGCTTGCCCAAGGTTTTGCTGAAGCAATTGGGGCCGAGCTGCCGGAAACAGGAGGACCGCAGGTACTGAAGTCTTCTCCGGCATTAAGCCAGGAAAATACGAAGAAGCTCCCTTCTACCCGAAAAGTGGGTGTAATTCTGGATGAGGGTTTCAATGGGGAAGATGTGACCTCTATTCTCAGCAGTCTGAAAGCAGAGGGCATTCAGACGGAAATAATCAGCAGTAAGCTCGGCATGCTGAAGGGATCGGATGAAAGTGAACAAAAAGTGGATCATACCTTCCTCACCAGTGACTCCGTCCTGTTTGATGCGATTTATGCAGCCGGAGGTAAAGGGGCAGACAGACCATTTTCCATGCAGGCTTCTAAGTTCCTGCTCGAGGCTTTCATGCATTATAAGCCGATAGGAGCGACCCATGAAGGAGTGAAATGGCTTGCGGCCAATGAACTTGAGAATACTCCAGGTACAGTGAGCGGCCAGGACCCTCTGCAATTTGCCAGGGACTTTGCTGAAGCTATTTCTGCGCACCGCCACTGGGAACGAAAGATAAACGGATAGAATGTTTGGCGGCCTTCAAAAGTAAGGCCGCTTTTGATTGATGAGCAAGCATTAACAGATTGGAAGCTCAGCCACCGTTTCTCTTTCGATGAGGCTGGCTGTAAGCTCATCCTGGGTTATCCCGTCTTTGTCAATCGATTGTAAAAAGAGCTTTCTGCCCATTTGGGACAGAGGGATTTCCAGAGTAGTAATTTTCATGATCTGAGCAATCGGCTGGTTATCAAACCCAATGATAGAGAGGTCACCAGGTACTTGGATTCCTGAATCCTGGCAGCAGGTCAGGATACCTGCCGCCACCTGGTCGCTCGAAACAATCAGGGCAGTGGGGCGGTCCTCCAGCCCTGACAGCCGCTGTACCACTTTTACTCCGTCTTCGAAGTTAAAACAGTCGTGAAAGATAAAGCTCTGGCTGAAGGGTCTGCCATATTTCCTCAAATGGTCCCTATACGCCTTCTCTCTCTGTGAGCTGTTGCTTCCTGAATTCCTGCCGATACAATAGCCGATCTTATCGTGTCCTTTATGATGCAGATACTCAAGTGCATGAGTGAACGTTTTATAGTGATCGATGAAGGTGGAGGATATATCGGTCCCTCTGGTATCCTCACACAAAATGACAGGGCCGTAAGCGTGATATTTATTAATAACCTCAAGCCCCGAGATTCTGGAGCAGATGATCAAGGCATCCACCTGTTTATTCTTCAGCATGTCCATCGCATGGATTTCTTTGTCTTTTTCATAAGCCGTCTGAAACAGAACGAGCGTATAGTTATGTTGAACGGCCTCCTCAGCAATGCCTTCCACCAGCTGCCCGAAATAGGGGTGGTTGGTGAACGGGATGACCACTCCGATGAGGAAGGTCTGCCCTTTGCTGAGATGCACGGCATTGATGTTCTGCTGATAGCTGCAGGCTTCCATGGCACGCTTAACGGCCTCGTGCTTTTCTTTGCTTACATACGGATGGTGATTCAGGACGCGGGAGACGGTCGTCACGGATACACCGGCAAGCTTTGCAATCTCTTTTATATTTGCCATATAAACTCCTTCTTTTCTTCTTGCTCTGAAATGCGTTTCATCATTTAACATGAACGTACAGAGGGAGGGATATCGATGGACACAGCAGTTGGATTATTCTGCCTGATTTTAATCTGCGGAGCGATTGTATGTTTTTCGTCGCTGACCGTTTTCGCCTATCAGCGCAGCCGGAAGGTAAACAGAACAGAAGAGGCTTTTGCTTACTTGTTTGACGTATATGATGATGGTGAGTGATGCGGCAGACTTCCGAATATCTTGTCTGCCAGTTTCGGAAGCTCCTCATAGCTTTCAAAGGTATATTCATGGCTGAAAGGGTCCCAGCCGCTATTTTGCTTCCAGATAGCCGCCATCCCGGCATTAGCCGCTGCCCTGATGTCATTGTCAGGATGATCGCCGGTATATATGGCACAATGTGCTGGGACCTGCAGCCCTTCCAATGCTTTTAAGAAGATGCGGCTGTCCGGTTTTTGCATGCCGGCTTCCTCGGAAATAAGGATAATATCCATATATGGTTCAAGCGCAAGTGCCTGGATGGACTGTCTTTGAAACTGTGTTCTCCCATTTGTAATCAGCCCCAGAAGATACTCCTTCTCCTTAAGCTTCCGAAGTGCTTCGTATATCCCCTCGAAAGGGGTACAATAAGCATGAAAGTTTGTTATATAATCATTCAGAAGCTCCTCCGGACCTGTAGATGAGATGCCATGCCGGTCTAACAGCAGTCTGTATACCTCATCCTTCCACCTGTATCCGCGCATGTCCAGTTCAATAAAGCTGTTTCTGTACTCCAGTTCAGTTATGGAAGAAAAATGATTCTGATAGCGTTTGTACTGTTCTGAGGCAAAACGGTAAATCGAATGGTCCCGATCAAGCAGGGTGCCGTCCAAATCAAAAAGTATGGATCTTTTCATGGATTTCTCTCCTATCATTTCCGCCCCGGATTTCGTTAAAACTATCTAACCGTGCCGCAAGATTGATTGTGGAGCGTATAATGGATAAAATAAATATAAGGGATAACTCGGTTTTTTAAAAGGAAGTGAATGTATGGCCAACGGAAGAAAGATTGCAGAGAGTGCAGCCTTATTGGCTGTTTTTTGTATTTTGGTGTTCCTGTCTATCCAGCTGCCTGTGCTTGGCACCCTCCTGCTGTTCATCCTGCCCCTCCCGTTCATTCTCGTGGCGGGCAAACATTCGTTAGGCTGGGCACTTGGTGTACTCGCTGCAGGCACCCTGGTATCAAGCATCATCGGCACACTGCTGTTCGCACCAGTGGCCCTCTTGTTTGGGGGAACTGGGGTTGTAATCGGATATCATATCCGCAAGGGAAGTTCATTCGGGACGATATATATCAGTTCGGTCTTGACCTTTTTAATCGGTTTTACAGGATTGTTTGTCTTCTCCATCGTGTTCCTCGAGCAGAATGTCCTCGAGGCCACTGTTGAAATGTTCAAGGACAGCCTTAAGCAGTCCTCACAGCTGCTGGAAGGGCTGGGGCAGAATCCTGATGAGGCAATGAAGAGGCTGAATGATAGCCTGGATATGCTCATGGTCCTTGCGCCAAGTCTGTTTGTGGTCACCTCTATGGTCATGGTGATCCTGATCCTGCTTGCAGTCACACCAATCATTAAGCGGCTGGGAAGAATTGGAATAAAATGGCCGCCAATACGCAATCTGCAGCTTCCAAAAAGCATTTTGTGGTATTATCTAATCGTATTGATACTCTCGTTTTTCATTGATGTAAGCCAGAAGGACACTATATATATGGTCATCGTGAATATCCTGTATGTATTGCAGCTGCTGCTGCTGCTTCAGGGGTATTCCCTCCTCTTTTTCTACAGCCGCCTAAAAGGTTGGCCAAAAGCCCTTACATGGTTTATAGTGATTTTATCGTTCCTGGTACCAATTTTCCATTATGCCGTGAGGATATTAGGTATAATGGACTTAGGATTTAAATTAAGAGAAACTCTCAGTAAGAAATAGCTTACCGAGTGATTCAAGCTTTTAGGAGCTGAAAAAATGCCGTCGTATTTTAAAAAACAGCAAAGACAATCCATCAGATATCCTCTCTATATCCTGATATTCGCTGTAGCTGCACTATTGGCTGTCCTCGCTTTTCATCAGTGGATCATTGCACTGGCAGCGACCGCTGTAATGGCAGTTCTGTTTTATATCGTCATCCGTTTAGAATATAAGATCAGCCGGGAAACGGAAGAATATATCTCGACTCTTTCCTACCGCCTGAAGAAGGTAGGCGAAGAAGCGCTTCTTGAGATGCCGATCGGTATCATGCTGATCAATGATGACTACTTTATCGAGTGGACCAATCCATACATGAGTTCTTGTTTTAATGAAGATACCCTTGTGGGCAGGTCTCTATATGATGTAGCGGATGTCCTTGTCCCGCTGATCAAGCAGGAAGTGGAATCGGAAACCATCACACTTGTAGACCGCAAATTCAGGGTCATTCATAAGCGGGAGGAACGATTGCTGTATTTCTTCGATGTGACCGAACAGGTTGAAATCGAAAAGCTTTACGAGGACGAGAGAACTGTCATCTCCATCATATTCCTGGATAATTATGATGATCTTACCCAGAACATGGATGATCATAGACGCAGCAGCATCAATTCCCTCGTGACTTCACTGCTGAACAGGTGGTCCCAGGAGAATGGCATCTTCTTGAAAAGGGTGTCAGCCGACAGGTTTATCGCGGTTTATAACGAACATATCATGGGGCATCTGGAAAAGAGTAAATTCTCGATTCTCGATGAGATCAGGGAAACAACCGCCAAGCAGAATGTACCCCTGACCCTGAGCATCGGGGTAGGATCAGGCGTTTCTTCGCTGCCGGAGCTGGGCATCCTTGCCCAGTCAAGCCTTGACCTGGCCTTAGGACGGGGCGGGGATCAGGTAGCCATCAAATTGAACAATGGAAAGGTGAAATTCTACGGAGGCAAAACCAACCCGATTGAAAAACGGACCAGGGTCCGCGCAAGGGTCATATCACATGCACTCCGTGATATCATCGTCGACAGCGACAAGGTCATTGTTATGGGGCATAAGTTCCCTGACCTCGATGCAGTGGGCTCATCCATAGGCATCCTGAAGATTGCCGGTATGAATCAGAGGGATGCATACAGTGTCATCAATTTCAATGAGCTCGAAACAGGTGTGGAGAGACTCCTTGAGGAGACAAAGCAGACGCCGGACCTGTTTGAGCGCTTCATCAGTCCGGAGGAAGCGTATGAAATGATTACGGAAGAAACACTTCTTGTTGTGGTGGATACACATAAGCCGTCCATGCTCATCGATGAGAAGCTCCTGAACCGTTTTGATAAGGTAGTCGTCATCGACCATCATCGCCGCGGCGAAGAATTCATTGCCAATTCCCTGCTGGTTTATATGGAGCCATATGCGTCATCCACTGCAGAGCTTGTGACCGAGCTGCTTGAGTATCAGCCGAAGCGCGGCAAGATCGAAATGCTGGAGGCTACGGCCCTGCTTGCGGGCATCATTGTCGATACCAAAAGCTTTACACTCCGGACAGGCGCCAGGACCTTTGACGCCGCTTCCTATCTAAGGGCGCATGGAGCTGATACCGTACTCGTCCAGAAATTCCTCAAGGAAAGTGTAGAAACCTATATCAAGCGTGCAAAACTTATAGAATCCGTCTCCTTTTATCGTGACGGCATTGCCATCGCCAAGAGCAGCACCGATCAGATGAACAATCAGGTTATGATTGCACAGGCTGCCGACACACTCCTGACCATGGACGGTGTCACGGCGTCATTTGTCATCTCTAGAAGGGATGAGGATGTGGTCGGAATCAGCGCCAGATCGCTTGGGGATATCAATGTCCAGGTGATCATGGAAGCATTGGAAGGCGGCGGCCACCTGACGAATGCTGCCACCCAGCTTGCCGATATTTCAATAGAAGAAGCAGAAACGAGATTAATTGAGGCAATTGACGAATATTTAGAAGGGGGAAGTAAGGAATGAAAGTAATTTTTCTCAAAGACGTTAAAGGAAAAGGGAAAAAAGGGGAAGTCAAAAACGTAGCGGATGGCTATGCGCAAAATTTCCTGCTGAAGCAGGGACTTGCCGTGGAAGCGACTAACTCCGCGGTAGCCACATTGAACGGGCAGAAGAAAAAAGAAGAAAAAGCTGCTGAAAACCAGCTGCAGGAAGCGATCGAACTGAAGGAAAAGATCGAGAAGCTGACTGTGGAATTGACAGCTAAATCCGGAGAGGGCGGCAGGCTGTTCGGATCGATTACAAGCAAGCAGATCGCCGAAGAACTTCTGAAAAAGCATAAAATCAAAATCGATAAAAGGAAAATCGAGCTTGAGGACGGAATCAGAACTCTCGGGCATACGAAAGTTCCGGTCAAACTGCACAACGAAGTAACAGCCACTTTGACAGTTGCCGTTAAAGAACAGAAATAATTGGACCGTGAAATACCGGCCTAAAAATGATAAAATGTGATGAGGCTTTATCTACTTGAAGCTTCATCACATTTTTTTTGACACTATTGCTATTTTCCTATTCTATTACAAACATATACAAAGCCGGAATAAAAAGGGGGGCAAAAAGTTTTGAATGAATTATACACAGACCGGATTCCTCCGCAGAATATAGAAGCTGAACAGGCTGTCCTTGGCGCCATTTTCCTCGAACCTTCTTCACTTACGCTGGCATCTGAAGTATTGATCCCCGAGGATTTCTACCGGAATGCCCATCAAAAGATTTTTGATGTAATGCTCAGGCTGAGTGATTCAGGTAAGCCGGTCGATCTTGTTACCGTTACGGAAGACCTGCAGGCATCCAAGCAACTGGAGGATGTAGGCGGGGTATCCTATTTGAGCGAACTGGCAGGATCAGTGCCCACTGCAGCGAATATTGAGTACTATGCCCGCATAGTGGAAGAAAAATCCCTTCTCCGCAGACTGATCCGTACAGCGACCACAATCGCCCAGGATGGCTATGCCCGTGAGGATGAAGTGGAAAATCTTCTCGGAGAAGCAGAAAAAAACATCATGGAAGTGGCCAATCGGAAAAATTCCGGTGCCTTCCAGAATATCAAGGATGTACTCGTCAAAGCATATGACAATATTGAGCTCCTTCACAACCGTGTCGGAGATATAACAGGGATTCCAACCGGATTTTCAGAGCTTGATAGAATGACTGCGGGATTCCAGCGGAATGATTTGATCATCGTCGCCGCCCGTCCATCGGTAGGTAAGACAGCCTTCGCTTTGAACATCGCCCAGAATGTGGCCACCAAGGCAGGAGAGAACGTGGCCATATTCTCCCTGGAGATGGGAGCGGAGCAGCTGGTCATGCGTATGCTCTGTGCCGAAGGCAATATCAACGCGCAAAACCTGCGTACAGGCTCTTTGACAGATGAAGACTGGCGCAAACTTACGATGGCGATGGGAAGCCTTTCAAACAGCGGCATTTTCATTGACGATACACCAGGCGTGCGGATCAGTGAAATCCGTTCTAAATGCCGCCGGCTCAAACAGGAGCACGGCCTTGGGATGATCCTGATCGATTATCTCCAATTGATCCAGGGTAACGGCCGCTCAGGCGAGAACCGTCAGCAGGAAGTATCTGAGATATCACGTTCCCTTAAAGCCCTTGCCCGTGAGCTGCAAGTCCCGGTCATTGCCCTGTCACAGCTTTCCCGTGGAGTGGAACAGCGCCAGGACAAGCGCCCGATGATGTCAGATATCCGTGAATCAGGAAGTATCGAGCAGGATGCGGATATCGTAGCCTTCTTATACCGCGATGATTATTATGACAAAGAAAGTGAAAATAAAAACATTATTGAAATCATCATTGCCAAACAGCGTAACGGCCCGGTTGGTACCGTCTCCCTTGCGTTTGTTAAGGAGTATAATAAATTCGTAAACCTGGAACGCAGATTTGATGATGCTGCCGTACCACCAGGGGCATGAATCACCGCACCAGCTTCGGCTGGTGCTTTTTATTTCTCTTTTTATAACCTGATACATAGATTGGTCAGGATAGCCTAAAAATAAAAAGGCATTTCATTATGGCTATTTGAGAAGAAGGTTGATTACCACTCCGGTGTGCTCCATTGGAGCGGGGCGGCCGCTTGGCCTCCTCGTCTTCGACTGAGCGGTCTCACCTGTCCCGCTAGTCCGCAGGAGTCCCGCTCCTTCCGCTCCAATCACCATGGTTTAAAAATATGAATTCCTCTAGAAATATAAAAAAATATACTTCTTGCTATGAAGACATGAAAAAGGTAAATAGCGAACGAAGATTAATAAATAAAATAAAATGTTCGGTTTTTGTTTGACTGACACGTTGTTTTCCTGATAAAATGAACGTGTTTGACAGGCAGCTGATAAAAAACAGCTGAACGTAAATTTGGAGGTGCTTGTAAGAATGTCTTCAGTAGTTGTGGTTGGAACCCAGTGGGGTGACGAGGGAAAAGGTAAAATAACAGACTTTCTATCAGAAAATGCAGAGGCGATTGCTCGTTACCAGGGTGGTAACAATGCAGGTCATACTATAAAATTCAACGGCGAAACATATAAGCTGCATTTAATTCCATCAGGCATATTCTATAGTGATAAAATCTGTGTGATCGGCAACGGAATGGTCGTAGATCCGAAGGCTCTTGTAAAAGAACTGGCCTATCTCCATGAACGCGGCATCACAACTGACAATCTGCGCATCAGCAACCGTGCCCATGTAATTCTCCCATATCATCTGAAGCTTGATGAAGTGGAGGAAGAGCGGAAAGGGGCCAATAAGATCGGAACGACTAAAAAAGGCATCGGTCCTGCTTACATGGACAAAGCTGCACGAAACGGAATCAGAATTTCAGACTTATTAGAACGGGATACATTCGAAGAAAAACTGGCGAGGAATCTTGAAGAAAAGAACCGTCTGCTGGAACGTTTCTATGAGACGAACGGGTTCACGATTGAAGAGATTCTGGATGAATACTATGAGTATGGACAGCAAATCAAGCAATATGTGTGTGATACATCCGTCGTACTGGACGATGCTCTGGATGCCGGCAAGCGTGTTCTATTTGAAGGGGCGCAGGGTGTTATGCTCGATATCGACCAGGGTACCTATCCATTCGTAACTTCCTCGAATCCTGTGGCCGGCGGAGTGACCATCGGTTCAGGTGTGGGGCCGACTAAGATCAACCATGTTGTCGGTGTCTGCAAAGCTTACACCTCACGGGTAGGAGACGGGCCATTCCCGACTGAACTAGATAATGAAATCGGCCATCAGATCCGCGAAGTGGGCCGTGAATACGGAACAACTACCGGACGCCCGCGCCGTGTCGGCTGGTTCGACTCTGTAGTCGTGCGCCATGCCCGCCGTGTAAGCGGGTTGACTGATCTATCCCTGAATTCAATCGATGTACTGACAGGAATTGAAACGCTTAAAATCTGCGTAGCTTACAGCCACAAGGGCAAAGTAATGGAAGAATACCCGGCAAGCCTTAAAATCCTTGCGGAAAGCGAGCCTGTATACGAAGAGCTTCCAGGCTGGACAGAAGACATCACAGGCTGCAAATCCCTGGATGATCTCCCGGAAAATGCCCGCCACTACGTAGAACGTGTTTCACAGCTCGTAGGTGTGCCTCTTTCCATGTTCTCAGTAGGACCTGACCGCACCCAGACAAACATAGTCAGAAGCCCATGGAGACTGGTTTAAATTAAATCCAGAGGGGCTGTCCCATAAGGGTCCGCCGCCCGGTCTCAATACGGGCGGCGAACCTAAATTTCGGGGCAGCTCTTTTTGCATTTATTGAGGGATCGCATGGCAATTGCCATTATACTAAAAAAGTTTGTAAGAGAAGAAAAACAAAAGAAATCAGCTTTAAATATTTTTTTAGAAAAGTAGTTGCTATCAATTGCTTTTATATGCTACTATTAAAAACGTCGCTGAAACATATTTGTTGCTTAGCGAAATTAGTTAAGAGCCATTAGCTCAGCCGGTAGAGCATCTGACTTTTAATCAGAGGGTCGAAGGTTCGAATCCTTCATGGCTCACCATTTATGGCCCCTTGGTCAAGCGGTTAAGACACCGCCCTTTCACGGCGGTAACACGGGTTCGAATCCCGTAGGGGTCATTTCATTTTTGCTTCCATACATAAGCAGTAATAGAAACTTAAAAGCTAATAAGGTCCCGTGGTGTAGCGACGAGCAAATCACCACCTAATAAACAGCGAGTGGTCTCGACGCATAAGCTTCTTTGGAATACTGGAAGAGGAAGAGACAGTTAACCCGCAGTAATTCAGAGCATGAAGAAAATTTTATATATTAATAAGGTCCCGTGGTGTAGCGACGAGCAAATCACCACCGAATAAACAGCGAGTTGTCTCGACGCATAAGCTTCCTTGGAATACTGGAAGAGGAAGAGACAGTTAACCCGCAGTGATTCAGGGCATGTAGAAAATTTTATATTTTAATAAGGTCCCGTGGTGTAGCGGTTAACATGCCTGCCTGTCACGCAGGAGATCGCGGGTTCGATTCCCGTCGGGACCGCCATTTTTAACACAACATAATCTAAGGGTTGTGATAAGCGAAAAGTTCGAGGAAGCGACTGAGCGAACACCGGAGCGTATGCATATGCGTGAGGATGTGAGTGAAGGAGCTGACGAAGAAATTTGAAGCTTAGCGCAAGCCGTAATACGGCTCAGTAGCTCAGTCGGTAGAGCACGTACGAATAAACTACCGGGAAAGTGCTTCAGCACACAAATCGAGCCGCTGCTTGCATAAACTTCCTGAGATTTGTGTGAAGGTTATTAACCTCACTTAAAGAAGGAAATAAACATTTTAATACGGCTCAGTAGCTCAGTCGGTAGAGCAAAGGACTGAAAATCCTTGTGTCGGCGGTTCGATTCCGTCCTGAGCCATCCTTTAAAAAGCGCCCCTGCGGCGCTTTTTTATTGTAATTTTTTGTTATGTCATTATCGTTTTCCTGCTAACTAAATTCGCTGCCTTAATCTGAAAATATAAACATTGAGCTTTTAAATCATTGCATTTAGCAGGCATCGTTCTCCGCTTTTAATTGCGGGAGCAGCGGGACAGGTGAGACCCCGAAGGCGACGAGGAGGCTCACCGCCCGCACCCGCCGAAAGGGAGCGTCTGGAGAGGAAATCAACGTTCTTGTTCAACAGTCAAAAGTTTGCAAAAACAGTGTAAAAGATAAATCTGGAAACCATCCCATGGGAAATTAAGACTCTACTTAAAGAGCTCTTCCAGCAAAATGACGCTGAGTATACAGTTATATTACAAAAGTGTTACTTTGGACCTATTAGTTATTAAGATATGTTAAGTTCTTAATTGGTCTTAATAAAAAGATATTTTAATAAAGCATAGGTGACGAAAAACCTGACAGCTTTTTTGTACAGGAGGTTTAGTGATTCGTGAATAGAGCCAAAAGCTTCAATAAATATACAGAACATCTCATACAGAAGGTTTTGATCTTTACTGTTATTTTGATAATGGGGACCTTCCATTCAGCTGCTGCATTTGGACCGCTGCTGCCGACTATTTATAAGGTTTACTATAAAGATACATATCTCGGTAAAGTATCCGATAAGAAAAACATTAAGGATGCCGTGAAGGAACGGGTAGAGGCAGCCGAAAGTGAATATCCGGGCTACTCTTTTTCAATGAAAAAAGATATCAAGATAAAGTCGGAGACGGTGCTTTTTCCAAAGACGGATGATAAAAAAGTAGTGAAGAAAGTGGATGAGCTGCCGCTTGAAGCTAAATCTTATGCCTTAGAAGTGGATGGCGAAAAGGTCGCTTACCTGCCGGAAAAGAAAGAGGCTGAGGAGACGATTGATGAGCTGAAAACTCAGTATCTTTCTAAAGCAGAGAAGAAAAAAGTGGAAGCAGCGAAATCGGCTGAGCTGCCCCAGCTGTATATCCGGTTGAGTAAAAACGTAAGCATTTCCAGGGAAAAGGTTGATCCGTCCAAAATTGTAGAGCCAAAAGAAGCGCTGCATGCTTTGAATGAGGGAAAAACAGAGCAGAAAGAATACAAGGCAATGGCAGGGGAAAAGCCGGAAGTTATTGCAACAAAGCATCATATGCAGCTTGAGGAATTGACCGAGCTGAACCCCGAACTTAAGGATAGCAAAAAAATAAAGGACAATGGAGTCCTTAAAGTACTGAATCGAGTGCCGTATGTGGATGTTATTATCCAAAAGGAAGTATCGGAAACGAAAGAAATCCCAAATATCCGTAAGGTAGTGAAGAGCAGCGGCCTTCTTAAAGGAATGACGGAGGTTAAGCAGAAAGGGAAAAAGGGTGAAGAAAGAATACATTCCCTGGTGCTGCTTGAAAACGGTGTACAGATAGAGAAAAAGATTGAAACAGTAGAGGAAATTAAGAAGCCGGTCCCGACCATCATCGAAAAGGGGACAAAGGTCCTTCCATCCGTAGGCAGCGGGAAATTTACCTGGCCGGCAGTGGACGGGATTATCACAAGCAAGATGGGCGCACGCTGGGGCCGCATGCATAAAGGGATCGATATAGCCGGACCTTCAAACCGGACCATAAAAGCGAGTGATAATGGCGTTGTAAAGTTCGCAGGAATGAGCAGCGGCTACGGCAACAAAGTGATCATCGACCATCAAAACGGATATGAGACTCTATACGGCCACCTGGCTTCCATCTCCATAAAAGAAGGCGATGTGGTGGCAGCAGGAACCAAGATAGGGGTTATGGGGTCGACAGGAGATTCAACAGGAGTCCATCTTCATTTTGAAGTCAGGAAAAACGGAATCCTGAAAAATCCGCTGAACTATATAAACAATTAATCCTGACCCGTATAAGGGGCACAAATAAAACAGTGTCCTTTATACGGTTTTTTTTATTTTCTTAAAGAAACACCGGGTCATTTACGTCCGTTTAACAGTAAACGCCTTCCAATCAATTATAAAAGATGATTTAAGTGCTATATCATGATAAATTATAGTAGAGAACATATGTCTGATAGAAAGCGGTAAACATGATACTAAAACATAGATTAACTATATTCGAGATTGATATAAAGGAGCAATATCATGGATAAAAAAATCCTCGTGGTTGATGATGAAAAGCCGATTGCAGATATTTTACAATTCAATTTAAAAAAAGAGGGCTACGAAGTCCAGTGCGCGTATGACGGAAATGATGCAGTCAAGATGGTCGAGGAAATCCAGCCGGACCTCATCCTCCTTGATATCATGCTGCCTGGCCGTGACGGCATGGAAGTCTGCCGTGAAGTCCGCAAAAAACATGATATTCCCATTATCATGCTTACGGCAAAAGACTCTGAGATCGATAAGGTCCTGGGTCTTGAGCTAGGGGCTGACGATTATGTCACAAAGCCATTCAGCACAAGAGAGATCATTGCAAGGGTAAAGGCGAACCTGAGACGCCAGCAGGCAGCTCCTGCGCCGGACCAGATTGAGGACGATTCTAAAGAAATAGCGGTAGGTTCCCTTATTATCCATCCGGATGCCTATATTGCATCAAAGCGCGGAGACACCATTGAACTGACGCACAGGGAGTTCGAGCTGCTTCACTATCTGGCTAAGCATATCGGCCAGGTTATGACGCGGGAGCATCTGCTTCAGACTGTCTGGGGCTATGATTATTACGGTGATGTCCGCACGGTGGATGTGACGGTAAGGCGATTGCGGGAAAAAATTGAAGACAATCCAAGCCATCCGGCATGGATTGTGACCAGACGCGGAGTAGGATACTACCTGCGCAACCCTGAACAGGAGTAGTCGTGAATGAAAAAGGTAGGATTTTTTAGATCTATCCATCTTAAATTTGTCTTAATTTATGTACTGCTCATTCTTGTTGCCATGCAGATCATTGCCGTCTATTTTGTGGACGGGCTCGAGGATAAGCTCAGGGCAAATTTCGAAAGCTCTTTGAAGCAGCAGGTAAATATTCTATCTTTCAGTATTGAAGAAGAGATGGTGAAGGAACGGGATAAAAATTCTGCCACATTGGAAGAAGAGATCAATCAGCTGCTCCGGGACAATAAAGCCGGCGATATCCAGGAAATCCAGGTAATCGACAGCGGCAGCAAGATCATCGGTACATCCAAGGCGGATGATGGAGACGGCATTGTAGGAAGAAGGAGCACCAATAATCTGGTGAAGCTTTCCCTGCTGGGGACAGAGCAGAGCAGTGTGCAGGTTGTTAAGAAAACAGGAAAGCGGATCTGGGTATTATCCTCTCCCATTAAATCACGGGGAGAGACCATCGGGGCGATTTACTTAAAGGCAGATATTGAATCAGTATTCGAGCAAATCAAGGAAATCAATAAAATCTTCACAACTGGAACAGCGATTGCGCTGGGAATCACAGCCATCCTCGGCATCCTGCTGGCGCAGACCATTACCCGTCCGATGTCGGACATGAGAAGGCAGGCCCTGGCGATGGCCAAAGGGAACTTCTCACGGAAGGTTAAGGTTTACGGGTATGATGAAATCGGCCAGCTTGCCATCACGTTCAATAACCTGACGAAAAAGCTTCAGGATGCACAGTCATCCACAGAAGGTGAGCGGAGAAAGCTTGCGTCCGTGCTCTCCTACATGACTGACGGTGTTATAGCGACCGACAGGAAGGGCCGGATCATCCTGATCAATGAACAGGCTGCAAAGATGCTGAATGTTTCACGTGAAACAGTTATTTCCCAGGACATCGTACCGTTGTTGGACCTTGAAGATCAATATACATTCGAAGGGCTGCTGGAGGAGACGGAGTCGGTTATCCTCGATAACAGCACCACCGCAAAGGATTTGATCCTGCGCGCGAATTTTTCAGTCATCCAGCGTGAGACCGGATTTGTGAACGGTCTGATTGCTGTGCTTCATGATATCACCGAGCAGGAAAAGGTGGAGGAAGAACGCAGGGAGTTTGTCGCAAACGTATCACACGAGCTGCGGACCCCGCTTACGACCATGCGGAGCTATTTAGAGGCATTAACCGAGGGAGCATGGCGGGATGAAAGCATTGCGCCGAACTTCCTCAAGGTCACCCAAAAGGAGACCGAGCGGATGATCCGCCTTGTAAATGACCTTCTGCAGCTTTCCAAGCTCGACAGCAAGGATTATAAGATTACGAAGGATTGGGTGGATTTCACTGAATTCTTTCACCACATCATTGACCGGTTTGAAATGTCGAAGGACCAGAATGTCTCCTTTGTCCGTCAACTGCCTGATAAAGCCATTTTTGTCGAGATTGATGAGGATAAGATCACCCAGATCATAGACAATATCATTTCAAATGCCTTGAAGTACTCGCCAGAGGGCGGGCAGATCCGCTTCAGGGTGCGTGAGCTTGAAGGCGAAATAGAAATCAGCATCAAGGACCAGGGCATGGGTATACCTAAGGATAATGTCGTGAAGGTATTTGAGCGGTTTTACCGCGTCGACCGGGCAAGGTCCAGAAAACTTGGCGGCACAGGCCTTGGTCTTGCCATAGCCAAGGAAATGGTCACAGCGCATGAAGGCAAGATCTGGGCCGAGAGTGAAGAAGGCAAGGGAACAGCTATCTTCTTCACCCTGCCTTATAATCCGGATCAAGAGGATGAATGGGCATGAGGGTCGAGAAGTATAAAAGCATAATCCTTTCCCTGCTGGTTTTGGTCAGCATCTTTCTTACCTGGAGAATTTGGTCCTATCAGCCTGATTATGAAGAATCAAGAGATCAAAGCAGCCAATATATACAGGTCACCACTAAAGACAAACAGGAAGTCGAAGGTATCATAAGGCCGACTGAAGTTATCTATCATAAAAACAATCAGCATTATGTCACCTCAAGCGAGCTTGAGATCAGCAAGGTGATGAAGGAAATCACGAAATGGTCTTATGCTAATTTTTATGATATATCCAGTCAGGTTTCTGAAGATGAATTTCTGGATTTTGTCCATGGTGACGGAAAGACCGAAATCATCTTTCCGGAGAAGGTCCCTCTTTATCTATATAATTCCGTCTTGCAGATAGAGGAAAGAAATCTTCCAAAAGGGAGCTTTGACCGCATCATCTTCAATGTAAACAGCAAACGGAATAACCAGGTGTATGTGTACTTTATTTCGTATGCGGACCGGAAGATTTATCAATGCAGAGTCAATTCAGACAATATCGACAGATTTGAGCAGAATACCTACCGGTTTGCCTCTGCACTCTACGGGGATAGTGCCTATGAGAAGCATATCATCGCCAAAGGACGTGCTGTTTTCCTTCCAGGAAAGAATCTGAGCGTTCCGCGCTTTACTTATAAAACGTTAGATTTGGAAATCGAGAGGTTCAAGAGTACACTCTTTAATGACCCCAACTACGTCAAAAAAACACGGGTGACAAGAGGGGAAGAATATACCGAAGAATTTACAGACGGCTTCAGGCTCCTGAACATTTACTGGGATACGATGACCATGTCCTATGTGAATCCAACCAAGGAGACCAGTTATGATGGAAGCCCGTCCCAGCTCATCCGCAACAGCCTTGAATTCGTAAACGAGCATGCAGGCTGGGATGACAGCTACCGGTATGCCGGCTTTAATCCGCTTGACCAGAAGATCACATACCGGATGTATATTAATGGAATGCCGGTCTTTAATGAATCCGGCATGTCTGAAATCGTCCAATTCTGGGGACAGGAGAACGTCTTTCAATATTCCCGTCCCATCTTCACACTCGATTTCCCTATTCCCATCGACGATGCCAAGGTGAAAATGCCTGGCGGGAGCGAAGTCCTGCAGGAACTGCAGGCTGTCAAGAATATCAAGAGTGAGCTGATCCAGGATATAAAAATTGGGTATGAACTTAAGCGTAATACTGAGGCTGATAATCTGGTGGGCCTTGAACCTGCCTGGTATTACCGATATGCCGGTGTATGGAAGAAAGTTCCTTTCGGCAAGCCGGGAGGCGATATTATTGGATTGGAACAAAACTAAGACCATTTTTATCATAGTCTTTTTAATTCTGGATGCCTTCCTGCTGTATCAATATATTGATAAACGCAGCTCGCTGGACTATGATTATGCAACAGAGCCGGATTTTCAGGACAGGCTGAAGGAAAACGGCATCAATGTGAACGCCGTTCCGACAGATGCTCATAGTGAAAAATATATCATTGCCAAAAGCAAGGTATTCAAGAAAGAAGATTTCTCATCCTTAAAAACACAGAAGATGACGATCAATGATGGATCTTCTGTATATGCGACCCTGAAGGTGTCTTATAAGCTCAGTGATCCTAAGAGTGCCGATGAAGCAGAGAAATTCGTCCGTGAAAATGTCCTGAACGGGGATGAGTACAGATTCTGGAATTATTCGGCTAAGGATAACACCATTCTCATGTCCCAGACTTATAACCGGAAGGTCATTTATCTGAATGACAGCGGCCAGCTGAAGCTGTTCCTGAACAAGCAGAACCAGATTTATGCATACAGCCAGACATTCCTGAGCAATATTGAGGAATTCAAGGAAAAGGAAGAAATCATCTCGGCCATGAAAGCGGTCGAAACGCTCTTTAACAAAGGAAAACTGCCGGAAAAAAGCAAAATTACAAAGGTTACCCTTGGATATTATACGGTTGTGCCGGTCAAGACAGCTTCACAGGTGCTGACGCCAACCTGGCATATTACCGTTGACGATAATAATGATTTCTTTGTCAATGCGATTGAAGGCCAGATCTTTCAAGTGTCATCTGATGAAGAAAAATTGGAGTGAAGAAGATATGTCAATGCATTTTAGTGTTCTCGCGAGCGGGAGTACGGGAAATGCGATATTTGTAGAAGCGGACGGACAGTCATTTTTAGTGGATGCGGGCCTGAGCGGAAAGCAGATGGATCTCTTATTCAAGCAGATCGGAAAAGATCCATCCGAGCTCTCCGGCCTTCTTGTGACCCATGAACACAGCGATCACATCAAGGGACTCGGCATCCTTGCGAGAAAATACAAGCTCCCGGTCTATGCCAATGCCAAGACCTGGGCAGCAATGGAGCGAAATATCGGCGAGGTGCCTCTCGATCAGAAATTCACCTTTGACATGGAAACGGTGAAAAGCTTCGGGGGCCTCGATATTGAATCATTCGGCGTTTCGCATGACGCCGCCGAGCCGATGTTTTATGTGTTCCATCACGGCGGCAAGAAGCTGGTGCTGATTACGGATACAGGCTATGTGAGCGACCGGATGAAGGGCATCATCTCCAATGCGGATATGTATGTATTTGAAAGCAATCATGACGTGCAGATGCTCCGCATGGGAAGATATCCCTGGAATACAAAACGCCGGATCCTGAGCGATGTCGGGCATGTATCGAACGAAGATGCCGCCATTGCCATGAGTGAAGTGGCGGGCGACAACACGAAACGGATTTACCTTGCCCATCTGAGCCTCGACAACAATATGAAGGATCTGGCCCGGATGTCGGTGGCCCAGACGCTTGAGATGAGGGGAATCAGAGTAGGGGAGCAATTTGAATTATATGATACTGACTGCAAGGTTCCGACTGAGCTGATTAGTGTATAAAAGGAATGGGGGAGAAATCCTTCATTCTTTTTTGTATTTAGCCAGGTGCGGGGCTTTATGTTAGAATTTTGCAAATTAATCAGTATAATTATGAGTAGGAACTGCCGAAACTAGCAGATACATTCATAGGAAAAGAGGTCTGATGGATGGGATACTACGATCAAGATTATCAAACCAGGTCAAACAGGGGTGGAAGCCGAAGAGGCTATTTCTTTTCTGGGTTAATCGGTGCCATTATCGGGGCACTTCTGATATCGTATATACTGCCGATGATGAGAGGCACGGATGAGGATGTCAGCAATACGACAGGCGGCGGCAATTCAAGCCAGCAGGAGCCGATTAAGCAGAATGTCTCATTGAATGTGAATACGGCCGTCACAGAGGCTGTGGAAAAGGCCGGTGATGCAGTGGTAGGCATCACCAACATCCAGCAGACAGGCGCGTGGAATGAAGGCAGCGGAGCAGCCGGCACTGGCTCCGGGGTGGTATATAAAAAAAGCGGCAAAAAAGCTTATATTGTCACCAACCACCATGTGGTCGAAGATGCCAGCCGGATTGAAGTAAGCCTTGCTAATGGTACAAAAATCCCTGGAAAGCTCCGGGGCAGCGATATATGGACCGATCTTGCGGTGGTTGAGGTAGATTCAGATAAGACCAAGACTGTAGCCGATTTTGGCGACTCCAAGGCACTGAAGGCAGGAGAACCGGTGATCGCCATCGGGAATCCCCTTGGCCTCCAGTTTTCCGGTTCAGTGACACAGGGGGTCATCTCCGGTCTCGAGAGGACAATAGAAATTGATGTGAACGAGGATGGAGCCGTCGATTGGAATTCCGAGGTCATCCAGACAGACGCAGCCATTAACCCGGGCAACAGCGGCGGGGCGCTTGTGAATCTGAAGGGTCAGGTAATCGGAATCAACTCTATGAAGATTGCCCAGCAGTCTGTAGAAGGAATCGGCCTTTCCATTCCCATCAACACAGCGATCCCAGTGATCGAGGATCTTGAGCGGTACGGGGAAGTAAGGCGTCCGTATATGGGGGTGGATCTGCGTTCAGTCGAGCAGATTTCCCAGTATCATCAGCAAAATACATTAAAGCTTCCGTCCAAGGTCACGTCCGGGGTAGCTATCGTGGATGTGCAGTCCGGTTCGCCGGCCGCCAAGGCGGGCATCAAGGAACTGGATGTGATTGTTGAGATGGACGGTGAAAAGATCAAGGATGTCGCTGAACTGAGACAGCATCTTTATAACAAAAAGAAAATCGGCCAATCCATGAAGATCAAACTATACCGTGCGGGCAAGCTTCAGGAAGTCACCATGAACCTGAGTACGAACGATACATTTTAATAAAGAAGATAAGCAGAAAGCTTGAGGCTTTTCTGCTTTTTCTTTTCATGGTACGATTTCTGTGGATAAATTTTCTTGGAACCGTACTGTATTTATATGTGGATAAATAATTGGTAAAGGGAACGCTAACCTAAAAATGAGATGATGGAGGAAAATAACATGATTTATTGCTGCAAGGAACATGTCGATCTGGCGCTTGATACTGTGGTGGACGAGCATGAAGTTGCCCCGTTTTTAAAAGAAGTAACCACCGAAAATGAGATATCAACAACCTGTGAATATTGTGATAATCCCGCTGTATATATAGTGGCGAACTAATATTCCCATACAAGATGTGGATAGAAAATGTGGATATGTGGATAAACCCTGTGGATAACATGTTTGTAATCATTTCGTAAAGGTTGTGTAAAGTGTGAATATCTCAATTGTCACGGTTGGCAAGCTAAAAGAGAAATATCTAAAACAGGGAATTGAGGAATACATCAAGAGAATGTCACCCTACGCAAAAGTAGAAATCATCGAAGTACCCGACGAAAAAGCACCCGAAACCCTGAGTGCCATAGAGATGGAACAGATCAAGGACAAAGAAGGAGAGCGCATCCTGAGCAAAATCAGCCAGGATGCCCATGTGATCGCCCTCGCCATCCAGGGGAAACAAAAGACCTCAGAAGAGCTTGCCGACACCATCGACAAGCTCGCCACCTACGGCAAAAGCAAAATCGCCTTCGTCATCGGCGGCTCCCTCGGTCTCGGCAGGGCCGTCATGCAGCGCGCCGACGACTCCCTGTCCTTCTCCAAAATGACCTTCCCGCACCAGCTGATGCGGCTTATTTTGGTTGAGCAGGTTTATCGGGCTTTTCGGATTAATCGAGGGGAACCCTATCATAAGTAAATGAAGTTTTTATGCTATACAAAGAAATAAATGACATCTAGACTGAACTATGTCTAGGTGTCATTTATTTTGTCATGAGATGTATCCGAGATCTAAAAAACGGTGTTAGGAAATTTTGTCCTTGTAAAGAGCTTTACTCATGTTAGTTTCATTGTTTTGGTCACTTGACTCGGATTTATAAAAATCTTGTTTATCCAAGAACACGGTGGCTAAGGTACCCCCAATCAGACCCCAGAATGGTGCGCCGATATGGAGAATAGAGATCCCAGAGATTGTGATTATAAAGGAAAAGAGGGCTCCTGATTTGAATGGACCAGAGAAACTCATTTTCAAAGAGTCAACCAGGACACTAATCATGGCGACTCCACCTAGTAATTGAATTAATGAGGCAGGAATGACATGTGGAATTTGGGAAGCTATTGGAGAGAATAGAGCTAATAGACAGGATAATACTCCTAATACAATAGCAGCGACATACCTATGTTCAAGTTTGCCTGATTCTTTGTTAACAAGTAAGCCCGTCATGGGACCTGCAATACAGGCTGGGTGGCCCCCAAAAAAAGCATTTATAATGGTACCGATTCCGCTCCAATTGGTCATGGCATTGATCGGTGGACGATAGCCATGGGTTTCTAAAATAGCAATCCCTTGGGCATTTTGAATAGCAATAACCGTTAAGAGTAATGGAATGACAAGTTCCCCTACAACAGAAAAACTAAATGATGGGATGATAAAATGGGGAATGCCCATTGTTATTTGGAGAGGCTGTACAGAAACGTTCGGCAAAAATTTAAGACAAAGAATTGCCGCAATGACCGCCCCTAATATAGGCGGAAACTTTTTTGAAAATCGTAAGAAAAAAGAAAGAGCAAGAAAGACAAGTAACGGGATTCCGTTGAGTAAAGGATTTTTTACAACCGAGCGGATCATTTCAGTTCCGAAAGGGAGTAAGACGCCTGACACCATCCCCATCATAACTGGCATAGGCAAAACCTTCATCATTTTTGTAACAATGCCAGATAAACCTAAAAGAAAAATAAGGATCCCGGTTATAATATAGGCACCAACCACTTGGTTGAAAGAATAATGGGTTAAGCTTGAGCCGACAAGAATGGCTCCAGGTATTGAAAAGGCATAGCCTATGGGTTGCCTATAATATAAGGAGACGATGAGCGTTAGGAGTCCCCCCATTCCATAAATGGCGAAAATCCATGAGCTGGTTATGCTACCAGACAAATGACCTTTTGAAGCAGCTTGTAAAACAATTAATAATGGTCCTGCTGAACCAAAAAGCCAGGCCACAAATCCATTCGATATATTCCCAACCGATAAAAGCATTGGAAATTGTAAGGTGTTTTTTTTGAACAACAAAGTCACACTCCTTCAACTAAATGAATTACACTACATCTTAGTGTATACTCAATTTATCAATACTTAAAATATCTGTTTTGTCTTTTTACTATACCATTTTGGTATGATGGGGGTTTCATATTGGATATTCGACAGTTAAAATACTTTGTCACTATAGCAGAAGAAGGTAAGATCACGACCGCTGCAAAGAAATTAAATATTGCTCAACCCCCTTTGAGCAGACAACTCAAACAAATGGAAGAAGAGCTAGGCGTCATGTTATTTGATCGAGATAACAAAAGTCTTAATTTAACCTTGGAGGGGGAAAGATTACTTCTTCGAGCAAAAGAACTTTTAAATAAACTTGATGAAACAATGGTTGAAGTTCAAGAATTGAGGAAAGACGCCAGTGGGATTTTATCTGTTGGATCCAATCTTTATTGTGCATCTATAATCCTTTCTAAGGTGGTAGATATTCGTGAGAAAAATCCTGGTCTTACTTTCAAAGTATGGGAAGGTGAAACGATTCATCTCATAAAAATGTTATCTAAACGTCAGATTGAGATTGCGATAACAAATAGTCCAATAACAGAAAAAAGTATCTCTCAAATGACATTGGAAAGTGACCCATATGTGCTTGTTTTACCTGAAAAATGGACGTGGAATGGATCAGAACAATGCAGGTTAGAGGAAATCATCGATTTGCCATTGATTCTTCTACGACCAAACTATGGTTTAGGTGCGTATGGACAAATTGTCAATGAATTTCAACGGTTAGATTTAGAACCAAATATACTGTGCGAATGTCAGGATTTAATTATGTTACTTGGTCTCGTTTCATCGGGGTTTGGTGCAACGATCTTACCACTCTCGTTATTATCCCTCCATTCATTGGGAGGATTGAGAGTCATTCAGCTAAAGGATCAGACCTTAATATCTGAACCTAAAGTAATTTGGAGGAAGAATAGTTACTTATCAAAAGCAGCAAAAGAATTTTTAAAACTTTTTTAGACACTAAAATTAGTTACTCAAAAGTAAAAGACTTAAACGTTGGAAAATGGCAAATAAAATGAAACAGGTATTAGTTTTGACTGTGGTATAAATGAAAAATAAAATATATTCATGGTTTTATAACATCATTTAGATTCGTTACGGAGAACCGTATCATAAATAACTGCAAACCTTATAAAAAAATGAAGTTTGAATATCTAATTAATCGATAAAAGCCAGATAAATTTTATTTTGCATTTTTAAAATAAAATGTTAAAACTTTTTTAATATGGATTACCCGTATCATCGAATCTAATAAAAGCATTTGCCATCCTTAATTTCTTTATCAACAAAATGGAAGTTTTTCAGTTTTGACTCTTGCCAAATTGACTTTCCATGCGGTATTCATTAACGCTTCGTCTTCCGTCTCCTATCTTGTTCTTAGGTGCTCCGCGGCTGCCTAAAATACCCTACTTCGAATGTATAATCCTCACTTTCCAATTCCATAATAGAAGCATGCATGCAAATTCTAGGCATGCCATAACAGGAGGGTGATTATGAAGGCTGTAACTTTCAATGGCGTGAAGGACATGCAAGTGAAGCAGGTCGCGGATCCGACGATTCAGAAAAAAGACGGGATTATCGTCAGGATCACCTCGACCGCCATATGCGGTTCCGATCTCCATATATACCAGGGGGCGATTCAAGCCCAAACCGGTTACGTGGTCGGACATGAACCGATGGGCATCGTCGAAGATGTGGGCCCTGAGGTGACAAAGGTCAAAAAAGGGGACCGGGTCGTGCTCCCGTTCAATATCTCTTGCGGCAGCTGTCATTACTGCCAGCATGAAATGGAGAGCCAATGCGACAACTCCAACCCCAATACCCAAGTGGATACGGGAGCTTACTTTGGGTTTACCGAACGTTACGGAAATTATCCGGGCGGACAAGCCGAATTGCTTTACGTGCCGTACGGCAATTTCATGCCTTTCGTTATTCCGGAGTCATGCGAATTGGAGGATGAGAAGCTCCTGTTCCTGTCCGACGTGCTGCCGACGGCCTATTGGAGCGTGGACAACGGCGGCGTGAAGCAGGGGGATACGGTGGTGGTGCTCGGCTGCGGCCCCGTCGGCTTGATGGCGCAAAAATTCGCCTGGATGAAAGGGGCCAAACGGGTCATCGCGATCGACAATCTCCCGTACCGGCTGAACCATGCCAAAAAAATGAATAACGTCGAAATCTTCAACTTTGAAGATTTTAAAGACGTGGGGCTGCATATAAAAGAAATAACGCGCGGGGGTGCGGATGTCGTCATCGATTGCGTCGGAATGGACGGCAAGAAGACGCCATTGGAGGAGGAAGAGCAGAAGGCCAAGCTGGTTGGCGGGACGCTCAGCCCGATCAACATCGCGATGAATGCGGTGCGGAAATTCGGCACGATTCAGATTACGGGGGTATACGGTTCTAAATACAACCAGTTCATGTTCGGAAACCTTTGGGAACGAAACGTGAAGCTGACCATGGGACAGGCGCCCGTGATTCATTACATGCCGATGCTGTATCAAAAAATTATGGCAGGCGAGTTCGATCCGACGGAGATCATCACGCATAAAGTGCCGCTCGATCAGGCGCATAACGCGTACAACACCTTTTACAACCATGCGGACGAATGCATTAAATTCGTCCTGAAGCCTTAAATGATGGCATGAGAAGAGGGGCTGTGCCACGGGGAATTGTACCCTGAGGGACAGCCCCATGTGTTTAGCCGATTTTTCGTCAATATTGACGGGACCTAGATTCGGTTTACAGCAAGCTCCGGGAAGACCCGCCGCGCCATGTGATAGGTTTCGAAAGACCGCCCCGACGATTCTCCCTTCGAACGACAACGGAATCCCTCCCTGTATAAATTAATGACTGGGAGTATAACTGACAGATAAATCGATGAGAAGAGGGAAAAAAACCACTTCTCTTTTTAATAAAAAAACTTTATTTAGATTCGTTACGGGGGACCGAATCACAAATGATGGTATACAGAAATTCAACATTTACAATTGAGATTAGTAAATTAAAAGAAATAAAAAAAAGGGATGATGGAGTTCCGTTTAGATACGTGAGGGAAAGCCCCTAGGGATTTAACTATGCCTTCACGAAGCAAAAATAATCTGAACTCATTTCATTTAGCCCTAATTACAAGGGGTATGAAATCTTGCTAAAAAGTGAGCATTCCAGAGATATTCGTATCAAACTGAGGGAGTTTAAGTAGGTTTCTTTCATAAACTTTTATTACAGCCCCTTTTGACGGAAATTCCTCTATGTCAACAAAAAACGGCAAAGTTACCTTTAATAAATAAAATTCTTGAGGTCAGTTTTAATTAGGTAACTGACCTGTTTAATTGGCACAACTACTTCTATTTTTACATGGACCGGCCATAAATAGAGGCGGCTGGTTTTAACAATACAGACACGAACTTACGTACACTGAACAATAACCCCAGCATAAGCAACTTTAATCCCCCTTTTTGTAAAACCTCTAATTTATGGACAAACATTGAAGTATGTCAAGTCTCTACACTGTTACAACCACAGATGATTAATTTTCTTCCATCATTGTTTTTCTGAGAGTATGAAAAAATTTTTTTTCGGCATAATACTATTGATTCAATTTGAATACATGGAGGGTGAAATGAATGGATAATCAAAAATTAGCTGCCCATGAGTCCCTGGACTTACATGAAGTCATTAACTTTAAGACTCTTTGTGTAGGGAAATCGAAATTAATGCAAGGACTGGTTTTTGATGATGATTTGAGAAATTTAATGAAAAAAGATGTTGAACAATCGATACAAGCGCTTGAACAGTTACAGGAAGTCTATAAACGAGCACCATTCGAAGCTCCTGTTCCTGAAAACCGCCCAACCCCGACAGTAAACTTGAAAGGAGTGCATATGCATTGAACAATGACCACCTAGACCCAATGAACTCCATACATGTACCTGAGCTTGCAGACACCACTTTTGCTATGGACCTCCTTCTTCGTGCAAAAGAAGGGGTCCGAAATATTGCTGTGGCATTAACTGAATCCGCGTCACCCGATGTCAGGGCCCTTTTGCGGGACCAGCTAATGCAGGGGATTGCGATGCATCAGGAAATTACAGACCTTATGATTACTAAAAAATGGTTCCATCCATACGAACTAAGTGAACAGTATAAACTAGATCAGCTCTCTGCCAATAATACGGTCATGATTGGCAAAATGAATCTATTCCCTGTGGAGACTAATAGAAAAGGTTTATTTGCCCAGACACCTGATGAACATTCTGATAAACAATAACAAAGGAGGCTGTATAGAATGAAGGCTGTAACGTATCAAGGCATTAAAAACGTTGAAGTGAAGGAAGTTGAAGATCCGAAGATTCAAAAGCCTGATGACATGATCATCAAAGTAACCAGTACAGCTATCTGTGGTTCCGATTTACATCTAATACATGGGATGATTCCTAATCTGCAGGAAAACTATATCATTGGTCATGAGCCAATGGGAATTGTTGAAGAGGTAGGACCAGGGGTTACGAAGCTGAAAAAAGGTGACCGTGTAATTATTCCATTTAACATTGCATGTGGTGAATGCTTTTACTGCCAAAACCATTTGGAAAGTCAATGTGATAATTCCAATGAAAACGGTGATATGGGAGGATATTTTGGATATGCAGGAATAACTGGCGGTCATCCAGGCGGGCAGGCAGAATATCTGCGAGTGCCTTTTGCTAACTTTACTCATTTCAAAATCCCTGAGTCGGTTGAAGAACCCGATGAAAAGCTTTCAGTTATTGCTGATGCGATGACCACTGCATTTTGGACTGTTGACAATGCGGGGGTAAAGAACGGAGATACAGTTATTGTACTGGGCTGCGGTCCAGTAGGACTTTTTGCACAAAAATTCTGCTGGTTAAAAGGTGCAAAACGTGTGATTGCCGTTGATTATTTGGAATATCGTTTGCAGCATGCCAAACGTACGAACAAGGTGGAAACTGTAAATTTTGAAAAATATGAGAATACAGGCATGCATCTGAAAGAAATGACAAAGGGTGGAGCAGATGTTGTCATTGATGCGGTAGGCATGGATGGAAAAATGACTGATATGGAATTCCTTGCAAGCGGCCTCAAACTTCACGCCGGAGCATTTGGCGCGTTTATCATTGCTTCACAGGCCGTTCGAAAAGGCGGGACAATCCAAGTTACAGGTGTTTATGGCGGAAAATATAATGGATTCCCAATGGGTGATATTATGAATCGCAATGTTACCATCAAGACGGGACAAGCCCCTGTCATCCACTATATGCCATATATGTTTGAATTAGTTCAAACAGGCAAAATTGATCCGGGAGATGTAGTGACTCATGTGCTCCCGCTCAGTGAAGCCAAACGGGGCTATGAAATGTTTGACACAAGAACAGATAATTGTATAAAAGTCGTATTGAAACCATAAGAAGGAGGTTTTTATAAGTATGAATTACGCTTTACATGAAGTTCTTGAGGTCCATGAAATGGCTGTATTTAAGACCACTTGTTTGACTAAGTCCAAAACTATGAAAGCCCTGGTTACGGATGAAACGCTAAAAGGTATTATGCAGCAGGACATTGATGTGTCCAGTAAACAGTTACAGGAATATGCTTCTATTTTATCTAACGCAAAGCAGCAGTGAGGAGATGAATAATATGAATCCAATCATTGAAAATTTAACTGGCATGAATGCACTCTCTGACCAAGTAATTGCCATGGATTTATTGATTTCAGCAAAAAGCGGGGTCAGAAATTATGCAATGGCAGTTACCGAGTCAGGCACACCTGAAGTTAAAGAAATCCTAACCCGCCATTTAGTGGAGGCGATTGATATGCATGAGCAAATCTCTGCTTATCTTACAGAAAATGGATACTATCACGCCTGGAATCCGAATGAACAATTCAATTTAGATGTTCAAAATATCAATACAGCATTAAATTTACCAACTCTATAAACAATGAAAGGAGGCTGACCTTTAGCCTCTTTTCATTTTGATCTGCATTCGATTTTCACGGTCAGTATATATATATGCCGTGGTTCATCGCACAAATAAACTGACGGTTTTTCCGCGCCAATAACTTTACGGGGCATAAGTAGGGGTTTTTGTTGGAATTTAAGAGTCTAAACATTGAATAACACTTAATCCATTTATAAAAGAACCATTTTAGAAGTAAAAGAAAGTTTTTTTGTGTAATTAAAGCCGGCTGCGAGCGCAGCCGGCTTTATATTTATATCCAATTGCAATTATCGGAATACCGATTTATCGGGAAACCTCATTGTTTTTAATACACTCTGCAAACAGGTTTTCAAACAAAACCTTCTAGTACAATCTTGCCAATCGTCCTATTGCTCTCCAAAAGGTTGTGGGCTTGACGGAGATTTTCTGCTGAGATCGGTCCAATGACTTCGGCCAATGTTGTCTTCAGTTCTTGGTGGTCCACAGCATCAGCAATACGATTAAGCAAATGATGCTGCTCAATCATGTCATCTGTTTCGTAAACAGGGCGAGTGAACATAAACTCCCACACGAAGGTGACGCTTTTTTGCTTAAGCAATTTGAGGTCCAGCGGAGAGGTTGGATCATCAATTGCGCACACAACTCCTTGCGGAGAAATAACTTCGCTAATACCTGCCCAGTGTTTTTCCAAAGCATTCAGGCAAAAGATGTACGGAACGTTTGTAAATCCAATTGCTTGAAGTTGTGGAAGGAGCGGTTCATGGTGATTAATGGTATAGTCCGCGCCCATTGATTTAACCCAGCTAACAGTTTCCGGACGGGAAGCTGTCCCGATTACAGTAAGCCCTGCTTGTTTGGCCAGCTGAGTGGCAATGGAACCTACACCCCCGGCTGCGCCAATGATCAGCAGAGCCTTTCCTTTGTTAGGGCCTGGATTTTGGGAAATAGACATTCGGGTAAATAACGCTTCCCACGCTGTAATGGAAGTAAGGGGAAGAGCTGCGGCTTCCACAAAACTTAAGGAAACAGGTTTGCGCCCAACGATTCGTTCATCAACCAGGTGGTATTCACTGTTTCCGCCTTGTCTTGCAATGCTGCCGGCATAAAAAACTTCATCTCCCGGACGAAACAATGAACAGTCCGGTCCTGTTTCTTCGACGACTCCTGCTACATCCCAACCTAGAATTTTAGGAACTTCCTCAACTCTTTCCTTAGGAGCCCTTACCTTTGTATCAACAGGGTTGACTGATATGGCCGCAACTTTGACCAAAATGTCTCGACCCGCTGCTTTTGGTTTTTCTACAACTACGTCCACCAGGCTTTGGGGGTTGTCGATTGGAAGGTAACGAGTTAATCCTACCGCCTTCATTGTATTCATAATCAACCACATCCTTTCCTTATTAGTATACCCGTTAATAGTAGTGGCTTAAAATAATTACTATTAGCCTATAGTTTCTAAGCAACAGTGGAATTTAGTATTCATATAGATGTGAATGAGGTGTTAATAATATGGAAGATATAACCATACGAGTGCCGTTTTATCTTTTAATCCCAGGTTCGCTTTAGATCCAACCCTTTCTATGGCATCTTATGAACGATAACTTTTATTCATAAACAAATGTACTATGGCTGATTTTCTGCTCTAATACTCAATAAAGAAGGGAAACCACTAAGATGGTTTCCCTATAAAATGTTCCGTCTTGTTTAGTATAAGGGATATTCTTATACTTACTGAGCAAGAACCATTATCATCACGTTTCCCATTTTTTGTAGAACAATTAAAGGAAGCAGAGATGGTAGAGATAAGCGAACTCCTTATACAATAGGAAGCCAGCCGGGGATGCCAGTATAGTACTCCCACATTTTATCAGAAATAGCCAGTTCTTTTTGATCTTTTTTAGATAATGTTGTACGGATTTTTTCTTCTTCACCGTCTTGTACTTTTTGTACCCATTGAGGCTCCATTATCAATTCCCTCCCTAAAGCGATTAAAGGTACACCTGTTTCAAAGGCACTCATCACTTCATCGGGTGTTCTCAGCATTCCAACACCCATTACAGGAACACGGTCGCCAACACGTTCATGGATCATAACAACCCGGGATGTCTCATCGTTATCATCACGGATAGACCCGTTCCAAAAGCCGCCGACAGAAACATGGAGATAATCCAGATCCTGGTCCGCTAACTTGTCCACTAATTGCAGCGTGTCTTCCATGGTGATCCCAGGGTTCTCCCTTTCTTCAGGCGATAACCGGTAGCCGATGATAAAAGGTTTTGCTGCATGGTCTGAAACTGCTTTTTTAACAGCGTCAACTACAGCAAGCGGGAAGGACATACGTTTTTCCAGCGTTCCACCCCACTTGTCAGTTCTGCGATTTGAATGTGGAGAAAAGAATTGCTGGATCAAATACGTATTGGCACCATGGATTTCAACTCCATCATACCCAGCTTCGATTGCTCTTCTGGTTGTTTCGCCAAATGCTTTAATGATTTCATCGATTTCGTCTGCTGTCATTTCCCGGGGTACCACGGCATCGTCCCGTTCAGCTGCTACCGCACTCGGAGCAATTGGCTGGCGATCGAGCAATTCTTCAGGCGGACACATTCTGCCACCGTGAAAAATTTGTAAAATCGCCTTTGAACCTTTTTCCTGTATAGCTGTTGCCACACGTCTTAAACTGGGAATTAGGGAATCGGAATCTGCACCAAATTCACCCGGGAATCCTTTTCCATTCCTGGTGACGTATGTGCATGCGGTGATTACCGCTCCTACACCACCTGCACGTTCTTGATAATACGCGACTTCTTCGTCTGATACTTCACCATTTTCATGTGCCGCCGTATTGGTCATGGGTGCCATTGTAATACGGTTCTTTATTTCAACTCCAGAACGGAAGGTAAATGGTTTAAAAGCAGCTTCATATTTTGGGTTCATCTTTTTTCTCCTTTTGTTTACATCAAGTTAGTTAAAGGGTTTGGATATATATCAAATGGATAAACAATGACTGCAAAAACTTCTTTGAGCAGGCATTTTTTAATATTCTATACAAAGAATTCATAGTGATACATTAAAAGTCTGCCATAAGGATCGGTCAGTTTTAACCTATTTTAGCTGAGTAATTTCAGCCAATATTTCATAGGAATGAAGGCGGGCCTTATGATCGTAAACCTGGGCGATTGCCATGATCTCATCGGCTTGACTTTCATCCAGAAACTTTTCCAGCTTTTCTTTTACGGTTTGAGGACTGCCGACAATTGAAGTTCCTAATTGATTCTCAAGGGCAGCCAATTCATAGTCGCTCGCTATATCATTAATATTATCCACTGGCGGCTGCAATGGGACTTCCTTCCCTCGCATCAAATTCAAGAACTGCTGCTGCAATGTTGTAGCGAGCCGCTCAGCTTCTTGATCTGTGTCGGCCGCAATGATGTTTAGCCCTGCCATTGCATGCGGCTTGTCCAGTACTTTGGAAGGCTTAAACGAACGGCGGTACATCTGGATAGCCGGCAATGTGTTATGCGGCGAGAAATGGCTTGCAAATGCGAACGGCAGTCCAAGCTCTCCTGCCAGCTGGGCACTGTATCCGCTTGAACCTAACAGCCAAATAGGTATGTTTAATCCCTCACCCGGAATTGCTTTAACATGACTATATCCATGTGCCAGGGAAGGGTCAAAGTAATTCCGGAGCTCAGCCAGCTGCTCAGGGAAATCTTCTCCTGAACTTCTCAAGTCACGTCTTAATGCACGTGCGGTAAGCTGATCAGTGCCAGGTGCACGGCCCAAGCCAAGATCAATACGTCCTGGATATAGTGATTCCAGAGTACCAAATTGCTCAGCAATAACAAGAGGTGCATGATTCGGCAGCATAATGCCGCCTGAACCTACCCGGATTTTTGATGTACCTGCTGCAACATGGGAAATGACTACCGATGTTGCAGAGCTGGCGATAAATGGCATATTATGATGCTCAGCGAGCCAATATCGGTTATACCCCAGCTTTTCAGCGAGCCGGGCCAGTTCCAAAGTATTGCGAAAAGAATCTGCCGGCGTACTTCCATCTGCAATTGGAGAGAGATCCAGGACTGAGAATGGAATATCCGTAATTTGTTTTGTATCATTTTCAGGCATATGCTCATCTTCTTTCTTTAAAAATTTCGTTTCAATTCTATAAAAGAATTTACAGGTTGGTTTTCTTTGTCTTCTTTTACTGCCTCAATCTAAATCACATTAATTTAACTGATTTAATATCTGCAGAAAAATAGCTATTATTAGACTAAACACTGTTTAATTTACTGCAGCCTGAGCCAAAATTTCATAAGAGCGGAGCCGTGCCTTATGATCAAAAATCTCTGTATGAGCCATAATTTCATCAGCATCAGTCTTTTCTATTAACTCATGGAGCTGCTGCTTTACACCTGCAGGGTCCCCGATGATGGAAGTGAAAAGCTGTTCTTCAACCGCCCTGCGTTCATTATCGTTCCAAAGCTCGTCCATAGTATCAACAGGAGGCAAAATGGGCGAAGGCTGTCCGCGGGTTAACAAAAGAAATTTTTGATACATCGAAGTGGCAAGCCTTTCTGCCTCCTGCTTTTTATCGGCAGCCACCACTTGAACGGCTAACAGTACATAAGGCTCCTCCAAAAAATGAGACGGACGAAAAGAATCCCGGTACAGTTTTATGGCTTCCATTATGTTATCTGGAGCAAAATGTCCTGCGAAAGAGAATGGCAGCCCAAGTATTCCAGCCAATTGTGCACTATAAAACCCTGAACCTAACAGCCAAATTGGCACATTTGTTTTTTCGCCGGGAATGGCGTGAAAACTGAATGAACCATCCTCAGTGGCTGTTCCTGTACCATAAAGATAGGCGATAAGCTCCTGAAGCCGGGCATCAAATTCAGGTTCCCCAGCAACCCGCTGCCGCAATACATTTGCTGTGTATTGGTCGGTGCCGGGTGCCCGCCCCAATCCAAGGTCGATCCGGCCAGGGAAGAAGGTTTCTAATGTTCCAAATTGCTCAGCTACGGAGAGAGGAGAATAGTGGGAAAGCAGCATTGCGCCTGATCCAATACGCATTTTTTCCGTGATAGAGGCTACTCGTCCAATTACGATTGGGATGCTGAACTCGCCATTCCTGCCCAATTATGATGTTCAGCAAGCCAAAACCGTTTATATCCCCACTGCTCAGTTTTCTTTGCTAGCTCAAGCGTGTTTTGAAGGGAAAGCTCGGCTGATCCTCCCTCGACAATAGGGGAGGGGTCTAGTACTGAAAGTTCTATTTTCCTTGTCATCATTCATCCTCCTTTTATAAAATTTAATTTAAACTTGGCCTGTACCTTTATGGGTTGGAAAGCAGGGTAAAACAAATTCTCCAAGTTCCTGGATCACTTCCTCTGGTGGGCGCTTGGAAAAATAGAGAACAAACGCTAAGTGGTTGACACCAATCGCTTGAAATTGATGAAGCAGATCAACTAAACGATTTCTCCCCACGGAATAGCCTAAGGGTATGGGGACAGGCGCTTCATCAGGATTTTCCGATAAATCGATGAACAAGCTTTGAGAGAAGGGTTTAAACTCTCCTGGAGCATGAACTTCAGTTAAAGCACGATAATCCTGGATAAGCTGCGCCTGTTGATTAAAGCTTCTTGGATATTGAAGCCACCCATCCCCATTCCTGGCTATCCAATTGATAGACTGATTACTAAATCCAGTCACCATGGTCGGAATGGAAGATACAGGCTTTGGGATTAACCTCATATCTGTACCATCAATCAGCCCTTTGTTGCTGTGGATTGTCGGCTGATCCTCTTTTAACAGCCGGTCGAGAATTTCGAAATTTTCTTTAAACAACGGGCCGCTTTCTTGCTTAGATATCCCTAAAGCTGTAAAGTCTTTTTCCCTGTCCCCTGATCCCACTCCCATAATCAATCGACCAGGAAACAATCGATCGATTGATGCAGCTTCCTTGGCTACCCTGACGGAGTGGCGCAGAGGGAGAACTACACTTCCTGTCACTAACGCAATGTGCTTCGTATAGGCTGCAAGATACGTTAAATAAATCCATAAATCGTACATTTGGCCGTTATCATCAATATTCAAATTCTGCATCGTAATATCACGGAGCCATAATGAAGCAAAGCCAAATCCCTCAATTTTACGGGCAAGCTCCAGCTGATTCTCCATAATCGGATTTTTAGACATCCTGGCAGTCGGGAGGACAAATCCGAGTGTCATTTTGTCTTTCTGGTACATGCTGTTATAGGCATGATGATGTTGAAAACTCACTCTTGATCCTCCTTAAAAGGTTATATTTTTAAGCCTATATACTTTTCAAACTGTTTAATGGTTTCCTCATTCCGTCGATAATAAGTCCATTGTCCGATTCGTTTCATTTCCACCAGCCCGCTTTGCAATAGGATAGACAAATACTGGGAGGTAGTGGACTGTGATAATCCAGCTTTGCTGCGAATATCACTAACACAAACCCCGCCATCAAAGCCTTTTTCTCTGATGACATGAGCCTGCGTGGAAAAATTATTATCAGGATCTTTCAACATTTGCAGAATCTTTACTCTTATTTGATTTGACAGTGCCTTAAATATTTCAACAGCCTGTTCGTCATTTATCATATTTGATTCCTGATTCAACGGTGCCCGCCCCTTTCTAATCTTATTAACATCTATTTTGCTTGGAATGCGCATAAACTAATCGAACAAAAGGATATCGGTAATTTGCGATATCTCTATATTATTTTCCTTTATACCCAAAATCAAATTTTATGCTTTACAGGGCTAGGGAATGGCTCCCCTTTAATTACTTTCCCACTCTTATATAACATCCTTATAAGCCCGTATTTCAAATTTTTTAGAATTGGGAATGTGGGCTTATTCATTTTTACTTTTCATATTAAAGATATAAGAGGTAATCAAGTAACAAATTCCTTTTCTCCCTGTATTTTGAAAGCATCAAAAACGAACTAAATACATACAAAATTAACAATATCTGTTATATATTGTTATAATGTTGTTATATAAATACACAAGCATCTGCATGCTGAATAATGTAAAGGGGAGCGTCGTATGTCTGATCTGAATGATAACCTTTTAAAAATGAACGATGAAAAGCGGCCAAAAAGCAAGGTGGAGAGAAAAGAAGGGGAGCCGACTGGTGCTTTTAAAGGGGCCAGCTGGGCAGCGTTGGTTGTAGGAGTTTCCGCTTATCTGATCGGCTTGTTTAATGCCGACATGGAGCTGAATGAGAAAGGGTATTATTTTGCTGTATTGGTATTCGGTCTGTATGCAGCGGTATCCCTGCAGAAAGCGGTACGGGATAAGGAAGAGGATATTCCGGTTTCGGGCATCTATTACGGGCTCAGCTGGTTTGCACTAATTGTTGCTATTTCGCTGATGGCGATCGGCCTTTATAATGCCGGAAGCATTGTTTTAAGTGAAAAAGGATTTTACGGTATGTCCTTTGTTCTTAGTGTATTTGCGGCCATTACGATACAAAAAAATATTCGGGATACACAGGTAGCAAGAGGAAGAGATTAATAAAAAAATCCTTAAAAAATAAAGGCAGAAATCATAAATGATTTCCGCCTTTTTTATTTATTTATAGTTTTTATGGACTTTGTTAAAGAAGACATGCCTCTATCTACATCCTACCAAAAATTGAAATATAAGTCTATTATTACTTTCCTATAGATGTGATAATTAACTTGCGCAAATACTTCATAACGTTATGGTGAAATGAAGGTCTAGATGAAACAGAATATATATAATAACGATACGTTTTTTGAGAAATACCAGGAGATACGAACCCGGAAAAATAATTATAACAATTTACTGGAGCAGCCAAACTTTTTTGCGCTGCTACCATCCCTTAAAGGTAAAGTGGTATTGGATATTGGCTGTGGAATGGGAGACTTTGCAGCTCATTGTATTAGTCAGGGTGCTAAACAGGTAACGGGGATTGATATTTCTTCAAACATGATTGCCAGTGCCAAGAAGCGTCATATTCATGAGGGTCTGACTTTTAAGCAGGCTGCTTTTGAAGATCTGAAAGTGCCGCATGGCACCATTGATTTTGTCAGCAGTTCTTTAGCGTTTCACTATATCGCAGATTTTCAGATGCTTATTAAGAAGATCAGTAAGGCATTGTGCAAAGGCGGAACTTTATTGTTTTCTATGGAGCACCCGATCGTAACAGCCAATAAGGGAAAAGAAAACTGGATCACCGACCAGGAAGATAACCTGCTCTATTATGCAGTAGACAATTATCAGGATGAAGGCTTGCGTACTCAGAATTGGTTAGTTGATCATGTAGTGATGTATCACCATACCATGTCGACAATTCTAAATACGCTTATTGAAAATGGGCTGCACATCGAAAAAGTGATGGAGCCGAAGCCAGCTGAAGAAGCATTGGTTAAGTTACCGAGCCTTGTGAAAGAGTTTCGCCGGCCCTCATTTTTAATTGTTAAGAGTAAAAAGGTATAACTTTAATCATAAGATAACTACAAAGCACCAGTCCCGTAATAGGGCTGGTGCTTTGTTCTATCAAGTAAGGGAAATCTGATCTAACCAGCCTCTCTTTTTACTGCCCAATACAGCAATGGCTTCTGCAATCTTTTCCATGCCGGGTTGGATTTGATGCCCAGGTACCTGAGAAATGCATAAACGAATGAGATTGTCCCTGTTATAATCGGCTAAAAACATCCTATCCGTATCATCTATTAATATTTGTTGATCCGCTAAGTAGAGGGCGAGATTTTTTGCTGATATGGTATTGGGTAAATAGATGGAAAGATAAAATCCCGAATCTGGCTTTGTATAGTGACTGCCTTCAGGAAGTAATCGTTCACAGGCACTTTTTAACAGCTGGATTTTTTGAAAATACACTGTCTTGATCTTCTTCAAATGACTTCGATACATCCCGCTTTTTAAATAAATATCCAGAGCGCCTTGTGAAAGGACTGGGCTGTTGAAGTCAGCACTGAATTTGTAGCGTAAAAAGCTCTTAATCATGGCCTGGGGCAGAACCACACTGGCAATCCGCAGACCGGGAAGAAAGACCTTTGAAAAGCTTTGAATATATATGACTCTTCCGGAGGGATCATAAGCGAAAATCGGGTCCGCTTTTTTATCGCGCTCTAATTCACCGAGAAAATCATCTTCTACAATATAGACATCATATTTCTCCGCCAGCTCTACAATCTTCTTCTTCTCGCTGTTGGTATAGGAATGTCCCAGAGGATTATGAAATCTCGGAATAACATAGAAATACTTGATATCGTTGTTTTTAAACATATATTCAAGGCGTTCTAAATCAATACCATTCATGGATAACTCAATCCCAAAGCTCACAGCCTGGTTAATGTTTAGCGACTCGATCATCCCGAAATAAGTGGGCTGTTCAACCAGGATATTTCGTCTGCCATTTGGAAAGGGGAAGGCCGTTAATAAATGGATGGCCTGCTGTGAGCCGGAGACGATGACTACACGCTCGGGTTCGGTAAATACCTGAGAACATTGCAGATTTTTCACAATTTCTGTACGCAGGGAATGAAGTCCTTGCTGTTCTGAATAAGTGAAGATCTCTTCTTTATATTTTTCAATCGCCTGATTTAAGCAATGCTGGAATTCGATGTATGGCAGCAAATGCTTATCCGGTCCGGCAGATAAAAAATCAATAACTTCAGGATGATTTTCATGGAGTTTAAATTCGTTCACAATATAGTAGCCGCTTTGAGGTTTTGCATAAATGAAGTGTTCTTTTTCAAGCTCGGCGTAGGCTTTAATAACGGTATTTTTACTGCAGCTAAATGATTCAGACAGCTGGCGGACCGAGGGAAGCTTACTGCCGGCAGTTAACTCTCCGTCTGTAAGCTGCTGATTAATATCCTCTACAATCTTCATATATTTTGGCTTCAATATCGATCCACCCTCCCATAAACTGTACCCTGACAGATGCAGAAAACAGCAATAGTATCCAAGATCTGTATCTAATATGATGTGATTATACCAAGATCAGCCTCGTTTTTTAGAGCATTTTTGTAAAAGCTGGGGGAGGAAGCGGAATGGAAAAAGGAAAAGCCGGGTTATGGTTAGGTTTAGTGGGGGTGATCTGCTTTAGTCTCACCCTGCCGGCAACCCGTATCGCGGTTGTATACTTCGGGACCACAACAGTGGGGCTGGGAAGAACCGTTATTGCAGCCCTGTTGGTGGGGATTATACTGATTATAAAAAAGGAAAAGATACCGAATCGGCAGCAATGTAAAAGTATTTTGATTGTCGCGGCCGGAGCTGTCCTGGGTTTTCCTCTTATCACTTCATGGGTGATGAAAGCCCTGCCAGTTTCGCACGGAGCAGTGGAGCTGGCATTATTGCCGTTAGCAACTGCAGGCATTGCCATGTTAAGGGCAGGGGAAAAGCCTTCCTTAAGATTTTGGCTGGCTAGTTTCACTGGCGCGGGAGCCGTCATTTTATATGCGGCGCATTTGGGTCTTGGAACGCTTCAGATTGAGGATCTTGGACTCCTGGCTGCCGTCATTATTTTAGGCCTTAGCTATGCGGAGGGAGGAAAGCTGTCAAAAGAAATGGGAAGCTGGCAAGTGATCGCATGGGCCATTGTGATGGGCGCACCCTTCTTTTTGATTCCTGTAATGATGGATATATCCATGGAGATGTTACACGCCCCCATACAGGCCTGGGTCAGTATGCTTTATTTAGCGGTTGTAAGCCAGTTCCTCGCGTATGCTGCCTGGTATGGAGGCATGGCAATGGGCGGAATCGCGCGGGTAAGCCAGCTGCAATATTTGCAGCCGTTCCTGATGATTTTGTTTGCTGCACTCTTTTTAGGAGAATCCATCACCATGGTGACCATTTTAACGGAAATCATCGTAGTTATTGCTGTATTCATTGGTAAAAATGCCGCCATAGCTAAAAGTGACTCGCTGCAAGTACAGGGACTCAGGATAGAAGAGAAGTAAGTATGGCAGTTGAATCACCTTTAGTGGAACGTACCCATAGCAGCTGCATCCAATTCTTCAGATCTGTATACTTTAGCGGTTTATCCTGCAATAGGAAAATTTGAGAGTGCCTCTCTCAGCTATGAACCCGCTTGGTCAATGGTTGACTGCGAAAACAGCCTTTTCATTATTCTATTTATATACCCGTCCGATCTCTTTCCTGCATTTGTCTTACCTGATCTGAATGGTAAGGTGAGCCAGCAACTTCATTGACTACACTAAATGGATTGCCATCTAAGTCAACAAAGTCAAAGTACTTCATGCCGCTAAAATCCTTAATGGGGCTGGTCACGATGCCATTGTTTAAAAAATGCTGATGGGCAGCCTCGATATCATCTACGATGAAATTAAAATACGCATTTTTTTGGCTGCCCCTTATGGTGAACTCAGCAGGCTGCGGGGATTCAACTTTCACCAGGGCTAATTGTGTGGATCCGGATGATAAATAAAAGCCTGCTCCGTCTTCCCAGCTGTCAATTCTTCTTGCACCAAGATATTTTTCATACCAATCTGCAGATTTTTCTATATCTGTAACCGGAATAAAGATACTGCCTACTTTAAACATAATTTTTCCTCCTTTGATATGATTTTGCAGAGGATGAACGCTAAATTCTTTTTTAAAGTACCTCTTAAACTTGTACTTCACTCATCAAGGCATGCGTATTGTCCTCAGTATCCTTAAAAAATACCATCCAGGTTTCGGTTTGCTCCATTTTCACGACAATATGCGGCTCATCGGTAAAGACCACTTTTTTGCCTATTAAATGCTTATAAGCATTTTTGATATCGTCTACCTGAAAATAAATGACCGAGCTGGAATGCGTAAATTCGTCTTTTTCAGGAAGAGACAGCATAAGCCGAAGTCCATCGCATTCAAAGAAAGCCATACTGTCTGTGCTAAATAGGAGGGAAAGACCTAATTTCTCTTTATAAAAATTCAAGGCCCTATGTAAATCTTTAACGGGTACTCCAACTTGTCCGACTTTTTGAATCATCTCCATGTTCATTGAACATTGCTCCTTTTAATTAGAAAATCCTGAATTACTCATTTCGACAAGATTTTGATAAATCCTTCTGATTCATGAACCGCTGACTATAAAAATGATGAAATAGCAATCTTCTAAAAGCTATAATGGATAAAGCAGTGAATTAAAATTAGTTGAGCGATATAGGTTTTAGAAGGAGTGATATGCATGAGTCAATTTCTCCAAATGGGAGCCAACACGGTGTTAAGTTCCCCAAAGGGCAATGTTACGGTCAGCTACGAGACTTCTAATGTAATCGATGTGTCACTAACAGCTTTCCTTTTAACGGATGTAGACAAGGTGCAGGGGGACAGCGGGATTATCTTCTATAATCAGCCAGTGAGTCCGTCCGGTGCAGCGTCCCTGCTGCCGTCAGAGACAGCTGGTCATATGAAAGTACATAATATTCATTTTGATCTGAGCAAACTCCCGGCTGGTATTTCCAAAATAGCGATCACGCTTACAGAGGATAATAGCACAGGGTTTTCAAATGTCAGGAATTTAAAGGCGGAGATCCGTACCGATCAAAGTGTGATCCAGTTAACGCCATCCAGTTTCACTAAGGAAAATGGAATCGTCGTATTAGAATTATATGTATGGAACGGTCAGACAAAGGCCCGGTCTATCTGGCGCGGTTTTGATTCTGGGCTTGCGGGGCTATGTAAAAATTACGGTGTTGAAGTCGAACCCGAGCAAAACCAGACGGCTGCACCTATCCAGAAGGAAGCACCAGCAGTGTCTGCGGTCCCTGAAATAAAACAAAACACTTTATCCTCCATCAATCTGGAGAAGGTGACGGGGAAGATCAATCTCAATAAAGGCCAAAAGCCTGTTATCATTGATAAAACACCGGAAATCACGGCAACGGTATCCTGGAAGACGGGGACAGATTATGATATATACGCTCTGGTGTACACAAAGAATGGCAGGCAGGTAGATGTTGCCATGTTTGGGGCGAAAGGAACGCCTCCCCTGAAGAGTTATGGCAGGGGAGCAGTGGAACATATGGGGGATGTTAGGAGAAACAGCGGATCAACCAAGACTGAGAAAATTAAGTTAAGACTGACAGATGATATTCTCGCAGTGGTTCCGGTCGTGTATTCTGCCCAGTCCAATGGAACAGGCTCATTCTACCGATACAAAGTATCCATGAGTATCGACAATCATCAAGGAACTTCCGTGACCATATCTGCCAAAAACGCAAATGACAATGACAGAATCTATTCCTGTGTGCCCGGAATCCTTCAAAACACACCGGAAGGAGTCATCATAAGCCCGCTTGAGCTCTACAGCGCACCCAACTCAGAACGCCGCCCTAAGCTTAGGATGGGGCGTTACAATATGGTAGAGGTCATCATGGATGAAGGGCCGATCAATGATTACAAGTAGATCAGTACGAAGCAATGTTTCATACATTTTTAAATAGAAAATGAAAAAAGCTAAATTCAAGGACTTGAATTTGGCTTTTTTATAGGATCATTTCTCAACGATTGTTGTTATGAACGCGAGTACGTTTAAGCTGTTTAGGGTTCCGCAGGGGCTGAGATAAAAAGCGCAGGCAAGTCAACTGTCAAGGCGGGACCCCTTGGTTGACAGGGACAGTAACAGCTACTAAAATAGTGAAAATAGTTATCGTACTAAAATAATAGAATAACTCGCAATGATGGCTGTGGATCACACTACAGCAGGAGCGGTTTCTGGAGAGACCGTCTGAATTCAGACGGCGCCGAAGGGTTCAAAATCTCAGGCAAAAGGACAGAAGGATATTAGATTTTATTTATTATGCTTTGTTTGCGTAAAAATATGATTTTACTATTCTTTTGTAAAAGAGATTGGAGGCCCTCCGATCTCTTTTTTTATTTTCAATTACTAATAGGGGGAGTCAGGAATGGCACAGCAGGAGTTAAAAAGGGATTTGGCGAATCGGCATGTACAGTTGATTGCGATTGGCGGCACGATTGGTACCGGGTTATTTTTAGGGTCCGGGAAAGCCATTCAGCTGGCAGGCCCGTCGATCATCCTTGCATATTTAGTGGTGGGTACCGCTCTGTTTTTTGTGATGAGGGCGCTCGGGGAGCTGCTTCTGTCCAAAGCAGGTTATCAGAGCTTCCCGGATATAGCGGAAGAATATCTAGGGCCAAAGGCGGCATTTATAACAGGATGGACATACTGGTTCTGCTGGGTTATGACAGCCATGGCAGACGTCATCGCGGTCGGCGTGTATGTGCGGTACTGGTTTAATATCCCCGAGTGGGTGCCGGCCGTCATCTGCCTCGTCATTTTATTAGGCTTCAATTTATTGACGGTAAAGCTGTTTGGGGAATTGGAGTTTTGGTTTGCCCTGATCAAGGTGGTTACAATCCTTGCCCTGATTGGAATAGGGGTTATTTTAATATTGGCAGGTTTCAAGACAGAATGGGGCAAAGTTACCATTGAAAATCTGTGGGCGCATGGAGGGCTGTTTCCGAATGGAGTGACCGGTTTCCTGCTTTCCTTCCAGATGGCTGTGTTTGCCTTTGTTGGGGTGGAATTAGTGGGGGTATCGGCTGCGGAAACGTCCAACCCCAGGAAGAACATTCCCTCAGCCATTAATAAAATCCCATTCAGAATCCTGTTTTTCTATGTGGGGGCGCTGATTGTCCTTTTAAGTATCAGCCCCTGGACAGAATTGAACGCAGCGGAAAGTCCCTTTGTGAAGACTTTTGCTTTAATCGGAATCCCGGTTGCTGCAGGAATCATCAATTTCGTTGTGCTCACATCCGCGGCCTCAGCCTGCAACAGCGGCATGTTCTCAACCAGCAGAATTTTATACAGTTTAAGCCGTAACCGTCAGGCTCCTGCCCGGTATGGGAAGCTGAATAAAAACCATGTGCCGGATCATGCCTTATTTTTGTCAGCACTCGTCATTTCTGCCGGGGCTCTATTGAGCAAGCTGATTCCGGCACAAGCATTCAGTATCGTCACAACCATCAGTGCCATCTGCTTTATCTGGGTGTGGGGCATCATTTTGGTCTGCCATATTAAGTATAAGAAGAATCGGCCGGAACTGCAGGCAGCGTCCACATTTAAGGCACCTTTCGCACCCTATATCAACTATGCCGTCCTGGCGCTGTTTGCCATTATCCTGGTGATTATGCTCTTCTCTGAAGCAACGCGTCCGGCCCTGCTGGGGACACCGCTCTGGTTCATCCTGCTGGCTGTATTGTATTCATCTAACAGGAAGCAATAAAGAATAGCGGGCATCTGGGTTCCATATAGAATGCAAGGTTGGTTCCTTAGCTTTGAAGGAACTGTTCTTCAGCATCCTTACTTTCGAGACTAAGGCGCTTGGCAGCGGAACTATATTCAGTGGAAACGGGCATTTGCTCCATCGCTTTACCAAGTCCATAGCCGGGCATATGGGCATAAATGGATTCATAGCTTCCGGCTTTGACCTGGTATGTTTCATGATAAATTCCGACCGCATCATTGCGGCCAGCTTTCATATTGAAATTCTTCCATGCCGTCAAATGCCGCTCATTTTTTGCATAGGAAAGGAGATCCTCGGCCGTCCGCCAATATTGAATCATGCAGGTCGTTCTGAGGCCAAAGTAGCTTTCCATAGATAAAAAGCCCAGGCTGTCCTTATTTGTGTATAGTTCCCTGATCATCCCGGGCATCGCATTGAATACAGGCAGCCATTTATGGACAGCCCAGGGCTTATTGATTCTCATCCCGATAATAAAAACTACAAGGTCATCTGTGTTCTTTGTGGTAAATCGTCCGCTGTGGATGTGCGCAGCCATTGTGATCCCTCCTGTGATATAAGGTTGTTTATCGTTCATCGAAACACTTTGTGTACACATGGATTAGGGACCCAATACTGGCTGCCCATTTCGCTGATGCAAAAAAATTCATTTATCTTTATGATAGATAAGGAAGGAAAAAATTTCAATCTGATCTGAATTTTTAAGATATTTTTATACTGCTGAATGTATCAGGAGACAATAGCTGCAGGAGCAGCCATGCTAAGACTCAAGCTTAAGGATGCAAGGAGGTGGCTGATCTATGATCAGGGAAGTCTGTGTAGAAAACTTTGCACCGATCCCGGAGAAGATTGCCAAAGGGGCAGAGCGTATCGAGCTGTGTGACAATCTCTCTACAGGCGGCACGACGGTCAGCCATGGTGTTGCCATGCGGGCTATTGATTACTGCCGGGGAATGGGAGTCAAGGTCATGACTATGGTGCGGCCGAGGGGCGGGGATTTTATTTATAGCCAGGAAGAAATAGAAATCATGAAGCAGGACCTGATTCATCTAAAACATTTAGGCACAGATGGAGTGGTGTTAGGCTGTTTGACCGAAGCTGGCTGGATCGATGAAGAAGCAATGTCTATCCTCCTGAAGCTGGCAGAGGGGCTTGAGGTCACCTTTCATATGGCATTTGACCACATAGCTCCTGATAGACAATTTGATGCGATTGACTGGCTGGCTGAGCGCGGTGTTCAACGGATCTTAACTCATGGCGGGCCACTTGATACCAGCATGGAACAGAACCTGCCGAGACTAAAGGAATATGTAGATTATGCAGCAGGAAGAATCATCATCCTGCCAGGCGGCGGGATTACGGAGGAAAATGTCCATTCCATTGCTAGTGCTCTGCAGGTTAGAGAGGTTCATGGAACGAGGGTAGCAGGTTAAAGGATGAAACAGCTTAGAATGCTGTTTATCTTCAATAATGCATAAGACAAGGACCCCATATTGGATCCTAATTTTAATCAACTTTTTATTAACTATAATTAAATCGGCTCGTAAACAAAAGGAGAATGCCCATAGCAGGCATTCTCCTTTTGGCTTGTATTTTTATTTTATTTAAAATACGGAACCTTCTTCAAAACAGCACATACCGGGATGGCTACAAGGATCCCAATTACGTTCTGAACGATATTACCCGGGATGGATGCGGCTGGCACAATCCAGCTTTTGTATAAGACGGCTTCACACACATAATAGCCGGCAAGCATGAACGGGGCGGAGACGATGGCAGCGAGCAGATTCATTCCGACGCTGCTTCCATTGCGCCCTCTGGAATGCGCGATTTTTCCGACAATATAGCCTTGCAGGCCGCGGGTCAAGAAGGAGAATGGAGCCCATAATGTCCAGCCGGAAATCAAGTCGAACAGCCCCATTCCGACTGCGCCGGCAATCGCGCCTTTTTTAGGGCCGAATAAGAAAGATACAATAAAGAGCATGGCGGTTCCGAGATGGACCAGGCCGCCATTTGCCGTGATCGGCAGTTTAATATTCAAGAAAAGGGTGGCAACGAGGACGAGCGCAATCAGCATGGATGTCAGAACTAAGTCAAACGTGCGCCTGCTTGAATAATTAGTAGTTTTTTGCATAGGGATGACCTTCCTTTATATTTTTCTGGATGCGTTTTTGCATTATGGATAATTTATCAAAGGTTTGGTGTTTTTAAAAGTATCAATTTAGTTAAAAACGATGGGGTCAGTTTTTCTTTCCCATCCATAAAAAAGCACATCAGCTTGGCGATGTGCTTTTTTATACGTCAAAATTGTGGATAATCATCAGCACAAAATCTTAAATATTCAGCTGATATGCCCTGACAATTATCCCGTCATCTGCCGGTTCAAAGTCAAACTGCGGCAGGCGTTTAAACCCAAAACTCTCATAAACTTTGATTGCATCTTTCATGAATTCACCGGTGTGAAGGCCGATTGCCCCATATCCCTTTGCCCGGGCACGCCTGATGCATTCTTTGATCAGTGCGGTGGCAGCGCCTTTTCCCCTTGCCTCCGGCGCCACGGCCAGCATGCGGATTTCAGGATAGTCCAGTTCATCAACATATCCCTCATAGGCATCCGTTTTAGCAGGGAACAAAGCCACGCTCCCGGCCAGCTTCCCATCAAGCAAAGCCGTAATCAGCTCTACGCCATCCTGTTCATCAGCAGTTGAAGAAATAGCCTTGTGCAGTGCATTCCAATGATCGGCCGGAAGCACCTCTATATATTGGCGGTAGGCGTCAACCCTTTGAATGCGGATATCAGGCAGCATGGCCTTTTCAGCGCTGCGTATTTCTATGGTTCCCATGTTTTGGTCACTCTCCTTAAAATAAAAATTTTTCCTTTGTTCCGCTTAATACATCTCTATCATGCTCCGTCAGCCAGCCGGATAGATCCGGGCCCATTGGCAGGATCTTCGGTTCTTCTTTGTCAGGAGAAATTGTTATGGATAAATGATAATGTCTTTTAATCGCGTCAAAATCTGTGGTGTCACCGAAGCCGGGAGTTTGGAATAAATCACGTGCATAGCCCCACAGATTATCGTATTCACGGATTAATTTATGATTGGTATTAAAAGCTGTGTAATAGGCAGCATCAAAACGAACGAGCGTGGTATAGAGCCTGATATCTGAATCGGTTATGCTGTTTCCAAATAAAAAACGCTGACTGGCCAGGCGTCTATCCATCTCATCAAGGCGGCGGAACAAAATTTCATAAGCAGCTTCATATGATTCTTGTGACTGTGCAAACCCGCACTTATAAACACCGTTGTTTATATCCGAAAAAATGATTTCATTTAAGTGGTCTATTTCCGTCCGCAGATTCGCCGGGTATAGATTGGGGGCATTTTCCTTATGGAATGGCCGCCAGACGGTTTCCAGATAATTAGTCAATTTAAAGTAATCATTGTTCACAACTTTTTGAGAGAGAGTATCCACCATTGCTGGTACTGTCGGACGGCCCGAATAGCCGGGATCGGTACTCTTGTATATCTCGCTCATGAATTGAATTCCGAGAACCGGATCTACCCCGTTAATATCGAGGGAGAACTCCCAATCCACCCGGGGAAGCTTTGGACGCATGGGACTTACTGTTCCAAGACTGATGGCGTCTTCCAGTCCCAGCAGGCTGCGGGCAATAACAGATCGATGTGCCCAGGGACAGGCAGCAGACCATAATAGCCGGTAGCGCCCCGCTTCAATCGGGAGTTCGCCAGGCTTGCCGCCGAATGGAGTGGAAAATTGGTTCACCTGACGTTTAAAGGATCCATCCGCATTAATTTCGGCTGGTTTATCTTGAGTCATAAATAGCCATCCCTCCTGTTTTCAATTCTCTTAAATGAGAAATCTTGAAACCATTATAATTTATCTGACTATTATTTGCTGAAGTTTTTTTAGAAAGACACAATCCTCTTAATGATAAATCTCGAATTCGAGGTATAATGAATAAAAGTGAAATCAGGAGGGTTTATATTTTGGAAATTGGAATCAGTACGTTCGTAGAAACAACCCCTGACATTAAAACAGGGAAAGTCGCCAGCCATGCTGAACGCCTGAGGGAGGTCGTCGAGGAGATTGTTCTGGCCGATCAAGTGGGCCTTGATGTGTTTGGGGTAGGGGAGCATCACCGCCATGATTTTGCCGCCTCATCTCCTGCTGTGGTTCTGGCGGCTGCAGCCCCGCAGACAAAGCGAATCAGGCTTACAAGTGCAGTGACGGTCCTATCCTCTGCAGATCCGGTCCGTGTGTTCCAGGACTTCGCCACACTGGATGGAATTTCAAATGGCCGGGCCGAAATCATGGCCGGCCGCGGTTCCTTCATCGAGTCCTTTCCGCTATTCGGGTATGATTTGAATGATTATGATGAGCTATTTGAAGAAAAGCTGGACTTGCTGCTCACATTACAGAAATCCGAATATGTATCATGGTCAGGAAAACATCGTGCGGCCATCAACAATCTCGGTGTATATCCGAGACCGGTCCAGGACCCGCTGCCAGTGTGGATAGGGAGCGGAGGCAACAGCCAGTCAGTCATACGGGCCGGCCTGATGGGGCTGCCGCTTGTCCTCGCCATTATCGGCGGCAGGCCGGTCCAGTTCGCACCGCTCGTCCAGCTATACAAAAAAGCGGCAGCACAGGCTGGCCACGATCCAGCCAAACTGCTGATTGCATCCCATTCACATGGATTTATTGCAGAAGATGATAAGACGGCTGCCGATAAATTTTTCGCCCCGACCCAGCAGGTGATGAATGTACTCGGCAGGGAACGCGGCTGGGGCCATTATGACCGTGCGACTTTCGATGCAGCACGCAGCTTCGAGGGAGCACTATATGTCGGTAATCCGGAAACAGTAGCCCAAAAGATCATTCATCTCCGGAAAAACGTAGGCATCACACGCTTCATGCTCCATGTGCCTGTCGGTTCCATGCCTCATGAAGATGTCATGATGGCAATCGAACTCCTGGGGAAAAAAGTGGCGCCGCTTGTCCGGGAAGAAGTGGCGGAGTGGGAAGGCCGGCAGTGATATTGAAGGCTAATTGAGACGGAGTGGATGAAGGACAAATCGGATCAGGATTGGAAGTGAAAAGTCCTTCATCGCAGGTATGAAGGAATTTTGAGTGGAAAGTGAAAGAGAAAAGGTCTTCATTAAGGGTATGATTTGTTCACTGCTATTCCATTATATTAGACTTGTATACTCAAAAAAAGCCGCCCCGCTATCCAAAAGATAGCAAAGCGGCTTTTCATCAATTCCGGATTAAATAATCAAATGCACCAAGTGCAGCAGTAGCACCTGAACCCATAGAAATGATTATCTGCTTATACGCGCTGTCTGTGCAATCTCCTGCGGCGAAGACGCCAGGCATGCTTGTGGAACCGTGCTTGTCTACCACGAGTTCTCCCATGCGTGTGCGGTCCAAGACGCCGTCCAGCCAGTCGGTATTCGGCACAAGGCCGATTTGAACGAATACACCGTCTAATTGGATATGCTGGATGGTTTCTGTGTCGCGTTCCATATAGGAAATGCCGTTGACCTTGTCAGTACCCGTAATTTCCTTGGTCTGGACGTTTTTCAGGACGGTTACATTAGGAAGGCTGTACAGGCGGTCCTGCAGTACAGCATCTGCTTTAAGCTCAGGCATGAATTCGAGAACAGTAACATGCTTCACGATTCCTGCGAGGTCAATGGCTGCCTCGATGCCGGAGTTTCCGCCGCCGATTACTGCTACATGCTTTCCTTCAAATAACGGTCCGTCACAGTGCGGGCAGTATGCCACGCCTTTATTCTTAAACTCGGCTTCGCCTGGGACGCCGACATTGCGCCAGCGGGCACCCGTTGAAAGGATGATGGTCTTGCTTTTAAGAACAGCACCGTTTTCAAGCTCCAGCTCGATGTGATCTTTCTTTTCGAGCCGCTTGGCACGCTGCAGGTTCATCACATCAATGCCATATTCTTTTACATGTTCTTCCAGGCTTGCTACAAGCTTAGGGCCTTCAGTATGCTTGACACTTATGAAGTTCTCGATGCCCAATGTGTCCATCACCTGGCCGCCAAAGCGCTCAGCGACGATTCCGGTGCGGATGCCTTTACGGGCTGCATAAATTGCAGCACTTGCACCGGCTGGTCCGCCGCCAACTACGAGAACATCATACGGATCTTTATCAGCAAGCTCTGCTGCATCAGGTCCGTTCCCCAATTTAGCGAGGATTTCCTCTAGCGTCATGCGGCCGGATCCGAAAGATTCGCCATTCAGGAACACGGTCGGCACGGCCATAATATCCTTTGATTCCACTTCTTCCTTAAAAGCGGCGCCGTCAATCATAGTATGGGTGATGCCTTCGTTCAGGATGCTCATCAAGTTTAGCGCCTGTACGACATCAGGACAATTGTGGCAGCTTAAGGAAATATAGGAATCAAAGTGATACTGACCTTCTATCTTTTTGATTTGCTCGATTATTTTCTGATCCACTTTAGGGGCTCTTCCGCTCACCTGCAGAAGTGCAAGTACAAGGGAAGTGAATTCATGCCCTAAAGGGATTCCCGCAAAGGTGACACCTGTATCTTCGCCGATTCGGTTCACGCTGAAGCTCGGTGTTCTTTGCAGCTGGGCGGTTTCAACCTTGATGTTTGCTGACATAGAAGCCAATTCATCAACTAAAGCCAGCATGTCGCGGGATACATCATCTGATCCTGCGCTGACCTTCAACAGGACATCGCCCTCTAGCAGTTGAAGATATTGGGCTAACTGTGCCTTTATATCTGCATCTAATAACATGGAATCAAACTCCTTAAATTTTTCCTACAAGGTCAAGGCTTGGCTTCAGAGTTTCAGAGCCTTCCTGCCATTTAGCCGGGCATACTTCGCCTGGGTTGTTTCGTACATATTGAGCAGCTTTGATTTTGTTGACCAGTGTGCTTGCGTCGCGTCCGATGCCGTCTGCATTGATTTCAACGGTTTGAATCACACCATCCGGATCAATGATGAAAGTACCGCGGTCAGCAAGTCCTTCTTCTTCGTTTAATACATCGAAGTTCCTTGAGATTTTTTGTGAAGGGTCACCAATCATGATGTATTCGATTTTGCCAATCGTATCTGAATTGTCATGCCATGCTTTATGTGTAAAATGTGTATCAGTAGAAACGGAATATACTTCGACGCCAAGGTCTTTAAGAGTGGCATATTCGTTCTGCAGATCTTCTAGTTCTGTTGGGCAAACGAAAGTGAAGTCGGCCGGATAAAAGCATACAACACTCCATTTTCCTTTGAATTCCGCTTCTGACACATCGATGAAATCACCATTTTGGAAAGCTTTTGCTGCGAATGGTTTTACTTCTGATCCAATTAAAGACATATGTAACATCCTCCTGTAAGTTGAGCTTCTCATTAGAATAATTCTAATTCGAGATTCATTATTATATAAAACCTATTGCATTGTCAAAGAGAAAGATTTTCATTTGGCTTTTTTTAAAAAAATTGCCCTGGTATTGTGAACATTTTATTACAAATTACAGGCAGGAAAAAAATTTTGATTTCAAAAAGTTTGAAATGAAGATATAAATAAACCTATATTCTCCGATAAATATTATAAGTAATATAGCAGGTATGACAAGCTGGACTTTTTAAAACGAGAGAATAATAGTATTGCCATACCAGAGGAGATAACGATATTGAAAAAATTTGCATCTTTTGAGGAGTTTAAGAGGGTGCTGTATTTAAGCATGATTCCTCTGATTGTATTGGCAATCATCACTTATATTTTTATGGAGACCAATAAAGAACAGAAGGGGCTTTCCATCTTCCTGTCAAAGTTCCTGCTGGCATGGTATCTGCTAAGCTGGATTCTGGTATATAGAAAGCGCCTAATGCGCTTTGTGGAGCTGTCGACACTTTTTATTATAACCTTTGCTCATATAGCCATTGTCTACGATGCCATTATTCATTCTTTAGGTGTGGGACAGGATGTGAAAATCGGTGTATCTGTAATATGGGTGCCGGCGGTACTGCTGACATTCTTTTTGATTTTAAGAGGCAGACAGGGGACTGTTTACTCCCTCGCTGTTTTCTTGATTTTATTAATGATTGGTATCGGCAATCTTTCACATCTGACGGGCAGCTCTTTGGTATCATTGGCTCAGTTTTATTTTGCTTACCTTTTTTACATATTGGTCTTTTATTCTTCCATCTATCTTTTCAGCCTGTTTACCGAGATTGAGGGGATAAAAAAATACGCCTTTACGGATGCACTGACAGGCATCTCCAACCGGCATCACATTGATGCTTCATTAGAAAGCCGCATCCAAGATCTGCAGGGTTCAGGCAAAAGGCTGACGCTTATTTTCTTTGACGTGGACCACTTTAAAAAGGTCAACGATCATTTTGGTCATAAGTCTGGTGATTCTGTCTTAAGGGAACTGTCATCACTGGTAAAAAGCTTTCTATCAGAACATGAATTGTTTGGAAGATGGGGCGGGGAAGAGTTCATTATCCTTACTGATTTATCAGGAGAAGAGGGTGCATCGCTGGCGGCGCATCTGCTGGAGCAGATCCGGAACTTCCCTTTTACCCATGCCGGCAGGCAGACGGTCAGCTTTGGTGTGACGGAATTCAGGCAGGGGGATACGGTCGACTCACTGCTCATCAGGGCGGATCAGGGGCTGTATATATCGAAAAATAATGGACGGAACATGGTTACGCTGGTTTAATGCTGAGAAAGCCCTTGAAGTCTTGCTTTTAGGGCTTTTATGCTGCATTTAAGAACTTGCGTGAAGAAAGGAAATATAATATAATTTATTTGTGAATTACTTCACAATATTTAGATGAAAAGTAGGTTTTATTCTATTCATATAATACAATATCTCTATATAGTTTAACTTATTTATCATAGGAAGAACCCTTAAAATAATGTGAATTCATTCACAAAATGGGAGGCTGTTCAGATGAACCTCATAAAGGGAAATAAAGTCGTTTTAGTAGGAACAGGAGCTGTTGGTTCAAGCTATGCTTATTCACTGATCAATCAAGGGCTGTGTGATGAATTGGTTGTGGTGGACTTGAATGAGGAAAAAGCAAAAGGCGATGTAATGGATCTTGCTCACGGGATGGTGTATGCCCCAAGTCCGGTCCATATCAAATTTGGATCCTATACCGACTGCCGGGACGCAGCCATCGTCGTATTGTGCGCAGGAGCAGCACAGAAACCTGGAGAAACCCGGCTGGAGCTGTTAAGTAAAAATGTAAACATATATAAAAGCATCGTTGCGCAAATCATGGCTTCCGGCTTCAATGGCAGTTTCCTGACAGCGGGGAACCCGGTCGATATTCTGTCTTATGCCGTCTGGAAATTCTCTGGGCTCCCAAAAGAAAGAATCATTGGTTCCGGGACTATGCTTGATACAGCAAGATTCCGCTCCATGCTTGGGGAAGAGTTTGATACAGCCCCGGCAAGCATCCATGCCTATATCATCGGCGAGCATGGGGATTCCCAGGTCCCGGTCTGGAGCACAGCCAATATTTAGGGAACACCGATTGCACCGAAATTGACTCAGGAAAGAAAAGAGGAAATAGCCCGGGAGGTCAGGGACGCAGCTTATAAAATCATCGAAGCCAAGGGTGCCACTTACTATGGAATCGCCATGGGACTGGCCAGGATCACAAAGGCGATATTGAAGAATGAGAATGCTGTACTCCCTGCAGGCGTCCTGCTGGAAGGCGAGAACGGGCATAGTGATGTGTTCATCGGCATGCCTGTCACCATTAACCGCTCCGGGATCAAGAATATTATGGAGCTTTCATTGGATGAAAGTGAAAAAGAGAAGCTTGCGCAGTCGGTCAGCACCTTAAAAGCCATACAAGCAAGTGTGTTTGAATAAGCTAAATCCGGAATAAAGAGAAAAAAGGAATCAGGGCAGCAGCCTTGGTTCCTTTAGTTTTTCATAGCTTTGATCCCGCCTCCAAAAGGTCAGCAAAAAACCCTCCAATATCCCCAGCCAGCACCCCCCCATGCCCCGTGCACAAGGTTTCAGCCTCAAAGGCTTGTAATTGCTTCAGACCTTCTGTAAAAGGCTCCAGCTGCCCGGCAGGTACGCCGCCATCCTTTATATACTGAAGCCATGCATCCCTCAGCTCACTGCCCTTTGAAACGAGACCTTCCTTTTGGAAGCGGATCGCCGAAAAAGCAAAGGAAATCCCCAGAGAAGAGAGTGCGGGATTCTTTATGGAAGAGAATCACTGAACCAGGGCTGTGAAAACCAGCAAGTTCATACTGAAATCCTTCGAAATCCCCGCGGTCATTCAATGCCTGGAAGCTGTCAGGACGTGCACTAAGCTCCTTATCAAGAGGGTGGATATATTTTTTTGCATGAGGAAATAAATCTTCGTTCTGGATATGATCTTCATGTCCATGGGTGGCTAAAAGGAGAGATACGTCCTCTGGAGTCCTGCCAAGCTCATGCAGTGCTTGTATGAGATAAGGCGAGTGCTCCTTTTTTCCGCAGTCAATGAGAGCTACCCCTTTATCACCCAGTAAAATATAGCAGTTATTATAAGAATTCCAGCTGGAATCCCATATTGCGAGAGCATAAATGCCGTCTCCAGCTCTTTCGAGTAAGTAGTCCATCAGTGTTTCCTCCATCCCATTATATTCCCAGTGATTAAAATTCCACATAGGCTGCATGGAAACCTTCCTCACGAGCCAATTAAATAGGGAATGAAGTGATAAACTAATAGTATCGATCAGGATGGTACATAAGGGAAGGCAGGTATGAAGCATGCAGTTTTTAACTCATGAGCTGGCACAGGAAATTGTGGATCGGACCATGAAAATCATAAATACAAATATCAATGTGATGAACGAAAAAGGAATCATCATAGGTTCAGGTGACAGCGGGAGGATTCATCAGCTTCATGACGGGGCAGTTCTTGTTCTTAAAAATGGGGAGAGTCTGGAGATTGATGAAGACAGGGCTGGAAGGATGAAAGGCTCTAAGCCGGGGATCAATCTTCCAATCCGCTTCAATAAACAAATAGTTGGTGTGGTGGGGATTACCGGGGAGCCCCGGCAGATCCAGCATTACGCCCAGCTTGTGAAAATGGCGGCAGAATTAGTACTGGAGCAATCCTTTTTACTGGAGAGAGTCCAATGGAAGCAAAGGATTCAAAGTGAGATCGTGAATCAGCTCATATCAGAAGAAGGCTTGAATGAGGACTGGATCAAGGAACGTGCAGGGATATTGGGACTGGATTTAGCAAAGCCCAGAATGGCGATAGTTTTAAAGCCAGTAGATCCAGATGCAAATCAGGAGCTGATTAAATCTGTTCAATATCAGCTAGGGAAGAATGACCTGGCCGGTGTAACGCTGGGAAATGAAATCGTCATCCTTAAAGAGAAGGCCGGAACAGTTCCTCCAGACGAATTGACAGCTTTTCTGAAGAGGCTTCTGGCAGCTGCAGAGGGAGGAATGCTGATCGGCAGCGGCGGAATGGCACCCGGCCTTAAGGAATTAAAGTATTCCTTTCAGCAGGCACAGAGAGCAATCCTTGCAGGAAGCAGGATTCTTCCGGATGCCAGCATCTACCGCTATGAAGATCTCAGGATAGAGACAATGCTTGTAAAGCTTGCGAAGGATGAATATGATCAGCCAGCATTCTCTTTTTATCAGAAACTTTTGGGGCAGGGAAACAAGGAGCTTGTACATACACTTGATGTATATATAAAAGAGGGAGGAGACTTGAGCAGGGTGGCAGAGAGTCTTTTCATTCACCGAAATACACTGAGGTACCGGCTGGACAAAATTGCTGAGATGACAAGTAAAGATCCCCGGAATGTAAAAGATCTTATGGAGCTGTATACCGCGAGATTGGTTCATGAGCTGAGATGATTGTGCATTTGCACAATCAGTGAGAGGGAAAAGCGGGCAAATTTCATCACCATTCACAATGTAAACTCATCAGAAACCGCTTACAATATAGAAAACTAGCAAAATAGCGGAGGGGAAACTGCATGGATATTACAGTAAGCGCTTTCGGGGCTGTCTGTGCCCTTGTCATTGCCATCATATTGATCCTGAAAAAGGTGCCGCCAGCTTATGGGATGATAGCCGGAGCATTGATTGGCGGCCTCATTGGCGGAGTTAATATTACAGATACCGTAAATTTGATGATGGAAGGTGCCAAAGGCATCATTCCCGCTGTGCTTAGAATTCTGGCTGCCGGGATCCTGGCCGGTGTACTGATTGAATCCGGGGCGGCCTTGTCCATTGCCGAAACGATCGTCAAAAAACTGGGTGAGGCTCGTGCACTGCTCGCTCTCGCGATAGCCACCATGATCCTGACAGCAGTCGGAGTCTTTATAGACGTAGCGGTCATTACTGTTTCGCCGATTGCGCTTGCCATCGCCCAGAGGGCAAAGCTGTCCAAAACGGCCATATTGATTGCCATGATAGGTGGAGGCAAGGCGGGGAACCTCATGTCGCCAAATCCAAATGCGATTGCAGCCTCTGATACCTTTAACGTACCGCTTACCTCTATAATGGCTGCCGGCATCATTCCAGCCATATTCGGACTAGCAGTCACCTATATCATCGCGAAGAAACTTGTCCATAAAGGCTCTGCAGTAATAAGCGGGGATATAGAAATGATAGAGAACTCAAAAGTGCCTTTATTTATCACAGCCCTTGCCGGTCCTCTGGTTACAATCATTCTGCTTGCCCTGAGGCCATTATTTGATATCAGCATCGATCCGATGGTTGCCCTCCCAATTGGAGGAATGGCTGGTGCCATTGCCATGAAAAAGACCAGGAAAATCAATGATTATGCGATATCCGGGTTAACCAGGATGTCAGGAGTGGCCATCATGCTCCTCGGAACCGGGACCTTGGCGGGCATCATAGCCAATTCTAGATTAAAAGATGTATTTATAGATGCATTAAGCTCTTCCGGCCTGCCGGCCTACCTGCTTGCCCCGGCTTCAGGAATATTCATGTCGGCTGCAACAGCCTCTACTACAGCAGGGACAGCAGTGGCCAGCGGCGTATTCAGCAGCACCATTCTGGGCCTTGGAGTATCTGCCCTTGCCGGTGCGGCCATGATTCATGCCGGTGCTACAGTGCTCGACCATCTGCCGCACGGCAGCTTTTTCCACGCTACAGCAGGAAGCGTCAATATGGATATTAAAGAACGATTGAAGCTAATGCCATATGAATCGCTGGTCGGTTTGACTCTCGCCGTCATATCTACACTCATTTTCGGGGTGTTTAAGCTGTTTGGATAGCAGGATGCAGGAAAGCGGAATTTATAAGAAAGGGAGGATAGGGACCATGAAGATCGTGATAGCACCTGATTCATTTAAAGAGAGCTTAACTTCACTGGAAGCTGCCCGTGCCATTGAGACAGGATTCAAATCCATCTTCCCTGATGCAGAATATTGCAGGCTGCCGATGGCAGACGGCGGAGAAGGAACGGTACAGTCACTGGTGGATGCCACGGGGGGCAGAATAGAGGAGCGGACCGTGACCGGCCCGCTTGGCAAGCCTGTTAAAGCATTCTATGGGCTTAGCGGCGATGGGCAGACGGCTGTGATTGAGATGGCGGCTGCTTCCGGGCTGCACCTGGTGCCTCCTGCAGAGCGTAACCCGCTGGTCACAACAACCAGGGGAACGGGAGAGTTAATTGCTGCAGCACTTGATACGGGCGTAAAGCATATCATCATTGGAATTGGCGGAAGTGCCACGAATGATGGAGGCGCTGGGATGATCCAGGCGCTTGGGGGAAGACTGCTGGATGCTGCCGGTAAAGAAATAGGTCCTGGAGGCGGTGCACTTCGTGAGCTTGACACAATCGACTTGTCCGGCCTGGATGTGAGATTGCAGAATGTAAGAATTGAAGCAGCGTGCGATGTGGATAATCCATTGACAGGGCGGAGCGGCGCATCAGCTGTCTTTGGCCCTCAAAAAGGCGCCAGTCCAGAAATGGTAGAGCTGCTTGACCAGAATCTCACACACTTTGCCGACATAGCAGAAAGAGCGCTCGGGAAATCCTTCAGAGATACAGAGGGTGCCGGTGCAGCGGGTGGTCTGGGTGCGGGGCTGCTCGCTTTCCTTCAAGCTGAATTGAAAAAAGGAGTCCAGATTGTCCTCGAAGCTGTGAGATTTGAGGAAGCTGTGAAGGATGCCGACCTGGTCATAACGGGTGAAGGGCGCATCGACAGCCAGACCATCCATGGAAAAACGCCAATAGGAGTAGCAAAGGCTGCAAAAAAATATGGTGTGCCAGTCATTGCCATGGCAGGATCACTGTCGATGGACAGCGAAGTGGTTTATGAGCATGGAATTGATGCACTTTTCACCATCGTTCCCGGCATAACCACACTCCCGGATGCATTGGAACATGCAGGAGAGTATATCGAAAGAACAGCAAGGAGCATTGCGGCAGCTATGAAGATAGCCAAAAGGTAAATAACAGGAGGAGCTGCCAGCGGCAGCTGCTTTTTTTGAAGAAAAACCATCATGGATCCATTGCGGATCCCTGTGGTGGTTATGTGCGTCTCCCTTAGGGAAAAAGACCCTTATATCTTTCCAAAAGGGGATGAAGGGATGACAATTAAAGCATTGATTCTAAATTGCACGCTCAAAGGAAGCAGCCAGCCTTCAAATACAGGCGCATTGCTTGATGAGGTAATTAAAGTTTTTAATGAATATGGGGCGGTTACGGAAGTCCTCACGATGGCTGATTATCATATTGGCTTTGGCATCACATATGAAGCGGTGGATGAGCGGGATGAATGGCCGGTCATCTTTGAGAAAGTGAAGCAGGCGGATATTGTGGTGATTGGTTCCCCTGTCTGGCTGGGAGAGCAAAGCAGCCTGGCAACACTGACTGTGGAGAGGTTATATGGAGGAAGCAGCCTTACCAATGAGAAAGGACAATATCTGTATTACAACAAGGTAGGAGGTGCGGTTGTGACCGGGAATGAGGATGGCGCTAAGAATGTAGCGAGCTACCTCATTTATGGATTGTCACATATCGGGTTCACCATACCGCCAAATGCGGATACGTATTGGGTTGGCGAAGCAGGCCCCGGGCCATCCTATATAGAAGCGAAGGGAAATCAAAATGAATTCACGATGCAGCATGCTAAAATCCTGGGTCATAATCTCATTCACTTTGCCAGGCTTTTAAAGGAACATCCGATTCCTGCTGAGGGAAACGTAATAGAAAGCTGAAGATAGGGCGTTTGATTGATCGCATCCAGATCTCGATGTTCCACGTGAAACATATGATGAAAGCCGTTCCCTCTACGGGATAACGGCTTTTTTTCACTTTTATATAAAAATAGCAATTGAGATCAAAAAATATAAATAAAAACCTTTTATAATTGAATCATAGAACGCGAGCGGCAGAGGAGGGGCCATCATTGAATACATACACTCAAGCAATCATACAGGCAGCCCGGTATATAGAGAAGCAAATTCACACAGAAATTACTCTGAGCACTTGAGAACAAGCTGGCAGTATGTTAAAATGACACCAAAAGGTGTTATTTTAATATTGGAGGTTTATATGATGAAAAATGATTTGCCGGAAATTCGAAAGACCATTGTGCTTAAAGCAACAATCGAGAAGGTGTGGAGGGCTGTCTCAACATCAGCGGGCCTTGCAGCCTGGTGGATGGACAATACTATGGAGCCTGTGCTGGGTCATGAATTTGTCCTGCATACAGGTCAATTTGGAGACTCACCATGTAAAATTACGCAATTGGAGCCGCCAAACCGGATCGGATTTGACTGGGATAAGGAATGGCATCTTACTTTTGAATTGAAAGAGACAGAAGAAGGGGAAACAGAATTTACCCTGATACATTCTGGCTGGAATGCTGATAAGTTGAAAATAAGAGAAATCATGGATGGCGGCTGGGAAAAAATCGTCAATGAAAAGCTCCCAGCTTATCTTGAGGCTTAATGTGGGGGAAACTTCCGCTGCACATGATGTATTCCGGGCAGTCGCCGACCCTGTCCGGCGCAGGATGCTGAAGCTTCTTTCAGATAAGGAGATGCCGATCGCGGCGATTTCAGATTGTTTCCCGATCAGCAGGACCGGAGTTAAAAAGCATTTAATCTACCTTTCAGATGCCGGCCTTGTCCGACGCCGGAAGGTAGGGCGGGAAATGCGGTATACGCTTAACGCCGGGCCATTGGCAGAAATTAAGGACTGGGTGTCCTTTTTTGAGGAATACTGGGACGACAGGCTTGCTGCCCTCAAGGATTATGTAGAGAGGGATAGTAATCTGTAATGAATATGGGGTGTGCATGGTACTTATAAGGATAGGTCCTTTTGAATATACTGAAAGAAATCGTACACCTTCAGGAGGAGAGTATGAAGACCTTCCTCATCACCACCCAGATCCTGTATGCCCTCTGCCTGATTCCCTGACTTCCAATCTGGGGATTATCGTTCATGAGCTTTGATGCGGGCATCCATTTCGACAATACAGCTTTTGTCCTTGGAGTAGGGGCTTACCCGGTGGCCTTCCTCACATGTTCCATACTTGCCTGGGTATTCTGTATCCGTTCTAAAAGAAAGGCTGTCATCATCACCTTTATCCCATTTCTTTGGATAGCAGGATTCGGCCTGCTGCTTATCTTTTCTTAAATAAAAAAAGATTCCGCACAGATGGAGTGCGGGATCTTCTTATTATACAAACAAACTGAGCAGCAGGACGAATCCTAGTCCGGCAACTGAAATGATCGTCTCAAGCAGAGTCCAGGTTGCGAAGGTCTCTTTCATGCTTAATCCGAAATATTCCTTGAACATCCAGAAGCCTGCATCGTTTACATGGGAGGCAATCAGACTGCCTGCCCCTGTAGCCAGAACCACAAGTGCAAGATTGACATCCGTCTGGCCGAGCAGCGGGATGACCAGGCCGGCTGTTGTCAGTGCTGACACAGTTGCAGATCCGAGTGAGATACGCAGGATGGCTGCGATGATCCAGGCAAGCAGGATCGGCGATAGAGACGTGTCTTTGAACAGTTCAGCTACATAATCGCCTACACCGCCGTCAATCAGCACTTGCTTGAAGGCACCGCCGCCACCGATGATAAGGAGCATCATGCCGATATGGGCGATTGCATTGGTACAAGAATCCATTACATCCCTAATTGGGATCTTCCTTGCCAGACCCATGGTATAAACAGCGACCAGCAGGGAAATCAGCATGGAAGTGGAAGCATCCCCGATAAAACGAATGGCTGCGAGCATACTATTATCTTCAACGCCCATTGTTTTTTGAACAAGGGTGATGATGGTGGCGATGGACATCAAGATTACCGGAAGCATGGCTGTGAATACACTGATTCCAAAACCAGGAGTGTCTTCAAGCTTAAACGTTTTTTGTTCTCCTAAAGAAGCGATATTGCCCGTTTTGTTGAACGAATCCGGAACGAGCCTCTTGGCGATCTTCGTAAATACCGGACCAGCCAAAATTACGGTAGGAACAGCGATAATGAAGCCATAAAGCAGTACCTGGCCAAGATCGGCGCCGTATTCACCAGCAATGACGGTTGGCCCTGGATGCGGCGGTAAAAATCCGTGTGTGACAGATAACGCTGCCACCATTGGAATGCCGAGAAACAGGATGGAAATCTTTAATTCTCTTGAGATAGCAAACACAATCGGGATTAATAGTACAAGACCCACTTCAAAAAACAGTGCAATTCCGATGATGAAAGAAGCGGCGACTACTGCCCATTGGATATTCTTTTCACCGAATTTATTAACCAGTGTCATGGCGATACGCTGAGCGCCGCCTGAATCTGCGATCAATTTTCCAAGCATGGCGCCAAGACCGAAGATCAGGGCCAGATGGCCGAGTGTCCCGCCGAGGCCGGCTTCAATCGTTTTGACGATATCTGTAAGCGGCATGCCCAATGCCAGGGCGACACCGAATGAAACGATGATCAAGGAAATGAATGTGTTGAGCTTCAAGCCCATGATCAATAATAGAAGAGCTAAAATTCCAAGTGCTACAATAACTAATGGCATGATTGATTCCCCCTAAAATTAATATCTATTTTTTATTGATTAAACTCCTCTGATACTTGGCAATCTGTGTGTAATCCTCTTCAAGAACTCTCGAGAGGCTGATAAAGATAGGCATAAGCTGTCTGTATTCCTTGGCTGCTTCTTCCATTGGCGTATGTCTATAAGTGCTTCCCACCATTTCAGAAACCACGTCAAAGGAATCGATCCTCCCTGTCGCATAGAGCCCCAGGATGCACGCCCCGAGACAGGAGCTTTCATAGCTCTCGGGGACAACCACTTCAGATTCAAAGATATCGGCCATCATCTGGCGCCATACCTCGGACCGGGCGAATCCGCCGGTTGCCTGAATACGGGTGACAGGCCCGTCCATGCACTCAATGAGAGCAAGGAATACCGTGTATAGATTGTAGATGACACCTTCTAAGGCAGCGCGGATCATATGCTCTTTCTTATGAGACATCGTCAGGCCGAAGAAAGAGCCGCGGACATCAGGATTCCATAACGGTGCACGCTCACCTGCAAGATACGGATGGAACAAGAGACCGTCGGATCCAGGCCGTACCCGTTCTGCAATCTTGGTCAATACCTGATAAGGATCGATTCCCAGCCTCTTCGCCGTTTCAATCTCAGATGAAGCAAATTCATCGCGAATCCAGCGCAGGACCATACCGCCATTATTGACAGGTCCGCCGATTACCCAGTGATTTTCGGTTAAGGCATAACAGAAGATCCTGCCTTTATCGTCCACCTGCGGCTGGTCGATGATTGTGCGGATCGCTCCGCTTGTCCCGATGGTAATGGCGATTTCGCCTTTTTTTATGGCATTCACCCCAAGGTTGGACAGGACCCCGTCACTTGCACCGATCACAAAAGGCGTGGCCGGATCGAGATGCATGTCCCTGGCCAGTTCTTCATCACAATTGCTGAATACGGCAGTAGTTGGAACAAGCTCAGATAATTGGCAGGCATTGATTCCTGCTACTTGCAGAGCTTCCACATCCCAGTCCAAATTTTTTAAATTCATCATTCCGGTAGCTGAAGCGATGGAGTGATCAATCACATACTGATCAAAAAGCCTTTTAAAGATGTATTCTTTAATTCCGATGTACTTCTTGGCCCTGGAAGCGATTTCAGGGCGTTCATTCGTGATCCAGGCAATCTTGCTCAGCGGGGACATGGGATGTATGGGTGTACCTGTGCGCTTATATATTTCATGTCCGTTCAATTCGTCCTTAATTTTATGGGTCCACGCTTCACTCCTGTTATCCGCCCAGGTGATGCAGGGAGTCAGCGGCCGGTCATTTTCATCCATGGCAATCAGGCTGTGCATGGCGCTGCTGAAAGATACAAAGGCAATTTTTTTCCCGGGCTGATGTTTCATGATATTTCCGGCAGCGAGGATGAACGCATCGAATATCTCCTCAGGATCCTGCTCTGCTGTTGATATATCAGGGGTGTAGAGCGGATAACCGATATTTTCCTGCTGAATCACTTTTCCATTTTCATCAAATAAAACGGCTTTTGTGCTCGTTGTTCCAATATCAATCCCAAGCATATAGCTAGTCATTTTTCTCCACTCCTTCTGCCAGCATCTTTTGTGACATCCAGAGGTCATCCACTTTACCCTGGACGTCATCGAAATTTTGATGCAGCGATTTAATCATCTTGGCCCGATCCCTTGTTTTAATGGCTTCAATGTATAGTTCATGATTTTCTATGATGCGTCTGAAATCCTCGTAATTTTCTTTGATCCGGACCCGCATCGATATCAGGATAAAGCTTTCCATGACAGGCTTCAGGTTAGTCCAGATCATCAGCATATAAGAATGATTGACGGCCCGGATGATTGTTTCGTGGAATAGAACATCCTGGAAGGAGAATTCGTCCGCATCGCTATATTTGAATGCGACCTTCATCATTTCCAGTATCTTGCTCAGTTCTTTTACCAATTCATCCGTCTCAATTCTAGCAAGCCTTTCAAAGACAAACGTTTCAATGAGAAGCCGTACATCATATATTTCTTCAATTTCCTTTTCCGACAGGCCAATAACCACTGCACCCATTCTTTCAAGACGGATGATGTTTTCCGATGAAAGAATTTTAAATGCCTCCCGCACCGGTGAGCGGGAAACAGAAAATTCAGCAGCTATTTTATTTTCAGACAAGATGGTACCGCTTTCAATCCATCCGGAAATGATCCTCATTCTTAGCTCAGATGCAAGGCGGTCTCCTGTGGAAGCCTTTGCGAGCCATTTGGCAGGATATAGAAATTCGTTTCGCTCGGCCATTTATTCACCTTCTAAGCAACTCAAGTATACTTGTATACAAGTATTATAACTTTCTCCTTTAAATTTGCAAGCGCTTTTATTTTGTAACATTTGGGAACTCCATTCGAACTGCATTCATACATATAAGAAATATTGCGGCTCGCTCGCTTGCCTGCATATTTCTGTTTGCATTAAGAAAGGGGGATACCAGGATGGAAAAGGTAAGAGAGGTCCTGGATTTAATAAACCAGCCGACAAGAAAGGAACTCAAAAAGGCGCTGCTTGACCTGGAGCTTACCCTTGAAGATGTAAAGCCTTTGCTCAGAACAGCAGAAGGCAGGCCTTATTATCGTAAGCTTCTGTATCACAATGAGGAAGTCGAAATGCTTGTGATGAACTGGTCCCAGCTGGAGTGTGCACCCCATGATCATGGCGCTTCCCAAGGCTGGATAAAGGTGCTCTCCGGGAGTTCCCTCAATACTGTATATAAAGTGGATGGAAATGGCTGGCCTGAAGAGTTGTTTGAGGAGCTTCACCAAGATGGAAAGCTTTTTTATGCACCTAGAAAAGGAGTCCACAAGATGAAGGCGGCTGGCCCTGAACTAGTGACTCTGCATCTCTATTCTCCGCCGATCAGCGGGATGAAGGTTTATGACCTGGAGGCATGTGCGGCGTGCATTGTTTCGGATGAATGCGGGGCATGGTGGCCGGAGGAGCTTGCCCAGGAAATCAAGAAGATACAATTGGAGAAACAAAAAAAGCAACTTCCTAATAAATAGAAGGAGTGCCTGATTTTCAGGTTCTCTTTTTTTTTGCGCCGGAATTCAAAAGGTGGTTACTTGAACAAAATAGGGTAAAGAGAGAAGGAAGCAAATACTGTTGCCTTCTTCAGAGAATGGTAAGCATTATAATATTTTTAGGAGGAATTATACGTGTCAAAACATGTTTTAATTATAGTAACCACTGCTGATAAAATGAATGACGGCCATTCCACAGGACTCTGGCTCTCGGAATTCGGAGAGGCATATGTGGCTTTTGCGAAGGCAGGCTATGAAGTGACGGTTGCAAGCCCGCGCGGCGGACAAGCACCTGTGGATGACCGCAGCCTCGAGGGCGGCGAAACACCACAGGAAATACTGGATACGGCCCAATACCTTGAAAACACGCTGAAAATTGAAGATGTTCAGGACCTTTCTAGATTTGATGCCGTTTTCCTTCCCGGGGGCCATGGAACGATGTTTGACCTGCCAGACAATACAAGACTTCAAGAGATTGTCAGGGAGATGTATGAGGAGGATAAAGTGGTAGCGGCTGTATGTCACGGCCCCGCCGGGTTAACGGGTGTCAAGCTTACAGGCGGAACCCCGCTTGTTGAAGGCAGGAATCTCGCTGCCTTCACTGACAGCGAAGAACGGGCAACAGGGCTTGATGTCCATATGCCGTTCCTGCTAGAGACACGTCTGCGGGAGCTCGGTGCCCATGTGATTACAGCGGATGACTGGGTAGATCATGTAATCAGTGATGGAAATCTGATTACCGGCCAGAACCCGCAGTCCACAGAGAGCGTAGCGAAGGCTGTTGTTGAGAAATTAGGAGAATGAAAATCGGAGGCTGTCCCGGATTGTAAGGGACAGTCTCCTTTTTTAAATTCAAAAATATGCAGAATTGCTAATAGAGTAAAGTCTTTTTATATAATTTTAACTAATTAATAATGTTTTTTCGCTTCTGTCACCTTTTTTAGGCATACGTTGTGGCTGTTGATAAAAAAGTGGATTGCAGCGAGAGGCACTCGCTATCCACCGGGCGGACGATGAGCCAAGCCGGGGTTTATGCAGCCAATGGCACTCCTTCCCTAAGCCCTATCAGTTTACAAACAGGGCAATTAGGAGTAATTTTATTCATTGTAAATCTGCATAAATAACAGCACTGAATGAAAAATAAAATACATTCAGATAAGATAGAAGGAGTTTCTCGGCTATGACAAACCAAAAGATTAATGACTTTAATGAAATCGTTAAGAATCGCCGTTCAATCAAGAATTATGATCCGGCTGTAAAAATAAGCAAAGAGGAAATGGAAGAGATCCTCGCACTTGCCACCACTGCACCCTCATCGGTCAATATGCAGCCATGGCGCTTCCTGGTAATCGAAAGTCCGGAAGGGAAGGCGACCCTCGCGCCGCTTGCCCGCTTCAATCAAAACCAGGTTGAAACTTCTGCCGCAGTGATTGCTGTATTCGGCGATCTTAACAACTTTGAGAAGTTTGAAGAAATTTACGGAAGGGCAGTAGAAGAAGGACATATGCCGCTTGAAGTAAAAGAAGGCATTCACAAATCATTCACCGGTTATTTTGAAACCATCTCCCGAACTGACATGGAAGATGTAGTGCTGGTGGATGGCGGCCTTGTTTCTATGCAGCTGATGCTGGCTGCCCGTGCTTATGGGTATGATACAAATCCAATCGGAGGCTTTGAGAAAGATCAGATCGCAGAAGCATTTGGAATGGACAAGGAGCGCTATATCCCTGTTATGCTTATCTCAATCGGTAAAGCAGCGGATACTGGCCATAAGTCTGTCCGCCTTCCCATTGACCGGGTGGCACAGTGGAAGTAAGCTGACCAAATCACAAAAAAGAGGGGAAGATAGTCAATGATTATTATTCACGCTACATTCCATGTTAATCCAGCCAGACAGGATGAGTTCCTGACAGAACTACAGCCGCTGATCGCAGCTTCACGCGAAGAAAGCGGAAATGTATCCTACAGCCTCCAAAAGGATACAGAGAACGAAAATGTCTTCACTATGGTTGAGGTTTGGAAGGATGCGGGGGCAGTCGCCAGCCATAACCAGAGCAGCCATTTCACTTCATTTGTTGGTAAAGCAAAGGACTTCCTGACAGCCCCGCTTGATGTGAAGGCATTCGATGGACAGCCTGTGAAATTGTAAATTCAATAAAAAAGCCCCTGCCTTTTAATCCGGCAGGGGCTTTTAAATAAGTTTATGGGAGAATATTGCCTGCAGCACGATAAATGCTGTACCACTCCTCACGAGTCAGGTGGACATCGCCTGCTTTGATGCAGTCTTTTAGGCGGCCGGTATTCATTGTACCGATCACAGGCTGCATGTGTGCCGGATGACGCAGAAGCCAGGCAACGGCTATCGTTGTATTGCTGACATCATATTTCGCTGCTATTTCGTCGATTTGTTTATTCAACTCCGGAAATTTCTCGTTTCCAAGGAATACGCCTTCGAAGAATCCGTATTGGAATGGAGACCACGGCTGGATGGTGATGTCATGAAGGCGGCAGTAGTCCAGCACACTCCCGTCACGGTCCACCGCTGATTCGTTTTCCATGTTTACATTAATGCCGTTTGAAATCATATTGGCATTGGTGATGCTGAGCTGAAGCTGATTGGCAACCAGGGGCTGTTTCACATATTTCCTCAACAGTTCAATCTGCATCGGCTTTTGATTGGAAACACCAAAGTGGCGCACCTTTCCTGAAGACTCCAGAATATCGAATGCTTCCGCTACTTCTTCCGGCTCCACTAATGCGTCCGGGCGGTGAAGCAGAAGGATATCAAGATAATCGGTTCTTAAGCGCTTCAAAATACCGTCGACTGACTCAAGGATATAATCTTTGGAGAAATCGAACATTCCTTTGCGGATGCCGCATTTGGACTGAAGGATCATCTTCTCGCGTACACCGGCACTCATGCCTGCGGCATCCGCGAAGATTTCCTCGCATTCTCCGCTGCCGTAAATATCCGCGTGGTCAAAAAAGTTGGCACCTTCATCAAGTGCAGTCTGTACAAAACGTTCGGCCTCAGTTTTGTCCAGGGAATTGATGCGCATGCACCCGACCGCAACAACAGGGACTTCTAATTGGCTGCTTCCAAGTTTCATCGTTCTCATGTTTAACATCCTCCAATATTGGAATATAGTAAGAGCGTCACCGATTTTCCGGGACTTTCTGATGTAATTTTATTTTGACACAGAAGGGCGGCAGGCTCAATTTTTAAGGCCTGCAAGTCTTCTGGCCACTTTAACGGGATAAAATGGAGTATAATAACAAAATCATCTCAAACAACAGGAGTAGGTAGCAGTGGATAAGCAAAATAGCAGGTATAGATGGGTCGTATTTGCCTCGGTATTATTTACATATTTTTTGATCGTCAGCCAGCGGACAGCGCCAGGCCTGATCTCAGATCAGCTCATGAAGGACTTCAGTGTGACGGCTTCGACAATCGGGCTGCTTACCAGCGTCCAATTCCTTGCCTATTCCAGTCTCCAGGTCCCCATCGGGGTTCTGTCTGACCGGTTCGGGCCCAATTTCTTCCTTGTCTTCGGAACTCTGCTCACAGGGCTTGGCACAGTTTTATACAGCACAGCGCCGAATGAGCATATCCTCCTTGCGGCAAGGCTGTTGGTCGGGATTGGGGATGCCACAATCTGGGTCAACCTGGTTCTGATTTTGAGCCAGTGGTTTAAAGTAAGAGAGTTTGTAGGACTGCTGGGCTTCGCCGGCATGTCAGGGAGCCTCGGCTTTTTAATGGCCACCGTCCCGTTTTCAGCCTGGATCGCCTTTTCAGGATGGAGGATGCCCTTTTTCACAACAGGCATCATTCTATGCGCCTGTTCTATGCTTCTATATGTTGTACTGATTAAGAAGCCGGCCCGCATAGAGAAGAAACTTCCAAAAAAAGTAAAGAAATCATCCATAAAACGTGAGAAAACGTGGGTGCTCCTGCGCAGGATATTCAGTGACCGCCAGGCATGGGCCGCCTTCCTGTGTCACTTTGGTGCTGTCGGCACTTATGTGGGCTTCATCGGATCCTGGGCTGTGCCCTATGGCATGCATGTTTACGATATGAGCCGCTCTGAATCGAGCCAGCTTATCATGGTCGGCCTGCTGGGTGCGATCATCGGTGCCCCGCTCACCGGCTGGATCTCAAGCCGTATCGATTCGATCAAGCGGCCATATGTAATTGTCCATATCTTCATCTGCCTGAGCTGGGCTGCCTTTCTTTTGTACAGCGGTAAGCCGCCCATGTACATGCTGATTATCCTTTTCCTGATCATCGGATATGGAAATGGAGCCAGTTCACTTACTTTTGCCGTTGTGCGGAAATCTTTTGATATAAAGGAAGTTGGTGTCGTATCAGGCTTTGCGAACACGGGCGGCTTTTTGAGTGCAGTATTGCTGCCAAGCTTATTCGGCAGGGTATTGGATCATTTCAATGGCTCGCCAGACAGTGTAGGCTACCACTACGGCTTCATAATCTCGGTTGTGTTTGCGATGCTCGGACTCGCGGGGGGACTGCTGATACGGGAACGCAGGGAAGGCAGGGAATCAAAGCCAATGACTGGCTGACCTGCCTTTGAAGGATCGGTGTATTCCGGTCCTTCTTTTTTGTGAAAATGGACGGAGCTTTCTTGATCATAAGGTTACATGCAGTTAGATATGAACATCCTTTATCTCTTTTTGTACCTTTATTCCCCCTTCACCGCCTAATTGTGTTTGTTCCTGCTCTTGTCTATGTCCTTTCCATACATGGGCCGCGATTAATTAAACACATGTTTTTTGATGTGGCAGATTGTTTAGCGGTTTTTTCCTGAAAGTATTTACACATGATAAAAAGGGGTATGGAGGAATAAGGAAAATTATGATGAACGTTGGATGGGAGTGCGTAAATGGATATATTAATGACCGTTCTTCTTCTGCTGGTCTGCCTGTTAATCTCAAATATTATCAGCCATTATATACAATCTATACCAGAAGCCCTGATTCAGATAGGACTCGGAGTCCTCTTGACACTGCTGTATAAAGATGTTTCTTTTGAGCTGGAGACAGAGTGGTTTTTGCTGCTGTTCGTGGCTCCGCTTTTATATAACGATGGCCGGCATTTTCCCCGCGAAGAGCTGTGGAAAATGCGGGCACCTATCCTCGGGAATGCCATCATCCTGGTTTTATTGACCACCATTGCAGGCGGGTATTTCGTTCACTGGCTTATACCGGCCATTCCTGTAGCGGCTGCCCTTGCGCTTGCGGCCATTCTTTCGCCGACAGATCCGGTTGCGGTGAACGGGATTGCCAAAAGGGTCAGGCTTCCGAATAAGGTATTGAACCTGGTCAGGGGAGAATCACTGATCAATGACGCTTCAGGCCTTGTAGCATTCAATTATGCGGTTGCTGCAGTAGTAACGGGCTATTTTTCTTTAAAGTCCGCTGTCTTTGATTTTACGTATATGTTTATAGCTGGTGCCATCCTTGGCCTGGTTCTTGGCTTTCTCATCACCTGGTTCCGGTTCACACTGAGACAGAATGGGATTGAAGATGTTATCTTTCATTCGCTGCTGCAGATCATGACACCCTTCCTGATCTTTATCATAACAGAGAAATTTCTTCACGCCTCTGGGGTCATTGCGGTGGTGGTGGCAGGGATTGTTCATGCCCTTGTCAAGGAGCATACCGAAACGATGGTGGCGGAAGAGCAGGTTCTCACCGAGAATATCTGGTCCATGATTTCCTTTATTCTTAATGGCATTGTCTTCTTGCTTTTAGGCTTGAATATCCCTTCTTCCATCAAGGAATCTGTAAAGGATCCGAATATAGAAAATTGGCAGCTGGTCGGATATGCCATCGCCATCAGTGTGGCGATACTTGGTATCCGATTTGTCTGGGCGCATCTGTTTGCCGCTTATGAATATCATACTGAGCAGGGAGAAAAGCCCACGTTCAGGACTACCCTGATGGTCAGTCTGACAGGAGTCCGAGGGTCCATTGCCATGGCAGGGGTGCTGTCGATTCCTATGGCTATAGACAGCGGTGCAGATTTTCCTGAGCGGTCATTGATCCTCTTTTTGGCAGCCGGGGTTATTTTGTTCACCCTGATTGCGGCTACTATCCTGCTCCCCATATTAAGTAAGGAAGAAAGCAGCGGAGAGCAGGACGAGTATATAGATATAGATGAAGCGAAGAAAAGACTTTTGATCGCTGGAATAAGGAAGCTTCATTCCGAGGTGAATGAGGAAAACGAAACGGCAGCTTATGAGCTTATTGAAGAATACAAATTCATGTTTCAACAGGTAAGCCCGTCTTCAACTGAGGATCAGGATACGGACCGGTATCAGGATAAAATGAATGAACTGAGACTCGAAGCCATCAAGACGGAGCGTGATTATATTGAAAAAGAACTGGAAGACGGCGATATCGATCAGGAAACATATGATTTGCTGCAGAAGTTCTTTGATTATCGTGAAGAAGCCCTTTCTAGAAATGCACAATCCGGCTTCTCTTATTTAATCGGAAAAATGGTCAGGGCCTGGAGAAGGTTCAGGGGCCGTCATCCGAAGGAGACGGAGGCGATGGAGGCTAAATGGCGTCTCGGACAGTCTGTGCAGATGGAGGCGCTCCAGGCAGCCCTGGATCACCTGGAGGGTCTAAAGGACAGTGAGCGCAAGGACATGGTGAATGTGGTGATTCTCGATTATGAGAGAATGATCAACCGGTTAAAGGCACCTTCCTCACATTATAATACCGAGAAGGAAGAGGAGAAGGAAGAACTGCGGATCAGGGTCATGGACCTGGAGCGTTCAAAGATCCGGACCATGCTGGAGGCAGGCGAAATCTCAAGGAACCAGGCAAAAGAGTTAAGAAGATTTATCAATTATCATGAAAGCATTACTCTTCAGGAGTATACAGAATGACAAAAAGCCATTGCAGGCTGCCGCAGCTGCTTCCTCCAAGGGAGCGGCTGCTGTAAATTGACACCGGTTGCAGAGACTCGATAATATGGATGTAAACCATGGAAGTTCATAGATAAATAAATGGGAAACCAGAAGGAGGAAGGCAATGAGTAACACAGAAACTAAAACAATGGAATTCGATACTGCCGCCATAATGGAAGCGCTCTACGGACCAGGGATATTAGGGCTGAAAGGAGCCTTCAGCCGTCAATTTGCAAATGAGCTTGGCGAAGATATTGCTGTGCTGTATGAAGAAGCGTTAAAAAGGCCCGGGGGGGCAGTGGGCCGCGGGCCAAAGCGCCATTATGTCGAGATCCATCCTGAGGATATCCGGGGCTTCGTTGAACTGGTTACCCATCCATGGGTGAAGGCAGTCTGCGAATCGGTGCTTGGACCCGATTACAAGATAGTCGAAATTGGCTTCGATGTTCCGAATCCTGGGGCGGTAAACCAGCCATGGCACCGGGACTTCCCCGCACCGGAAGACACTGTGAAGGGACGGCGCCTGAATTCTTTGGCCTTCAATCTTACAACTGTGGATGTAGAGTCTGATATGGGGCCGTTTGAAATTGCCCCTGGAACGCAGTGGGACGATGCATCACAATTTGAACATGAGATGTTCCCTCCGAAGGAATTCTATACCCGTTATGAAGAAAAGGCTGAACAAAAGCTGCCGAAGATGGGGGACATCTCTGTCCGCTCCGCATTGACAATCCACCGTGGAACTGCCAATCATTCGGACAAGGCAAGGCCGGTGCTGGTTCTCGGGGTTGATGCACCTGGCGCAAACAACCATGAGCGGCATGATCTGCAGGTTACCAGGAAGTTTTATGACAGCCTGCCGGAAGAGCTGAAAAAGCATCTGTTCTGCCGGGTTGTAGAAGAACTAGAAGTTATCGTTCAGGGCCACAGCATTGAAGGTCTGATGATGGGTGAAGCCTGAATATACAAAAAGGATACCGGCAGCCGGTATCCTTTATTTTTTACTTTTACTCCGTACCCTCAATGGTCTCTACAATTCTTTCACAAATTTCATGGGTGATCAAGGAGTCCTTAATAGAAGGGTCGGGTGTCTTCCTCTCCCGCACGCAGTCGATAAAGTGGCCTGCTATCTGGTAGAACCCCCGTTTATAGAGGGTAGGCTCCCAGTCACCGAAGCCTGTGAGGCTGACGTCTTTATTATGGTAGTGAACCGTCTCGACAAGGGACTTTACCACATACTTGTGCTGACCTGCATGGTATTCAATCACTTCCTCGGTCACCCCTCCATCGCGGTTCATGATGCCGATGGCAATGCATCCGTCACCAATAAGCTGCACTACCAGCTGATGAAGAAGACCCTCTTTTTTCAGGAATTCTGTCTTTACTTCCATAACCTCTGTATCCATCAGAAACCTCAGTGTATCCACCACATGGACAAAATCCTCTACTACATATCGCCGCGTGTGATCGGGAGATGCAAAGCGGTTCTTCTGCATGAGGATCAGGTTTGCCTTTCCATGATCCTTCAGGCTATTAACCGGCGGAATAAAACGCCGGTTAAACCCGACCATTGCAATCCGGTTTTTTTCCTCAGCCAGCTCCACAATCCTTTTTGTTTCATTTAAATGCAGAGATATAGGTTTATCAATATATACATCTATCCCCGCCAGAAGCAGTGTCTCAGCCATTTCAAAATGCGCCTCTGTGGCTGTGCTGATGAAGGCCGCATCAATGTTTTTAGCAATCAGTTCATCGACGGTCTGTACCTTTTCCGGGATCCGGTATTTGCGAGAAAACTTATTCAGCGTCTCGATATTCCTCGTACACAGAACCAGTTCGATGCCTTCCCGCTCGCTAAGCACCGGCAAATATGCCTTTGCCGCAATATCCCCAATTCCAATTATTCCAATTTTCATCATCACTCACCCCGAGCCTTTCTTTTGCCTTTGAGTTTATCACACACACCGTACCGGAGGCATTCCGAGAGTACTGGGAAAATCATTAGAGCACTGCTCTATGGCAGCGCTCATACTAAGAATCGTTTGGCTTTTACGGCGGTTTAGAACCGGTTTGCTTTAATTTGGAGCGCAATTTGGTCGTAAAGAGTCAATTAGAACCGTTTTGTCTTCACTTGGAGCTCAATTTGGTCGTAAGGCTACAATTAGAACCATTTAGCCTTTACTTAGAGATCAATTTGGTCGTAAAGCGACAATTAGAACCATTTAGCCTTCACTTAGAGCTCAATTTGGACGTAAAGCGACAATTAGAACCGTTTTGCCTTCACTTAGAGCTCAATTTGGACGTAAAGCGACAATTAGAACCGTTTTGCCTTCACTTAGAGCTCAATTTGATCGTAAAGCGACAATTAGAACCATTTAGCCTTTACTTAGAGCTCAATTTGGTCGCAAAGCGACAATTAGAACCATTTAGCCTTCACTTAGAGCTCAATTTGGTTGTAAAGCGACAATTAGACCGATTTGCCTTCACCAACGGCCATAAAAAATTATTTAAGATTAGTTTTCCCTCCGAGCGGTCCCCCATTGGTCATAAAAAATTATTTAAGACCATTTTCTCCATACAGCGGCTTCAATGGGGTCAAAAGCCTTTTCGCCCAATTACCTTAACTTCAGATAAACCAACATTCAAAAACATTACCCTACTTTTTACGCCTGGAAGCAAACAGCGCCGCCCCAAGACCAGCTGCTGCGGCCATTGTTAAGATGGGGTGCTTGGATGCTTTCAATAGTCTTCCCTCTTTACCCGGTACATACTGGAAAAAAATTAAGGTTAAGCCGGCTCCATCCATGTTGATCAAGGAACTCCATTTAGAATGTGCCAAACCCCTAAGTTATGAATGGAAGGAGAAATGGCCCTGGCTTTTTTATAGACTCAAAGAGCAAGAATTAGGACGAAATCGACTGTCTTTCCGGTTAAAATAAATAAAAGAGCCACTGAGAGAATGGAGGAACAGGCTTGTCTTTAGTGAATTTTTCATTTGAGGAGATGTGGGATAGAATCATGGCGTGCGACCGGGCATATGACGGGCTGTTTTATACAGCCGTCAAAACGACACACATCTACTGCAGGCCATCCTGCCGGTCACGGAAGCCCAAGAAAATGAATGTTGAATTTTTCAGGCAGCGTGCTGAAGCGGAGGCAGCAGGATACCGCGCCTGCAAACGGTGCCAGCCAGAAGTGGAGAAATCTCCGCATGAGAGCCTGGTACAGGATATCGCCGCCTATCTTGCCGGCCATTATAAAGAGAGGGTTACGCTCGCTGATATCAGCAGGCAGATTGGTGTCAGCGCTTCTTATTTGGAACGGGTTTTCAAGGCTGAAATGAATGAGACTCCGCGTTCTTACCTGGATAAAATCCGGATCGATAAAGCAGCCCATATGCTTAGCCAGACAGATCTGAGCGGTGCAGAAATCAGCTTTGAAGCAGGTTTTCACAGCCTCTCGAATTATTACAAAGTCTTCCGCAGCTTAATGCACTGCTCTCCCAGTGAATATCGTTCCGCCCGAAAGAATGGGGACATGTGATGAACGGGATTTACTTGAAGATGGAGAGACCGCCGCATTTCAATTTTTCGGAGATTCTGGCATTCCTAAACCGATCGAGCGAGGAAGTGCTGCACAGAGTAGAAGGGCGTACCCTGTTTAAACGGATAAAAGTGGAAGATGAAAGAATTCTGATCAAGGTTACCTGCGAGGAAGGACAAATCCTTTTAGAATTTCCAGCAGGAGCTTCAGAGAACGGCCAAAAAGCCGCATCCGTATATATCAGGGAATGGCTGGACCTGGATCGCGATCTTACTGGATTTTTTTGGACGGCTGCCAGGGATCCTGTCATCGAGGATCTGGCTGTAAGGTTTAAGGGACTCAGGCTGATCGGCATCCCAGACTTGTTTGAAGCTCTTTCCTGGGCAGTCATAGGGCAGCAGATCAATCTTTCGTATGCCTATAAAATTAAGAAACGTTTTGTAGAGAGGTACGGGGAAAGGGCGGATTATGGCGGAGAGACTTATTGGCTTTTTCCGGACTGCAGGCAGATAGCCGTTCTCAGTACGGAGGAACTGACTCAGTTTTCATTCACAAAAAGGAAAGCAGAATATATAATCGGGATAGCAGGGCTCATGGCGGGCAGCAAGCTCACAAAAGAATCCCTGCGCCAGGCAGGGGGCTTCAAAGAAAAGAAGGCTTTGCTGATGAACATAAGGGGAGTGGGGGACTGGACGGCCGAATATGTCCTGATGAAGTGCCTTCGTGAACCTTCAGCCCTGCCCGCAGGCGATGCCGGTTTTCAAAATGCCCTGATAGAACAGCTGGGACTTTCTCACAAGCCGTCAACAGATGAAATCAACAGTGCTGCAGCCCGGTGGAGAGGCTGGGAAGCATATGCAGTGTTCTATTTATGGAGGTCTTTATATGATTGAGTTATATACAGCAGATTACGAATCACCGGTTGGGGTGATTGAAATCAAAGGTACAGAAGAAGGGGTCTTCTCCATCCTTTTCACGGATAAGAAGGCAGCAGAGGAGATGCTTTCAACCCGGGCTCCCGGACCGGTTAAGGAGTGCTATGTTCAGCTTCACGAGTATTTTACAGGAGACAGGATGGATTTCACTTTTCCATATCTCCTGAATGGCACTCCCTTTCAACAGAATGTCTGGAAGGCGCTGACCGCCATTCCCTATGCAAAAACCGGTACCTATAAAAACATTGCAGCTGCCATCGGCAATGAGAAAGCAATCCGCGCGGTAGGCACAGCAAATGGAAGAAACCGCCTGAGCATTGTCATCCCCTGCCACCGAATCATCGGCACAAATGGGACCCTGACAGGCTATGCCGGCGGACTATGGAGGAAGGAATGGCTGCTTCGCCATGAAGAAGCCGTCCTGTCTAAACAGAATCATTGAACCGCCGGCCTTGGAGGCCGGCTTTTCTTTTGAATAGGTCCATTTTTAAAGAGGTTGTTGTTTTTGATGTTTGTAAGTAATGTCATAGTTTAATAAGGTGACCTCCGCTCCAGGCGGAGACTCCTTGATAGCTGCAAGCTGAACCTTCAGGCGAAGCTGAGAAGGCTCATCGCCGGCCCTGCGCAGGCAGAGTGCCTGCAGCGGAAATCAACGTTTTAATCCAAAGCAGTAATTACTTTCGGGAACAGTCTAAATAAAACGGTTCCATGCCTGTTGACACGCGATTACAGGATATGATATTTAATAAGGGGGTTAGCACTCGGATGTAAAGAGTGCTAAAAGATAAAATCGCAGGAGGAGAAAAACGAATGGTCAAGACACAGTTTAAAGCTGAATCAAAAAGGCTTATGGAAATGATGATCAACTCCATTTATTCTCATCGGGAAATATTTTTAAGAGAGTTGATTTCAAACGCCAGCGATGCAATCGATAAAATTTATTACAAGGCACTGACGGATGACACACTGAACTTCGATAAAGACAGCTATTACATAAAAGTAGCGGCAGATAAAGATTCACGGACGCTTACCATCACAGATACCGGGATCGGGATGACAGCTGAAGAGCTGGAAAACAATCTCGGTACCATCGCGAAAAGCGGCTCCCTGGCTTTTAAGAAGGAAAATGAAGTGGAGGAGGACCACGGTATCATCGGGCAGTTCGGTGTGGGCTTTTACTCCGCCTTCATGGTGGCTGACAAGGTGACTGTAGTCTCCAGGGCACTTGGAAGCACGGAAGCCTTCAAGTGGGAATCAGAGGGTGCGGACGGCTATACGCTTGAGCCGTGTGAAAAAGAGACAGTGGGCACAGAGATTACGATGTACATCAAAGAAAACAGCGATGAGGAAAGCTATGATGAATTTCTTGAAGAATACCGCTTGAAGGCGATCATCAAAAAATACTCAGACTTCATCCGCTATCCAATCAAGATGGAAGTGAGCGCTCAAAAGCCGAAGGAAGGCAGCGAGGAGGAGCTTGAGGAAGTAACAGAAGAACAGACCATCAACAGCATGGTGCCAATCTGGAGAAAGAACAAGAGCGAGCTTACGCCGGAGGATTATGAAAACTTTTATGCTGAAAAGCACTATGGCTTTGATAAGCCGCTGAAATCCATTCATATTAGCGTGGACGGGGCCGTGCGCTATCATGCGGTATTATTCATACCTGAAAAAACGCCATATGATTTCTATTCACCGGAATACGAAAAAGGCCTGGAGCTTTATTCCAATGGCGTGCTGATCATGAATAAAAGTGCGGAACTGCTTCCGGACTATTTCAGCTTTGTTAAGGGAATGGTAGAGTCCGATGATTTGTCCCTGAATATTTCAAGGGAAATCCTTCAGCATGACCGCCAGCTTAAGCTGATTGCCAGGAACATTAACAAAAAGATCAAATCAGAGCTGCAAAGTCTGCTGAAGAACGAACGGGAAAAATATGAAGAGTTTTACAAGTCGTTCGGCCGCCAGCTTAAATATGGGGTCTACAGCGACTATGGCACCCATAAAGAAACACTCCAGGATCTCTTGATGTTTTATTCTTCTAAGGAAAAAGGGCTCGTCACCCTTGCTGAGTATGTATCCAGAATGCCGGAAGACCAAAAATACATTTACTATGCATCCGGAGAGTCCAACGAACGGATTGAAAGGCTGCCACAGACGGAAATGGTCGCTGACAAGGGATATGAAATTCTCTTCTTTACAGAAGAAATCGATGAGTTCGCCATTAAAATGCTGATGTCTTATCAGGATAAGGAGTTCCGTTCTGTATCAAGCGCCGACCTTGGCTTTGAAGAAGAGGGGGATAAGGAAGCTTCCGATTCAGAAGAAAACAAAGAGCTTTTCCAATACATGAAAGAGGCCCTCTCAGGCAAGGTGAAGGATGTGCGCATCTCTAAGCGCCTGAAGAGCCATCCGGTCTGTCTATCTGCTGAAGGCCAGGTTTCCATCGAAATGGAAAAGATTTTGAAGGCAATGCCTGACAGCCAGAATGTCCAGGCTGAAAAGGTGCTCGAAATCAATCCGGGCCACGACGTATTCACTGCCCTGAAAGCGGCATTCGAACAGGATAAACAGAAGCTCTCCCTGTACACGAATCTGCTCTATAATCAGGCGCTCCTGATCGAGGGTCTTCCAATCGAGGATCCGGTTGATTTTACAAACGATATCTGCAAAATCATGGTCTAAAAGGAAATAATATTCAGGGAGCATGCTCATCCATGCTCCTTTTTTGTATGTCTGAAATCAAAAAGTTAGAAAAGAAATAACTAATTAGCTTGATCGTGGGTATAACAAAGAAAGCAATCCATTTCTGTTTATACTTAAGATCAGGAGGAAAATCGATGGAATGGAAAGGTAGAAGAGGAAGTTCGAATGTAGAAGACCGCAGGGGAATGGGCGGCGGCAAACTGGTTGGCGGCGGCATCGGCGGCATCATCCTTGTACTTATCGTGACCCTTATGGGCGGTAATCCCGGGGATCTCTTGAATAATATGGGCGTGACCGATCCGGGATCCCGTTCAGATGCCCCGTATGAAGAATCCGCAGAGGAAAAAGAACTGGCGCAGTTCGTCTCAGTGGTCCTTGCTGATACAGAGGATGTGTGGACGGAGGTTTTTGAAAAAGAAGGCAGGGTGTATGAGAAGCCTACCCTGGTATTATATACAGACAGCGTGCAGTCTGCATGCGGGACAGCGGGTTCATCGGTAGGGCCGTTCTATTGTCCGGGCGACCAGAAGCTCTATATCGATTTAAGCTTCTATGATGAACTGCAGCGGAAGTTCCAGGCTCCAGGCGATTTTGCCATGGCCTATGTAATCGCACATGAAGTCGGTCACCATGTACAGAACCTGCTTGGGTCCATGGGTAAGACAGCGGGCGGAGGAAGATCCAATGAACAATCGGTCCCCCTCGAGCTCCAGGCTGACTATCTCGCAGGCGTATGGGCCCACCATGCCCAGGGAATGGACGTGCTTGAGAAAGGCGACCTTGAGGAAGCCATGAATGCCGCAAGCGCTGTCGGGGATGATACCCTCCAGAAAAAGGCTCAGGGGTATGCAGTACCCGAAAGCTTTACACATGGAACATCAGAGCAGCGGAAGCGCTGGTTCTACAAAGGATTCGAAAACGGGACCATTGAAGGCGGAGACACCTTCAGGGCGAAAGATCTATAAAACCGGAGCCTGTTTCCTTTGGGAGGCAGGCTTTTTGTATGTCTGCGGACGCATTTCTGGATGATTCAGCTGTTCATTCATCATTAGAACAAAACGATGTATTATGCAATTTAATTAAGCAAATTACAACCTCTAATGCTGGACATTGGAGGCTTTCTTTTTTCATGAACAAAATGAACAAAATGTCCTTTATGTTTTTTATGCTCTTTAAATTTATAAACTTTATTAGTTTTTTTATTTTTGTAAAATTAAGAAAACGCTTACAAGGGGGATTTATATGTTATCGATCAAGAAGGTTTATGCAGTTATAAGTGCGGGGGCCTTAATGTTAAGCCTGGCTGCCTGCAGCAGCGGCAATGATACAGTGTCTGGAAGCGCCAAGACTGGATACCCGAAAAAAGCCATCACTGTTGTTGCCCCATCTGGAGCCGGTGGAGGCTGGGACTTGACTGCCCGGTCTTTTACAAAGGTTCTGAGTGAGACGAAGCTCGTGAAGCAGCCATTGACTGTAGAGAATAAACCGGGAGGAGGCGGAGCTGTTTTCATGGCGGAATATGCAACACAGCAGGCACAGAATGAGGACATGCTTCTGGTCAACTCCCCGCCGATCATTATCAATAATCTTAAAAAGGAAGGCAACAGCCCATACGGCTATAAAAACGCGGCACCGCTTGCCCAGCTTACAAAGGATTTTGGAGCGATAGTGGTTAAAGCGGATTCTAAGTTCAGCGATTTAAAGTCTGTCCTTGAAGAAGTCAAAAAAGATCCTAAGAAGCTTACTTTTGCCGGCGGATCGGCCCCTGGTTCAATGGATCATCTAATCTCAGTCCTGCCGGCTTATAAGTACGGATTAGATCCGACAAAGCTTAAATATGTCTCCTATGATGGCGGAGGGGAAGCAATCACTGCCCTTCTTGGCGGCAATGCCGATGTTATCGGAACCGATGCCTCAAGTGTAAAAGAGTTCCTGAAGGCAGGGAAAGTAAAAGTGCTTGCTGTCACTGCTTCTGAAAGATTAAGCGGGGATTTTAAAGAGGTGCCTACGGCAAAAGAACAGGGAATTGACGCAGAGTTCACCATCTGGAGAGGTGTATTCGGCCCTGAAAAAATGAGTGGTGAGGCTAAATCATATTGGGAAAAGACGATCGCAAAGCTGGTAAAATCGCCAGAGTGGAAAAAGGAAGTAGAGACACAGGGCTGGGAAATGGAGTACAGAAATGGTTCTGATTTCAAAAAGTTCCTGGGGGAACAGGAAAGCCAGGTTCAGGAGCTTTTGAAGTCGCTCGGTATGCAGAAGTAAAACTAAACGGGGCTGTCCCAGGTTTTAAGGGCCGGCCTCATTAAATTATTCAGAAATTGGGTGATGAAATGAACCTCAAATTTGATCATATTGCGGCTGTCTTATTCCTTGCGGCCGGCGTATTTTTTATTGCGGGAAGCCGAAGTATCGGCCAATCTGCATATGGAAGTGTAGTAGGCCCTGATATTTTCCCCTTATTCCTTGGCATAATCCTTGTTTTGTTAAGCATCCGCTTATTTTACGAGACTATCGGTACGAACGTTGAGGGAGGAAAAAAAGACAAGCTTGAATATAAAACTTTTTTCATTATCCTGGCAGCTGCACTTCTGTATATCCTGACACTTGAAACGATTGGCTATGTAATAACTACCTTCGTTTTTTTGTTCATCAGTTTTCAAGCAATGGAGCGCAGCAAGTGGATTACATCACTTATCATCTCAGCCGTTTTTTCCGGGGTTGTTTATTTCTTATTTGTCGATGTATTGAAAGGGACACTGCCCGGATGGCCCATCTGGTTTTCATAATAGAAAGGAGACTGCCTGATGAGTACGCTGGATTTTCTGATTCACGGTTTTGGAACTGCCCTTATCTGGTATAACTTAATATTTGCCTTCGTGGGCGTATTGATTGGGACAGCGGTCGGTGTGCTTCCCGGAATCGGCCCAATGAGCGGGGTGGCGCTCCTTATTCCTGTCACTGCTTCTATTACAGGAGGGCTGCCGCCTGAACAGGCTGCGGCAAGTGCGATCATCCTGCTGGCAGGGGTCTATTATGGGGCTATGTATGGCGGATCGACTACATCCATTTTATTAAATACACCTGGTGAGTCATCCTCGGTGGTGACGACTTTAGATGGTTATCAGATGGCGAAAAAGGGGAGAGCCGGCAGCGCATTATCCATTGCTGCAATCGGCTCATTTGCAGCAGGCATTTTTACCCTTGCTGCACTTATTGTACTGGCTAAGCCGCTGTCAAACGTTGCTCTGAAGTTTGGCCCGGCTGAATACTTTTCACTTATGCTGCTTGGATTGGGTGCCGTCAGCGGATTGGCTGGAAAATCTGTGACCAAGGCGATGATCATGACCGTCAGCGGATTATTGCTTGGTACGATTGGAATTGACAGTGTTTCTGGCATTGCAAGATTCACCTTTGATGTCCCCTGGCTCTATCAGGGGATAGAATTCCTTACCGTAGCTGTAGGATTGTTTGCCCTTGGAGAAGTCTTTAAGACAATCCTTGAAAATGAAGAAGAGGATACCAATATCGCTAAGATCAACACTCTGCTGCCAACAAGGGAAGAAATGAAGGAATCGGCAGGGCCCATAGCAAGGGGATCGATTCTGGGATTCTTTATCGGTATCCTTCCGGGTGCCGGAGCAACGCTTGCTTCCTTCTTTTCCTATATCTTTGAAAAAAAGATCTCAAAAACACCTGAAAAGTTTGGCACCGGGACAATTGCCGGCGTGGCTGCACCAGAATCCGCCAATAACGCTGCATCAGGAGGAGCCATGATACCCTTATTGACATTGGGGATACCGGGCTCCGGGACTACTGCCATTTTGATGGGTGCATTAATGATGTACAATGTTCAGCCAGGTCCGCTGCTTTTTGAAGATCATCCACAGGTGGCCTGGGGATTGATAGCCAGTATGTTCATCGGCAATGTCATGCTGCTGATACTGAATCTGCCTCTGGTTAAGGTATTTGCGAAAATCATCCAGACGCCAAAGCAGTTTTTGATTCCGATCATTATCGCCATTTCGATATTCGGCGTGTATGCAGTCCAGGTTTCTACTAACGACCTCCTGCTCCTTTTGGTCTGCGGCGTGCTGGGATATTTCCTAAGTAAGCATGATTACCCTATTGCACCGCTCGTGCTTGGCCTGGTACTCGGGCCGATGATAGAAAATAATTTTCGCCGTGCCCTGACCATATCAAATGGAGATTATAGTATTTTTGTGATACGTCCCATTTCAGCGGTGTTTTTGATTGTGGCGGTGCTATGGCTGCTCATTCCGGTTGTTTTGAAGAAGAAAGGAAAGAATGTCATTATAAATGAAGCAGCATAACTAGTAATAATCAGATAATTTTGAAAAGCTCCTTTTTTTAAGGAGTTTTTTTAGTATGATGATATAGAGGTGTGAACATTGCGGTTACATACAAAATTAATGCTTGGGATTTGTGTACTCATCATCCTTATGGGGGGATTTTTCGAGTACACCTTCATAACGATAATGGAAGATAATCTGAAACATGAAAAAGGCGCAAAAGCGTTGTCGGTGGCTGAAACATTGTCTAATATGCCATCCATCCAGGAAGCTTTTTTTGATAAAAACCCTGCCGCTGTCATTCAGCCTATTGCAGAAAAGGTCCGGGAAGATGTGGGAGCAGAATTTATCGTGATCGGAAATCGCAATGAAATCAGGTACTCCCACCCAAATCCAATAATGATAGGGCAAAAGATGGTCGGTGGCGATAACGGCCAGGTTTTTAAAGGACACTCCTCAATCACAGAATCGACTGGCACCCTTGGCCCTTCTCTGAGGGGAAAGGCACCTGTATTCAGTGGTGGAGAAGTAATTGGGGTTGTTTCTGTCGGCTATTTACAGACTGATATCAAACAGGAGCTTTCCAAAATCACCAGGAAGATTTTTATCGTAAACCTTATTATTTTAGCAGGAGGTTTACTCGCTGCCCTATTAATCTCGTTAAACATTAAACGGGCTATTTTCGGACTGGAACCGAGGGAAATAGCCTGGATGTATCAGGAGAAGCATGCCATCCTGGAATCCATCCATGAAGGAATCATTGCAATCGATACTCTTGGGAAAATGACTGTTGTCAATGAAACCGCCCATAAAATCCTCGGCATACCAAATGACATTTTCCTGCGCGGTAAAAAAATCGAGGATGTCATTGAGAATACGCATCTGCTGGAGGTTGCCCGCTCGGGCAGGGCGGAGCATGACCGGGAGCTCATGATACAGGGGGAAGTATTCCTTGTAAACCGGATACCAATTTTAGACAAAAAGGGTGTAGTGATTGGTGCTGTAGCAAGCCTGCGCAGCAAATCAGAGCTGACAAGCCTCCTGCAGGAATTATCTCATGTAAAGGCATACGCTGAGGGCCTGCGCGCACAGACCCATGAATATTCGAACAAGCTCTATACCCTGCTGGGCTTGATTCAGCTGGGATCCTATAAAGAAGCGGTTGAATTTATTTCAAAGGAAGTCGACGTGACACAAGGCTTCATTCATTTCTTGATAACTGAAATCCCGGATCCGATCATTGCAGGATTTGTTTTAGGGAAAGTCAGCCTGGCAAGTGAACTGAAAATCAGTTTTACCGTGGACCGCAGCAGCAGCTTCAAGGACGTCCCTGCTTCCATTGACAGGAAAAGCCTGGTCACGATCATTGGCAATCTAGTGAACAATGCCTTTGAAGCAGCGAGAGAAAATGAAAAGCCGGAAAAGCAGGTCTCACTCTTTTTAACAGACCTTGGCAGGGAACTCATTATTGAAGTGGAGGATAACGGAAAAGGGATTGCAGAAGGCGATGATAATAGAATTTTTCAAGAGGGCTTTTCTACAAAGAGTAAAAACAGCAATGCGGGAATCGGGCTGAGCCTGGTTAATGAAGCGGTCAAGAGTCTGGGCGGCGTCATTACTTTTTCAACAGAAGTGGGCGAGGGCACAATATTTACGGTGGCGATACCTAAATGAGGGGTTGTTTTCATGCACAGAAGTCGCGATATAGAGGTGTTGATCGTTGAGGATGATTTGCGGATAGCAGAGATCCAAAAGCGGTTCATCGAGCAGTTACAAGGGTTTCAGACAGTGGGGATTGCGGCAGGCTATGCAGAGGCAAAAAGTTTTATAGAAGTCATGCAGCCGGATCTGCTGCTGCTGGATGTTCATTTTCCTGACATGAACGGGCTTGACCTTTTAAAAGAAACAAAAATGGAAAGCAGGCAGATCGAAGTGATCATGATCACTGCTGCAAAAGAGATTAATAAAGTCCAGGAGGCCATCAGCATCGGTGTATTCGATTACATCATAAAACCGGTAGTGTTTGATAGATTCAAACAGGCACTTCTGCGGTTTCAGGAATATCATTGCAATCTCCGCTCTTTAAGCCGCGGTTTTCAGGTTACACAGGAACAGGTGGATAAGCTGCTGCGAAAAGAAATTGAAGCAGGCAGCGGTGAAAAAGCCTATTTACCAAAGGGGATCGATCCCCTGACTCTTGAAAAAGTACTGGAGGTATTGGCTAGGGCGCATATGGGTCTTACAGCAGAAGTGGTGGCAAAGGAAATCGGAGTAAGCAGGACCACGGCGAGGAGATACCTGGAACATCTCATTTCAGAGGAAAAGGTCAAGGCCGACCTGGCTTATGGAACAGTGGGCCGGCCAGAGAGAGTGTACATAGTGGAAGGCTGATGATCAATTGAAAGAGGCTGTACTTGCAAATATGAACAATCTTGAAGAATCTCTTAAAGAAACAGAGGAAGGGGAGCCCGCAAACAGCACAAAATGATACTGGTATACATTTTTAATGCCTCCTATCCATTAGGCGGCTTTTTTGGTGTGCTGCCTTGCCGGAGCAGGTTCCTGATTGTAAATAAAAGTAAGTTGTTCGACAGAGGCCGGAGCGCTATAGTAATATGGAATAATTATTATGTGGGGGTGAAGGCTTTTGATCAATCTTATACCCTTGATGATTGAACGTGTGGGCGTGATCCTGATGGCTGTGTTTCTTCTGTCACAGATCAAGTCGTTCCGCAGGATTATCCATAATGAGCAGGGCTATAAAGAAAAACTGGTGCTGATTGCCTTTTTTGGTCTCTTTGGCATCATCAGCAATTATACAGGAATAGAAATCAAGCATAACTCCGTCACCGAGAACAGCTGGCTGATCGGCGTCGAGCCAGACAGTGCGATTGCCAATACACGGATCATGGGAATAGCAATCGGTTCCCTGCTGGGCGGTCCTGCAGCCGGCATCGGAATCGGGCTTATCTCCGGAGTTCATAGATATTTCCTCGGCGGGTTTACTGCGGAAGCATGCGCCATATCAGCCGTCCTGGCAGGTGCGGCGGCAGGTTATCTTGGCATGCAGCGCAGGAAGAAAAAAGCCATTACTCCAGCCTTTGCGGTTGGGGTAGGTGCGTCCATGGAGATTATCCAGATGGGAATCATCCTTGCCGTAACAAGGCCATTCGAGCTTGCCTGGGGATTGGTGAAAATCATCGGCATTCCTATGATCGCTATCAATGCTCTCGGCATGCTGCTGTTTATGCTGATCATTCAATATATCCTGCGCGAGCAGGAACGGACAAAGGCGCTGCAGACAAGCAAGGCCTTTTATATTGCAGATCGGACGCTTCCCTATTTCCGGCGGGGCCTTAACCGTGACTCATGCAGGCAGGTGGCGGAGATCATGCTTGGGCTGACGGATGCCGATGCCATTGCCATCACTGATTCAACAGGTGTGCTTGCCCATGCCGGCGCAGCTTCCGATCATCATGTGCCGATGCCAGGCTTCTCCACTGGGCTGACAAAAAGGGTGCTGAAGGAGGGGAAGGTGCTGACTGCAAGGAGCCGTGAGGAAATCCTCTGTATGCAGGAATCCTGCCCGCTCCGGGCGGCTGTCGTGCTGCCGCTTAAAGTGCACGACAAGACGGTAGGGACACTAAAGCTCTATTTCACAAAACCTGAAGCTTTGACAGAGGTAGAGAAGGAGCTGGCCGAGGGACTCGCCAACTTATTTTCTACCCAGCTTGAGCTGGCTGAGGCCGAAGAACAGACCAAGCTCCTGAAGGATGCTGAAATCAAGGCACTGCAGGCCCAGGTTCATCCGCATTTCTTCTTTAACGCCATCAATACCATTTCCGTACTATGCCGGACAAACCCGGAAAAGGCCAGGAAGCTGCTGCTGGAACTGAGCCATTTCTTCCGCAGCAATCTGCAGGGGGCGCGCCAGATTCTCATCCCCCTGGAAAAGGAAATCGAGCATGTAAAAGCATATCTTTCCCTTGAGCAGGCACGGTTTCCCGATAAATATGAAGTGAGATTTGACATTGAGGAGGGGGCGGAAAAAAGCCTGCTCCCTCCCTTCATCCTGCAGCCGCTTGTGGAAAACAGCATCAGGCACGCCTTTTCGCGTTCAAAAGAAAAGGGAGAAGTTCTGGTTTCGGCACGTATAAATGATGATTTCCTGCATATCGGTGTAAAGGACAATGGAAACGGAATTGTGCCGGAGAAGCTTGCCGTCCTTGGGAAGGAAACTATGGAGTCCCGCCACGGGACGGGGACGGCACTGGTGAATATCAAAGAGCGGCTGGATCGGATGTATAACCAAAGAGCCGGGTTTAACATCGCGAGTCCTGATAGAAAAGGGACCTATATCTCCATCAAGATACCTGCAGACAGAAAGGGGGTTTATAACAGCCATGATGAAAGCCTTTATAGTGGATGATGAGCCCCTTGCCAGGGATGAGCTGAAATATCTCCTGGCAAGGACAAGGGAAGTAGAAACAGCCGGTGAAGCGGGAAGCATGATTGATGCCCTGGAGCAGATCAAGCAATTAAAACCCGACTTGATCTTTCTAGATATCGAGCTATCCGAAGACAGCGGCCTTGAGCTTGCTGGCGAAATCCGCCGGCTGGACTTCTCGCCCGCCATCATTTTTGCCACTGCCTATGATGAATTTGCGCTAAAAGCTTTTGAACTGGACGCGGTCGATTATGTGCTGAAGCCTTTTGATGAAGACAGAATCAGACAGACGATCCATAAGATAAAAGCGCTGAGAGGAACAGCGGGACCCGAAGCAGAAACAGCAGCGGAATCCAGGCAGATGCCTGCTTTTCAGACCGGAAAGCTTGCTGTATATGCCGATGACCGGATTATTCTGATCGACATTGATTCAATCGTCTATCTGGCAAGCGCTGAGGGAAGGACGGTGCTTAAAACCATGGAGGGCGAGTATAAAGTGCCCGAAGCTTTATCGGCGGTGGAGAAGAAGCTCACAAATCTTCATATGATCAGGGTTCACCGGAGTTATTTTGTGAATGTGGATTATATAGCCGAAATCCAGCCCTGGTTCAATTCCACCTATAATCTGATCATGAAAGAGGGGACAAGCATCCCCGTCAGCCGGACTTATGTAAAGGATCTTAAACACCTGCTTGGTTTTTAAGGTCCTTTTTTGCATTTTATCCCCTTTAATCTGCAGGTCAGGGCTGGTTTTCTGCGAGTTGTTATGAAAACGCTGTCATTCTATTTTCATGGCGTATAGTAGAAGCTATAGAACGATAACAGAGAGGGGCAGACAAAAAAATGAATGCGATTTCAATGGTAATTGGCTCTATTTGTATACTTATGATAGCTTATCGCTTATATGGAACCTTTATGGCTGTAAAGGTTTTAAAATTAGATGATTCCAAAAAGACCCCTGCGCACGAACTGGAGGATGGCAAGGACTATGTGCCGACTAACCGCTGGGTGACATTCGGCCATCACTTTGCCGCGATAGCCGCTGCCGGCCCGCTGGTGGGACCGATTCTGGCTGCGCAATTCGGATATCTCCCAGGCCTTCTTTGGCTCCTGATTGGGGCTGTAATCGGCGGAGCGGTCCATGATGCTGTGGTTCTCTTCGCTTCTATGAGACAGCGGGGCGAATCGCTTGCTGAAGTGGCAAAAAAAGAGCTTGGCCCGGTGGCCGGCTTTTGCACAGGACTTGCTATGCTGTTCATCATTACAATTACAATGGCAGGGCTCTCAATGGTTGTGCTTCACGCATTGGAGCATAATCCATGGGGCACATTCACAGTCGGCATCACAATCCCGATTGCTATGGGTGTAGGGCTGTACCACAGGAAGACCGGAAACCTGAAAGGAGCTTCCATAGTAGGCTTCCTGCTGATCATGGCCGCTGTATTCTTCGGTCCATATATCCAGGATTCAGTCCTTGGTGACTGGCTCACACTTGATGTGAAGACCTTGTCACTGATTTTGCCAATCTATGCATTCTTTGCGGCTGCACTGCCTGTATGGCTCCTGCTTGCACCGCGTGATTATCTCAGTTCCTTCATGAAAATAGGCGTATTCGTTGCCCTGATTGCCGGCGTCTTTGTAGTCAATCCAACATTGCAGATGCCTGCCCTCACAGAATTCATCGGCGGCGGAGGTCCTGTGATCAGCGGCCCGGTCTGGCCGTTCATCTCCATCACGATTGCCTGCGGAGCGATCTCTGGCTTCCATGCCTTTGTCGGCTCAGGGACAACGCCGAAGATGCTTGACCGCTGGAGTGACATCAAGCCTGTAGGTTTTGGTGCGATGCTGGTGGAATGTGTAGTGGGCATCATGGCCCTTGTGGCTGCGACCGCTCTGCATCCCGGCGATTATTTCGCCATCAACTCCACGCCGGAAGTGTTCAAGACACTAGGAATGGAGACAGTGAATCTAGCCCAGCTAAGCAAGGACATCGGCCTTGATCTTGAAGGCCGGACAGGGGGCGCTGTTACGCTTGCTGTCGGCATGACCTATATCTTTACCGATATCTCATGGTTCTCCAAGCTTTCGTCTTTCTTCTTCCAATTTGTCATCATGTTTGAGGCGCTGTTCATACTGACAGCCATCGACTCAGGCACGCGGGTTGCCCGCTATCTGATTCAGGATTTTGGAGGAGCTTTCTATAAGCCTCTTAAAAGGGTGGACTGGATTCCAGGAAACATCTTTGCCAGCGCACTGGCCTGCTTCTTATGGGGATATCTCCTGTTTTCCGGCGATATTGGATCTGTCTGGGCACTATTCGGGGTATCCAACCAGCTGATGGCCTCCATCGGCCTGATCATCGGGGCTACCATCATCCTGAAGGTGGCGGACAAGCGCCGGTACATGCTGACATGCCTCATTCCGCTGGCGTATCTATATGTAACCGTCAATTATGCCGGCTACTGGATGGTCAAGAATGTTTATCTTAATTCCGCTGCGGCAGGCTACAGCGTCCTCAATGCTGTATTGTCCATCACCATGCTTGCGCTGGGGGTCGTCATCATGATCACAGCCGTCAAGAATTGGCTGGAAACCTGGAACAGGCCTGCACTAAAGCTGAATAAGAAAACTGCATAACTAAAAAGACACTGCAAGCCTTCCGGGGCTGCAGTGTTTTTTTACTGTTTTCGCATAAATTGTGCTCGCAACCCATCCATGGAAAGGAACCCAGACAAAAACAGGAACATTCACAATAAGGCGGTGGAGCGGAGTAAGGCGCAGGCAGGTATGCCAGCGAGAGAAATTTACCTGGCTGCTGAAGCCTTATGATTCGTGCAGCCCCGCTCCTTTTCCGCAGAAAAAGACAGGCCGCAGAGGGCCTGTCTTTACCCATTCAACAAGTTCTGGATCACTATATGGGTAAGGTTGGGTACGATCTCGAGGGAATACTGCAGCTCCATCCTCTCGAGCATCTTGTGGGCATCCAATCCGTAGGGTCCGATGTTGACCACAGGAACATTCAGCTTTTTTATGCTGGCATAATCTACAAAATGCTTTGTTCCCCATCCAGGGTTGTTGTTAATAACAGCGCCGATTCCTTCCTCGTCATCACTGAGGGCGACAAAGCTCATGTCAGAAATATACGGGAAGAAGTTCCTGGTGACGATCGGGTGCGGATAGGATGGCTGAATTTTAGCGGCTGCGTCGTCCAGGGCCTGTATGAGCGCCTGCTCTCCCGGAGTATTGCCGGCAAGCTCAATTCGCGGCGAATAAAGCGATGAGTAGAATACAATGACTGCCGGACTCTTATCCTTCATCCATTTCCAGGCTTCCTCGACGACCCGGGCTGCGAACATACGGGTGTCAAGGCTGTCATCAAGCATGAGAGTCCCCTTGAACCCCTCCATATGATTGGTGAATGCTTCGCCGTTCTCTTTTATCAGAAGCCGTTCCATTTCCTCATAAGTCATGACGGACGGCTTAAAGGAACGGGCTGAATAGGGCTCATGCGTCAGCTTGCAATGCTGCCTGTATCTTTCGTCATACAGGTCCAGGGCATTCTGAAAGGCTATTTGGGCCTGTTCTTTCAGCTTAATGAGTACATCCTTCGGTGACCATGAGTGAATGAAGAAGTTGTAGTACACATAAGCCGACAACGCGGTCTGTACCGTATAAGAAGGCTTAAGGTCCGTCTGCTTCAGGGACACAGGAGGGACTGTGGTCTCACCATAGGCTTCATTGCTGAGTTCAGGGTTGTAATTGATCTGCCTGGTAAGCTCAGCTGCGATGAAATTAGGATCAATTCCCTCAAAGCAGGAGCCTACATGGGTTTCGGCACCTGTGATAAAGAAGGAAGGCAGCAGCTTGCCGACTGTCCCTTTGTATATATAGCGGTTCTCGTCCCCTTCGTACCGCGGGGACACAAAATCCGAATTAATGGCTGCTGCATACTCAAAATTATGCTCTTCTTTCCAATCATTTAAGATATGAAGGGCAGACAGGACTCCATGTGAGCCGTCCTCCTCATCACATTCACAAAGGAAGACGATATTGCCATCGAGCTCATTTGGGTGTTCAGAATAATACTTTAGCAGATAAAGATGGCTGGCAACGCCGCTTTTCATATCTAATACACCGCGGCCGAACATCCACTCCCCGGACTCCAGATGCTCCCTGGCAGCGGAAGGCAAATCTCCCTTTCGGAGTGCCTCCATCAGCTCATCGGGTGAACAGGCGATGTCTTTCAATTGATTAAAATCATCTATTCCCACGGTATCCATATGCCCCATCAGGATCACAGTCCGATTGCTGTTACCCTTCGTCCCTTTGACGCAGGCGAGCACATTGTACCGATCTTCAGTATCATCAACGGTCGGCGAAAGAATCAGCTGTGAAGGATTTTCGTTAAAATAAGAGAAGGTAGTAAGCAGCGTATATATTGAGTGTGCCATTACCTTCTCCCCTGGAGTATTCACAATGCTTTCAGTACTAACCAGCTGTTTCGTAAAGTTCAAGACTTCCTCACGGCATTGCAGCATAGCCTCTGGCTCCTTTTTATATGAAAATAAAATCTATAGGTATTCTAACAGATTTTAGGAGAGCATCAACAAACATTGCCCAGGAAATATAATTTTAGAAAACCTTTTAATATAAAGAATGTTGATTTATAAGTTCTGAAAGAAGATACATTGATAGACAGGGCGGCGGAAAGCGAGCGCCCTGGAGCGGAAATCAACCTCCCGGTCCATAGTTGAAAACTAGAAGGAGGAAACGTTTTTCCTCCATCAAGAAAAGAAAAAACCTTTTACGGTTCACGGCTCTTCAACTTGTGTAAAATAGAGAGTAAGTAAAACAAAGTTAGGATGACATGATGAAAAATCAGATGAAGGTAAAAATAAAATCAAAATTTGCAGCAAAGTACAAGGGCGGGTACCCTTTGATAGTCAAGGAAGCGCTTGTGAACAGCGGGGACTTGCAGGAAGAGGGCCAGATCCTGGATCTTGTTGATGAGAGCGGCAGGTTCATAGCAAAAGGGTATTACGGCCGGCAGAATAAAGGCTTTGGCTGGGTATTATCCCGTGACGAAAAGGAACAGATTGACCAGGCATTCTTTGAGAAAAGGCTTAAGGCTGCAATCGATAAGCGGAAAAATTTATATGAAAGCCCTGATACGAATGCTTTCCGTGTCTTCAATGGGGAAGGTGACGGGGCAGGCGGCTTTACGGTTGAATATTTTGATGGTTATTATTTAATCCATTGGTACAGCGCTGGCATTTACCAGTTCAGGGATTATATTGTGAACGCCCTGCAGGCTGTAGTTCATTTTAAGGGAATATATCAGAAAAAGAGATTCGATGAACGCGGCATGTACCTAGAGGATGATGATTTCGTGACAGGTGAGCGAGGGGAGTTTCCGCTGATCGTAAAGGAAAACGGAATCCATTTTGCGGTCTATCTGAACGAAAGCGCGATGGTAGGGGTGTTCCTTGATCAGCGTGAGGTCAGGAAGGCGGTCAGAGACCGCTATGCGGCCGGCAGGACGGTTTTGAATACCTTTTCCTACACAGGGGCTTTTTCAGTGGCAGCAGCCCTTGGAGGGGCTGTCAAGACGACGAGCGTGGATTTGGCGAACAGGAGCCGCGCAAAGACGATAGAGCAGTTCAGCATCAACGATATAGATTATGAAGCCCAGGATATCATCGTGGAGGACGTATTTAATTACTTCAAATACGCAGTGCGCAAGAATTTGAAATTCGATCTCGTTATCCTCGATCCTCCAAGCTTTGCCCGGTCAAAGAAATTTGTGTTCAGTGCCGAGAAGGATTATAAAAACCTGCTGAAGGAAGCCATCGCCATAACGGAAAAGGATGGAATCATCGCAGCCTCCACGAATGCAGCCTCCTTTGGCATGAATAAATTCAAGGGATTCATCGATACTGCTTTCAAAGAATCCGGAAAACGCTATCAAATCCTTGAGGAGTATTCCCTGCCGGCTGATTTCAAGACAATAAAAGAATATCCTGAGGGTGACTACCTCAAAGTGGTATTTGTTAAGAAACGCTGACAAGAGAAAGGAGGCTTCCCGCGGGAAGCCTCTTTGTAATTTTAAACAGTTTAACAGAGTCAGACTGCAGGAAGCCTAATTTAATGTGCCCCGGTCTACTTGTTCTTCCAAAATAGTAAAGTTATGAAGCACTTTTTTTGAAACGGCCGCCAATGTATCGATGGCATTTGCTTTTTGTCCCTGAAGCTGGTAGACGATGTCGCCGAATAGAAGCTCCATTTCCTCCAATATGGCGAGGGCGGCGGAGTTATAGAGATGAACATTAAAGTATTTTGAGTTCTCAAACAGAGCCGAATCCAGATATGGCCTGAAGTTCCTGATAACTTCAGGGAAATGGAGGATGAACTGATCCACACCCTTCCGGAGCCCTTCAATGGTGGCTGCAAGCTCCTCCAGGGGCCTTAGCGCATCCTGGATGGCCCATTCGATCCTCTCGTTAAAATCGGAAATGAGGCTCATGAATAGGCCGGGGAGGGTGCCGTATACAGCTATTTTGGCAGCGCCCTTGATCATCCCGGAAATGGATTCAAGCATTTCCTCGGCTGCCCGTATTAATAGATTTATTCGGGTAAACAGTGGAATTACAGCCAGGACATGGACGGATCCTGTCAGCGCTGCATAGGAAGATTCAAGAAATATCTCCTTGAATGCCATGCCTGTCTTGAGATAAGGAGAATCCTCCAGGGAATAATCATTTGTACCCTGTACTTTGTCCGTTGGAGAAAGTCCGCTCTTATCCCTTATGGAGCCAGAAAGGCTCTGGTCCCTGTTGTGGAAGGCGCTGCCCGTGTCCTTGACCTGCTGCCCGAATTCAGAAACATGGGACTGTACTTTATCCTTGTTTCGGCTGATGATTCCGTAGTGGCTCTTCAATTCCCCAACAACTGCGTCCGCGGCCATATCTGTCCCGCCCTTGAACAGCCTTGGAATATCCCCGGTAATGATCAGGCCGGCTATTCCCGTCAGTTCATCAATCTTATCCTTGATGTCTTCTAAAAAGCTGCGGGCTGCTCCGAAGAATCCCACTACATCAATACTTGTGGAGGTGACAAATTCAATGACTTGGGCAGGCGGCGAATTGAGCAGGCTGTTCAGGAACCGGCACCTGGCTTCCGCAGTATTAAGCAGGACAATCAAGGCGTCTATAGCTGCTTTGAACATATAGCCTGTTGTGGTGATTCCCTGGAAAATCGGGTCAGTGACCGAATTCTCGAATAGTTCCTGAAAGGTATCCTGCAGTCTTGCTACACGTTCTGCAAACCTGGTTTCTTCGTCGACAATGATTTCTGAGGAGCGGCCCAGATATTCAGCTGCAAGACCCAGGCGGCCGGCTGCCTCCTTTTTCAGGGCACCAGCAAGCTGATCAAGCTCTCCTGCGTTGATTTCTATCCTGTCAGTCCGCCCGCCATAGAGCGGCTGCCCTGTCCAAACAGAAGTGACGATGTGTGCGTCCGCATCAATATAAATTCTGCCATACCCAGCCTGTCCTTCAACACCAATTTCATAGAACTGAGTCCCGTCCTCGTTCTTTAGGTAGCCGGTATGGTTGGTCGTTAAATACTCGAAACCCGGGATGCCATTATTGATATGAAACTGGCTTCCTGGAATCCTGCCATCAAGGTGCAGGGCGGACAGCCCGCCCGTCAGCACATCATAGCGGCTGAAATAGTTTGTGATATTCTTATAGTCCATATCCGGGTCCGCGTGGCCGTCTGGAAGGAGGGCGGGATTCAGTGTCACGGTTCTGACATCAGGATGCCTGGTGCCGACTGCATCAGCGAGACCGCCGCCCAGTGAATTGCCGCAGAGGGCGTTCACATCGATCCCCTTGGCACTGATTTCGTTATAATAATCCTCAGCTGCCTGGACCTGAGCAGGTGTAATCCTGCTCATGAGCTGGATGTCGGTTATGATGTCCTGTTTTCCATTTTCTGCTCCGGCGTCTGTGCCGACAAAAACGATAGTATATTCCTTTGAATTAAGATTCATGACAGTAAGGGCATCCAGGCCGGATGGATGGTTATATTTCACGTCGGCTACTATATAATCCTTGCCATTCACCCTGAATGTGCTGTTCACTTCGTTATGCAGATAGGCCTGATAACCGGCAAGTTCCACTAAATCCTGGTCTGTATCAGCTGACCTTTTTACAGGGATTTTAGCACTCATGTGACGGTGTTCCTCCTATTCCTTAATGATCAGGTTTGGCAGAAGGTGTTCTAAAGAATTGTCCTTGATTCCCATGCCGGTTTTTTTGTCGACCCGGTTGTCGTTCACGACAATGCCATAGGAACCTTTTGGTATATCTGACATCTGTTTTATATCTTTGACCAGCTTATTGAACGCATTTTTATCAGGTGATGTTCCTTTATCCTTCATGAACAATTGGATGGTTATGAAAATCTTTTCCGGTTCTATTTTTGAGGATTCGCAGATCGATTGGAGTTCTTCCCTGGTGATGGACGGATTCTTTAAATACGCGTCATATAGCGGCTGAAGCGAACTGCCTGCAGTGTCTACATAATAATAAGGGGTATTATAGCCGGTGCTCCCCAGCTTTGATGCGGCTTCCGGATTTTTGCCTGTCAGGCCATTTTTACTGATAAAGTCATTGAGATACATATCCAGTCTGTAAAAAGACTTTTCAGCAGCCATTTGATAGAGGCCGGTTTGAATAGCCTGTTCTGCCTGGCCTTCCTGGGTGTGAATTTTATCATATTTAACGCTTCCTTCTTGATCAATCGGGACAATAGCATAGGTGCTGAAGGAAGGGCCGTCTTTTGATTCCACAAATACAGTGGCCCCTTCTTTATTTCCTGCCATATGGCGGACAGTCACTGTGGATTTGTATTTTTTCTTAAAATAGGATTCCACTTTCTCGGCGATTATACCTTTATGATCCTGTGCTATCTTCCCGTTTTCCTGACCGCCTTCCAGAGTATAGCCTTCCCCTGTATACTCCTGCACGCTCACGTACTCGGGACTTTTATCTGGAGCTTTTTTTCCTGCATTTACACTTTCTTTTTCCATATCCGAGCAGCCCCCCGTAATCATTGAAGTTCCTACAAGTAGTAGAATAATTATTTTTTTCAAGTCCATCCAGTTCTACCTCCCAGCCGCCATTGATCTAAAAATAGTCGTAAATTTACACTTATATCCATCTTTAATTGTATAAAAATTCTATGCTGTTGTGTATTTAAATGAGGAGGAAAGAAGCTGGTAAACTTAAAACAGGAATAAAGAAGGATAAATACATAGGGATATTTAACCGGATAAGTGTGGGTTATACGCACGTCTAGGTATTCACCCAGTTATGGGCCGCTGCATAGTCTAAAGCGAGCAGTGCAAATATTGCATAGAAAAGGGCGTGAGCATATATGACTGGCAGTATATTGCATTATTTTGTGTGCGGTCATACAGCAAGAGGGTTTGTCAATCTGGGAAAGGACGCATTCACAGGAATCAAAAAACTGTTTGTTATCCAGTCTGAATCCCCTGCCATTGGTTCTGAACTGATCAGAGAGATAGGCGAAGAGATGGCCGGGAAGGGGTGGGATGTAGAATTCATTCACAGCCCGTTCAATGGCGATGCGGTTGACGGTGTCGTGCTGCCTGGGCAGAGTATCGGTATCGTGAACAGTTTAATAGCTGGTGAAGAAGAAGTGCCGGGGTGTGAAAGGGAAATTATTCAAGTGGATGAAGGCCCGGCTCTCTCCACTCTTTTGAAAGGCAGAATTGATGAACAGCTGAAGCAAGCCTATTCAAAGTTTTCCCACGCTCTCTCCATTCATGATGAATGGGAAAAATTTTATATTTCCAGCATGGACTTTAAGAAGGCCGATGAGCTGACGCTTGAATTGATCGGAAGCCTGCTGGGGGAGAACAGAAATAACAAGAAGGCAATAGCCAGTCATCGGTACTTAGGTGCGGCAACACCCCGTGGTTCTGTTGATTTCGTGCCTGAGCTGACAGAATCCCTCCCTCAGCGCTTCTTCATCAAGGGACGTCCTGGATCTGGCAAATCCACACTCCTGAAAAAACTGGCTAAACAGGCTGAAGCCAGGGGGTTCGATACGGAAATCTATCATTGCGGCTTTGATCCGGAGAGTCTTGATATGGTGATTGTAAGGGAATTAGGCTTTGCCATCTTTGATAGTACCGCTCCGCATGAGTATTTTCCTGAGCGGGAGGGTGACTCAGTAATTGATATGTATGGAACAGTGATTGCTGAAGGAACGGATGAAAAGTACGAAAGCGAACTGAAGGATGTTGCTGCTAGATATAAAGAAAAGGTACAGGAAGCGACTGCCCATTTAAAAGAAGCATATAAAATCTATAATCTCGTATTGGAATCAGGTTCCCCAGTCCGTTCCGGCATGCGGAAGACCCAAGAAAAATTAATATCCCGCATTTATCAATCACTTCCAGAATATTAAATTGAACAATCTGGAGCTCCTTCTTTTGGAGCTTCTTTTTCATTGATTACAATCCAGTTGCTCTTATCAGTGAAATCACCTTTAATTTTTTCTGAGGCAATTTAGAAATAAATAGAAGCACTTTCGTTGTATACATTATTTGTTTACAAGTTTACAAAAATGTATACATTGTAAACAAATAATGTAAACATGTATACAAATGTGTATACATGTTGATATGACTGAATGTATACACATTTGTGTGACATGTATACAAAAAACGTGTACAAGTTTACGGGTTTGTAAACAAATAGAGATGGATCGAAAGTCCATTGTAAAAAAAGCTTCATTCGTATAGGATAGAAACAAGGGGGCTGGAAAGTCCCGGCACTAGGATTTTCACTTTACTATGGAAGGATAGGTTGGAATGATTAAAAGCAGAGTAGCTGCAGTTGATGTTGGAAATGATTCATTGAAAGCTATCTTCGGAGAGTTAGATTATGAGCTTAATATTCCAAACGCCATTGCGAGAGATATAGAAGACCGGCCGATTATCGGAATTGAAGAATTGAACAGCAAAGACCCATTGGATGGGATACATATTAGAGTGCACTCCCCTGCATTAAGTGAAAATAATGCAATATACCGTGTGGGAACGCTTGCTACCAAAAGTGACAATACTTCTGAGCTTGATCCGGGCAGCAGTAAGTCTGAAGAAGACCAGACGCTTGTTTTGCTTTTTGCTTCACTCGCGCTTGATGCAGTAAGGGATGAAAATGCAGGTGAATTCAAACGCACGAATAATGTCGTTGATGCCAGCTATACACTTGGTACCGGCCTGCCGCTTCGGGAAGTGAAGGAAGGCAAGGACGCCGGCTATCGTTCAAGATTGATTGGTTCGGTACATCAGGTGGAATTTTTGGTGACCCCTAAATATCAGGGCATCAAAGTGAATATTAAGTTTGATGACGTGAAGGTTTATCCTGAAGGATTTGCTGCATTCATTAACCTGGTTATGGATAATAACTTGAATATCATCAATAAGGACCTGATTAACAAAAGTATTCTAATTCAGGACATTGGCGGATTATCAACAGATATCGCTGTGATCAAAAACCGTAATGTAGATGACGATAAGGCTCAGGGCTTCAATCTTGGCGTGTCTGATGCATTGGAACAGATCAGGGAAGAAATCCGCTCCAAGCATGGAGTGGAACTGGACAGCCGTCGTGATGTGGTGGAAATCATCACAAAGAAAAATGACCGGAATCACATTATGGTCCGCGGAAGCCGTACAAGCGTGCATGATATTGTCGATCGGGTATTGGTGGAGCTTGCCAAGAAACAGTACAGACTGCTTCGTAATATGTGGTCTAAAAATTCGCAGACAGAAATCTGCTATTTTGTCGGTGGAGGGTCAAATATCCTGAAGGATTATATTAAAACGCTAAACAATAATCTGGATGGCTATAATATCGACTTCTTCGAGGATGAAAAGGAAAGCATTTGGATGATGGCTAATGCCTATTACAAATTAATTTCAGACAATCTGCGCAAATCCCAGAAGGATGCTAAAAAAGCTGAGGATAAAAAGCCTGTAAAAGCTTAAAGATAAGGTGAAATTATGAGTATAAGTTCATCAAATGGAATCAAACGGGGACAAGCACTTTCTTTCCGTATCCCTTCCGATGCTCCTGATCACGTGATCAAACAGCTCCAAAAGCTTAAAGAGCTGGAAAAACGGAACTTCTCAAGCAGGATAGCGGATTATGTAATGGATGGGGTCATGAATACTATGGTCAGGGACCGTGAGACCATCAGTATCCCTATTCCCAAGCAATTAAGCAAAGCACAGAGGGACTGGCTGAAGCATGAACATTCAGAGGCGCTGCTTGGAAGCATCCTCTATCAGTTAATTTCAGACCCGGTCCGCTCGGCATCTTTGCTGGCGGCGCTCAACAGCAATGCCTACGACCTTGATGAGGCTCTATATCTCCAGGAAGAGCTGCCAAAAGAGTCAAAAAAGGCAGTCGCTGAGCCGTCCCCTTTTGGGTTGGCTGAAGAAGATCCCGCTCCCGACACTGGCTTTTCAGATGATGATCTGACTGATTTTAACTGGGAAGCGGCCAAAGGAACTCAGCCGCAGGAGCAGGAAGCGGACGAAGAAGAGGATCTGCAAGACCTGCTTGGAGACTTTCTCTCACATATGAATAAATGAATGCAAGGCTGGCCTCGATCTAAGGGGCCGGCCTTTGTGTTTTTTTTGAAATACCCCAAAAGTTATTCAGAATAACAAAAAAAGTTGGATTTACATGCCTGTATATTTATACACAGAGAGTGAGAAAGAGATTCGTTATAAAGCACGGATGGGCTTTTATAGGACAAAACTAACGATAATGGCAGATAATACACTGACAAGCGTTGCACCGTATAAAAGCTTCAAACCAAAGCGGGCGACAGTATTCCCCTGCTCTTCGTCAAGGCCTTTGACAGCACCTGCGATAATTCCAATTGAGGAGAAGTTAGCGAAAGAAACCAAAAATACAGAAATGATTCCCAGAGTCCTCGGACTGAATTTTTCAGATACTGCAGCAAGCTGTTCCATGGCGACAAACTCATTGGTAACAAGCTTTGTAGCCATAATCCCGCCAGCATCAATGATCTCGGATGCAGGAATGCCCATCAGGAAGGCGGCTGGTGAGAAAATGTAGCCAAGAAGCTCCTGGAATGTGCGGTGAAAAATGAGATCAAACACATTGTTGACCATCGCAATCAGGGCAACGAAACCGAGGAGCATGGCAGCTACCACGACCGCTACCTTGAAACCATCCATAATATACTCGCCAATCATCTCAAAGAAGGTCTGTCTCTCAGACTCCTCGATTTCCAGAATATCCTCATCCTCAGCAATCGTATAAGGATTTATGATGGAGGCTATGATAAAACCGCCAAATAAATTGAGAACAATGGCTGTTACCACATAGCGGGGTTCTATCATAGTCATATAGGCACCGACGATTGACATGGATACAGTGGACATGGCGGATGCACACAGAGTGTATAGGCGCTGAGGCGATAGCCTGCCCAGCTGTTTTTTTACGGTGATAAATACTTCAGACTGGCCGACGATGGCCGAAGCCACACCATTGTAGGATTCAAGCCGGCCCATTCCATTGATTTTGCTCAGCACAAGACCTATTCCGCGCATAACAAAAGGCAGGATTTTAAAATATTGCAATATGCCGATTAAAACAGATATGAAGACGATGGGCAGCAGGACATTTATAAAAAAGGTACCAGCCCCTTCATTCATTAGACCGCCGAACACAAAATTGATCCCTTCTGCTGCATAAGATAACAGCCTTTCAAACAATCCGGCTATGCCTTTTATGACCACCAGCCCGAATTTTGTATTCAGCAGAATATACGCTAGAATGAACTGAATGATAAGCATAAACAGGATATTTTTATATTTAATTTCTTTTCGGCTGCTGCTTGCAAGCACAGCAAGGGCAAAGACCAAAACAAGCCCGATTACCGGAATGAAATACGTCATCTGGATTCACTTCCTTAATTGTCAAAATAGGCTCGCTTTAAGGTATATGTAACTTTGAATGCTTATTGTTAATATGTTCAACTGGAGATGTTTTATAAATATTATTACTATGATAAATAAAGCATTGAAAAAAGGGCAGCTGTAAAATGCTTCACTTTTTCTGGCCGGAAAATTTATGGAACTTTTCTATAAATTGTTGTTATTAATGAGTTTTGTGAGGAGTTTAAATGATTTAGCAAGTGGATTGGAGCGGAAGGCGCGAGACTCCTGCGGGAGCTGCGGGACAGGTGAGACCCCACAGGCAAAGCCGGGGAGGCTCAGCGCCCGCCCCTAAGGTCCGCGAGTGCCTGCAGCGGAAATCCACTACTTTATGCAGCGGCATACTTTTTACAAAGATACTATCTAACATAGAACCAAGAATTAGAATGTATCAGGGAGGCAGATAAACTATGGGAAACCGCATTCATTTGGAGCGGGCGATTTTTGCGGGGGGCTGTTTTTGGTGCATGGCTGAGCCTTTTGAGGAGCAAGAGGGGATATACAGTATTACTTCCGGATACACGGGAGGAGTTACAAAAAACCCATCGTACAAGGAAGTAACACGGGGAAACTCCGGCCATTATGAGGCCGTTCTGATTGAATACGACCCAAGCGTTTTTCCTTATACAGACCTCTTGGACATATACTGGCGGCAAATAGATCCGACAGATGCAGGCGGACAGTTTACGGACCGGGGCCATTCTTATAAAACGGCCATTTTTTATACAAATGAAGAACAGAGGACGGCCGCCGAAAAATCCCGCGCGGATTTGGATGCAAGCGGACGCTTTGAGAGCCCGGCCGTGACAGAAATCCTGCCTGCTTCCCCCTTTTATCCTGCAGAAGAGTATCACCAGGGATTTCATAAGAAAAACCCTTTCCGCTATGCTCTCTACCATAAAGGCTCAAAGCGGGAAGAATTCCAGAGGCGGTATTGGCCCAAAGACCGTTCGGTGCTTAAAGAAAGGCTCAGTGCTATGCAGTATCATGTCACTCAGGAAAATGGGACAGAGCCGCCCTTTGATAATGAGTATTGGGACAATGATAGGGAAGGCATCTATGTGGATATTGTTTCCGGTGAACCGCTGTTCACATCAAAAGATCAATATGACAGCGGCTGCGGCTGGCCAAGCTTTAAAAAGCCGGTGATGTCAGCGAGTGTCAGGGAAAGGTGGGACTTAAGCCGCCGGATGACGCGGACTGAGGTCAGAAGCAGAGAAAGCGACTCACATTTGGGGCATGTATTCGAGGATGGACCCGGTCCAGGAGGGCTCAGGTATTGTATAAATTCGGCAGCCCTAAGGTTCATTCCAGTAGAAAAATTGAAGGAAGAGGGCTATGAGGACTTCTTGATCCTCTTTCCCGGCGGGCTGCAGGAGGAAAGATAAATGGAAAAGATGAAAATAGAAGCATATGATGTGATGGAGCTCTGCCTGCTGGCAGGAAAGCTCATGCTGCAAAACGGTGCGGAAACGTATAGAGTGGAAGATACGATGGAAAGAATCGCCGGCCATTATGGGCTCTCAGGGGCACACAGTTATGTTACGCCCACCGGAATCATCTTTTCGCTGGATGGTGTAATACCTGCAAAGCTGATCAGGATTGCAAAGCGTGAAACAGATCTTGCCAAGGTGACGGCTGCCAATAGTATTTCCCGAAAAATAACCAATGGTGAACTTACCATTGAAGGGGCGGCACGTGAGCTCTGGGAATTGGAAAAGAGCAATCTGACGTATCCATTGGCCATTCAAATCCTCGCGGCCGCCATTTCGAGCGGTTGCTTTGTCATCATGTTCATGGGCGGCTGGATCGATTTCCTGCCCGCTGTATTGTGCGGTGCCCTGGGATATATCTGCTTTCTCTATATACACAAACTTGTGGAAGTTAAATTTTTTGCCGAGTTCCTGGCCGCTTTTGTAATCGGTCTGGCTGCTTTCTCCTTAAAAGCGGCTGGAGCGGGCCATGAAGCGGACAAGATTATCATCGGCTCCGTTATGCCTCTGGTTCCTGGACTTCTGATTACGAACGCCGTCAGGGACTTAATGTCCGGCCATCTGGTTTCGGGGCTGTCCAAAGGGGCGGAAGCCTTCCTGACAGCCTCTGCTATCGGTACAGGCATTGCCGTAGTATTTTCAATATTTTAAGGAGTGGAGAAGCGATGCTGGGACAATTGGTGACTAGTTTTTTTGCGACAGCCGGAATCGGCATTATTTTTAATATTCCGAGGCAGGCGCTGATTAACTGTGGAATTGTTGGAATGGCCGGCTGGCTGATTTATGTGGTACTCTATGAAAATCACTTTGACACAGTGCTGGCGACTTTAATTTCTGCCTTTTTCATAGCCATCTTAAGCCAGTTTTTTGCAAGAAAGTATAAGATGCCAGTCATCATTTTCAGTGTAGCCGGCATGATTCCGCTTGTGCCCGGCGGAATGGCATATTATGCGATGAGAAAGTTTGTGGAAAATGATTATAATGCAGCCCTCAATAGTGCGGCGAAAGCGTTCATGCTGTCTGGGGCCATCGCAGTAGGGATCATTCTCTCAGAAGTGCTTAATCAAATTATAAAAAAGATAGGCCAGCCGCGCTATGTAAAGGAATGATAGTTACTTCTTTTAAGGAGAAATCAGCAGTCTTAAAGGTAAAAAGGGACTTCGACAAAAAAACGCCGAAGTCCCTTTATTTTCTATTCGATTCGAAGAGCCACAATATCTCTGCAGTCTACAAAAATAGTTGTTCCTGGTTCAGTCTCTTCATCCCTGAATTCCGCACAACAGTTTTTATTGTCAAAGTTTTCAAAGATAACATCTTCTAATACCTGGCCCCCAGCTAAAAATACATCTACTTCAGTACCCCGATCCAGCCCTCTCAGCTGATCGCACACGCATTTATTACATCTGTTCTTTCGTCTAGAATGGCGGCGGAAAATAACTTCACCCATTGTAAAACCCCCAGTTAATTAATAACTTACATAGATAACATATGAAAGTATCTATTCAATTGAGTGGTTAAATAGCATAGTCTGAAAGCACATTTTATGCAATACTAGTAAAGTTTCCATGTGCGCCTATCTATGATGTTTTGTACATTGCTAAAAAATGTAGAGAGAATAGTCTCATAGAACTATTCAGTAAGCGATCCATGTGAATAGTGTAATCCTTTCATGGGATTCATAGGCCAATAGACTCTGAATCTTATTGAAAAATGTGTAGATTGTTGACATAAAAGGAGGGAACGGGAGGCATGGTGTATTGTTCATAAAATTTAATCTGAATATTCAATATGTTAAGATAAATGGGTCATATAAATTATTATTATTTAAAAGGAGATTTGGCCAGTGAAAAAACAAATGTTTTCCGTATTGGCAGCAGGTGCATTGATACTATCTTTATTCTCGCCGGATGCAATATCTGCAAAGGCAGCGGGGAATCAAGCGCCGGCAGCCGAAAAGTGGGATGTTGAGCGCTATGGTGACCGAATGGATGTCGATGGATATCTCAATCAACTTTCCAAAGACGTAGATTTCAACAAAAAAGCCCTTGACCGTATAAAAGAACAGGCTAAAAACATTAATTTTAATGAAACCTCCTCCACTGAAAGCAAAACCTCCGGCAGCTCCTTCACCTATGACGGCGGAACCAAGCAATTCCTGAACCGCAACTTAAAATTCAAACCTTTTACTCTAAGAAGTGTCGGCAAAAACGTCGAAATCTGGGTTGCAAATGACCTTTCTTTCCCAGCCGGTGATTCCCGCCCTGCCCATGTTGTCACACAGGAGCAGGTGGACAAGCTCAAAAACGAGTTTGATTCCAATATCTATCCTAAGGCTACAGAATTCTTCGGAACACCGGACAAGCATGACGGATCCCAATCACCGCTTGCAGGTAAAAACGTACCAGCCGGCTACTATGAAGGCAGTGATAAAGTGATCATGCTTGTAGATAATATCCAGGATGAAAATTACACGAATCCGGCTTATCCATTCTTCGTTGCCGGCTTTTACTGGCAGACACTCGAAAACTATATCGACCGGAATATTATTACGATTGATACGAACAGCTGGGAAACCAGGCTGGAGTCCACTTTCTTTGGAACCACGATTCATGAACTGCAGCATTTAATCCATGCAGACAATGATGCGGCCGAAGAAACATGGATCAATGAGGGGATGTCCACGTTCTCTGAGTATCTGGGAGGATACGGACATGATGCCAGCTCTATCAATTTCTACCTCGACCATCCCGAGAATTCACTGGTGAATTGGGATGAGCACCAGGGAGCACCGACTGGTCCTGAGACCATAGCGGATTATGGACAGGTGTATCTGTTCACGCTGTATATGTATGATAAATTCGGCCGTGAATTCATCCGCGACCTTGCCCTGAGCAAAGAGCAGGGAATCAAGAGCATCAATGCCACCTTTAAGGAATACGGAATCAAGAAGATGGATTTCACAAAGCTGTATCAGGACTTTATCACAGCCCTTGCCATAGACAGCGGCAAAAAGAATGATCCTTATAATTTCGAAAGCATTGATCTGCGCGATCTTCCTGTTGATAATAAAGGAACAAAGCGCGGAATGACGGTCAATTATGAAAAAGCAGTTCAATATGAGAAAGAAGGGGTCCCGGCCTGGGGCGGGGATTTCAAGAAGCTGGACTTTGAAGAAAAGGTTCGCAGTGTGAAGTTCAACGGCATTGAATTCCTGCCGACTCCGTGGAAACAGACGGCCGACCCAAAAAATCCAAATAACCAGGTGCTATGGGGTAACACAGGCGATGAATCGGACAATGCCATCGTACTCGAAGCGGACCTTACGAATGCCAGGGGGTCTGCCTTAACCTTTGACACCTTTTATCAAATTGAAGAGCAATGGGATTTCGGCGTAGTTCAAGTCTCGGAAGATGGCGGGAAGACGTGGAAGAGCCTTTCGAATGAGCACACCCGAACAGATGTAGTGGATGAAGGCTATCCAAAGATCAAGGAAAATGTGCCGGGCTTCACAGGAACAAACGGAGGCTGGACGAATGAAAAATTTAGTCTGGCAGCCTATGACGGAAAAAATATCCTGATTTCGTTCCGCTATTTGACTGATTGGGGAACCAACGAGAATGGATGGTATATTGATAATATCAAGATTCCGCAGATCAACTTCACTTCGGATGGGTCCCTGACGCCTGTCTTTAAATCAATGAATGAAATCAATAAGCAATATGTAGAGTATACAATCACCTTTATCAATGAAAAGGTGAAGGGAAACAAAACAGACTACAAAGTTGTAACACTTGATCCGTTTAACATCAATAAAGAAAAGTTCAATGAAATTTACCGTCTCTTCCAGGATGGAAAGAACTCGATGATCACCACATATGCGGCACCTCCTGGAGACAGGAACCCGGTAGAGTTCACCTATGAATTTGAATTCAAAAAGAAGAAAAATAAGAATAAAAAGTAATAAAAAATTTATGCAGCCTGATGGCGGTGCTATTCCGCGGCAGGCTTTTTTTGCTTATATCATCAGCAGGATGGAAACTAGAACCACAAAAAGCCGGCAGATGCCGGCTTCTTTTCTTACAGTTTAAACGAACTTTTTAGCGAAACAATCAGGTTGAATACCAGGCGCCCTTCAGCGGTGTCCTTCGGGTCTACGTTGAAGTAGCCGTGGCGGAAGAACTGGAATTTGTCCTGAGGCTTAACACCCTTCATATTTGGCTCAACGAATCCCTGCAGGATCTCAAGGGAATCTGGATTAACATGGTCCAGGAAGGTTGACGCCTCGTCCTCATTGGCCCCTTCACTGTCTTCATCGAGGATCAGCGGCTGATAGAGCCTGAATTCGGCTGGAACTGCCTGGGAAGCCTCCACCCAGTGGATGGTGCCCTTTACTTTTCTGCCCGTAAAGCCTGTGCCGCTCTTCGTTTCTGGATCATAGGTGGCCCGGATTTCGATCACATTGCCTTCTTCATCTTTGATAACTTCCTCACATTTGATGAAATAAGCATGCTTCAGCCTGACTTCATTTCCTGGAAAAAGGCGGAAATATTTTTTAGGAGGATTCTCCATAAAGTCGTCCTGTTCAATATAAATTTCGCGGGAAAATGGAATCTGCCTCGTGCCCATGTCAGGGTTTTCCGGATTGATTTCAGCTTCCAGCATTTCTGACTGCCCTTCCGGGTAGTTCGTGATCACGACCTTCAGCGGCTTGACAATGCCCATTGTCCTCGGTGTGGTAAGCTTCAAATCTTCCCGGACGAAATGCTCAAGCATCCCGGTATCTACTGTCCCTGCGCTTTTTGAAACACCGATTTCATGGCAGAAGGCCCTAATAGCTTCTGGAGTATATCCCCTTCTGCGGAGCCCTGAGATTGTCGGCATCCGCGGATCGTCCCAGCCGTCTACATAGCCTTCATCGACGAGCTGCTTCAGCTTGCGTTTGCTCATGACTGTATTCGTCAGGTTCAGGCGGCCGAATTCGTACTGGCGGGGAGTGCTTTCCATCTCGCATTTTTCCACAACCCAGTCGTAAAGCGGGCGCTGGTCCTCAAACTCGACGGTACAGATTGAATGGGTGACACCCTCAATGGAATCCTCCAGCGGATGGGCAAAGGCATACATCGGATAGATGCACCATTTATCGCCGGTATTATGGTGTGTAGCATGGGCAATCCGGTAAATGACAGGATCACGCAGATTGATGTTCGGCGAGGACATGTCGATTTTCGCCCGCAGCACTTTTTCGCCATTTCCGAATTCGCCCTTTTTCATGCGCTCGAATAAATCCAGGTTTTCCTCCACGCTGCGGTTCCGGAAAGGGCTGTCCTTGCCCGGCTCTGTCAATGTACCGCGGTACTCGCGAATTTCAACTGCAGAAAGGTCGTCCACATATGCCAGTCCCTTTTTGATGAGCAGAACAGCTCTTTCATACATCTCATCAAAGTAATCTGATGCAAAGAACAAGCCGTCCCAGTCATATCCGAGCCATTTTACATCTTCCTTGATGGCATTCACATATTCTATATCTTCTTTTAGAGGGTTTGTATCATCGAATCGCAGGTTGGTCCTGCCGCTGAATTCATCGGCCACTCCAAAATTCAGGATGATAGATTTTGCGTGCCCGATATGGAGATATCCATTCGGTTCTGGAGGGAAACGGGTGACCACGTGGTCGCGTCTGCCTGTCTCAAGGTCATCTTTTATAATATCTCTAATAAAATTAGAATTAGTAGGTTCCAAATCACTGCCCTCTTTCTTTTAAAAATGGTACTCATAATTTTACTTGAAGATGGCTGATAAATACAGGATTTTTACTGAATATCCTATATGGCAGCCTCGGGTTCGCCGCGATAGAAAGCCCTGATATATACAGTCTCGGGAAAACGTTATACAATAATTAACATAATTCACATCTGAAGGGACGGTTATACATGCCATTATCTATTCGATATTCCATGTTCTTCTGCGGCCTTGTGCTTTTCGGACTGGGCATATCCATAGCCATAGAAGTCCAGCATCTCGGGCTGCATCCGTGGGATGTGCTGAGCGTAGCCCTGTATGACCGCTTTGGCATGACCATCGGCTTCTGGGGAGTTGCAGCCGGACTGGTCCTGATTGGTGTGCTTCTTGTATCCGCCAGAAAATATATCAGCATCGGAACCTTTTTAAACGCGCTGACCATCGGGCCGATCATTGATTTTTTTATGTGGCTGGATATACTCCCGCACGCAACTCATACCTGGGTCGATTACCTCATCATATTGTGCGGCATAACCATCACCGGGATAGGCGGGGGGATGTATGTAGCAGCAGGAATCGGGGCTGGTCCGCGCGACGGCTTTATGCTCTCCATATCCGAGAAAACAGGAATATCGGTAGCAAAGGCAAGGATCCTGACAGAAAGCACTGTGCTGATCCTTGGCCTGCTTCTTGGAGGACCGGTGTTCATCATGTCCTTCATCTATACGTTGATACAAAGCCCGGTTTTCCAATTCTCCCTCCAATTCTTCAGGAAATGGACCGGCAAGGCCGCTCCTGACAGAAAAGCCGCCTAAACTGATCGAATTAGCCTCTCTTTTTTAAGTTTGGGGCTTTTTTTTCGTTTAGTCCTTGCTCCCGTGGGATAAAAGCCTAACATAAAAGCTGCTGAAAAACTCGATACTAAGACTTAAGGATAAAGTCCTCGAGCCTTTATGAAAGGAAGTTATATATGCTATACGATGCGGTGATTATTGGCGGAGGGATTGCTGGCCTTCAGGCAGCCATACAGCTTGGAAGGTCTCAGCGTAAGGCTCTTGTTATAGATTCGAAACATGGGAGATCAGTCTTTTGCAAAGAATATCACAATATACTAGGCTGGCCGGAAGGGATAAGCGGAGAGGAGCTGCGGAGGAAGGGCAGGGAACAGGCTGAAGCAGTAGGGATCCTATTTACGGAGGATATTGCGGAGTCAGCCGTGAAAAAGGGTGATGGCTTCCTTATAAGAACCAAAAACGGGGAAGAATATGAAGCCAGAAGACTCCTGATTGCAACGGGCATCCTCGACAGGATTCCTGATATTCCGGAAATTTACCACTGTCTTGGAAACAGTGCCTATATCTGCCCAGACTGCGATGGTTTTGAAATCCGCGGTAAACGGACACTTGTGGCCGGATCTGGCAATCCTGGGGCAAGTATGGCGCTCACAATTTCCTATTGGTCAGACAGCATTGTCTATATCAATCATGAACAAAAGCCTGTCAAACCAGAGCTTATGCAGAAATTGAAGGATAAAAATATCGAATATAGAGAAGAAAAAATAGCCGAGGTAAAAAGGAAAGAGCATTGCTTCGAGGGCTTTGTGCTTGAAAGCGGAGAGAAGCTTGATGCCGGCAAGTGCTTCCTGGCATTCGGCGGTAATGAGGTGAAATCAAAGCTTGCAAGGGAACTGGGCGTAGAAGTGATGGATAATAACCATATTAAAGTTAATCCAAGAACCAAGATGACCAATGTTGAAAATGTATGGGCGGCAGGGGATGTTACCGTCCATTCCGAACAGGTGGCCATTGCGATGGGAGACGGTCTCCAGGCGGCTATTTGGATTCATAAAAGCCTATTTTAGGAAAAATGTATTTACAGATGTAATGACACTTGATATAGTTTCAAGTGTCTTATTTATGAAAACTAACCAGGAGGATCGTATGGAAAAGAGTGCTGCAGCATTTGATAAAAATAATAAAAAACTGTTAGGAGTGGCCGGCCTTGGCTGGCTGTTCGATGCGATGGATGTGGGCATGCTCTCCTTCATTATGGTGGCGCTGGCCGCGGATTGGGGCCTTACTTCGAGCCAGGTGGGCTGGATCGGCAGTGTGAACTCTATCGGAATGGCAGTGGGTGCCCTGCTGTTCGGACTTATGGCAGACAGGATCGGCCGTAAAAATGTGTTTATCATTACCTTGCTTTTATTTTCGATCGGAAGCGGACTGTCTGCCTTTACTGGGTCCCTTGCCGCCTTTTTGATTCTTCGTTTCTTTATAGGGATGGGCCTTGGGGGAGAGCTTCCCGTGGCTTCTACGCTCGTATCTGAAAGTGTTCCTGCTGAGAAGCGCGGGCAGGTGGTTGTCCTGCTTGAAAGCTTTTGGGCTGGAGGCTGGCTGATCGCTGCTTTGATCTCTTATTTTGTGATTCCGGAATATGGCTGGAAGGCGGCGCTGCTGATCAGTGTCATCCCTGCAATCTATGCCCTTTACTTAAGGCTGAATCTTCCGGATTCACCTCGTTTTGAACGCATCAAGGATAAAGACAAGCCTTCTGTATGGCTGAACCTGGCTGGCGTATGGGCACCGAAGTACCGCAGGCAGACCGCCACGCTGTGGGTGCTGTGGTTCTGTGTGGTCTTCTCTTACTACGGAATGTTCCTCTGGCTGCCTAGTGTGATGGTTCTAAAGGGCTTCACCCTGATCAAGAGCTTTCAATATGTATTGATCATGACACTGGCTCAGCTGCCCGGCTATTTCACAGCTGCCTGGTTCATTGAAAAACTGGGAAGAAAATTTGTCCTGGTTACCTATCTCGCCGGGACGGCTGTAAGTGCCTACTTTTTTGGGCAGGCTGAATCCCTAGCAATGCTGATTGCATCTGGAATTTTCCTGTCGTTTTTCAATCTTGGAGCCTGGGGTGCGCTGTATGCTTATACTCCAGAACAGTACCCGACTGTCATACGCGGGACAGGTGCAGGGATGGCTGCTTCATTCGGCCGTGTCGGCGGTGTCCTTGGACCCTTGCTCGTCGGCTATCTTGTGGCCCAGAAGACATCCATTACAGCTATTTTCACGATATTCTGCATCGCTGTCCTCATTGGGGCTGCCGCTGTCTTGTTCTTTGGAAAGGAAACCAAGAATATAGAGCTGCAGGAACGCTGAGGCAAAGAAGGGCGCGGGGGCGTTCAGGCTTCCGGGCCGTTTTGGTTTATGAGCCGGCTGGAATCGCATATACTAAAGTTATCTGTAACAGAAAGAGGCGATTTTTTTGAAGCTGGGAACAATCGGCACAAGCTGGATAACGGAATCATTCATTGAAGCGGCAGCCTCATCGGGACGCTTGACCCTGACATCCGTGTATTCACGCTCGCTGGAAAAGGCAGAGCAGTTCGCTGCAAAGCACGGGGCTGAATATGCATTTGAAGACTTGGAGGAAATGGCAGCAAGCGAACAGGTAGAAGCGGTATACATAGCATCACCCAATTCCCATCATTTTGAGCAGGCTAAGGTGCTGATTCAGCATGGAAAGCATGTGATTTGTGAAAAGCCCATTTTTTCCAATCTGAAGGAATGGGATGAGATTTATCAGCTTGCAGAAGAGCATGGCGTTTATGTTCTTGAAGCAATCCGGAACATCCACTCACCTAATTTTGAAATTTTAAAAGATAAACTGGAAAAGGCCGGGACGATCCGCAGCGCCCTCTTTCATTATCTTCAGTACTCATCACGATATGATGCCTTCCTTGATGGACAGGAGCCGAATGTCTTCTCACCTGAATTTTCAGGCGGGGCCATGACAGATCTTGGGGTTTATCCTCTTTATGTGGCAGCGGGTCTGTTCGGGAAACCGGAAAAGATCAGCTACCATCCAGTGCTTCTCAGAAACGGCGCTGACGGAAGCGGGACACTTGTACTCGAATATGGCTCTTTCGTCTGTACCGTCCTTTTCTCAAAGATCACGCAATCGTATATTGAAAGCGAAATCCATGGAGAGCAGGGATCGTTCATCCTGGATAAGGTATCACCGATCGGAAGGATTTCCTTCGTTGATAATCGCACCCGGGAAAAAGAAAGCCTTGGGACTCAGCAGGTGGAAAACGACATGTTGTATGAAATTGAGAATCTGGTGTCTGTTATAGAAACAGATAATAAGGCTCAATATGAGGAGCTGAAGGAATTAAGCCGCCTCGTCCTGTCCATTACGGAAGAGGCCAGGAAGCAGAATGGAATTGTTTTCGGCTCAGAAAAATAAAAACACGAGGCTGGCCTTTTTAGGTCAGCCTTCATTTTTTTCTTCTCCTTGCTGTTATTTTAAGGCTGCCTGCTGTGCCGTTAATTCTGTTATTAGCTTCAGAAGGGAGAGCGGCGAGTAAATGAGACAGTTAGGATAGTAAAATCCCCTTTTCGGATAGTAAATGTTCGGATAGCAAAGGCTTATTCAGCGCAGGACTGAGGAGTCTCTGAGGGGTAAATTTGATGATTGATAAACATTGTGCATTTAATATTATCTAATTAGCAGGCACCGCTTTCCGCTTTTTCATGCGGGAGCAGCGGGACAGGGAGACCCCCGCAGGCAAAACCGAGGAGGCTCACCGCCCGCCCCGCTCCAATGGAGTGCCTGCAGCGGAAAGCATTCTTCATGTTCAGCAGCAGCCATTTATACAAAAACAGCCCGAGAAGAAATTCTTCCGGGCTGATCTTTGGAATTTATTTAAAAATCGACTTTCTTCAGCGGCTTTGTAGCCGGACCTTCAAGCACATCCCCGGTTACCGAGAATCTTGAACCGTGGCATGGGCAGTCCCAGGAGCGGTCCCCGTTATTCCAGTTCAGCTCACACATCATATGGGTACAGGTAGTGTCCACCACATGGAGCTGTCCGTCCTTATCCCGGTAAGCCCCGGCCCTCTGTCCGTTGACCTCGACCACTTTTGCTTCGTCTATGCCTACTTCATCCAGGGTGTGGTTGGGTTTGTCCAGCTTGCCTTCAATGAAGTGCTTCGCCACATCGAGGTTTTCTTTGACGAAATTTTTCAGACTTGTGCCGGCATTCACACGGCGGGGGGTGAAGACTTCGTTGTAAGGGTTCTCACGGCCCACCACATAGTCACTGAGCATAAGGGCTGCGTTTGTCCCATTTGTCATTCCCCATTTTGCAAAACCGGTTGCCACATACACATGATCATAATCCTCTGTCAGATTTCCGATATATGGAATGCTGTCCAGGGTGTGGATATCCTGGGCTGACCATTTATACGGGATTTCCTTCACGCCATACGTCTTTTCGGCATAAGGCACCAGTTCTTCATAATAATCCTGTGTATCGAGATCCTGTCCCGTTTTGTGCCCGTCACCGCCAAAGAGGACTGCCTTTTCTCCGTCGATCATCGTATAACGGAGGGAGCGGGTCGGTTTCTCTGCACTGATATACATTCCGCCCGGGAATTCCTTTTCCGTTTTGACGGCAATTACATACGACCGCTCCTGCTGAAGCCTTGCAAAGTATTTCCCTTCTTTAGCATAAAAAGGGTAGTGTGAGCAGATCAGCATGGACCGGCATGTGATTTTGTTCTTGCCCTCGTTTTTCAGGGTGAGGACGGCAGGAGGCCCGTTTTCTATATCGCCGGCCACTGTGTTCTCATAAATTTCGCCCCCAAGCTCCACAATTTGGTCTACCAGGTATGAAAGATATTGCAAAGGGTGGAATTGTGCCTGGTTCCGCATGAGCACGGCACCTTTGACCGGGAAGGACAGCGGTGTTTCCTGAACGTAGGTTCCGTCTATCCCCAGCTGTTCATATGCCCGCACTTCATCCGCAAGCTTAGGCAGGTAGTCGCTGTCCTCCGTGAATACATAGGAATCCTGAGTGGAAAAATCGCAGGAAATTCCATTCTCTTCGACCGTTTTCCTGATAAATTGAAGTGCATTTTGATTGGCTTCATAATACAGCTTCGCATGTTCTTCGCCGCTTTCCTTGATCAGCTTGTCATAAATCAGGCTGTGCTGGGCCGAAATCTTGGCGGTGGTATGGCCGGTAATGCCGTTCAATACACGCCCTGCGTCGATCAGGGTCACCTTTCGCCCTTCCTTCGAAAGAAGATAAGCGGCTGTGACTCCGGTGATTCCGCCGCCAATGATTAATACATCGGTTTCTTTATTTTCATTAAGAGCAGGGAAGGACTTGATCTCCGCACTTGTCCTCCAGTAGGGCTCCGGCGTTTCGGGCATCGGTTTAAAAGGAATTTCTGACATTAACGTACCTCCTAATAGGATTTGGTCTGGATAGAAAATCCACATTTTCTTCTTATATTTTCCATAATCAGCTTATGAATACCCATTCCCACAAAATTTACCCTTATGCAGAATGTGGAAACACATGCCATCCCATTTTCTCTACGCCTCAGGACCTAATTGAAAATATAGCCGTGGTACGTTATGGAAAAAGAGGCAGATCGTTAAGATAGAACTATAAGAAGGGAGGCACAAACTTATGAAAAAAGCTGGTTTGATTGCAGGAGGGGCAGCTGCAGCAATCATCCTGATTGCGAACCTTGCACCGATGATCGGCCTTGCGATAGGGCTGGCCGTCTTATACTATGCAGCGAAAAAGTTCATGAAGGCGGAATCCGCCTGGGGTAAAGCCGTCTGGGGCATACTTGGCCTGATTGCCATCGCAGGATCCATATCCAATGTGCCGGCACTTATTGGAGTGGCAGCAGCCTACGTTTTGTACCTGATCTGGAAAAATTGGAACAGAGCAAAGGAAGACAAGGTTGAAAATGATCCATTTGTGAATTTCGAGAAAGAATGGGCGCGTCTAAAATAAGAAAATCAAAGGAGAGATTTGAGATGAATAACTTATTCGCGAGATTGAAAAACACAGTAGCAGCAGATTTCCACGAGCTGCTCGATCAAAAGGAACAAAAAAATCCGCTGGCATTGCTGAATCAATATCTGCGGGAATGCGAAAAGGAAGCGGAGCGGGTGAGCAAATTGGTGGAGCGCCAGTCGCTGCTCACAGAAGAATTCAACCGTGAATATCGAGGTGCGCTAGAGATGGCCGAGAAGCGGAAAGCCCAGGCAGACATTGCACAGAGGGCCAATGAACAAGGACTGCATGAATTTGCGCTGGCAGAGGCCAGCCAGTATAAGGAAAGAGCAGCCTATATTAAAACCGTCCATACTGAGGCTGCCGGCCAGCTGGCGGATCTTGAGAGAAGATACGAGGAAATGAAGCATAAGTTGAAAGACATGCAGATCAAACGCATGGAACTGATGGGCAAGGAAAACGCAGCCAGGGCCAGCCATAAGATCAATAAGGTTATGCAGGGCGGATATGGCGTCGAATCTTCATCCCGCTTCGGGGAGTGCGAGGGCTATCTTGGCCGCCTGGAAAAAAAGGCCGCTTCGTCTTATATGGAGAGCACGATTGACAGCAGAATTGCTTTGCTTGAAAAAGATCTGCAGGATAAAGAAACCCATTCTATTTCATAAGAAACTCATGATATATTGGATAGAGGCGAAAGATACTGCTTTCGCCTCTTAAACTGTAAGGGGTTTTTTAAAATATTTTGGTTTTTTAATGAGGTCTGTATGAAGATTAAACTATTTAAAAAGCTATGAGTTCAATAAAGTTACCATCTTCACCGTGCACCGATTTATTTAATCTGAAAAGCACCGTTCTCCGCCTTGCTGGGAGCAGCGGGACAGGTGAGACCCGGATGTAAAACCGAGGAGGCTCACCGCCCGGCCCGCTCCAATAGAGAGCCTGCAGAGGAAATCAACTTTCACAATGTTTGCGGAACAGCCAATCATAAAAATGTCATTGAAAGGGGGAAATGCCGTGCTGAATAAATTGAACACCGGCCATATTAATCTTTTGATCTGGCTGTCTGTATTCTTGATCTTCATAGAGCTATTATTTTTCCACAGCGGCCTGGTTTTTTCCCTGATGCTTTCAATTCTGTTTATCTATATAGGGAAGAAAAGATATACGAGGACATATGGCAAGATTTTGTTCTGGCTCGGTGTATTCTCCCTGGCAGCGGCAGTGTTCAGGATGTTTGCTGCCAAGTTTTTCATCCTTGCACTGATTGCTTACTTTTTTATTCTTTATCAGCAATCAAAGAAAGAACCGCGTAAAATCCGCCCGATTGTTTTAGAAAAAACAGAGGTGCAGACAGAGGCGCTGATAAAAAAGGAATCACTTCTGCAGAACCGCTTCTATGGATCCAGATCTGTGGGCGAGCATGTGTATGAATGGAATGACATTAACATACAGGGAGCTTTCGGCGATACAGAAATCGATTTATCCTACACCGTTCTCCCTAAAGGGCAGTCTGTCATTTTTATCCGCCACATCATTGGAAATGTGCGGATCCTGGTGCCATATGATATGGAGATCAGCGTCAGCCATTCGGCCGTGATTGGATCGGCCCGGATCCTTGATGAATGGGAGCCGCGGGTATTCAGCAAAAATCTTTCGTACCAGACCGCGGGATATGATGAAGCTGGTCTGAAGGTGAAGATCATGACTTCCTTTTTCTCTGGAGATTTAGAGGTGAAAAGAATATGAATATCGTTCTCCGCCAGGCGGCAGCCGGAATTCTCTTTTCCTTTGTGCTGTTTACCCTCCTTTCTCCCCTCTACTTCATCATTTTTCCCCTCCAGTCATGGAAGGTGCTGTGGGAAAAGGAGATTTATGATCTTCCGGCGATCCTATTTCTCGCCGGGATCAGCCTCGCTGCCGGCCTTATTTTCGGCACCGGAACAGGGCTTTACTGGAAGAGGCAGGTCAAGACAATCAGCGACGGCCTGTATGACCTGGAAGCCGGCCGTGATATAGCAGAGGCAAAGGATGCACTGTCAGAGATTGCCGGCATCCGGAGGAAGATGGACAGTATCCGAATTCATATGAAGGAGCAGATCAAGCAGTCCCAAAAGTTTGCAAACGAAAAGGCAGAAGTCCAGGAGAAAAGAATCCAGGAAATTGTCTCACAGGAACGAAACCGGCTCGCCCGCGAACTTCACGACTCTGTCAGCCAGCAGCTCTTTGCTGCCTCTATGCTCATGTCTGCGATTAACGAATCAGATGGCGGGGCCGATTCCCTCAGGGACTCCCAGCTGAAGCTGGTGGAAGGCATGATCCATCAGTCCCAGCTTGAAATGCGCGCCCTGCTGCTTCACCTGCGGCCGGCACCGCTTAAGGGGAAAATGCTCCATGAAGGCATACAGGAGCTCCTGGCAGAGCTTGAACATAAAGTGCCTCTCGAGATTTCATGGAAGCTGGAGCCTGTGGGCGCGGATAAGGGTATCGAGGATCACCTATTCCGGATCCTGCAGGAGTCGGTATCAAATACCTTGAGGCATTCCAAAGCATCTTCCCTTGAGGTTCTCCTCATCAAGAGGGAAGGCCTCATCATTATGCGGGTCTCGGATGATGGTGTAGGATTCGATGTGGATGAAGCCAAAACAGGGTCTTACGGCATGCAGACTATGCAGGAAAGAGCTCTTGAAATAGGAGGCACATTCAAGCTTGTCAGTGTGAAAAATAAAGGGTCCCGCCTTGAAGTCAAGGTCCCGGTAATCCAGGAAGGATGAGAGTATGATACGAGTATTGCTGGTGGACGATCATGAAATGGTACGGCTGGGTGTAGGGTCTTATCTGTCGGCACAGCCTGATATTACAGTCGCCGGGGAGGCGGAAAACGGCAGGGAAGCAGTGAAGCTTGCCCTTGAATTGAGGCCGGATATTATCCTGATGGATTTGGTCATGAAGGAAATGGACGGCATTGAAGCGACAACAAAAATTATGGATGAGTGGCCGGAGGCAAAAATTATCATCGTCACCAGCTTCATTGATGATGAAAAAGTATACCCGGCACTTGAAGCGGGTGCTTCAAGTTATTTGCTGAAAACATCCCGGGCCGGCGAAATAGCGGAGGCTGTACGCAGCACCTACGGCGGGCAGAGTGTTCTCGAGCCGGAGGTGACCGGGAAAATGATGGTGAAAATGCGGCAGAAAGCCCTGCCGCATGAGCAGCTGACAGCCCGTGAAAAAGAAATTCTCCTCCTGATGACTCATGGGAAAACAAATCAGGACATCGCAGATGAACTATTTATAGCCTTAAAGACCGTCAAAGTCCATGTCAGCAGCATTCTCAGCAAACTCGACGTCCAGGACCGGACGCAGGCTGTAATTTATGCCTTCAAGCATCATATCGTGAAATAACCTGCCCGGCACTTGGGGGCAGGCTGTTTTTATTGTGCAGGATAGCAGGAAGAAGATTGGCGTCTTAAACAAGCAAATAAACGATATTCGCAGCGAACTGGACAATAGCAGGAACAAAACCACATTAGGAAGTGGAAGAGAGTAGAGCGCAGGCAGGAATGCCAGTAAGATATAAGATGTTCACAGCCAGCCCCAGGAAGCCTTATGATAAACGCAGCTCCGCCCCTATTCCACAAAAAAGCACCTGCCAAATGGCAGGTGCAGGATTATGCCTGGCTGTCAGCCCAGTCTTCTACATTCCAGACATCGGTTACCCAGTCTTCGTAGAAGTCAGGTTCATGGCAGACAAGCAGGATGGTGCCCTTGTAATCTTTCAGGGCGCGCTTCAGTTCTTCCTTGGCAGTGACATCAAGGTGGTTTGTCGGCTCATCGAGCAGGAGCCAGTTGCTTTCGTTCAGCATGAGCTTGGTCAATCGGACCTTGGCCTGCTCGCCGCCGCTCAGCTGGCTCAGCGGACGGGAGATATGCTCGTTTTTCAAACCGGAGCGGGCAAGGATCCCGCGCACCTGGGATTGATCCAGGGAAGGGAAGGCTGCCCAAACATCGTCAATCGGTGTGAGACTTCCCGCCTTTACTTCTTGCTCAAAATAAGATGGAAACAGGAAATCACCCTGAATGGTTTCTCCGGACAGCGGCTGGATTTTGCCGAGGATCGTCTTCAGGAGCGTCGACTTTCCGACACCATTGCATCCGACAACCGCTATTTTCTGACCGCGCTCGATCGTTACATTGAGTTTTGGAAGCAGCGGCTCTGAATAGCCGATTTCGACATCTTTTCCTTCAAATACATACCTGCTGCTGCCGCGTGACTCTTTGAAATCGAATGACGGCTTCATGGCTGTTTCCGGCCTGTCAATACGGTCCATACGGTCCAGCTGCTTCTGACGGCTTTTCGCCCGTCCTGTGGTGGAGTAGCGCGCTTTGTTTTTGGCGATGAAATCTTCCTGCTTCTTGATGAATTCCTTCTGTTTTTCATAAGCATGGATATGCTGGTTTTTGTTGATCTCTGCAAGCTCCAGGAATTTTTCGTATGTGGCGGTATAGCGTGTCAGTTTCGAGAACTCCAGATGGAAAATGACATCCACCACGCCATTCATAAATTCTGTGTCATGGGAAATTAAAAGGAATGCATGCGGATATTCCTTCAGATAACGTGACAGCCAGTTAATATGCTCCACGTCCAGGTAGTTGGTCGGCTCATCCAGGAGAAGGACCTTGGGCTGCTCCAATAGAAGCTTGGCGAGCAGCACCTTCGTCCTCTGTCCGCCGCTCAGGGCAGATACGTCACGGTCAAGGCCGATGGCATCAAGCCCAAGTCCGCGGGCAGCATCCTCCACTTTCAGATCGATTGAATAGAAGCCGCCGGCATCCAGATTATCCTGGATCTCTCCCATTCTCTCCAGCAGTTCCTCTAATTCTTCCGGTGTCGCAGAACCCATTTTTTCAGTAACCTCATTAAGTTCTTTCTCCTGCTCAAAAAGCGGAAGGAAGGCATCGTTCAGCACGTCGCGGATCGTTTTGCCGCGGGAAAGGACGGTATGCTGATCAAGATAGCCATATTCAGTGCCCGGCGTCCATTCCACCCGGCCTGTATCATGTATCAATTGTTTAGTGATGATATTCATCATGGTCGATTTACCAACGCCATTTGCGCCGACAAGTCCAACATGCTCGCCGGGAAGCAGGCGGAAAGTGACATCTTTGAATAAAGTGCGGTCGCCAAAGCTATGGCCCAATTTATCTACAGTAAGTAAGCTCATCTGGTTCAAAACCCTTTCGCTGCTAGTGTGTAATCTATAAAATTCCTATACTCCATCATACTAAAAACTTGCCTTAAGTACCATCCCCCATATTTTTCCCAGTTGAAAAAAATCCTGGAACAGGAGATGAAGGCTGCCTGGTTTGCGAGGGAGGTGTAATTTCCGCCGATATCAGTTAAAATTAAGAGTAGTGAACAGGACTGCGCACGGTTTTATGGCACCGCGACTAAAAGGCAGGCAATGATACAGGCACCTGCGAAATTTATATGGCAGTCCGTTTTTTTGAAAGGATGTTGTAGGATGGCAAAACAGCTCGTTTTAGCAGAAAAGCCCTCAGTGGCCAGAGATATAGCAAGAGTCTTGAATTGTACGAAAAAAGGAAACGGATATCTTGAGGGAGACCGCTATGTGGTGACATGGGCGCTCGGCCACCTGGTCACGCTTGCAGATCCTGAAATTTATGATGATAAGTATAAGGCATGGAATCTTGAGGACCTGCCGATGCTTCCGCAGTCATTGAAGCTCGTTGTGATCAAGCAGACCAGCAGGCAATACCAGGCAGTAAAGTCCCAGTTGAACCGGAATGATATACATGAAGTGATCATCGCGACAGATGCCGGGCGGGAAGGGGAGCTTGTGGCACGCTGGATCCTGGAGAAGGCAAACGTCAAGAAACCGGTAAAGCGGCTCTGGATTTCTTCTGTTACAGATAAAGCCATCAATGAAGGCTTCCGCCAGCTTAAGAACGGCAAGAACTATGAAAATCTGTATGCGTCGGCAGTAGCCAGGGCAGAAGCTGACTGGGTCGTGGGGCTGAATGCTACCCGCGCCCTTACCACCAAATATAATGCCCAGCTGTCCTGCGGCCGGGTGCAGACGCCGACACTTGCCATTATTGCGAAGAGGGAAGAGGACATCAAGTCCTTCAAGCCGAAGAGCTTTTATGGCGTGAATGTATTAGCGAAGGGGCTTAAGCTCACATGGCAGGACGCCCGCACTAAGGAAAGCAGAACCTTTGACAAGGAAAAGGCAGAAAAAATCCTGAAGGCTGTTTCCGGCCGGGAAATCAAGGTTGCTGAAGTTAAGAAAACCCTGAAGAAGAGCTATGCACCAGGGCTGTATGACCTGACTGAACTGCAAAGGGACGCAAATAAACGGTATGGCTATTCAGCGAAGGAAACGCTCTCCATCATGCAGAAGCTGTATGAGCAGCATAAAGTGCTGACCTATCCCCGGACAGATTCACGGTTCATCTCCACAGATATCGTGGATACCCTGAAGGAAAGAGTCAAAGCCAGCAGCCATAAGGAATACTCCTCTGCTGCTGCTAAAGTACTTAAAAACGGGATAAAGGCCAATAAGTCTTTTGTGGACGACAGCAGGGTCTCAGACCATCATGCCATCATCCCGACCGAACAGAGCATCTATATCGGCTCTCTCAGTGATAAGGAATGGAAGATCTATGACCTTGTAGTGAGAAGATTCCTGGCCGTCCTGATGCCGCCATTCGAGTACGAACAAACCACCATATCTGCCGAAATCGGCGGTGAGCAGTTCACGGCCAAGGGGAAAATCGTCAAATCGCCCGGCTGGAAGGATGTTTACTCCTCTGAAGATGACGAAGCGGATGCGGATGACCAGAAGCTTCCGCCAATCCAAAAGGGAGATACGCTTGAACAGGTAACGGCAGCGCTGACACAGGGGGAGACGAAGCCTCCGGCACACTTTAATGAAGCCTCCCTTCTTTCTGCCATGGAGAACCCGGTTCAGTATATGGCAGGCGAGGATAAGGAATTGATCAAGACAATCGGGCAGACGGGCGGACTCGGGACAGTCGCCACACGGGCTGATGTTATTGAAAAATTATTTAACAGCTTCCTGCTCGAGAAGAAGGGCAAGGATATTTTCATCACATCCAAGGGACGCCAGCTGCTGGATCTGGTTCCGGAAGACCTGAAGTCTCCGGCCCTGACAGCGGAATGGGAGCAGAAGCTCGACCGCATTGCCAAGGGAAGCCTTGCGAAGAATGCGTTTATCCAGGAAATGAAAGATTATGCTAAGACGGTTGTCCAGGAAATCAAGTACAGCGGCAAACAGTTCAAGCATGACAATGTAACGGGCAGCCGCTGTCCGGACTGCGGCAAGCTGCTTCTTGAAGTGAACGGCAAGCGCGGCAAAATGCTCGTCTGTCAGGACAGGGAATGCGGCCACCGCAAGAGCGTCTCCAGGGCGACCAATGCCAGATGCCCGGTCTGCCATAAGAAGCTTGAGCTCCGGGGCGAAGGGGAAGGCCAGATCTTTGTCTGCTCATGCGGGCACCGCGAGAAAATGTCCGCTTTCCAAAAAAGGCGGAACAATTCCAAGAGCGGCAAGGCGACAAAGCAGGATGTGAATAAATACCTGAAAAATCAGCAGAAAGATGAGCCGGTGAACACGGCACTGGCGGATGCGCTTGCCAAGCTGAAATTCGATAAATAAAGCGGGGGATCATATGGGGCAGTCCAAGACGAATGCCATGCGCATGCTGGATAAAGAAAAAATTCCATACTCCTTCCTGACCTATGACAATAAAGATGGCAAAATAGACGGAGTGTCGGTAGCCGGGAAGATTGGAAAACCCCCGGAAATGGTCTTTAAGACGCTCGTTACCATCGGGGTCGGCAATGCCATCCATGTCTTTGTCATCCCGGTGGAAGGTGAGCTTGACCTGAAGAAGGCTGCGAAGGCTGCCGGTGAAAAAAAGCTTGAGATGCTTCCGGTGAAGGATATACAAAAATGGACAGGCTATATAAGGGGAGGCTGCTCCCCGGTGGGGATGAAGAAGCTTTACCCCACTTATATAGACCAGAGTGCCGAAAGCCTCGGGGCCATCATTGTCAGCGGCGGTAAAATCGGCATGCAGCTCGAGCTCGAGCTCCAACACCTCACATCAGCCACCAAAGCCCGGCTGGCCGAACTGACAAAATAAAAAACACGCAAATCTGCGTGTTTTTTTGTTGGGAAATAATCTTTCCCGAGTAGATAACTTTTAAAAACGCAAATATATTTTTTCAGAATAGCATTTCCCTGCGATGTACAATGAAAGGGGGAATCTTTTCACGTTAACTGGCTCCTTAAACTACCAAAAGGAAAATAAAACCACTAAAATAGAATGAAAAGAAGAAGGGGTGGAGAATTTAAAATATGAAAGAGGCAGCATATCTGTATCAGATAATAAAAGAGGAAGGAAGCGAAGAAAACCGGGGACCGATGGAGAAGTATATGAAAAATTTGTTCCCATTTTTCGGTGTGAAGTCTCCCGAGCGCAAAAAAGCGGTATCGCAATTCCTGAAGGAGACAGGCATCCATAAGGAAGCATTCTCGCATGAGTTCGTACGGGAACTCTGGAGCTTTGACGAACGCGAGATGCAGTATGCGGCCCTTGATTACTGCGGTAAGTATGAAAAGTGCTTTGCTAAAGAGGATATCGAGCTGTTTCGGGAACTGCTGGTGACCAAGTCCTGGTGGGATTCAGTGGATTCAATAGCCGCAGGGCTTGCGGGAGCCATTGTCTCATCCTATCCGGAGCTGGCGGATGAATATATGGACCGCTGGGCGGTGGATGATAATATGTGGCTGCGGCGGACGGCTATTTTATATCAGCTGAAGTATAAGAATGATACGGATGTAGAAAGACTATATCGATACATACTTGAAAATGCGGACAGCCGCGAATTCTTCATTCAAAAGGCAATCGGCTGGGCGTTAAGGGAATACTCCAAGACAGATGCTGATTCTGTCCGCAGCTTTATGGAACGTGCCGCACTGGCAAAGCTGAGTGTCCGCGAAGGCAGTAAATATCTATAGCATCTCCCAAGGCATTTAACCTTTGGTTTTTGGCAAGGTTTGATAGAATGGGCAGGTGGGAAAAAGAGAAAAGGTTAGAAAGCAGGTGCAGCATGGTAAGATGTATTGCAATTGATATGGATGGAACGCTGGTCAACAAGGATCAGGCTGTCTCCAAAGAAAATAAAGACGCCATCGAAAAGGCTGTGTCACAAGGTATTGAGGTTATCATCGCAACGGGCCGTTCGTTTGCGGAAGCGCGGCATGCCCTTGATGCAGTTGATATAAAATTGCCAATAATAGGGATAAATGGAGCCGTGGTGATTGACCCAGAGGGCAATGTGGCAGAAGCGAATACGATGAGCTTCGAGTCGGTCAGGAAGGCTGCCGACATACTAAAGAAGCACGATCTATACTATGAGGTTTACACCAACCGGGGCACATACACCCAGGATAAAGATAAGTCCATAGCTCTGCTGGTTGATATATTCCTCACCTCAAATCCAGGCGCAGATCCGCTCGTCGTGACAGAAGAGGCGAGAGCACGCTATGAAGTGAGCCAGATCCAGATGGTGGACAGCTATGAAAGGCTGTATGAGGATCCGGGTGTCCAGTATTATAAATTTCTTGTCTTCTCGGTCGACTTCAGGAAGCTTGGTGAAGCTGCTTCTGATTTAAAGAAGCTTGGCTCCCTGGCTGTAACCTCTTCAGGACGGGACAATCTGGAGATCAATGCCCTGGATGCCCAAAAAGGAGCCGCTCTGGAGAAATACCTCACTAGGCGCGGCATTTCCATGTCTGAAACCATGGCGATTGGCGATAACTATAATGATGTGTCCATGTTTGAACGCGTGGGCCGATCTGTGGCGATGGGAAATGCACCGGCAGATATTCAAAGAATCTGTGATTATGTAACTGACTCCAATAATGAAAATGGAGTCGCGAATGCCATTTTAAAGGTTCTTTCTGAATAAAGGCATCATGAGATTTCCCTTTTATTCTGTTAAAAGGAGATCTGCAGTATGAAAAAATGGACGTATATATTTATGCTGCTGATGATTCTGTCCAGCTGTTCGGGGACAGGCAGTCAGGAGGGGCAGGACGGAAAGCAGGATGCCAAACCTGCGGCAAAGCCGGCACGCACGCCTGAAGTGGCAGCCCGGGATCTCAGCATTCCTTGGTCTATCGAAAAGGCAGGGACGGTTTTTTATATTACCGAGAGGACCGGGACGATTGCCAAGATAGAGGGCGGAAAAACTGAGCGGCAGAGTGTGAAGCTGTCTGAAGCCATCTCCAAGCAGCAGGAATCCGGCCTGCTTGGGTTTGTGCTGGCCCCGGACTTCCAGGAAACCAGGATGGCTTATGCGTATTATTCATATGATAAAAGCGGCACCACCCTTAATCGTGTGGTCACCCTGAAGAACTCAGGAGATGGATGGACAGAAGAAAAGATCCTTCTCGACCGCATTCCGAGCGGAAACTTCCATCATGGCGGACGGCTGAAGATCGGGCCGGACAAAAAGCTTTATATCACCACTGGTGAAGGATATGTAACAGAAAGGGCCCAGGATTTATCCTCATTTGGCGGAAAAATACTGAGGATGAACCTGGATGGCTCCATCCCGGGAGACAACCCCTTTAAGAATTCATTTGTGTATTCTTACGGCCACCGCAACCCACAGGGGCTGGCCTGGACAAAAGAGGGAGTGCTGTACAGCACCGAGCATGGCCAGTCTGCCCATGATGAAATCAACCAGATTAAGCCTGGCACGAACTACGGCTGGCCCGTTATCGAGGGCGATGAGAAAAAGTCCGGAATGACCGGCCCCATATTTCACACCGGGAATGTAACCTGGGCCCCTTCTGGCGCAGCTTACCATAATGGTAAGCTGTACATCGCCGCACTTAGGGGAGAGGCCGTAAAGGTCTTTGATCTGAAGACGCGGAAAGCGGATGATTTTGTTACCGGTTATGGCCGGATAAGGGATGTCCGCATTGAAGGCGGAACTCTATACTTTGTCAGCAATAACAGGGACGGCCGGGGAAAGCCGGCAAAGGACGATGATAAGCTCTATAAGCTTGAGCTTCCCTGAATGTTTTCTTGGAAAGTATGTATAAGATAGAAGGAATGCGGCCATACTGTAAGCATGATTGTTTTTCCATAATATCCCCCCCATTGCCCGCCTGAATTTCAGGCGGGTTTTTTTGTTAGTGGATAAGTGGCTTTGATTGGCAGCAAGGACCTGTACAAGCTTACCAGGATGGCGCGGTATAAAATGGAGGTAATCCGCAGGGTTTTTATATACTTTTTGTTTATTTTTTGTTATTTTTCACCCCTCCAGCCTGCCTTTTCTTCATAGTAAGCTATTTTATTTAATTTGTGAGGTGTCGGCAACACGTCTGAGGCCTGTTACTAGCCGAAATGAGACCGTTACTATCTAAACACATCCATTTACTCGCCGAAAAAAGTTTTTACTATCCGAAACGGTAAATTTACTATCCGAAATCATACATTTACAAGCCAAAACAGAGAATTTACTCGCCATTGTAAAATAATGGATACCTTATAGTTCCTTCAGGTACAAGGTTTGTTTTATAACAGCCGAAGATAAAAAAATGCCGCCCCTGCAAATTGTGGGGCGGCATTCTTCTTATACGTTGACCTCTGCCTGGGCCTGGCGCTCCTTGGCGGCGGCGCTGACCTGCTCGTCGGCATGGTAGGAGGATCGTACCAGCGGACCTGCTTCACAGTGGCTGAAGCCTTTGGACAGGGCGATTTCCTTGAGCTCTGCGAATTCATCCGGGTGGTAGTAGCGCTCTACCTTAAGATGTTTTTTGGTTGGCTGCAGATATTGGCCGATGGTCACGATATCAACGTCATGGGCGCGGAGATCGTCCATCGCTTCGATGATTTCTTCTTTTGTTTCCCCAAGGCCCACCATGATGCTGGACTTGGTTGGTGTTTTGGGACTCAGTTCTTTGACACGCTTTAATAATGACAGGGAGCGGTCGTATGTAGCGACTGCACGGACCCGCTTTGTAAGGCGTCTTACGGTTTCGATGTTATGGTTGAAGATGTCCGGCTTGGCATCCATGAGGGTCATGATGGATTCATCGTCACCCTTCATGTCGGAAGGGAGGACTTCAATTGTGCAAAATGGAGAGCGTCTCCTGATTGCGCGTACAGTTTCTGCAAATACAGCAGCTCCGCCATCCTTCAGGTCATCCCTTGCCACCGCTGTGATTACAGTGTGCTTAAGGCCCATGGTTTCCACGGATTCGGCAACTCGTTCCGGCTCCTGCCAGTCCAATTCAGTCGGCAGCCCGGTCTTGACGGCACAGAAGCGGCATGCTCTTGTGCAGATATCCCCGAGGATCATGAACGTTGCCGTCTTCCTTACAGCCCAGCATTCGTGGATATTAGGACAGCGGGCTTCTTCACAGACGGTATGGAGCTTTTTTTCACGCATCATTTTCTTTAGGCCGGTATATTCTTTATTCGTGTTTAACTTGATCTTGAGCCACTCCGGCTTCCTGAGGTGTTCCTGATTGTTTGCCATTTTTTTATTGCTCCTTTTTATCGGGAATAATTCCAGCTGTCTGTGAGGTATTTTGCTTCCAGTTCTCTGACCTCGGCCAGCTGGCTTTTTGTCAGCTGATATGGAGTAAGGGTGATGCCGAGTCCTTTTTCAAAGCCCTTATAAAAGGCCTGCTTAACTTCAGCCATCTCCGGCACATGTTCCAGAAATTCGGCAATCGAGGCTGCCTTGCCTCCGAAGCCGCGCCTTGCTCTTTCTTTCACTCGTTCATTTGGGTAGATAAAACAGTCAAACAGGGTTTCTTCATCCATTTCAAGCGGAATGGAACCATGCTGGAGGATGACGCCCTTCTGCCGGCACTGAGAGCTTCCGGCCGATTTTCTCCCGCCGACGATCAGCTCATACCAGGAGGATTCGTCAAAGCAAACAGCCGAATTGGTCCGGCCGATCACTTTGCTTTTATCCGGGACGGCAAGTTCAGCTTCTATTCCTAATTCTCTGAATCCCTCGAGCAGACCTTGTGAGATGACGCGGTAAGCCTCTGTGACGGTGCCCGGCATTCTGTTGTGGTTCTCGCTGACCACCACGCTGTATGTAAGCTCCTTATCGTGCAGCACGGCCCGCCCTCCGGTCAGCCGCCTGACTAATTGAAAACCCTTCTTGTGGACGGCATCGACATCGATTTTCCCATGGACTTTCTGGAAGTAGCCGACAGACATTCCAGCTGGGTTCCACTCATAAAAGCGGAGTGCCGGCGGAATAAGTCCTTTGCTGTGCCAGCCCAGCAGCGCCTCGTCCAGGGCCATGTTATAAGCGGGCGTGTTGACACCTGAATCAATAAAGATCCATGTTTCTTTTTCCAACTTCATTACCTCTTTCAAAAAGTAAAAACCGAGCAGGAGGAATAGACAGACCATTCCTTCGGGTTTAGACCGTATTTATGGTGGAACAAACACGAAAAAGCCGCCCCGGTAAAGGAGCGGCCCATTCACTAAGTAAAACAGCTTTCAGCGATCTTCTGTCTCCGCCTCTGCCAGCTGAATGGAGGCTGGAGGCGGAGGTAGCCATTTGTTAACCTATGCGGCACCCCTGGTGGACATTATATGTTTGACCTTAGGTTATGACATTTCATGAATACTGTCAATCCTTCAGCTTCAATTCAGGAAGACTCAGGCTTTGTCTTCCGGCCATTGATAGGTCCAAAATCTTTCATTCTGAATCCACGCAAGCAATTCGGCATCCTGTGTTTCGAGCTTATTGCCCCAGCCGGCGACCATGTATTGAGTCTGTGAACGGTGGGCTGTAATTGCCGCGACCTTTTGCTTTTGGACAGCCTTCACATTGTATCGGATATCTGCCTCTCCAAGCTCCTCGACGCAATTATTCGAAAAAGCGACACAATGGAGCTTTGGACGTTCTTTCTTCTTGATCCTGCCGACAGCGGCTGCGACAGCCCGTCCTGTTGCCTCGTGGTCTGGGTGGACACTATATCCAGGATAGAAGGTGATAATTAAAGATGGCTTAACTTCCTCAATCAAAGAAGAGATAACATCCGCCATCTTTTCCGGGTCTTCAAACTCAATCGTCTTGTCCCGGAATCCGAGCATTCTTAAATCTTTAAGGCCCATGGCCTCAGCGGCGTCCATCAATTCCTGCTTCCTGATCTTAGGCAGGGTTTCACGGGTGGCAAATGGCGGATTGCCAAGATTCCTTCCCATCTCGCCAAGTGTCAGGCAGGCATATGTTACCGGCGTACCATTATTGATATGCGATGCAATGGTGCCGGAAACTCCGAATGCCTCATCATCAGGATGGGGGAAAACGACCAATACACTGCTTTCTTTAACAAATGTCACTGTAATATCCCTCCTTCATTCAAATGGCGTCCTGCTGATCTGAAGCGCTACAGCAAGCTTGCCTGCAGGATCAAGTCCTGCCATCAGCAGCCTTCCTTTATCGTCTATCTCAAAATGGGTCAAACCTTCAGCGTAAATCCAGCCTATAGCAAGCTTAAGCCCTGCCCGGTACGGCCCGGATCCGGCAATCCTGCCGCGTTCATATTGCACGAATGCATTACGGATGTAAGCGCCCGCTGAAAAGAATGACTCATCAAAGTGGGTGGCATAGGCTCCATTCGTGGTTTCGAGATGGATATATACATCTTCATTTGCATAGGAATCGATCGCCTTTTGCACCTCAGCCTCTAAAATAGGCTCCATAAAAATTCCTCCTAAATCAACAATCTCTAAAGATTACCTGTATTTCGTATGTTCAGCCTGTTTCGCCGTTTTTATTTTGGTTAAGGAGCCTGGGGCTCTTATTTTTATATCTTACTAAAAATATGGGATAAAAGCGAAAAATGAATTTGTCAATTTTTGCGCGGGAAAAATAATGGGTTTTCTACTCCCCGCCCAAGCATGGAAAGAAGCTGGACAAAGAAGGAACAAAGGTGTTAAGGCGGTGGAGCGGAGCAAGGTGCAGCCCCGCCGCCACAGAAAAATGCCGGCCTGGAAAAAAAAAAGGAACCGGCATGCCGGTCCCTCCAGGAAAATGTGCGTTTATTATTTGGAAAGCTGTTCGGCTTCCAGGCGGCCTGCGCCGTGAATTCGATACGCTCCGTGCATGGTGGGACCCACATACTCATTCAGTTTCCACGAATGGCGGATGGCATCTGTAATGAACGCCTTTGCCGTATAAACGGCTTCGCGTACGGTTTTGCCCTTGGCCAGTTCCGCTGTGATAGCGGATGAGTAAGTGCATCCAGCTCCGTGGGTATAAGCTGTGCCGATTCTTTCCGACTCAAGTACGATAAATTCTGTACCATCATAAAGAAGGTCAATGGCTTTTTCATGCTGCAGTTTGCTTCCGCCTTTAATTAAAACGTTCTTGGCGCCAAGCTCATGGATTTTTACTGCCGCCTGCTTCATGTCTTCCAGCGTCTTGATGGCAGGGGTGCCTGCAAGCTGGGAAGCTTCAAACAGATTAGGTGTCACGACAAGCGCCCTTTGCGTCAAAATGTCACGGAGTGCTTCGGCAGTTTCCGGATGAAGGACTTCATCCTCCCCCTTGCAGATCATAACCGGGTCGATGACTACATTTTGAAGCTTATTTTCATCTATGATCCGGGCAGCCAGTTCAATGATTTCCACTGAACCGAGCATCCCTGTCTTCATCGCATCAATCCCTGTGGACAGAATTGTTTCCAACTGAGCTTCTATTGTGCTGAGCTCGATCGGGAACACATTATGATGCCAATGGTTCTTGGGATCCATAGTCACGATTGTGGTCAGTGCTGTCATGCCGTAAACGCCAAGTTCCTGCATGGTCTTGAGGTCTGCCTGGATTCCGGCGCCGCCGCTTGAGTCTGAACCGGCCAGTGTAAGTGCTTTTTTCATTGTCATAAAAAGAAGACCTCCCAAAAGGTTCATATAATGTGTATTCCATGTTTATTTATCCCTATTTAGCGATAAATAATAGGAATGTAGTTTATTTTTCTTATCTTAAGAATATCTCAAAATCTGGATTTGAACAAGAATTGTGACTATCCTGACCGCAGTTCCTTAAAGAGTGAGGCGGCATTAATCTTGAGATAATTAAGAATTCGGATTATCCTGTTAATAAACGGCGGGAGCTATGAAGAAACCGGAGATATTCAACTGCTATAACGGCCAAGAGTAAAAGGGCTGAAAAAAATTATAAAAAGGACAGCTGCCATGAATTTTGAGATAACCAAAGAAGAAATAAATGTACAGGAAGTTATGGATAAAGTGAAATCCAGGAATGCCGGGGCTCTGAATGTTTTTGTGGGGACTGTCAGGGAACTTACACATGGACGGAAAACGTTGTCCCTTTATTATGAGGCTTATGAAAAAATGGCAGTCAAGAAGCTTGCAGAGATAGGTGATGAAATTAAGCAAAAGTGGCCAGGGGCACAGACGGCGATCACCCATCGCATCGGCCGGCTTGACATCATGGATGCAGCTGTAGTTATCGCTGTCTCTTCCCCGCACCGGGATGAGTCGTATGCGGCAAACAGGCACGCCATAGAACGGATCAAAGAAATTGTCCCGATCTGGAAAAAGGAAACATGGGAAGACGGAGATGAATGGATTGGCAATCAGAAGGAAACTGTGCCATATAAAGATGGAGAACCAGGGAAGGGGGATCTAGATGATTAAAGTACTATTCTTTGCAGGGCTGAAGGAAACGGCAGAAACCGGGTCCATTTCCGTCGACATGAACGGCAGAAGTCTCGGAGACTTGAAAAAGGCAGTGGAAGAACAGTTCAGCCTGCAGCTCGGCTCTGTCATGGCGGCTGTGAATGAAGAGTTTGCGGATGATGATACAATCCTTGAGGCGGGTGATACGGTCGCGTTCATCCCTCCAGTCAGCGGCGGCTGATCTCGGATGCGGGTTAAGAAAGGAGGTGCAGGGATGCAGGATAGATATTCCAGGCAGGTTCTTTTTTCCGGTATAGGGGAAGAAGGACAGGCTAGACTTGGCAGCAAGCATGTGCTGATTGTCGGTGCCGGTGCACTGGGATCTGCCGGAGCCGAGATGCTGGCTAGGGCGGGGGTCGGCAGATTAACAATCATAGACCGCGATTATCTGGAGGAAAGCAATCTCCAGCGGCAGCAGCTTTATACAGAGGAAGACGTATTGAAGAAAATGCCAAAGGCCGCTGCGGCCAAAAGGCATCTGGCGGAGATTAATTCGGGCACAATCATTGAAGCTCATATCATGGACGCTGAACCGGAGAGCCTTGTGCCGCTGCTTCCCGGGGTAGATCTCATTTTGGATGCGACAGATAACTTTGAAACCCGGTTCGTCCTCAACGATCTTGCCCATAAATATAAGATTCCCTGGATCTTCGGGGCATGTGCCGGCAGCTTTGGCATGAGCTATGCATTCATACCAGGCAAAACGCCCTGCCTAAATTGCCTTCTGCGTTCCATGCCGCTTGCCGGAATGACGTGTGAGACGGCAGGAGTCATCGCGCCTGCTGTCAGTATGACGGTTTCGCTTCAGATAGCAGAGGCGATGAAGATTCTGACGGAGAATTGGGATGCAGTCAGGAAGACGTTCATGAGCTTTGATGTTTGGTCAGGCGAGTTCCACAGCATCAAGACAGGGAGGGTGAAGCGGGAGGACTGCCTTACCTGCGGAACACAGGCTGAATATCCTTTCCTGAAAAAAGAGAACTCTACAAGGACCGCTGTATTATGCGGCAGGGAAACGGTCCAGGTGAGGCCTCCGGGTGTGGTCACTGTGGATATGGACAGACTTGTTAAGCATTTTTCCGCCATGGGTTATGAAGCAAAATCAAATCCTTACCTGATCTCGGCCCAAAACGGTTCAGAGCGGGTTATCGTTTTTAAAGATGGCAGAGCCCTGATTCATGGTACAAAGGATATGGCCCATGCACGGTCGGTCTATCAGCGGCTGATGGGATAAATCAAAAAGGACAGAATCCGATATTGGATTTCTGTCCTTTTTCTGTGGAAAGGGGCGGAGCTGATCATGAAGCTTCTTGCAGCAAGCTGTGAATATTTCTGGCATTCCTGCCATGCATCCAGCTCCGCTCCACCGCCTTATTGTGTTTGATCTGCTCTTGTCTTATTTTCCATGCAGAGGCTGCAAGTATAAAACTCATGTTTGTTTATAGAATCAGAATGCCCAGTTGCCGCTGCGGAAAAGCGGCTCTAATGTGCCATCTTCTGTTTCTCCATCTATATCCAGATCTTTTGAACCAATCATGAAGTCTACATGCGAGAGGCTGTAATTGGCCCCTGCCTCAGCAAGCTCTTCACGGCTCATGGAAGTTCCGCCTTCTAGCGTCAGTGGATACGCACTGCCCACTGCCAAATGGCAGGAAGCATTTTCATCGAATAATGTATTATAGAAAATTAAATCTGTGTTCGAAATGGGAGAATCATGCGGAACAAGTGCCACTTCACCGAGGAAGGCGGCGCCTTCATCAATCTCAAGCATCTTCTTCAGCGTGTCCCTCCCAGTTTCAGCACTGAATTCGACCGCTTTGCCATCCTTGAATGTCAGGGAGAAGTTCTCAATCATCACTCCATTGTAATTCAGCGGCTTTGTGCTGGTTACTTTCCCATTTGTGCCGCCTTTTTTAGGCATGGTGAATACCTCTTCGGTCGGGATATTAGGAGTGTATTCACGCCCCTTTGTGTTCTTTACCGCACCGCCGACCCACAGATGCCCTTCAGGAAGCTCGATGGTGAGGTTTGTCCCGGGGGCCTTATAGCGAAGCGCTTTATACTTCTTATCATTTAAGTACTGTACCTTGCTGTTTAAGTTTTCACCGTGCAGTCTCCAGGCTTCCACCGGATCCTTCTCCGTGATGCGGGTTGCGGAGAAAATAGAATCCCACAGCTTTTCCACTGCTTCCTCAAGAGACGCATCCGGGAATATTTTCTGTGCCCATTCAGGAGTAGGTGTGGAAATAATATTCCAGCTGATTCCGCCCTTCATCATCACAGCCTTCACACCCTCAGTGGCAGCCGCATTCGCCTTATTGGAAATAGCGATTCTTTCAGGGTCAAGGCCTGTAAACGCGTCCGGATTTGGTGAATAAATCTGTAAAAATGCAGCACCGATACTCTGATACTCTTCAGTAAGCTTGACGCTGTGCTCCGGTACGTAGGTTAGAGCTTCTTCTGGTGCATCTTCGAATTTAATTCTTTTTACTGCATCATCATTCCAGTCCACAAACACATTTCCCGCCCCAGCAGCATAGGCCCTTTTTACAAGAACGCGGGTGAATTCAGCTGCTTCAACAGGTGACTGGATCACAAGCGGCTGTCCCTCATAAAGATTCACGCCAATCTTAAGTGCTACGTCAGCATATTTTTCCATCAAGGCTTTTTCTGCCATCTTTTTGTCCCCCTCATTTTGTTTCTAGTGTCTAAATATCTTAACATATTATAAAAACAATTATCACTATTCATTCTTGTCTGACTTTACAACATCAAAAATGGGGCCGGCCCCATTTAGGTGCCAGCCCCTTGATTGACCATGCTTATTTTTCGTCAGAAGCGATCAGGACAACCTTGCCCCTATCAAGCTCCTTTTCGTATTGATCAGCTTCAGCCTCGGTCAGGCCAAGAGTCTGCATCTTGTTTCGGAGCTCATCACCCCGGGAGCTGAATACGTTTTTGATGGAACCGAAAAGTCCTCCGCCCACATCAGCGGTATTCGTATTTTCAGTAAGATGCTCGGAACGCTCCTTATCATGAGCAAAGAGATAAATATTTTCCTCGTTAAACCCGGTTCCTGATAAGCTTTCAATCTTTTCTTTCGCCTGAACGCCGTTTTCGATAACATGTACTTGATACATACAAATTCCTCCTTACAATAGTTGACTGTGTCTACTGTTTATATATCCGGGCAGGGAAATTTTAAACCAACCTAATAATTCAATTCTCAGGTTCCGGGACAGATGTTTATCATTATTTCGATAAAGGGAATGGGAAACTTAGCCAGCGCTGTTGTAACTCCAACAGTTAAGAAATGGAATGAAAGCTGAGAATCTGCCGTTTAAATGCTGCTGGATTTCGAGTGCTGGGGTAAAATTCTCATTGTAAAGTAAGGGTGATTTGAGCGCCTCTCGCTGCAATCAGCCTTCTTGTTCAGGAGACGAAAGTGCTGGTGAAAACTTCTTAGTAGAATGAAAGGAGAGAGGAAGATGCTTGGACAGACCATAGATAATGATTGGGGAGAGTTGCTGCAGGGGGAATTTCAGAAGCCTTATTTTGCAGAGCTTGAGGAATTTCTTCAGAAAGAATATGCGGAACAAACGATATATCCGGCTAAAGGAGACATTTTCAACGCACTCCGCTATACCCCGTTTCAGAATGTTAAGGCGGTCATCCTTGGACAGGATCCCTATCACGGACCGAACCAGGCACAAGGCCTGAGTTTTTCAGTAAAGCCGGGAATCACCCTGCCTCCGTCTTTAAAGAATATATTCAAGGAACTGCATCAGGATTGCGGCTGTGATCTTCCAAGGGATGGATCACTGATCAAATGGGCCGAAGAAGGTGTCCTTATGCTGAATACCGTACTTACAGTACGCAAGGGGAATGCGAATTCCCACAAAGGGAGAGGCTGGGAGCACTTCACAAATGAAGTGATCAGGCTGCTGAATTCAAAAGAAACGGGTGTAGTCTTCATACTTTGGGGCAAACCTGCGCAAAGTAAGCTGGAACTCATTGATACCGATAAGCATCATGTTATAACCTCCCCTCATCCGAGCCCTTTTTCTGCGAACAAAGGATTTTTCGGAAGCAGGCCCTTCACGAAGACGAACGAGGCCCTCAAAAAATCAGGACAGCAGAAAATAGAATGGTGTCTTTAAATTTTGTTCTTTTCTTAAACCCTTTTGTACTTAAGCAAGTTGTGTGAAGAAATTTTATCGTTAAGCCAGGTTGAATGGCACGCAGGGTGCGAGACTCCTGCGAAAAGCAGCGGGGCTGGTGATACCCCTACAGGCGTTAGCCGGGGAGGCTTACCGCCCGCCCCGGGGAAAGTGAGCGCCTCCACTTATAATCAACCGCTCAATCTATGTTCCACATGAAACAATGAAGCTAGTGACATTCGAAAGGCATCCGCCTTTTAAACTATAAAGGAGCGCCATAATCTTATGCCTTATTCCCGCTTTAAGCATGTTTATAATGCGATTTATGCCATGCTCATCATCATTCTTTTCGGGACAGTAGGTTTCTTTTTTACAGAGCATATTAAAGCATTCGATGCTTTCTGGCTGACTATTATCACCGTCCTGACTGTCGGCTATGGCGATGCAGTCCCTGAAACGTATTATGGAAAGCTCTTTGCCCTGCTGATCATCCCTCTGGGAATCGGCGTGGTGTCATATGCGACCGGTGCAATAGCCACCGTCATGATTGAAGGAGATCTTACGAAGACATTTGCAGAAAGGAGGATGACAAAGATGATTTCAAAGCTAAAGGATCATGTTATCCTTTGCGGCCATGGGCGGGTGGGTGAACAGGTGCTCGAGCAGCTGCTCCTCACAAAAACACCGACAGTAGTAATTGATCAGGAGGAACAGGAAATTCCGTCGAATCTCCCAAGTTATATCCACTATATACTGGGCGATGCTACGGATGATGCCATTTTAAAAAAGGCCGGCATTGAGCGGGCATCAAGTCTTGTAACAACACTGCCGACCGACTCTGATAATGTGTTTGTTACCCTCACTGCAAAGGGATGTAATGAAAACATCAAAGTGATTGCACGTGCCGAAAAGAAACAGGCCGAAGATAAGCTGATCCGTGCAGGGGCAAGCAGAGTCATCAATCCTTCATCTATAGGCGGAAGACAGATGGTATTTTCCATCCTGAAACCGGTTAGTGTGGATTATGTCAATTCCATGCTGCATGCAGGCAAAAGAAATTATGGGATAGAGGAGATCAGCATCCCGGAAGGTTCGCCCTTCGCAAACAAGACAATCGGGGAGCTTGAGATCCATAGTACATACGGGGTTATGGTACTTGCAGTTCTTGAAGGTGAAGAGGTGAACAGCAATCCTGAGCCGGAAGTCCAGCTTAAGCGCGGTAACACCATCGTCATCTTTGGTTCGGATGATCAGCTAAAGCAATTTGAAGAAGCTGTCCAAAAAAGTTAGAATGAAAGGGTCCGGTATATCGGATCGATAAAACAGCTTTGAAAAGCAGGTAGAGGTGAAAAGTGTGGAAATCGGGTCACACAGGATTCTGGATAAGATAGAAGAGCTGCTGCAGAAGGCTAAATCTTCGCCAACAGAGGAAGCTGCAGAAAAATATGTGACGGCCATACACGCTTTATGTGAAGTGATAATGGAAGGGCATGGGGAAAGGCCTGCTGTGCCGCCTGCTGCCGCATCTCAGATTGTGAAAGCTTCACAAAGCCCATCCGGCATGTCTGCCCAGGCAGCGATGCCTCAGGCGCCGCCGGCCAAAATTGAGGGTGCGAATGGCGGATCATTATTTGATTTTTAAACAGGGGGAAGTTTGAATGAAGGTTTTTTTAATCGCAGGTGCTATCAATGCATTCCTTGCGGTGGCATTGGGTGCCTTTGGAGCACATGGGCTGGAGGGAAGGATTTCCGCTAAATACCTGGAAACCTGGAAGACAGGCGTCCACTATCATATGTTCCATGCGGCCGGCCTATTGATTGTCGGGCTGCTTGCCGGACAGCTGAAGGCAGGCAGCCTCCTGAACTGGTCAGGCTGGCTGATGATACTCGGGATCCTTCTCTTTTCAGGCAGTTTGTATGTACTGAGTGTTACCGGCATAAAAGTGCTTGGTGCGATTACGCCGCTTGGCGGGCTGGCTTTTCTCGCTGCCTGGCTGCTGATCATCATCGGAGTCTATAAATATCTGTAACAGGAAAACCACCGGAAGGCTCCGGTGGTTTTTAAGTGTCTTAGCGTGGAGGAACTGTGGATAATCCGGCTCCCTGTCCGCTGCCAAATGGATAGGAGTACTCAATTTCTTCATCAAAGGTCACATAGTCCACATACACCATTAAAATCAGGTAGCGCATCCCGGTCTGAGGATCGCTCAGAATCAAATGATCCCTGCCGGCCGCCTCTATGATTCCCTTAAACACCTTGGCATTCCATTCCCGGTTATTCTCAAAAGTAGCATAGACAGTTGCCAGCTTCCCAAGATTCAGCCTTAAAATGTTTTCAACATAAGACTGCTCTACAGGCAGTCCTCCGCCCGCGCTGGGAATCGCGCCCTGGCCCCCGCTGTATGTGCCTGGTGCGCCCCCCGGCCCGCCGCCGCCCATCCCTGGCGGCTGATACGTAACCATCGGCTGCTGCCCCCCAGGCATTTGCTGCTGCTGAAAAGGAGCGCCCCCCTGCTGCTGGCTATATGGATTGTACGGGGGGGAGTAATACTGGTTTTGGTTCTGTCTTATCATAAGAATCCCTCCAAATAATGCGGTGTTAAGCTTTCAACTATCCAACCCTTTTATACCGGACTGATAGACGGATGAACATGCTTAGTCCTCGCTATTTATTTGTATGGCCCAGGGGCCGGGTTTATGACTCGGAGTGGAAAAACATGTGCTGTGCAGGAGCCCATGTGACTGTCTGTTCTTTGCTATAAAAGCAGCAGGCGAAGTCTGAAAAGACAGGTGTATCCTGAGCGCCCCTGCTGTTTGGAATACTGCCTTTCCATTTAGTCAAAGTCGAAGAGGTTTTTTAAAAGGCTTAAGATAGGCTGAGGAATTCTGTTATTGATTCACCTTTTAAGGGAGATCCTTTAAATTGTTTAACAGGGTTGATTGGAGCGGAAGGCGCGGGACTTCTGATCCAGCTGCGAACTGAAACCCTCGAGTCATAAATCAAGCAGTCCATGGGAAGAAGACCGCTTCCCACGGCCAGCCCGCCTTATGCTTGTCGAGTTTTTGCCTGCCAACTGCCTCAATTTCACAACTTCAAATGTGAACATTGTGCTTTTGTAAACATTTTATTTAGCAGGCACCGTTCTCCGCTTTTCTTTGCGGGAGCAGCGGGACAGGTGAGACCCCGCAGGCAAAGCCGAGAAGGCTCACCGCCCGCCCCTAAGGTCCGCGGGTGCCTGCAGCGGAAATCAACCTTCTTATTAAACAGAAAAAGACTGAAGGCAAGCCCGATCTTAATCGGGTTGTCTTCAGTCTCGGGTTATTTCATTAAACGCGCAAAAACTCCGGGAAGCTTCCTTCTGTAAGCAGATTACCGACGAAGAAGGAACCGAACTCGCCATAGCGTGCGCTCACTTCATCAAAACGCATTTCATAAACAAGCTTTTTGAATTGAAGCACATCTTCAGAGAAGAGGGTAACTCCCCACTCATAATCATCAAAGCCTACGGATCCGGTGATGATCTGCTTGACTTTGCCTGCATAGCCGCGGCCGATCATGCCGTGCGAGCGCATGAGTGCACGCCGGTCTTCCATGGAAAGCATGTACCAGTTGTCATTCCCCTGGCGGCGCTTGTCCATTGGATAAAAGCAGACATATTTTGCTTTTGGCAGTTCAGGGTAGAGGCGTGCACGCACATGAGGGTTCTCATAAGGATTCTCGCCGGAAGCCAGATAATTACTAAGCTCAACAACCGATACATAGGAATGAGCCGGCACGAGGAATTCAGCAAGCTTGGACTTATTGAATTCAGTTTCGATTGCATTCAGCTCTTCCATCGTCGGACGGAGCAGCATCATCATAAAATCAGCCTTCTGGCCGACAATTGTATAAAGAGCATGACTTCCTTCTTTTTGCTCGGCTGTCTTATTCCACTTTTCCACTAACCCGAGGAACTCCGCTGTCGCTTCAGCGCGCTCGTCTTCAGGGAGCATTTTCCAGGTTGTCCAATCTATTGAACGGAAATCGTGTAAACAATACCAGCCATCCAGCGTTTCTGCTGCTTCACTCATCATTTATCACTCCAATTTACATTTCTATATGTCCTACTATAGCATAGAGCGGATACATTTTTCATATTGGACCGCTGTAAGGCAGGAGGGCAGAGCTTTAAAAGACACAATTATGTAACAAAAATTTCCCATTCCTAGTATTGTGCAAAGGAGACAAGGTTTATCAGCCTGAAAATAGGTAATCAAGATAGAGTATAAACCATGAGAAATCTGAAAATAAAAACATTTATTGTGTAAGCGGTTTTTCCATTTAGTTGATTAGATATTTTTTATAGATAGGAGTATCCTAAACAAGAATCAATCCGAAAAGAGGGAATGAAAGCATGAGCGACTTATTTACAGGATTAAAAGAAAGAATCAGCGGCCACAATATTAAAATTGTATTTCCAGAAGGTTTGGATGAGCGGGTACTGGCTGCGGCTGGAAGACTTGCCGAGGACGGCGTCCTTACTCCCATCCTGATCGGGAGCATTGAAAAGATACAGAATAAAGCAAAGGAACTGGGCGTTTCAGTAGAGCGGGCAGAAATCTATGATCCGGCCAACTTCATCATGATGGATGAATTGGTTGCATCCTTTGTTGAACGGAGAAAAGGGAAGGCAACAGAAGAGCAGGCAAGGACAATGCTGCTTGATGAGAACTATTTTGGCACAATGCTTGTGCATACCAATAAAGCAGACGGACTGGTAAGCGGTGCGGCTCATTCGACTGCTGATACAGTGCGTCCAGCCCTCCAGATCATCAAGACAAAGGAAGGCGTGAAGAAGACTTCCGGTGTGTTCATTATGGTGAGGGAAGATGAAAAGTATGTGTTTGCAGACTGTGCTATCAATATTGCCCCGGACAGCCAGGATCTTGCGGAGATCGCAGTCGAAAGTGCACGCACTGCCGCTATGTTCGATATCGAGCCGCGTGTTGCCATGCTGAGCTTCTCGACAAAGGGTTCTGCCGTGTCTCCTGAAACACAGAAAGTCTCAGATGCGGTTTCAGCTGCAAAGCTGATCGATCCACTTCTTTACATTGACGGTGAATTCCAATTCGACGCGGCCTTCGTCCCATCTGTAGCGGCTAAAAAAGCACCGGACTCCCCGATCCAGGGCAATGCAAACGTATTTGTATTCCCGAGCCTTGAGGCTGGAAACATTGGCTACAAGATTGCTCAGCGCCTAGGCGGATTTGAGGCTGTCGGTCCTATCCTTCAAGGACTTAACCGTCCGGTGAATGACCTTTCCCGCGGCTGCAGCGAGGAAGATGTCTACAAACTGGCAATCATAACAGCAGCTCAGACACTTCATCGCTGAGTTCATAAGGTAAAGGCTGTTCCTTGGGAGCAGCCTTTTTTTGACGCCGAACCCATATGCTATAATGGGGCTATACTATTCGTAAGGAGTTTTGCAAGGTGTCGTTGGAAATTTCCCTTTTAAATCAGGACAGCTGGAGGATCATTGACCAATCCTCTCTCGGTCCCCATTTCGAAGCAGTACAATCCTTTGCAATGGATGATACGCTTTGCCAGAGCACAGGATCCGGAGCCTCCCCGGCTGCTGCACGTTCCTGGGTGCATCATTCTACCATTGTTCTCGGAATCCAGGACACAAGGCTGCCCCATTTTGCGGAAAGCCTCAGATATCTGGATGAGCAGGGGTATAATTATATTGTCCGGAATTCCGGGGGGCTTGCCGTAGTCCTCGATGAGGGAGTCCTGAATTTGTCCCTGGTATTCCCTGAAACAGATCGGAAAAAGATTGATATAAACCGCGGCTATGACACGATGGTCGAGCTTGTCCGGGAAATGTTCTTAGAAGCGGCAGGAGGCATAGAAGCACGGGAAATCTCGGGTTCCTACTGTCCTGGAAGCTATGATCTAAGCATCGGCGGAAAAAAGTTTGCCGGCATTTCCCAGAGGAGGATCCGAAATGGAGTCGCTGTGCAGATTTATCTTTGTGTGAACGGTTCGGGGAGCGGGCGTGCCGGTCTGATCAAAGAATTCTATAGAATAGGGAAGGGCGGCCGCGAAACGAAATTCGACGTTCCGGACATACAGCCGGAGGTAATGGCTTCCCTTTCCGAACTGCTGCATATCGAACTTACCGTCCAGGATGTTATGCTCCGCTTTCTGCGAGCCTTAAAGGCACACAGCGGCCATATCTATGCCGAAGGCCTCGGGCCGGTGGAGATGGAGCTGTATGAAAGCCATCTCGCCAGGATGGTCGAGCGGAATGAAAAGTTCGGGATTCAATTATAAACAAAAAACAGCCGCCGGCAAGGGATATCCATGCAGGCGGCTGTTTTCTAATACATTTAATGCTATTAAATTTAGCAGGCGCCGTTCTCCGCTTTTCATTGCGGGACAGGCGAGACCCCGCAGGCGAAGACGAGGAGGCTCACCGCCCGCCCCGCTCAGGCTGAGTGCCTGCAAATCAACCTTTTGTTTGAAAAGAATCATTTATAAAGATATGAAAAATCGAGAATGTCAGGCTGCCAATCTCTCTCTCGTTTTATTCAGCAACTTTTTCTAAATTGCCGTTTCGGTCCATTTTAAACTTGGTAGCCGGGCGTTCGTCTTCATCCAGTACAACGAGCTTTCTGGCCCGGTTCATGATCTTCATCAGGGTTTCATAGTCTTCCTGCATCATGCCTGAATTTTCCTCCAGGTCATGGATGCGCTTCTGCAGTTCTTCGATGTGCTGCTTCAAGTCTCTTATTTCAAGCTTAAGCCGCTCGTTTTCTGACTTTAGCACATGATTTTGAAGCTGATTTGTGCCCAGGGACTGCAGGTATTGAATGACACTGTCCATGGTCAGCCCTTCCTTTGGGGACATTTGGGTTACAGGTTGTACAGCCTGTGCGGTGAATGCCGGAAACTGCTCCCTGGCCAATTCGTTATACGTCTCCACGATTGCTTCCACTTCATGTACTTCTGCCGCTTCCCCAAGATGCTGTTCGTGGGTATGCAGTTCCTGAAGCGGAATGGTCTCAGTAATTTCATCCAGGGTTGGAACCGGCGGGCTGTAGAGCAGTTTTTTCTTGCCTCCCTGATCTTTGCCGAGGATGCGGTTCCGCTGTTTCCGCTGCTTTTTGGCAAGCTGCAGGGCTTTTTCGTAATTATGGCGCACAACGGCATTCCAGCGGAAACCGCACGCAGCAGAAGTCCTGTTCAGTTTATCCCCAATCTCTTCAAATGCATTCAGCTGTGTGCTGCCTTCCCTTACATGGCGCAGAACGGTTTCCGCAAGCAGCAGATCATTTTCCTCGGTCCAAGCATCTTGACGAACTTTCATCCTATTACTCCCTTTCCTGCTAGATGGATATATTAGCATGATGTCAGAGGAAACCTGCCTGCCCCAGCAGACCGCCTTCCCAGACATGCTTTCTTACAAACAGTCTCGTCAGGAACATCCGTTTTTATACAGCTTGAAAGGATAATAGTTTTAAACTTTGGGTTTTTCTAGGCTTTTTTTAATGACTTCTTTGGAAAACGCCGCTTCCTGGAGTTCTATGAACTGAATTATTTATTAAGAAGGGTGATTTCCCACCCAACATGGCAGTAAAAGGGAAGAAAGCAGCTAAACACTTTAAAAGAGGGTATAACGAATATATCCGCCGAAGTTTAAAAGGAGGACGCGGCAGGGAAAATATAAGATTATAATCAATAATCTGTATCCGCTGCCATTCGGGCAAGTTCGGCAAAAAAGGAAAAAGTCTGCTAAATTTTTCTGTTTTCCGCAGGGATTAAGGTAGGATTTTTTATGGCGGCAGGCTATAATATATTACACGAGAGATTACGAAAACGAGGGCGGTCCATGGGATATTCCGAAGAAAAAATGTACGAGGAAAAGGTCTTTAAAGACCCTGTACACCGTTATATACATATCAAAGACAGAGTGATCTGGGATTTGGTCGGCACAAAGGAATTCCAGCGCCTAAGGCGTATACGCCAGCTTGGGACGACCTTCCTGGTTTTTCATGGCGCCGAGCACAGCCGCCTGAACCACTCTCTTGGCGTTTATGAAATCATCAGGCGCATCGTGGATGATGTATTTGACGGGCGTCCTGAATGGAATGAGTCTGAAAGGCTTCTGTCGCTCTGTGCTGCCCTGCTTCATGACCTGGGACATGGACCTTTTTCACACTCATTTGAGAAAGTATTTGATCTGGATCATGAGGAGTTCACCCAGAAAATCATTCTGGGAGACACAGAGATCAACTCTGTCCTTAGAAAAGTGGGAGCAGACTTTCCTAAGAAAGTGGCGGATGTTATCGCGAAGACCTATAACAATAAATTGGTCGTCAGCTTGATCTCAAGCCAGATCGATGCCGACCGCATGGATTATCTGCAGCGGGATGCTTATTTTACAGGCGTGAGCTACGGGCATTTTGACATGGAGCGCATACTGCGTGTGATGCGGCCGAAGGAAGACCAGGTGGTCATCAAGCACAGCGGCATGCATGCGGTCGAAGATTATATCATGAGCCGGTACCAGATGTACTGGCAGGTATATTTCCACCCCGTGACCCGGAGCGCCGAAGTAATCCTGACAAAGATCCTGCACAGGGCAAAGCATTTGTCTGAAAAGAATTACACTTTTAAATTGGAGCCGATCCATTTTTATTCCTTGTTCGAAGGGAACATTACGCTGGAAGATTATCTTAAACTCGATGAATCGGTGATGCTTTATTATTTCCAGCTCTGGCAGGAGGAATCAGATCCGATTCTAAGGGATCTCTGCTTACGGTTTGTGAACAGAAAGCTGTTCAAATATGTCGAGTTCCATCCATCCAATGAGCAGATGAGCAAGCTGCTCGAGCTTAACAGACTTTTCCATAAAGCGGGCATTGACCCGGAATATTATCTTGTAGTAGACTCTTCCTCTGATCTTCCATACGATTTTTATCGTCCGGGTGAGGAGGAGGAAAGACTTCCGATTCATTTGATGAAAAACAACGGAGAGATCCGCGAGCTTTCCAGGGAATCTGAAATTGTTGATGCGATTTCCGGAAAAAGGCGGACAGATCATAAGCTGTACTTTCCGGCAGACATCCTTCAGGATGAAACCGGCAAGCGGAAAATAAAAAGACAGATCAGGGAGCTCCTTGACCTTGAATGAGCGTGCCTGGCGGCTCTGACAGGATGAATGGAACTTCTTAGAGGAGTGAAGACCTTGTTTAATGATCATGCTAAAATAATACAGGCCATATCTACAGCCGGCGAGATTTCGGGGAGGAAGAAACTTCAGAAGATGATTTATATCGCCAAGAAGATTTCCTTTCCCTTTCAGGAAAAGTTTCACTTCCACTTTTACGGGCCTTATTCTGAAGAGCTGACCCTGAGGGTGGAGGAGCTGTGCAATCTCGGCTATCTGAATGAAAGCAATGAAAAAAAGAACGGATATTATCAGTACTGCTACACCCTTACACCGTCCGGCGAGGATTTCCTGAAGCATTATGAAATGCAGGAGCATCCGGCACTGAAGCCCTGCCTGCTTGATATGAACGAACAGAATTCACGCTTTCTGGAACTCGTATCTACGGTTCTTTATTTCTATGAGCTGACGAAGGAAGAAGTCTCCGAGAAAATTCAGACACTTAAAAGCAAACAGAAATACACAGCTGAAGAAATTGAGGAAGCTTATCAATATATTGCTAAATTACAAGAAAAAGCTAAGCTCCAATAATGGACCGCTTAGCTTTTTCCATAATCACTGGTCGCTCAGCCTCTTGCCTGCCACTGCGTAATGATTCTTTGGCATTTCTTCAATGAATACAACAACCTTTTCCTTTGAAGCGCCGGTCGTCTCGATGACCGCTTCCGTAACCTTTTCCACAAGGGCCTTCTTTTGATCTTCAGAGCGGCCTTCAAGCATTTTTACCGTTATGTAGGGCATGAATTTCCCCTCCTCCTCATATAACATGAGTGTAGTTTTTCACATTTTTACGATAAAATCAAGCTGGGAAGCACGGAGGGGATTGGTCCTTTGAATTGGGGACAGAGTTTCCTGTATACTGGAGATAATAACTATAGAGATCGAATAGGAAAATTGGGGGATACAAATAGGTGGAAATTTTCGAAAGTATATTGCGGTTTCCATTAGAGGAACTGCCTTACATCATCATCACGCTGGTCATTGCCTTTACCCTGCATGAATTTGCCCACGCCTATACAGCTTACAAATTCGGCGATCCGACCGCACAAAAACAGGGAAGACTGACATTGAATCCGGCCGTCCACCTGGATCCGCTCGGGACGATCCTCCTGCTTGTCGCAGGGTTCGGCTGGGCGAGACCGGTCCCGGTCAACAGAAACTATTTCAAGAACCCGCGGGTTGCAGGAATATTGGTCTCGCTTGCCGGTCCGCTCTCAAACCTCCTGATCGCCGCCATTGGCTTTGCCGTGTACTTTGGCCTGATAAGTGCCGGAATTCAGGAGAATGAATATGTGACCAAATTTATTACAACCCTGATTGAATTGAATGTCCTGCTGTTCGTTTTCAATCTCATCCCGCTGCCGCCGCTCGACGGCTACCGGATCATTGAAGACCTGGCGCCATCCGGCATCCGGGCGAAGATGACCCAATTTGAGGCATATGGATCCATCATTTTCATCATCCTGGTCCTGACGCCTCTGTCGAGATACACAATAGATCCGATATTCAATACTGTGATACCTGCGGTGTACAGCGGACTATCCGGGATCTTTTCAGCCCTGTTCTTTTAAGTGATCATTATTGTAAAAGAAGGTGAAAGGTTTGGAAGAAAAACCGAAGAAAAAATTAGGATTCAATATTATAAAAAATGACCCGACAGACGGTCACGGGGGATTCGGGACCGGCGCCTTGAGCCTTGAAAACGTATCCCCGGTATTCATTGATGTAGAGGAACGGGAAGCCTTCATCGACATTGGGGCCATGCATGCAAGAAGTGCTGTGGAAAAAGGGATCAAATTCCTCCCGAACAAAGCAGATGTGCCAAATGGAAAGCCTTACTGGCTCATCTGGGTCACGGTGGAACGCAAGCCGGGAGGCGCCTACTATGCAGGTGTCACCGCCTGTGAATTGACCGTTGACCGTTCCATCCGCCGCGGCTACAAATCTCTTCCGGAGCATGTGAACCGCATGGATAAATCAATGAAGCGCCACATCATCATCAGCCATATGGATGCCTCGTCCAAGGAAGTTCTCGCTGCCTTCCTGAAGAACCATAATGAGGAAATGTGGAATAATTCCAGCGATGAACTGAAACAAGGCCTTCAGGACCAATAAAACAGTAAAATTTATACTTGTCGAATATTAAGAAAATGAAGTAATATTATTTACAGCAAGTATGCTGTAAAACTAGGACAGAAAAACCCCGGAAATCATGATTTCCGGGGTTTTTCATATAATGCCATAATCCTAATGTCCCCAAAGCCGCTTATACCAGGGAGTCTTTCCTTTATGATGAGACTTTTCTGCTTTGGCAGGCCCATCTTTGAGATGTTCTGTGCAGTATTCAGTCGGTTCGCTTCCTTTAATGAAGTAGGTGAAGCGCTTGACCGGGCAGCCCTTTGCAGCCAGTTTTCCGCTTTCAGGGTTGATGTAGACGCCGATGACCCCCTCGGTAGGCTTGAATTTTTTGACCGGTTCGCCGCGCATGGCATCTTCCATAAACCCGGCCCATATTTTTTTCGTATACCCCTTTTCAAGGGAAGACTGAATTTTGCGCGAGTCATCATATCCGCTCCAGACTCCGGTCACAAGCTGGGGAGTATAGCCGACCATCCAGCTGTCATACTCGGTGGAGCCTGATTTCCCGGCATATGGCCGGGTAAGATTTGAGGCGATGGTGCTGCCGGTTACGGATGCGTAGCCGTTCAATTTTGAATCGAACATACCGGTAAGCAGGGCTGTCATTTCAAAGGCAAGGTCGGCATCTAGCACCTGTTTCTTTTTATGCTTGTACTCATAGATAACCTCACCCTCATGATTTACAACCTTTTTAATGAAGATAGGCCGCACCTCTTTGCCGCCGTTGGCAAAATGGCTGTATGCATTCACCATTTCTGTCAGCTTCACCCCTGATGTACCGAGGGCCAGCGACGGTACATCGGAAAGTGGTGATGAAATCCCGAATCGCCGTGCAGAGCCGATCAGGGAATTCGGTTTTAGGAAAAGGTGGGTTTTGACTGCATATACATTGTCGGACAAGGCGAGTGCCTGTGCGAGTGTGATGTCTTTATCCGCATATTGATTATTATAATTATGCGGTGTGTAAGAGGACTTGCCTCCATCATAAGTGAAGGTCGTGAGTTCACTCCTGAGCTTTGTCGATGGAGTGAATCCCTGCTCAAGTGCTGCATAATAGAGAATCGGCTTCATCGTTGATCCGGGCTGCCTTGAGGCCTGGACCGCCCGGTTGAAGGGGCTTTTTTCATAATCCCTGCCGCCGACAAGGGCCTTGACCTCACCTGTCCTCGGATTCATGGAGACCAGGGAGCCCTGAATTTCAGAATCTGGAGCAAAGACAGAATTGAAGCTTTCCTCAGCAAGCTCCTGCAGCTTGGGGTCAAGTGTTGTATATACACTAAAGCCGCCAAGTTCAATGCTCCGCTCATCCAGATTCAGCTGTGTCCGGAGGGCCTGTTTTACCGCATCCTGGAAATACGGGGCTGTATTCTCCTGCTTTTCCTGCTGCTGATCCTTGAACTTTAGGTTCTTGGCAGAAGCGGCGGCAATCTCTTCTTTTTTGATATATCCGGTTTTATTCATGGCACGGAGAACGATCCGCTGCCTGTTTTTTGCGTTCTCGAGTGACATATAAGGAGAGTAGCGATAAGGACCTTTTGGTATGCCGGCGAGCAGGGATGCTTCAGCCAGGGTCAATTCCCTGGCATCTTTTCCGAAGTAGTACCTGCTGGCCGCCTGTATGCCGTATGAGCCATGCCCATAGTAAATGGTGTTGAGATAGCCCTCGAGGATCTGCTCCTTGGAATAGTTCATTTCAATCCGGATCGTATAAAAGGCCTCCTCCAGCTTCCGCTTCCATGTTTTCTCATGATGGAGGAAAAGGTTCCGGGCATATTGCTGGGTGATGGTGCTTGCCCCCTGAACTTTTGACATGGCCCGCACATCGGCAAGAACTGCCCCCGCAATCCGTTTTGGATCAAAACCGCCGTGTTTATAAAAATGCTGGTCCTCGACTGAAATAGCTGCCTCTGCCAGATATGGGGAAATATCGGCGAGCTTGACCCAGTATCTTTTTTGATTTGTATTTGTTTCCCCGATCTCCCCGCCATCCGCCGAGTAGAAAATTGTAGATTTTGGAACAGCAAGCGGAGGCGGGCCCAGGAGCTTCGCATAGCCAAGGACAGCTAAATAGATGAGAAAAAGGATGGCAAGCCCCGCTCCGGTCAGGATGGCTATAGCCCTGAAAATTTTCATTGATTGCTTAAAACGCTGGCCAGTCATGGCTTCCATCTTACCACCACCCTGAAAAATTATTTTTAATATAATCGTCTTAATCCTAAGGTCATGTTAGCTTTTATGAGTTTGTGAGGAGATCATGGGTAAGCAAGGTTGATTGGTGCCGAAAGCGGGCATCCTGAAGCGAAAATCAACCCTCCTGTTTCAAAAGCCACATTGTTTACGAGAATAGCCTTATAAAATAGCTTGCGTGTTTTGGACGCACATTTAGAGGTAATAGAGTAAAAACTGTTAGTATGTAGTATGAAAAAACAATCCATGTTTTAAACATGGAACAGAAAAAAACAAAAATTAATATTGCTTTTTTGCTAGATTGTTCTATAATTTTTCTGTTACACAAAAGTTTTGGCTGTTAAAACAGCAAAATCGCAGGTGAGCCTGGAGGGAATTCTGGGCATACTGACTAAGGCAGGAAACATATCTGAAAGGAATGATATAGATGGGATTATGGTTTACTGAAAAGCAGACAGATCATTTTGGTATCACGATGAAAGTGAACAAAACTTTACATACAGAACAAACGGAATTCCAGAAGCTTGATATGGTAGAAACAGAAGAGTGGGGCAATATGCTTCTGCTTGATGATATGGTAATGACCAGTGTCAAGGATGAGTTCGTCTACCACGAAATGGTGGCACATGTACCATTGTTCACTCATCCAAATCCTGAGAATGTGCTTGTGGTAGGGGGCGGGGACGGCGGTGTGATCCGTGAAGTCCTTAAGCATCCGGGCGTCAAGAAAGCTACTCTTGTCGACATTGACGGCAAAGTCATCGAGTACTCCAAGAAATTCCTTCCGGAAATTGCAGGCATGCTTGAAGATCCGCGTGTTGATGTGCGCGTTGATGACGGCTTCATGCATATCGCAAAGAGCGAGAATGAATTCGATGTGATCATGGTAGATTCCACTGAGCCGGTCGGCCCTGCTGTCAACCTGTTCACAAAAGGCTTCTATGCCGGAATATCCAAAGCATTGAAGGAAGACGGCATCTTTGTCGCCCAGACTGACAATCCTTGGTTCAAGGCAGACCTGATTACAGAAGTACAGAGGGATGTAAAGGAAATCTTCCCGATCACAAGTCTATATATCGCCAACATCCCTACTTATCCAAGCGGATTGTGGACGTTCACCATCGGTTCAAAAGTGCACCACCCGCTTGAAATCAGCGATGAGCGCTTCCACGATATCGACACAAAATACTACACAAAAGAACTTCATAAAGCAGCTTTCGTACTGCCGAAGTTTGTGCAGGACCTGATTAAGTAAGATAGATTTTTTACAATCTGTTCTATGCGGCGGTCTGATTACTAAGTCAGGCTGGTTGAAGCGAGCGCTTTGAGTGGAAATCCACTTCTTATTCAGCCGCATAGTTTTCGGTATAAGCTTAAATAAAGAACACAAATTAACACAACCAGGGGAGCCCTAAAGGAGCCTCCCTATTATTTTTATAGACAGAATAGAGGAGTGATCCACCCTTGCGATTTGATGAAGCATATTCAGGAAATGTATTTATTAAGAGCCATCCGGATTTTGAGGAATCAGAGGCAGTCCTTTACGGGATGCCGATGGATTGGACAGTCAGCTACCGGCCGGGGTCAAGGTTCGGCCCGGCAAGGATCCGCGAGGTCTCTATCGGCCTTGAGGAGTACAGCGCGTATCTGGATAAGGAATTGGATGAAGTTAAATATTTCGATGCCGGCGATATTCCGCTTCCATTTGGCAATCCGCAGCGCAGTATTGATATGATAGAAGAATTCGCCGGCAGACTATTTGCGGCAGGCAAATTCCCGCTTGGCATGGGAGGGGAGCATCTTGTTTCCTGGCCTGTGATGAAGGCGGCCGCAAAGCACTATCCGGATCTTGCCATTATCCATATGGATGCCCATACCGACCTGCGTGAAGAATATGAAGGCGAGCCGCTTTCACACTCTACGCCTATCCGTAAAATTGCCGAGCATATCGGGCCGGAAAATGTTTATTCCTTTGGCATCCGTTCGGGCATGAAGGAAGAATTCCAATGGGCTAAGGAGAATGGCATGCATATTTCCAAGTTCGAGGTGCTTGAGCCGCTTAAAGAAATCCTGCCCAGCCTTGCCGGAAGGCCGGTTTATGTAACGATCGATATCGATGTACTCGACCCTGCACATGCACCGGGAACAGGAACAGTCGATGCAGGCGGCATCACTTCAAAAGAGCTGCTTGCATCCATCCATGCCATCGCTGGATCCGATGTGAATGTAATCGGCTGTGACCTGGTGGAGGTAGCACCCATTTATGACGTGTCTGAGCAGACGGCCAATACAGCGAGCAAGCTGATCAGAGAAATGCTGCTGGGCTGGGTTCAGAAATAAAATCGAGAAAGAGGATGTCCTAAAAAATGGGCCATTATCCCTTTGACCACGCAGGAGGAGACGTCATCCTAAGCCTTCCCGCGGCCGTCTGGGGAAGGTTCCTGTGTTTGGGGCAGCCTCTTTTTGTCATATAGGATGATCAGCCCTGCCCCCTTGAATATTGCGGCCAGAATCCTTATACTTATAGAGTTATTTCAGTACAGGTGGTGTATATGATGCTTCAAGAAGAAGAATCAGGAAGGCTTAGGGTGAAAGTGACCGTCAGCACCTCCATAACCAATGGAGCTGAAACTGAGGTCTTTGACCTGGTCACTTTTGGCACCCTGCATAATAAGGCGAATGCCGACTACTTACAGTACGAGGAAAATGATGAGAACGGCAGGATCAATACAATCGTGAAATTCACTGATACAGAGTTGATGCTGATGAGAAGCGGTTCAGTGAAGATGAAGCAGACTTTTCAGGAAAACATGATAACACTTGGCTATTATGAAAGTATATATGGCAGACTTGAGATGCAGACTGATACAAAAAAGATGATAAGAGAATGGGATGATACCCAGAAGCAAGGCAAGATCGGCCTGCATTATAAACTGAACATGCAGGGCAGCGATTTAGGGGAGTATCAGATGTCCATTGTCTATAAGGAGGAAGCCTGAACGGTATGAATGTGGCAGAGCAGGTGCAGGAGAAGATCAAACAGGAAATTAAAGAGGCGGTCATAAAAGGGAATCTGGCTGAAGCAGAGCAGATTCCAAATGTGGTTTTAGAAGTGCCGAAAGAAAAGGCTCATGGAGACTATTCCACCAATATGGCCATGCAGCTGGCAAGAGTCGCGAAAAAAGCACCGCGTATGATAGCGGAAACGATTATTGAACATTTTGATGCTTCTAAAGCAAACATTGACAAGATTGAGCTGGCAGGTCCCGGCTTCATCAATTTTTATATGGACAATTCTTACCTGACTGACATCATTCCAGCGGTTCTTGAAGCAGGGGATGCTTACGGGGAATCGGGCTTTGGTCAGAAGCAGAAGGTGCAGGTTGAATTTGTTTCAGCCAATCCGACAGGCGATCTTCACCTCGGCCATGCGAGGGGTGCGGCAGTAGGGGATTCTTTATGCAATATCCTCGCTATGGCAGGCTATGATGTTTCTCGCGAGTATTATATCAATGATGCCGGAAACCAGATTAATAATCTCGCAAAATCCGTTGAAGCCCGCTACTTCCAGGCACTGGGCCAGGACTTCCCCATGCCTGAGGATGCTTATCACGGGGAAGACATTATCGGCATCGGCAAAAAGCTGGCCGCCGAATTCGGGGACCGTTATGTCCATGCAGACGCAGAGGAGCGGTTTGACTTCTTCCGCCAGTACAGCCTTGAAATTGAATTGAACAAGCTGAAGAAGGACCTTGAGAACTTCCGTGTTTCCTTCGATGTATGGTATTCGGAAACCTCTCTGTATCATAATTCCAAGATTGATGAAGCACTCCAGGTCTTAAGGGACAGAGGCTTCATCTATGAGCAGGATGGGGCTGTCTGGTTCAGATCCACTGATCTTGGGGATGACAAAGACCGTGTTCTGATTAAGCAGGATGGATCATTTACCTATCTTACACCTGATCTCGCCTATCACCGCGATAAGCTGGAGCGGGGCTTCGAGAAAATCATCAATATCTGGGGAGCCGATCATCATGGCTATATCCCGAGAATGAAAGCAGCCATCGAAGCACTCGGCTATGACCGTGAGCAGCTGGAAGTCGAAATCATCCAGCTTGTCCATCTGTTTAAAAACGGCGAGAAAATGAAGATGAGCAAACGTACAGGCAAAGCTGTCACCATGAGGGATTTGATGGAGGAAGTGGGACTTGATGCGGTACGCTACTTCTTTGCCATGAGGAGTGCCGACACCCATATGGACTTTGACCTTGACCTGGCTGTTTCAGAATCAAATGAAAATCCTGTGTATTATGCTCAGTATGCACATGCGCGGATTGCCAGCATCCTGCGCCAGGGCAAGGAAATGAACCTGGACTATGCAGGCGGGGATCTGCAATACAGTCACATTTCATCTGAAAAAGAATATGACCTGCTTAAAAAAGTGGGCGACTTCCCACAGGTTGTTGCTGATGCAGCTGAAAAGAGGATTCCTCATCGGATCACGAACTACATCAACGAACTGGCGGCTGCTTTCCACAGCTTCTATAATGCAGAAAAGGTGCTTGATGCAGACCAAGCGGACAAGAGCCGTGCACGGCTCGCGCTCGTCCGTTCTGTACAGATCACCATTAAGAATGCCCTTGCTTTGATCGGGGTTTCAGCTCCGGAGAAGATGTAAGAAAATATAAAAATGATGCTGGTTCCCGGGACGGTGCGAACCTCCGGGAATCCAAAAAGCCGATGAAGAGAAAAATCTTCATCGGCTTTTTTTGCGGCAGGTGCTCTACCACATGATAGTTGCACCGCTCAACCGCTTTACCCCGCGAATCTTCGCTGAATCCCCGACAAGCTGGAGCAGGGCTTTATCCTTTGTTTTGGCCTCGATCATGAAGTCTGCATCCACATCCATCTCCTTTAATATCCTGATCAGCGGCATGATAAATTCCAGGTCGACATAATCAGCGTGATGGCGGTAGTTCTTTTCATCCTTCGGGGACGAAACATGGATCTTTGGCACACGTCCTGTCCTTTCCCAGGTCTTATAGACCCTCGCCAGGATGTCCTCAAGCGGGGTTTCGACGGGGTTGGCCATATGGTGGTGATAGTCGAAGGCAATCGGGATATCCTCTTTTTCACATACATCCAGCGTTTCATCCACCGTATAGGTTTTATCGTCATTCTCAAGGGTCATCGCACGCTTGATGTCCGGCCGGAGAAGCTTGATGTTTTCGTGGAATCTCGCGATGCTCGCTGGCTTATCACCGTAAGCTCCTCCCACATGGATATTGATGTTTGAATGATGCTGGATGCCCATCGCCTCAAACATTCTGTAATGATACTCCATGTCTTTAATCGCATTGGCGGTTATCTGCTCATTAGCGCTGGTAAAGAGCGTATACTGGCTTGGGTGGAAGCTGACCCTGAGACTGTGCTCCCTGACCATGGAGCCGATCTCCTCCCATTCCTTTTCAAAAGGAGTGATATAATCCCACATGACCTCGGGATGCGTCGCCAGGGGTACAAGGGAACTGGAGAACCGGTATAATTCGATGTCATGGGCGATATTATAATGTAGAATCTTTTTTGTATTCTTTAAGTTTTGCAGTGTGAGCTCCAGCAGCCTCAGGCGGGCTTCTTCCGGGCCCAGCTGTCCAAAACGCTTAAAGGTCATTGTCCTTGATGGGGATGCCTCCCATAAATTCAAGGCGGTCGATACATAGCCAAAACGTATTTTCATGAGCTGCTCCTTTGCAGTAGTGGATACTTTTACTTAGCCCAAACTTTATCCATATAAACACCCCTTTTAAAAGGGGTGTTTTCATAACTCGGCTGCATAATCCAGACTAATAAATACTGTTTACGCCTAAAGTACGGCCTGTAGAGTTTTTGCTGCGGAGTCTTACACCATACAATCCAACCAGCATTGTTTATTAATTTTTTCTGTTCATAGGACTATTAATAAACAACATTCTTATAGAATAGCTTTTTATGCATACTGTTTGGTTTTTGAATGAGAAAGTTGATTTCCGCTGCACGCACTCCACCTGCGCGGGGCGGGCTGTGAGCCTCCTCGCTTTGCTGCGGGGTCTCACTCCAGCAGGTCCCGTAATGAAAAGCGGAGAACGGTGCCTGCTAAATTTAATAGCATTAAATGTAGAATGATTATTACTTTAAATAAAAAAATAAATTACTATGGCAGGCAGAGACCCGATAACACAGAAGCATAGTCGCACTTATGCGTTAGCCCACGGATTTGACTCGAGGGTCGAAAGTCTCGCAGCCGGATCAGGAGTCTCGCGCCTTCCGCTTCAATCACTGTTTTATAATTAAATCTGCTCACAAAAAGGTTTCTCCTTATGCTCCAGCGAACCCTCACTTAACAATGCAATCACCTCATATACCCATTAGAAACAACATACTTCAAGAAAACCTATAAAAAATGAGAGATAGAAGCGGCGAGCCATTCTTTTGCGGTTCTGAATGGGTTGAATGAAGATATGGTTTTGATATCGAGAGGGCAGGAGTGCTGGAGGTCCTCTCTGAGAGCTTCTTCTACATGCCTGATGCAGTCTTTGTCAAAGATATAGCAGTTCAATTCATGATTCAGAAATAGGCTGCGCTTGTCAAAGTTCGAGGTGCCGACATCGACGACCTGGTTATCAATCAGGATGACCTTGGGATGGTAGAAGCCTTTCTGGTATTGATACACCTGGGCACCCTCGGGTACAAGTTTCCGGAAATATTTATACGAGGCTTCCTTTACCAGTGCATGGTCCGAATTTCCTGGGACGATGATTGTCAGCTTGATGCCTTTTTTTAAGGCAGCCAAGAGCTCTCTTTCTAGCTTTTCGCCCGGGATGAAGTAGGGAGTCCCGATCATGATTTTTTCTTCTGCCTTCCGGATCAGCTTTATATATTTTTCCTCGAGATGGACGCCTTCACAGGGAACAAGAAGGTGGCGGCACCGGCCGCGCTGAACCTCGTTTCTGTACAGGGTGGACTTCCTAAAGTCACTCCCGGTGGCTTCGAGCCAGTCTTCGAGGAATTCCTCCTGGAGATCCATGGCCCCCTCGCCCGTGATTTTCAAATGATAATCCCTCCACGGGGAGAGTTTAGGATCTTCATTTATATATTCTTTGCCGATGTTATAACCCCCAAGGTAGCCCTTTTTTCCATCTATCACTGCAATCTTCCGGTGATTGCGCTCTTGTGCGGAGTAGAAAAGGAAAGGGAGCTTCGGAACCTGGCAGAAGGCGATTTGAATGCCGTGAGCCTTTAGGCTTTTGATGGTTTTTTTCTTTAATCCGAAGCTTCCCATCCAGTCAAGGAGAAGGCGGACTTCAATGCCAGCCTGTGCTTTTTCTTTTAGGAGGGCCAGGAATTCCCGGCTGAAATGGTCCTCTTTCACAATATAAAATAAAATGTGAATATGATGGTGTGCCGCCTTGATCTCGGCAAACATATCCTCAAATAAGGCAATGCCGTCAGTAAATAAGGCGATGTCACTATATCGGTAAGGGAAGTCGCGCCGGTGGGCCCGCTTTAAATGGAACCTCCTCCCAAGCTTAAAATCTGCAAGCAGAATCAGCCAGAGAAGAGCCAATACAAGAAGGATTATTAACAAAGTATACAAGTACGCTCTCCTCCTCTTCTTTCTTTGTCCATAGTCTGCTCCATTTGTTGAAAACTATGAGACAGCGGGGAGAGGAACAGGAGAGAATGATGTATAGAAAATGGTTGACTGAATGCTCATTCATTATATAATGGAGGTAAGATATTTCTGAAAAATTAAACTCTTCTGTCGTCTCAGAGAAAGGAGAAACAACATTGAACATATTACTTTGGGTCAATCTTATTGCTTTCTTGATTGTAACCGCTTACGCAGTCAGCCTTTTTGTCTATTTGATCAAGACCAGGATTGCCTATATCAAGCTCGGGAAGAAAGAGGAGTTCGACAGTGATGTCAAGGAGCGCCTCCGAAAGGTATGGGTGAATGTATTCGGACAAAAAAAGCTTTTGAAGGATAAGAAAAGCGGAATCATCCATGTTATGTTTTTCTACGGCTTCATCCTCGTCCAGTTCGGAGCGTTGGATTTCATCATTAAAGGCCTTTTTCCTGGCGCACATCTGCCGCTTGGACCTCTATACAAAGGGTTCACCTTCTTCCAGGAAATCGTGACCCTCATGATTCTTGTGGCAGTGGTCTGGGCTTTTTACAGACGCTATGTAGAAAAGCTCGTCCGTCTTAAGAGAGGCTTTAAGTCAGGGCTTGTTCTTCTGTTTATCGGCGGTTTAATGCTCTCTGTCCTGCTCGGGAATGGAATGGCCCTTATCTGGCATGGGGAGGAGGCAGGCTGGAGCGAGCCGGTTGCCTCACTGTTTGCCGGTGCCTTCGCCTGGATCGGCAAGACGGGTGCCATCACTCTGTTCTACATTTCCTGGTGGGTGCATCTATTATTCCTTTTGTCCTTCCTTGTTTATGTGCCGCAGTCAAAGCACGCCCATTTGATCGCGGGACCGGCCAATACGTACTTTAACCGGACCACGACGCCTGGGAAGCTTCGTGCCGTGAACTTCGAGGATGAAACCCAGGAAACCTTCGGTGCGGGAAAAATCGAAGACTTTACCCAGCTCCAGCTTATTGATTTATACGCCTGTGTGGAGTGCGGGCGCTGTACGAATATGTGTCCGGCAACAGGAACCGGTAAAATGCTTTCCCCGATGGATATCATTCTCAAGATGCGCGATCACCTGACCAACAAGGGAGCAGCCGTTACCTCACTTCAGCCGTGGGTGCCGACACTTGCTTTCGCGAACACACAAGGAAACCAGCTGGCCTTAGCCGCGGCCGGGCAGGGGGCGAAGGAAGCTGCAGCGGCAGTGGAATACAACCCTGCACTAGTCGGGGAGGTCATCACAGAGGAAGAGCTCTGGGCATGCACAACATGCCGCAATTGTGAAGATCAGTGTCCGGTCATGAACGAGCACGTGGATAAGATTATTGATATGCGCCGCTATCTGGTGCTGACGGAAGGGAAAATGAATCCAGATGCACAGAGGGCAATGACCAATATCGAACGCCAGGGCAATCCATGGGGATTAAATCGCAAAGAGCGTGAAGACTGGCGCGGGGTGCGCGATGATGTTGAGATTCCGACTGTCAAAGAAGTAAAGAAGGCAGGCGGGGAATTCGAATATCTTTTCTGGGTGGGATCCATGGGATCTTATGATAACCGCAGCCAGAAGATCGCCCTGTCATTTGCTAAGCTGATGAACGAAGCTGGCGTTAAGTTTGCAATTCTTGGCAACAAGGAAAAGAACTCCGGCGATACTCCAAGAAGGCTGGGGAACGAATTCCTCTTCCAGGAGCTGGCCGCTAAAAATATTGAAGAATTTGAGAAAAATGAAGTCACAAAGATTGTCACCATCGATCCCCATGCATACAATATTTTCAAAAATGAGTATCCTGACTTTGGCCTGAAGGCAGAGGTATATCATCATACCGAACTTCTTGCAAAGCTTGTTGAAGAAGGAAGGCTTGTGCCGAAACTTCCAGTCAATGAAACCATCACCTTCCATGATTCCTGCTATCTTGGCAGATACAATGAGGTGTATGATGCACCGCGGAATATCCTCCGTGCCATTCCTGGAGTCAAGCTTGTGGAGATGGAGCGGAACCGCGAAAACGGCATGTGCTGCGGAGCGGGAGGCGGCCTGATGTGGATGGAAGAAGAAACCGGACACCGCATCAACGTTTCACGCACGGAGCAGGCGCTTGCGGTAAATCCATCCGTTATAAGCTCAGGCTGTCCGTACTGCCTCACCATGATCACCGATGGAACAAAAGCAAAGGAAGCGGAAGATGACGTCAAAACCTATGACGTTGCCGAACTGCTTGAAAAATCAATAATCGGTGAAGCCGCAACCGTGGCTTAATCTATGGTTTTTAAGTAAAGCTCTTTTCTTAAAGATTTTTGTTAGTAATAATCTGTGAAGAATTCAAATCATTAAGCAAGCGGATTGAAGCGGAAGGTGCGGGACGCCCGTGTAAAGTGAGTGCCTGCAGCAGAGAACCAATCTCTTGTTCAAAAGCTATAATATATGCGGAAACAGCCTGGAGTATTGAAGCTGCCTGAAAAATGATAGTAACCATTTTGCCAGGCGGCTTTTCTTTTGGATAAAAACTGAGAGGAACAAAAGAACGGGTTATAAAGTATTTTGAATATACAGCTAAATCAGTTAAGATATAAATAAAGCGCTTTCATATGCGGCCTGAATCCGAGCGAGCGTTCAGTCACCCCTGCAGAGGCCGGCAAAAAAGGCGATACCGAAATTAGAGGAGGAACACAGATGGGCAGAACAGTGATCGTGAGCGGAGTGAGAACTCCATTTGGTAAATTCGGCGGCGGCCTCAGCACATTTACAGCTTCAGAGCTTGGCGGGAAGGTTATTAAGGAAGCAATCGAGAGGGCAGGCATCTCACCGGATGGTGTGGATGAGGTCATAATGGGGACTGTTCTCCAGGGAGGTCAGGGCCAGGTGCCTTCGCGCCAGGCTGCACGGCATGCAGGGCTTGACTGGAGCATTAAAACGGAAACCATCAACAAGGTCTGTGCCTCAGGGATGAGGAGTGTAACATTGGCTGACCAGATCATCCGCTCGGGCGATGAAGAAGTGATCGTGGCAGGAGGGATGGAATCCATGAGCAATGCTCCTTATTTCATTCCAAAAGCCAGATGGGGACTCCGGATGGGCGATGCGCCGATGAAGGACCTGATGATCCACGACGGCCTGAGCTGCAGTTTTACAGGTGCACATATGGGAACGTACGGGAACAGCACGGCTGTTGATCTTGAGATCTCACGCGAGGATCAGGATAAGTGGGCGCTAAGAAGCCATCAGCGTGCCATCCATGCGATGGAAAATGGACTTTTTGATGAAGAAATTCTTCCGGTGGAAGTGCCGCAGCGTAAAGGCGGGCCGATCATCGTATCAAAGGATGAGTCTCCCAGGAAGGATTCTACAATCGAGGCACTCACTAAGCTGAAGCCGGCCTTTGGGGCGGATGGGACGATCACTGCAGGAAATGCCCCTGGCGTTAATGACGGAGCGGCAGCACTTGTACTGATGAGCGAGGACCGCTGCCGTCAGGAGGGTAAAACACCGCTTGCGTACATCATCGGCCACGCAGAGGTTGCGGTCGAGGCGAAGGATTTCCCGAAAACTCCAGGATTGGTCATCAATGAAATTTTGAAGAAAACGAAGAAATCGGCAGATGAAATTGATCTGTTTGAAATAAACGAAGCATTTGCAGCGGTTTCCCTCGCCAGCAGCAAAATTGCCGGTCTTGATCATGAGAAGGTGAACGTGAACGGAGGAGCGGTCGCTCTGGGCCATCCAATCGGGGCAAGCGGCGGCAGGGTCATCATCACGCTCATCAATGAGCTGAAGCGCCGCGGAGGCGGAATCGGCGTGGCAGCCATCTGTTCAGGCAGCGGTCAGGGTGATGCCATCATGGTTGAAGTACCGGGGAAATAAGACAGGCGGGCCGCGAAGACGAGGAGGAAACCAAATTGGAAATTAAAACAGTAATGGTGATCGGGGCAGGCCAGATGGGATCCGGGATTGCCCACGTATGTGCAGCCGGCGGCTATGACGTCCTGCTGCATGATCTCAAAGAGGAGTTTGTGGAGCGCGGCTTTGCATCCATTTCTAAAAATATGGAACGGCAGGTTTCAAAAGGCAAACTTTCTTCCGAAGAGATGGAAGCTGCGCTGAACAGGATCGAACGCTCGACTTCGCTTGATAACGCAGGACGTGCTGACATCGTAATAGAAGCGGCTGTGGAGAATATGAAAATCAAGACCGAGCTTTTTTCAGAGCTTGATAGAATTTGCTCTCGGCATTCCATCCTTGCAACCAACACTTCATCCCTCCCCATTACGGAGATAGCGGCTGCGACAGCACGGCCCGAAAAGGTAATCGGCATGCATTTCATGAACCCTGTGCCTGTAATGAAGCTTGTGGAAATTATCAAGGGGCTTGCGACTGCAGAGGAAGTATACGCGGCTGTCGAGGATATGGCCAGGAAGCTCGGAAAGGTTCCGGTGGAGGTGAATGATTTCCCGGGCTTTGTCTCAAACCGGATTTTGATGCCGATGATCAACGAAGCCATCTATACCCTGTTTGAAGGGGTGGCCTCCAAGGAAGCGATTGATGAGGTGATGAAGCTCGGGATGAATCATCCAATGGGTCCGCTTACACTTGCTGACTTCATTGGCCTCGATACCTGCCTCTATATCATGGAGACACTCCATGACGGCTTTGGTGATGATAAGTACCGTCCATGCCCTCTGCTGAGGAAATATGTGAAAGCCGGCTGGCTTGGCCGCAAATCAGGCAGGGGCTTTTACAGCTACAGCTGAGCAGACAGCAAAAATGAACTCCAGGAGGAGCATCGATGAATTTTAGATTTACGGAAGAACAGGAAATGATGCGGAAAATGGTCCGGGACTTTGCCCGCACCGAGATTGAGCCATTCATCCCGAAGATGGAGCAGGGAGAATTCCCGGGTGAAATCATCCGGAAGATGGGAGGACTCGGGCTGATGGGGATTCCCATCCCTGAAGAATATGGCGGGGCAGAAATGGATTATATTTCTTATATCATTGCCGTTCATGAATTATCCAGAGTAAGTGCAACAGTAGGCGTCATCCTCTCCGTCCATACATCGGTCGGGACGAACCCCATCCTGTACTTCGGTACAGATGAACAAAAACAAACATATATCCCCAGGCTTGCCTCTGGTGAATTCCTGGGCGCCTTTGCCCTGACCGAGCCATCGGCAGGATCTGATGCCGGAAGCTTGAAGACGCGCGCCGCGCGGGATGGCGATTCATACATCCTGAACGGCTCCAAGATCTTCATTACAAATGGAGGAGAAGCGGATACCTATATCACCTTTGCTTCCACAAGTCCGGAAAAAGGGACGAAGGGTATTTCGGCCTTTATTGTGGAAAAAGGCACTCCCGGTTTAATCATCGGGAAGGATGAGCACAAGATGGGGCTTCATGGATCCAGGACGGTTTCACTGACCTTTGAAGATATGAAAATAAGCAAAGATCAGCTCCTCGGCGAGGAAGACGAGGGCATGAAGGTGGCCCTGGCCAATCTAGAGGCAGGCAGGATCGGGATAGCCGCACAGGCACTAGGTATTGCCGAGGGTGCCTTCGGGCATGCCGTCTCCTATGCAAAGGAGCGCGAGCAGTTCGGCCGGCCGATTGCCGCCCAGCAGGGTGTGGCTTTTAAGCTTGCTGAAATGGCGACGAATATAGAGGCATCTAAAATGCTCCTTTACCGGGCGGCCCATCTTCGGTCAAAAGGCATTCCATGCCGCAAGGAGGCTTCCATGGCAAAGCTGTTTGCATCAAAGACGGCAGTCGATACAGCCATCGAAGCAGTCCAGGTATATGGAGGCTATGGATATACAGAAGAGTATCCTGTTGAGCGTTACTTCCGGGATGCAAAGATCACAGAAATTTATGAAGGTACAAGCGAAATACAGAGAATGGTCATCGGAAAAGAGCTTTAAACCACATCAGATTAAATAGCCTGGAGGAATAATCATGCAATTTAAATTAACAGAAGAACATGAAATGATCCGCAAAATGGTACGTGATTTCGCTCAGAAAGAGGTGGCTCCGACAGCTGCCGAACGCGATGAAGAAGAAAGGTTTGACCGGGAAATCTTTGACAAGATGGCAGGCCTTGGCCTGACAGGCATTCCGTGGCCGGAAGAGTACGGTGGAATCGGCAGTGACTATCTTGCTTACTGCATCGCAGTTGAGGAGCTTTCCCGGGTTTGTGCATCCACAGGCGTAACCCTGTCTGCCCACACCTCGCTTGCGGGCTGGCCCATTTACAAATTTGGCTCTGAGGAGCAAAAGCAGAAATACCTGCGCCCGCTTGCAGAAGGTACAAAAATTGGAGCATACGGCCTTACAGAACCGGGCTCCGGTTCAGATGCCGGGGGAATGAGGACCACGGCAAGGCTTGATGGAGATCATTATGTATTGAACGGCTCCAAGATTTTCATTACCAACGGCGGCATTGCCGATATTTATGTGGTGTTTGCTTTGACTGATCCGTCATCCAGGCAAAAGGGAACGAGCGCATTCATCGTTGAAAGCGGATTCGAAGGCTTCAGCGTCGGCAAAAAGGAAAAGAAACTGGGGATCCGCTCATCACCAACGACTGAAATCATCTTTGAAGAATGCCGTGTGCCAAAAGAAAACATGCTCGGTAAAGAGGGAGAAGGCTTTAAGGTCGCGATGATGACTCTTGACGGCGGCCGGAACGGAATTGCTGCCCAGGCCGTCGGTATCGCTCAGGGAGCGCTCGATGCATCCGTAGCTTATGCAAAAGAACGCCAGCAGTTTGGCAAGCCGATTGCAGCCCAGCAGGGAATCGGCTTCAAGCTTGCCGATATGGCCACGCAGATCGAAGCCTCACGCCTGTTGACCTACCAGGCTGCATGGCTTGAGTCCGAAGGCCTGCCATATGGAAAGGAATCTGCAATGTCTAAACTGTTTGCCGGCGATACGGCTATGAAGGTGACAACAGAGGCAGTCCAGGTATTCGGCGGCTATGGATACACGAAGGATTATCCTGTAGAGCGTTATATGCGGGATGCGAAGATCACCCAGATTTATGAAGGAACACAGGAAATTCAGAAGCTGGTCATCTCAAGAATGATCACCAAGGACTGAATGCCGGGAGAGGGGGGCACACGTGCCTTTTTCCCTTTTTCGAATAAGAGAGAAGGCGGGAGGGTGACGATGAAAAGGGACATTCACGCCACAGTCAAGGATGAGCGGCTGATCTTAAAAAGAAGGAATGAAATGATCAAGGGTGCCGTAACTCTTTTTAAGGAGAAGGGTTTTCACCGTACAACCACTAGGGAAATAGCCAAGGCAGCCGGATTCAGCATCGGTACTCTCTATGAATATATAAGGACAAAGGAAGATGTGCTGTATCTCGTCTGCGACCATATTTATGAGGAGGTACGGGACCGCCTGCAGCAGGGGCTCGATACAAAGGTGGGAACCCTGGAATCGTTGAAGCTTGGCATCTATAACTTTTTCAAGGTGATGGATGACATGCAGGATGAGGTCCTGGTCATGTATCAGGAAGTCAAATCGCTGACGAAGGACGCACTGCCATATGTCCTTCAAAAGGAAATCGAAATGGTCGCCATGTTCGAAGAAATGGTCCATCACTGTGTGGAAAAAGGGGAACTCCGCCTGACGGAGCCAGAAGTCAAAATGATTGCCCACAATATTTTTGTCCAGGGCCAGATGTGGAGCTTCAGGAGATGGGCATTGAAAAAAATGTTCACACTTGAAGAGTATGTGGACCACCAGACAAATCTGCTTTTTCATGGATTGTGCAGAAGAGGGGAGAGATTGACGTAATGGAAGGGTATCAGCCAAAGAATCATATCAGATTCGTGACCGCATCAAGCTTATTTGACGGCCATGATGCTTCTATTAATATCATGAGGCGCATTCTGCAGGGAAGCGGCGCCGAGGTCATCCATCTTGGCCATAACCGTTCGGTGGAGGAAGTAGTGAACGCAGCCATCCAGGAGGATGTACAGGGCATTGCCATTTCATCATATCAGGGCGGCCATGTGGAATATTTTAAATATATGTATGATCTTTTGAAGGAAAGAGGTGCCTCCCACATACGAATTTACGGCGGCGGGGGCGGTGTTATCATTCCAAAGGAAATCAAGGAGCTCCATGATTATGGGATCGCATGGATTTTCTCCCCTGAGGACGGACGGAAGTATGGGCTCCAGGGCATGATCGATATCATGATCAAGGAATGCGATTTCGCTACAGCTTCCCCTGATCTTCTGGGACAGCTGGACCAGCTGAAAAAAGGCGATCATAAGACGATCGCCGGCTTTATCACGCTTGCTGAAAATCGAGTGAGCGTTAAGGATGAGGCGGCTGCAGCCGTAGAGAAGGTGCTCGATGAGGTAAAACAGCAGGGCGGAGATGTTCCGATCCTTGGAATCACCGGGACGGGCGGGGCCGGGAAGAGCTCGCTGACCGATGAATTGATCCGCAGGTTCTTGAATGAGATTCCGGATAAAAGGATTGCCATTCTCTCCATTGATCCTACCAAGCGGAAAACAGGCGGTGCGCTGCTGGGCGACCGGATCCGGATGAATGCCATCTTCAGCCCAAGGGTGTATATGCGGAGTCTCGCCACCAGGGAATCCGGAAGTGAGATTTCGCTTGCCTTGAAGGACGCCCTGAGTGTCGTGAAGGCAGGCGGCTTTGATTTGATCATTGTGGAGACGAGCGGAATCGGCCAGGGCGATGCCGGCATCACTGAGGTAACAGACCTTTCTATGTATGTGATGACAAGTGAATTTGGTGCTCCCTCACAGCTTGAAAAGATTGATATGATTGACTTTGCCGATTTGATCGTCATTAATAAATTTGAGCGGAAGGGCTCTGAGGATGCAAAACGCCAGGTTCAGAAGCAGTTCCAGAGAAGCCGGATGCTGTTTGATGAAGAGACGGGTGCAATGCCTGTTTACGGGACGATTGCAAGCCAGTTCAATGATCCGGGGACCAACGCCCTTTTCGCGGCACTGGTTGAGAAGATAAACGAAAAAGCCGGCCTTAACTGGACAACGAGCTTTTCAAAGGATGCAGATGTCGTAAAACAGAATGTTATCATTCCAAATGACCGCCGCTACTATCTGCGTGAAATTTCCGAAACAGTCAGAAATTATCATACGAAAGCAAAAAAACAGGAAGAAGCGGCCCGCAGGCTGTTCCAGCTTGAAGGTGCGGTCTCCGCTGTCCAGGAAAAGGAATTGCCGGCTGAGATTGTCTCATCCCTTGAAGCCCTGAAGGAGGAGGCTTATCAGTCACTTTCTGAGGAATCCAGGAACATCATCGGGGGCTGGGAGGCCTTCAAGGCGAAATATGCAGCAGACCGATTTGTCACTAAGATCCGGGATAAGGAAATCGTGACCACTCTTAAGGTGAAATCCCTTTCAGGTCTGGACATTCCGAAGGTGGCTCTGCCGCAGTTCAAGGATTACGGCGAGATCCTCCGCTGGGTATACCGCGAGAATGCCCCTGGATTCTTCCCATATACGGCCGGGGTGTTCCCTTTCAAAAGGGAAGGTGAGGACCCAAAGCGCCAGTTCGCCGGGGAAGGCTCGCCTGAGAGGACAAACCGCCGCTTCCATTATCTGTCCAAGGATGATGCTGCCAAGCGCCTGAGTACAGCCTTTGATTCGGTGACGCTTTACGGGGAGGATCCGGACTACCGGCCGGACATCTATGGAAAAGTGGGCGAGAGCGGCGTGAGCATCTGTACACTTGAAGACATGAAAAAGCTGTATGCCGGCTTTGACTTATGCCATCCGTCCACATCTGTATCCATGACCATCAATGGTCCGGCGCCGATAATCCTTGCGATGTACCTGAATACAGCCATTCAGCAGCAGCTGGAGAAGAAGGAAGCGGAGCTTGGCCGGGCGCTGACAGCCGAGGAGTATGGAATGGTGAGTGAAGCAACATTCCAGTCTGTCAGGGGAACAGTCCAGGCAGATATCCTGAAGGAAGACCAGGGGCAGAATACCTGCATTTTCTCGACAGAGTTTGCACTCCGACTTATGGGTGATGTTCAGGAATACTTCATTGATAAAAAGGTGAGGAACTATTATTCTGTCTCCATCTCCGGCTACCATATTGCTGAAGCCGGTGCCAACCCGATTTCCCAGCTGGCGTTTACCCTGGCCAACGGCTTTACCTATGTGGAATATTATTTGAGCCGCGGCATGAGCATCAATGACTTTGCACCCAATCTGTCATTCTTCTTCTCTAATGGACTCGATCCGGAGTATACCGTCCTCGGACGAGTGGCGAGACGAATCTGGGCTGCTGTAATGAGGGATAAATATGGTGCGAACGAGCGGAGCCAGAAGCTGAAGTATCATATCCAGACTTCGGGAAGGTCGCTTCATGCGCAGGAAATTGACTTCAACGATATCAGGACAACGCTGCAGGCTCTGATGGCACTCCAGGATAACTGCAACTCGCTTCATACAAATGCCTATGATGAAGCCATCACGACTCCGACCGAGGATTCCGTGCGAAGGGCGATGGCCATCCAGATGATCATCACCAAGGAGCATGGCTTGTCCAAGAATGAAAACCCGCTTCAGGGCTCGTTCATTATTGAAGAACTGACAGACCTTGTAGAGGAAGCGGTCCTCCAGGAGTTCGACCGGATCGATGACCGGGGAGGCGTGCTCGGAGCCATGGAAACACAGTATCAGCGCGGGAAAATCCAGGATGAGAGCATGTATTACGAAATGAAGAAACACTCCGGCGAACTGCCGATCATCGGGGTCAACACTTATCTGAATCCGAATCCTCCATCTGATGAGGATTTGAACAGCATGGAGCTTGCCCGGGCATCCGCGGAGGAAAAAGAACAGCAGATTAATAATCTGAAAAAATTCCAGCAGGAACACGCATCAGAAGCAGATGCGGCCCTGGCACGCCTGCAAAAGGCTGCCTACAGCGGCAGCAATATTTTCGCTGAGCTTATGGAGACTGTAAAATCAGCCAGCCTTGGCCAGATAACAAATGCTCTTTATGAAGTCGGCGGGCAGTACCGCAGAAATATGTAATAAAAAAATCCCTTCTGTCTGTTTAGCGGGCAGGAGGGATTTTTACATAAGGCTGTTTTCAGACATATTGCAGCTGCTATACATGGAAGAATGATTTCCGCTCCAGGAGCTCTCTGCCTGCGCGGATCGGTTAGTGAGCCTCCCCGCCTTCACCTGCGGGGTCTCACCTGACCCGCTGCTAAATTAGGGGCAAGTTCAAAGTGCTCCTCTTCAATCTCGAAAATTTCTACCCCCGGATGCAGCTGCCGGACCCTTCTGGCCAGGCTCTCGACACCAAAGATCTCTGTAAATGTATGGCTGCCGGCCAGGAGGTTGATGCTGGCAAATTTGGCATATTGCACCGTATAGAGAGTCGCTTCTCCGGTTATGTAAGTGTCGCAGCCTTCATCCAGCGCGAATTTGATGCGGTCAGTGGTATGGCCGGCCCCGGTCAATACACCAATCCTTTTTACTGGGCGGTCGTGGTGCTTCCAGGCACGCACCGGCTCATTCAACGCTGAATTCATCCGTTCTATCAGAGCTTGAAAGCTGACAGGATCCTTGAACTCAGCGATCCCCGGATCGTCGCCGTTTTTATAGGAGGAATATTTTAAGATAGAATCAGCCCCAAGGCGCGTCATAAGGGAGGTGCAGGTGCCGAAGTCTGCATAATCAAGGGGGCCGTGTATCCAGAAGTGGCTGATTCCATAGTCCTTCAGCTTCTTTACACATTCCTCCCTCAGTCCATAGATGAAGTCCCATGCATCATGATGGGTGATGATCAGGTCTGCGTTCTTTAGGGCTGCCTCCTCTATGACTTCCAGTGAGAGATTCGTGGAGTAGCCTGCCTTAAGGATGGGGCGGCCGGACTTGTATGTAAATCCATAGTCATCGTGGAATTCCTCCAGCAATTCTTTAGGGAATAAAGATGTGATTGTCTGTTCAAAATCGTTTATATTCATCATGGGCCCCCGCTTTCATTCCTGGTATTTTAACATAGTAATCCAAATGAAGGCTGCCGGGTACAGAATTTTTGTCTGTCATAGTCTGATTTCTAGAGAAATTGGGCATGATGGTAGTGCCTAATGAAATGAATATCCTTAATTTTTCCGATTTTGGGGTAATAAATTGGAAAAACAGGGGAAACTGCAACATTGAACTAGCATATTCCAATGTCTATTGTTTATAATGTTATATATGTCTAGCAATATTACATCGATCTCATAGCTGTCAAGCTTAGCATACATACGGTCATTCCTGGACTTTCTAATAAGTTTCAGGGATTATTGGTGCGTATTATAGAAAGGAAGTGCAGAGACTTTGAGTTTAAGTCAGTACTCAAAAGAAGAATTAAAGGAAATGTCTTTAATAGAACTTGCCTATGGTATCCTTGCAGGCAGGAAGGAACCAATTGCCTTTGCAGACCTTCTCGAGGAAGCCAAACGCCTCCAGGGAATATCTGATGAAGAGCTCAGAAGCAGGCTCGCTCAATTCTATACAGACCTGAATGCGGACGGGCGCTTCACGTCACGCGGTGAAAACCACTGGGGCCTGAAAGCATGGTATCCTGTCGATCAAATCGAAGACGAAGTTCTTCCGGCTGCCAAGCCTAAGAAGAAAAAGGCGAAGAAGGCCGAGGAAGAGGATATTGAAGACTTCGATGAAGTCGAAGACGAAGATCTGGATTATGATGAGCTTGATGATTTCGAGGAAGAAGAAGACCTCGTCGAAGATGATGACGATCTTCTGGATGACGACGATGACGATGACGACGATGATGCTGAAGAAGACATCGAAGAAGCACTTGAGGAAGGCGGATTCATCCTCGACGACGAAGAGACTGACCTTGATGAGGATGATGAGGACTCCGATGAGGAAGACTCGGATGAAGAAGACGACAATGTCTAAATATGAGTTAGTGCTTGACTTTTAATAGTGATATTTGTAGAATCATTTTTGGGCTCCTTAAAACAAAAAGGGCACAGAGAACGATTATACCGCTCCCTTACTTTACGTAAGCGGAGCGTTTTTATTTTTTCTGGAAAAAATCATAAGTTTTCTCGTTTGTGGCAAACTTTTTCAGAGAAAGTTATCATTTTTGGTTGAGCCATCCTAAAGTAAATCCAGTTAATGGACTTTATGCATAGCAGTATCAGGCAGGAACAGGGAATGCTCCGAGAGGAAGCGATTTGAAGGGGGAAGTAACAGATGACAAAGTATATTTTCGTAACAGGCGGGGTAGTTTCTTCTCTAGGCAAAGGAATTACAGCAGCGTCGCTTGGAAGACTCTTGAAAAACAGAGGCTTGAACGTAACCATCCAAAAGTTCGATCCTTACATCAATGTAGATCCGGGAACGATGAGCCCATACCAGCATGGTGAGGTCTTCGTGACCGACGACGGCGCAGAGACAGATCTTGACCTTGGCCACTATGAGCGTTTCATCGACATCAACCTGGGCAAGCACAGCAATGTAACGACCGGAAAAATCTACTCAACCGTTCTTAAAAAAGAGCGCCGCGGCGATTATCTTGGCGGTACTGTACAGGTTATCCCGCACATCACAAATGAAATCAAAGAACGCGTATTCCGCTCTGGCCGCGAGACCAATGCAGATGTGGTTATCACAGAAATCGGCGGTACCGTCGGGGATATCGAATCCCTTCCATTCCTTGAGGCAATCCGCCAGATCAAAAGCGATATCGGCCGCGACAATGTTATGTACATCCACTGTACACTGGTGCCATACATCAAGGCTGCCGGAGAAATGAAAACAAAGCCGACTCAGCACAGCGTAAAAGAACTGCGGAGCCTTGGCATCCAGCCTAATATCATCGTCGTGCGCACAGAGATGGAAATCTCCCAGGATATGAAGGATAAAATTGCCCTGTTCTGTGATATTGATACAAAGGCAGTAATCGAATGCCGCGATGCTGAAACGCTTTACTCTATTCCGCTCACGCTTCAGGAGCAGAACATGGACCAGATTGTATGCGACCATCTGAAACTGAAATGCGGCGAAGCAGAAATGACCGACTGGACAGCGCTCGTAGAAAGAGTGCAGAACCTGTCCAAAACGGCAAAGATTGCACTTGTCGGTAAATATGTTGAGCTTCAGGATGCTTATATCTCTGTTGTTGAAGCACTAAAGCATGCTGGCTACCAGTTCGATTCTGACATTGATATCAATTGGATCAATGCTGAGCATGTGACGAAGGAGAATGTCGGCGAGCTTCTTGATGGGGCGGACGGAATCCTCGTTCCTGGCGGATTTGGCGACCGTGGTGTGGAAGGGAAGATTTTTGCGATCGAATACGCCCGTGAGAACAAGAAGCCATTCTTCGGGATCTGCCTCGGCATGCAGCTTGCTTCCGTTGAATATGCACGCAATGTGCTGAAGCTTGAAGGAGCACATTCTTCTGAGCTGGATCCTGTTACAGATTATCCGATCATCGACCTTCTTCCGGAGCAGAAGGATATAGAAGATCTCGGCGGCACATTGAGGCTCGGCCTTTATCCTGCCAAGCTCGCGGAGGGCACGAAAGCCTATGAAGCCTATCAGGATGAAGTCATCTATGAGCGCCACCGGCACCGTTATGAGTTCAACAACCAATACCGCCAGGAAATGGAGAAGGCTGGCTTTATCTTTTCCGGTACCAGCCCTGACGGCCGTCTGATCGAAATAGTAGAACTTGCGGATCACCCTTGGTTCCTGGCATGCCAATTCCATCCGGAATTTACATCCAGACCAACACGTCCGCAGCCGCTCTTCCGCGACTTCATCGGCGCATCCCTGAAATTCAGCGAAAAACTATAATACGAAAAAAAGCTGAACCACCCGGTTCAGCTTTTTTCTTTAGGGGACTGTCCCCTATTTCCCTACTCGTTATACTCGCTGATGATTTCTTCGATATTAAATTTCAGGCCGTAGTAGGCGAACAGGGCTGCCATGAGCGAGGGACGGCCGTGCCGCCCGCCGTCGTCGCCGGGAAGCAGTGCGCGTGTGAGCTTGGTATCGATATGGATGTCGGCAAGGTCCGCGAGTTCATTCGGCTGATCCTTGTGGAGAGAGGAGACAGCGACAAAGGCGATGTCCCGCTTGCGGAGCTCCCGGCCGAGGGCAGCGGCTTCTTCGTCGTCTGCAGTGCGGGTGAACAGCAGGACGCGGTCGGCTGTGGTTATATCAGCGAGGCTGTCCGGCAGCGGCTTGGCAAATTCCAGCGGTTCAGAGCCGTAAAATGCCTCCGCCATCACTCCCTGCATCTCCATGAAACCGTGAAGATACAAAGAGCCCTCTCTGACAACCGCCTGGCATAGCAGCCTTGCACCGTCTTCAAGGGAAAACTCTTCCCCATCCATAATCCGGTTATAAACCCCAGTCAGCTGGGTAGAAAAAATCTTGAGCATGATAAAACTCCTCCTGCGTTAATATCTTCTCTCTTATATAACATATCCCGTTTCTTTTCGCACGAAAATGCCGCCTGGTTAAACGGTACATGCCACAAAATCAACAAAATATGCAGGAATTATGGAACTGCAGGGAGAAGTATTTTAGATATGCCAAAAACATGGACTGGTGTATAAACCAGATTCAAATATGATTTCTCTAATTAGAAAAGGGGTAAGAACAAAATGGGAAGAAGAGTATTGATAGTTGATGATCAATTTGGAATACGGATCCTGCTGAATGAAGTTCTCCAAAGGGAAGGCTATGAAACATTCCAGGCTGCAAACGGCCCGCAGGCCCTTGATATCGTCCAGAAATATCCGCCCGACCTTGTGCTGCTCGACATGAAAATCCCGGGGATGGACGGAATCGAGATCCTTAAACGGATGAAACAGATGGATCAGGACATCCGCATCATCATTATGACAGCCTACGGGGAGCTGGATATGATCCAGGAAGCAAGGGACCTCGGGGCGCTCACCCATTTTGCCAAACCGTTCGATATTGATGACATCCGCAAGGCAGTGAGGGAAAATATTTTAGTGTAAGCCCTCCCAATCGTCATAATTTTCGGTGAGTGTTCACAATTAAAGGAAATTCCTTAAATTTTGCAGGACTGGCGTGGGTAATTTGTTGCTCATTGCACTATCAATTGTTATGCTTAAAATGGTTTTTAAATCCTTCTGGTTTCTTTAACGTATAGGTCTCTATCATTAAAGGTAAAATTCTAGGAGGGAACTCTGCATTGGCAGTGTTAATCAGTTCTACTTACTTAAGGAGGAAACATAATGCCTTTAGTTTCTATGACAGAAATGCTGAATAAAGCCCTCGAGGGTAAATATGCAGTCGGCCAATATAACATCAACAACCTGGAATGGACTCAAGCCATCCTGGCCGCTGCAGAAGAAGAAAAATCACCGGTCATCCTTGGTGTGTCTGAAGGTGCTGCGCGTCATATGGGCGGCTTCTACACAACCGTAATGATGGTCAAGGGATTATTGCAGGATATGAAGATTACGGTTCCTGTAGCGATCCACCTTGATCACGGATCAAGCTACGAAAAATGTAAAGAAGCAATTGACGCCGGGTTTACCTCTGTTATGATCGATGCTTCACATCATCCGTTTGAGGAAAACATTGAAACTACTTCCAAAGTAGTGGAATATGCTCACTCAAAAGGAGTTTCTGTTGAGGCTGAGCTTGGAGTAGTCGGCGGTCAGGAAGACGATGTAGTTGCTGCGGGCGTCATCTACGCAGATCCAAAAGAATGTGCCGAGCTTGTTGAGCGCACTGGCGTTGACTGCCTGGCACCAGCACTTGGCTCCGTTCACGGTCCTTATAAAGGCGAACCAAACCTTGGCTTCAAGGAAATGGAAGAAGTCCGCAATTCAACCGGCATTCCGTTAGTTCTTCACGGAGGTACAGGTATTCCGACTAAGGATATCCAAAAATCCATTTCTCTTGGAACTTCTAAGATTAATGTTAATACGGAAAACCAGATTTCATTCACGAAGGCTGTCCGCGAAGTTCTTAACAAAGATCAGGAAGTCTATGACCCGCGTAAATTCATCGTGCCTGGCCGCGAAGCCATTAAAGCGACAGTTGCCGGCAAGATGCGTGAATTCGGATCAAGCAGCAAAGCATAATTTAGTGACAAATCGAAACCGCTCGGAGCAGTGGTTTCGGTTTTTCATATTACACCAAGGGGAAACAGCACACTTTCCCTTTTTATTTTTAATAGAAAGATATTGAAAATTCCGACAAAAAGCGAGGGGTACCTATGAAATTCTTTATCGATACCGCAAATCTTGACGAAATCCGCGAAGTACATGAGCTCGGCCTGCTGGCTGGAGTCACCACCAATCCATCCCTTGTCGCCAAGGAAAAAAATGTCTCTTTCCATGACCGCCTCAAAGAAATTACGGGCCTTGTAAAAGGTTCGGTAAGTGCCGAAGTCATCGCCCTGGATGCGGAAGGCATGCTGAAGGAAGCGGAAGAGCTGGCCGCCATTGCCCCTAATATTACGATAAAAGTACCCATGACCCCTGAAGGCTTAAAGGCTGTGCACAAACTGTCCCAGCAGGGAATCGAGACCAACGTAACGCTCATTTTCAATGCAAACCAGGCGCTGCTTGCAGCAAGGGCCGGAGCAACTTATGTTTCCCCTTTCTTAGGCAGGCTCGATGATATCGGGCAGGATGGCCTGCAGCTCATTTCAGATATCGCTGACATCCTCCATATCCATAGCCTGGATACGCAGATCATCGCCGCTTCCATCCGTCATCCGCTTCATGTGACGGAGGCTGCCCTGAGAGGTGCGCATATTGCGACCATTCCGTATAAAGTTTTGATGGGGCTATTCAAGCATCCCCTGACTGACAAGGGCATTGATGCGTTCCTCGCTGATTGGAATACCAGGGAAATTAAATAGAAAAGTTTCTGAAAGAAGGATTCTATCCTGAAGCAGGTGGTATAGGGAACGTGGCAGCAGGAAGTATTGGCACAAACGAACTATGGAAAAATATCTAAATTTGCTTACATGAAATAGGCATAATTGTGTAAACTAGACAGTATCGGATACTGACATCTTATGCATATAAGCCATGGAAATAAATTCCTTTGTTCAAAATCACATTCATACCACCGCTCAGGTTTAGAAGGGAGTATTATTATGGAAAAACTTAAAATCGCAGGCGGATATCCCCTTAAGGGATCAATCAGGGTCAGCGGTGCTAAAAACAGTGCCGTTGCGCTCATTCCAGCCACCATTTTAGCCAATTCACCTGTAACCCTTGAGGGACTTCCCGAGATATCTGATGTTGATATATTGCAAGGCCTGCTTGAGGAAATAGGGGGGACGGTTTCCTTTTCCGACAATGAAATGACAGTCGATCCCTCGAAAATGATCTCCATGCCGCTGCCAAACGGCCGTGTGAAAAAACTGCGGGCATCCTATTATCTTATGGGAGCCATGCTCGGCCGGTTCAAGAAGGCAGTCATCGGGCTTCCGGGCGGCTGCCACCTGGGCCCGAGACCAATCGATCAGCATATTAAAGGCTTCGAGGCCCTGGGAGCACAAATCACGAATGAGCAGGGAGCGATTTACCTCCGTGCCGATGAACTGAAGGGTGCCAAAATTTATCTGGATGTTGTCAGTGTCGGCGCAACGATCAATATCATGCTTGCTGCCGTGATGGCCAAAGGGCGGACAACCATTGAAAATGCAGCGAAAGAGCCTGAAATCATCGATGTCGCCACCCTTTTGACCAATATGGGCGCGCGCATCAAGGGTGCGGGGACAGATATCATCCGCATAGACGGAGTAGAGAGCCTGCACGGCTGCCGCCATACAATTATCCCCGATCGGATTGAAGCGGGAACTTTCATGATCCTGGCTGCCGCAGCCGGAAACGGGATCATTGTGGATAATGTTATTCCTCAGCATTTGGAATCGCTTACAGCGAAGCTTAGGGAAATGGGAGTGAATGTTGAGACAGGGGATGACCAGATATTCGTGTCACCTGGGGAATACCTGAAGGCCGTAGATATCAAAACGCTTGTTTATCCCGGGTTCCCGACCGACCTTCAGCAGCCTTTTACGGCATTCCTGACCAAAGCTTCCGGTTCGGCAGTTGTCACCGATACTATTTACGGAGCCCGGTTTAAACATATCGATGAGCTGAGACGCATGAGTGCCAATATTAAGGTAGAAGGCCGTTCAGCGATTGTCTCGGGGCCGGTTCAGCTGCATGGAGCGAAGGTGAAAGCGAGTGACCTGAGAGCAGGGGCAGCCCTGGTGATTGCCGGTCTGATGGCAGAAGGCATCACTGAAATTACTGGGCTTGAGCATATTGACCGGGGCTACAGCAACCTTGAGGAAAAACTGACCGGTCTTGGGGCAACGGTTTGGCGTGAAAAGCTTTCGGAAGAAGAGGCTGAACAGCTAAAGAGCTCATAATCCCTGTATATTCCGCTTAATGTGTTACATTTTTCTTTAATGTGTTATACAATATAACCAAAGAATCGCAGCACAGGGGGAATTGCAGTGGAAAGAAGTCTATCAATGGAATTGGTAAGAGTAACGGAGGCAGCCGCCTTGTCTTCTGCACGGTGGATGGGCCGGGGGAAGAAGGACGAAGCGGACGGTGCAGCAACCTCGGCGATGCGCGATGTTTTTGACACGGTCCCGATGAAGGGTATCGTAGTGATCGGTGAAGGGGAAATGGACGAGGCACCCATGCTGTATATCGGGGAAAAGCTCGGCACAGGCTATGGCCCGCGCGTGGATGTAGCTGTCGATCCACTTGAGGGCACCAATATCGTTGCATCAGGCGGCTGGAATGCACTCGCAGTCCTGGCGGTAGCTGATCACGGCAATCTTCTCCATGCACCTGATATGTATATGGATAAAATCGCAGTCGGTCCAGAAGCCGTCGGCCAGGTGGACATCAACGCATCTGTCCTTGACAACCTGAAGGCAGTTGCCCGGGCCAAGAACAAGGACATTGAAGATGTCGTGGCGACTGTCCTGAACCGGGAACGCCACCAGGACATCATCCGCCAGCTCCGTGAAGCGGGAGCCCGGATTAAGCTGATCAATGACGGAGATGTTGCAGGAGCCATCAATACGGCCTTTGACACAACCGGAGTGGATATATTATTCGGATCCGGCGGTGCGCCTGAAGGGGTACTGGCGGCGGTTGCTTTAAAATGTTTAGGCGGCGAAATTCAGGGTAAATTACTACCGCAGAATGAAAGCGAAAATGCCAGGTGTTTGAAAATGGGGTTAGATGTCAATAAAATACTAAGAATGGAAGATCTCGTCAGAGGCGAAGATGCCATTTTTGCCGCGACCGGCGTTACAGACGGAGAACTTCTCCGGGGTGTTCAGTATAAAGGCTTCTATGGAGAAACTCACTCATTGGTCATGAGGGCTAAATCAGGCACAGTCCGCTTCATAGACGGACGCCACAGCCTGAACAAAAAACCGAATCTTGTCATGAAATAACGATATAAATGAACAAAAGCGGGCGGCTTCGCTCGCTTACTTGATTTATAAGAAGACAGCAGGATTCACACCTGACCCGCCAAAGACCCGCAGCCAGTTATCCTCTGATCCTTAAGCTAAAGCCCCTCCAGCTCTCTTGATTAGGAACGGCAGCTGTATTTTTATAGTTGAATAATTTAATTAAAAAAAGTAAAATAAAGTTTGCTTTGAATCCGTAATACAAAAATTTCTTCAAACTTACTCCAAGTCAAAGAACTCTCCTATATTTTCTTTCCTGGTGTTAGCTAATTTAAAAAGAGTGGTGTCGTAATGAACTTAACAATTTCAAGTCTAGAAACAATGAAGCTGAAAGAGCTTTATGAATTAGCGCGTGAATTTAAGGTTTCTTATTATAGCAAGCTTTCAAAGAAAGAGCTGATTTTTGCTATATTGAAAGCAAGGGCAGAGCAGGACGGGCTCCTGTTCATGGAAGGCGTCCTTGAAATCATCCCGTCTGAGGGCTTTGGCTTCCTGCGCCCGATCAATTATTCATCGAGCTCAGAGGATATTTATATATCAGCATCGCAGATCCGCCGGTTTGACCTGCGGAATGGGGACAAGGTATCAGGCAAGGTCCGCCCTCCTAAGGAAAACGAGAGATATTACGGCCTCCTGCATGTAGAAGCCGTGAATGGCGATGATCCGGAATCAGCCAAGGAACGCGTGCATTTTCCGGGTCTGACCCCATTATATCCAGACCGCCAGATGCTGCTTGAAACAACGCAGAAGAACCTGTCCACGAGAATCATGGACTTAATTGCCCCTGTCGGATTTGGACAGCGCGGTTTGATTGTCGCTCCGCCGAAGGCAGGGAAGACGATCCTTCTGAAGGAAATCGCCAATGCCATCACGATCAATCATCCGGAAGCGGAATTGATCGTTCTCCTGATCGATGAACGGCCGGAGGAAGTGACGGATATCGAGCGCTCTGTTGCCGGTGATGTGGTCAGCTCGACCTTCGACCAGGTACCGGAAAATCATATTAAGGTTGCTGAACTGGTACTCGAACGCGCCATGCGTCTTGTTGAACACAAGCGGGATGTTATCATCCTGATGGACAGCATCACCCGTCTGGCGCGTGCCTACAACCTTGTCATCCCTCCAAGCGGAAGGACGCTTTCAGGCGGAATTGATCCTGCAGCCTTCCACCGGCCGAAGCGTTTCTTTGGGGCAGCCAGGAACATTGAAGAGGGCGGAAGCTTGACGATTCTCGCGACTGCACTAGTCGATACAGGTTCACGCATGGATGATGTGATCTATGAAGAATTTAAAGGTACCGGAAATCTTGAGCTTCATTTAGACCGTTCCCTTGCCGAAAGAAGGATCTTCCCTGCCATCGATATCCGCCGTTCCGGCACACGGAAAGAAGAACTTCTTATTCCAAAGAACCATCTCGACAAATTGTGGGCAATCCGCAAGTCAATGTCAGATTCCCCCGACTTCGCCGAACGCTTCCTGCGCAAGTTGAAGACTACCAAAAGCAACGAAGATTTCTTCGCGATGCTGGAAGAAGAAATCAAGAAAAACCAGAATGGAAACTCAAAACGCACCTTGTAAATTTATAGCAGACCCTTGCATATTTGATATAAACTTGCTATAATAAAATTAATGTGATTAATCATATATGCGGCAGTAACACAGTCGCATTTGAAGTTATAACTCTGTTTCAGATGACTCAGGGCGGAAGGAGATGAAAAGAATGAAAACTGGAATTCATCCAAATTACAACAAAATCACTGTAACTTGTGCTTGTGGTAACACTTTTGAAACTGGTTCTGTTAAAAATGATATCCGCGTAGAAACTTGTTCCGAGTGTCACCCGTTCTACACTGGACGTCAAAAATTCGCTGAAGCTGGCGGACGTGTTGACCGTTTCAACAAAAAATACGGAATTAAGTAATTTAGAATATTTGAAAACAGGCAAGAACTTACTCTTGCCTGTTTTTTTAAGGCTTGATTTACATATATTCTCCGGTTTTGCCCCTTTTAGGCGGACCAGGTGAATAGATTCCTGTTCCGCCGGATGGCGGTTTTTCATTTTTACCCCCTTTGTCTGTGATTTACTGGCGGTTTAGGGAAACATAGTATAGACTCCAATGGACGATTAAGATTTCTTTTTAATATAGAAGCAAAGTGTGAAGGGAGAGCCCATTTGATGTACGTTATGAAACAAACTGGCTGGATGGAAATAATTTGCGGAAGCATGTTCTCTGGGAAATCCGAGGAATTAATCAGGAGAGTGCGGCGCGCGCAGTTTGCCAAACAGAAGATCATAGTATTCAAGCCGGCCATCGATAACCGGTATAGTGAAGAATCTGTCGTATCTCACAATGGCTCTTCTTTCACAGCTGTACCCATCTCCAAATCTACCGATATTTTTAAAGTGATCGATCCGGACCTCGACGTTATTGCCATCGATGAAGTTCAGTTTTTTGACGGAGAAATTGTTGCAGTAGCCCAGCACCTTGCTGACAGCGGCTTCCGCGTCATCCTCGCCGGACTTGATCAGGACTTCAAAGGCGAGCCGTTCGGGCCGGTACCGGCTCTGCTGTCTCTTGCTGAATCTGTCACAAAGCTGCAGGCGGTCTGTGCCGTCTGCGGTTCGCCTGCCAGCCGGACACAGCGCCTTATCGACGGAAGGCCTGCTTCCTACCATGATCCAGTTATCCTCGTAGGTGCTTCGGAAGCCTACGAGCCGCGCTGCCGCCATCATCATGAAGTGCCCGGCCGGGAGGAACCACTTAAAGAAAAGACAGACTCAATTACAAAAATATAAGCTATTATATGAGGGACCGAATCTATATGGATTCGGCCTTTTTTATTTTGGCCGGTAATATGGAACTTAGTTCGAATAGGGGGCTCCCGCTTCCCTGTCCGTTTTTCATATTAATTCTTCCTCTTTTTGGAAATAATGCTAACAGGAGGGAGCGCCATGAGAAAAGAAAAAAACCGTACACGAACCGGCGGCCTGCGGCATGAGATTGAAGCGATCCGAATGTGTGCAGATTCTGAAGACCTCTGCACGATACTTCCATTCAAAAAAAAGCCTGGTGTGGCTGATAAGATCAAGATGCTGCTGGGTGAGGCTGGCTCCTATACACCCGGTCCCATATTCATGAAAGACCAGAAGATCTGGGTCACCTGCTATATCAGCCCCGGGCAGTTCAAAATGGACGAGAGGGAGCTGCATGTGCAGAAATTGACGGAGAAACTGACCAGGAAGCTTGCCAATTATGAATTCACTGTCCGGCTTATCGAGCGGTAGCACGCCGAATCCTTTTGACGTGTTTTCTATCCGTATATATAATGGAAGATGGAAATCTTTATTATTATAAATCGGCCCTGAATGGGCCTTTTGGATAAACTGAGGTGAATATCGTGATAGATCGTTTGCAGGCAGTAGAAGACCGATATGAAAAATTGAATGAATTGCTGAGTGATCCCGCTATCATAAATGATGCCAACAAATTGAGAGAGTACTCCAAGGAGCAGGCAGGCATCCAGGAAACGGTGGCCGCCTATCGCGAGTACAAATCCGCAAGAGAGCAGTATCAGGATGCCAGGGAGATGCTTGAGGACAAGCTTGACGCCGAGATGCGCGAGATGGTGAAAGAAGAAATGGGCGAGCTTGAGGAGCAGCTGGAGGAGCTTGAAGCAAGGCTGAAGCTGCTGCTTATTCCAAAGGATCCTAATGATGACAAAAACGTTATCATGGAAATCCGGGGAGCTGCCGGAGGTGACGAGGCTGCGCTGTTCGCTGGTACTCTTTACCGCATGTACAGCCGTTATGCGGAGACGCAGGGGTGGAAAACAGATGTAATTGAAGCAAGCCCGACTGGCCTTGGCGGCTATAAGGAGATCATTTTCATGATTAACGGAAATGGCGCTTATTCCAAGCTTAAATTTGAAAATGGCGCCCACCGGGTCCAGCGTGTGCCGGAAACCGAATCAGGCGGAAGGATTCATACTTCCACGGCTACAGTTGCTGTACTGCCGGAAGCTGAAGAGGTGGAAGTCGAAATCCATGAGAAGGACATCCGTGTGGATACCTTTGCCTCAAGCGGGCCAGGCGGACAGAGTGTAAATACCACCATGTCGGCCGTGCGCCTGACGCATCTTCCTACAGGCACTGTGGTATCCTGTCAGGATGAGAAGTCACAGATCAAAAACAAAGAAAAAGCAATGAAGGTGCTCCGTGCCCGTGTGTATGATAAATTCCAGCAGGAAGCACAGGCTGAATATGATCAGAACCGTAAAGCGGCAGTCGGTACAGGGGACCGCTCCGAACGGATCAGGACCTACAACTTCCCGCAGAACCGGGTGACAGATCACCGGATTGGCTTGACCATCCAAAAGCTTGATCAGATTGTCGAAGGGAAATTGGATGAAATTTTTGATGCGCTAATCCTTGAAGATCAGTCCAAACGTATGCAGAATGAAGAAGAATGAAAGCTTCGATAAAGTATATGAAGCCCTTAGCTGGGCTTCTTCTTTTTTAACGGGCCATGGACGCGATGCCAACGCAGGTGAACTCCTGCTGCAGCATGTGTTGGGAATGGAGCGCAGCCGTCTTTTGGGTAGCCTCCATGAGGAGATTGCCCCTGAGTTGAAGGATGCCTTCAGGGAGGCCTGTCTCCGTCATGCCGGGGGAGTTCCGGTTCAATATATTATGGGCTATGAGGACTTTTATGGACGCCGTTTTAAGGTGAATGGGGAAGTGCTGATCCCGAGGCCTGAAACAGAGGAGCTCGTATATCATGCGTTGAATGGAATTCGGGCATTTTTTCCAGGACAGGAGGGCGTCCGCCTTGCTGATATCGGGACGGGCAGCGGTGCTATTGCCATCACAATGAAGCTTGAGGAGCCTGGACTTGAGGTATCTGCCTCTGATATTGCCCCCGAATCGCTCCAGGTAGCGACAGCCAATGCGAAGGAGCTTGGGGCCGCGGTCGATTTCCGGCAGGGCGACATGCTTCTGCCCTTTATTGATTCAGGGGTGAAGCTGGATGTGATGCTTTCCAATCCTCCTTATATTCCTGCCGGCGATAAGAAGAGCATGTCAATCGTCGTCACAGAGAACGAGCCGCACCGGGCCCTGTTCGCCGGCGAGGACGGACTCGGCTTCTACAGGAGATTCATGGAACAGCTGCCGCTCGTCCTGAAGCCTAAAGCCATGATCGGATTTGAAATAGGCGCGGAACAGGGCCAGGCCGTTAAAAACCTCCTGGATCAAACCTTCCCGTACAGCCAAACACACATCCTGAAGGATATTAACGGCCGGGACCGAATGGTCTTCGCCTATCTGGGAAATGGGGACTGACCCTCATTTCCCCTTGTTATATCAACGGGAAATAGGGGACTGTCCCCTATTTCCCGTTTTTTTTATTTTACTAGTTTAAGATAGTGGGATGCTGGAGAGACTGGTTGTTGTAGGGGAGGAATGGGGAATGAAACAGTTGAGGATGCATATGGCATTAATATATTTGTTGCTGCTGGTTACGGGCACTGTGCTCAGTTTATATATGCCGAAGGCGGAGAATGCAGGGGCGGAGGAGCCGGTGGTGATTCCGCATGATGCGATCAGGCTCCGAATCCTGGCAAACAGCGATATGCCGGCAGATCAGGACCTTAAGCGGCTGGTGAGAGATGAAGTGAATAAGGAAATCACGAAATGGGTGAAGGATTTAACTTCAAAGGAAGAAGCGAGGAAGGTTATATCAGGCAATCAGGATAAGATTCAAAGAATTGCCGAGAGAGTCGTTAAGCAGCAGGGCGAAGATCAGGCAGTGAAGGTGAAGTTCGGGAAAGCTGAATTTCCTACTAAATTATATGGCAATTATTTATACCAGGCAGGAACATATGAAGCGATCGTGATTACACTCGGTGCAGGCTCAGGGGCAAACTGGTGGTGCGTCCTGTTCCCGCCGCTCTGCTTCCTGGATTTTTCAAATGGGACGGCTGTCAGCCAGAGCCCGGTGGAGGAAGGGAACACGATTAAAGCCCAGGAAGCTCCATCCCAGGCTGCAGAAGGAAAAACCGAAGAGGTACAGATTGAATCCAGGCGGGAGGAAGCTGAATCTGTATACACAAAAGGGGGAAGTGTTAATGAATCCAGTCCGGAAGGAGAAAGCGGGGCTCCTGCTGTTGAATCAGGATCAGCCCTCCAGGGGGCGGATCCGAAAGCAGAAGAACCAGTCCAATCGGAAAAAGCTCCTGTGTACACTGTCGAAGATGAAGAGCCGGTCAAGGTCAAATTCTTTTTAGTAGAATTATTTTCGGATATATTCAGCTGATAAGCGCTGCTCCAAAGGTCTATGGAGCGGCTCTTTTGACTCCGGGTTCTAGCAATCTCTCCTTCTGCATATTCATAGAGTAAAAAAGAGAGAAGGATTGCTATGATCAGGAAGGCAGAATTGAAAGATATTCAATTAATCGAAGAATTCCTGCGGGAAGCGGGGTTGAATAAGGATGGAGTGAGAGAGCATATTGCAGACTTCCTGCTGGCAGAAACGGAGGAAGGAAAAATTGCGGCTGTTATCGGTTATGAATCTCTGGGGAAAGCAGGCCTGCTTCGCTCACTTGCCTTTTCTCCCGCATTCCATCCAAGGAACCTTCCTGCCCTGCTTGAGCAGGTGTGTATTCTTACAAAAGATAAAGGACTGACCGCCCTATATCTTGGGACATCTTCAGGTTCTTCGGTGTCTCTCTTTCAGGCGCTTGGTTTTGAAAAGATTCTAAAAGAGCAGGCAAAAGAGGAATTGAGTGCTTTTAATCATGGAAAATACCTCATGGGGATAACCTCCTGTGAATTTTTCCAAAAAAGGCTATAGTTTTAAACATATCCACATTGTTACCCACAATTTTCAATAAGTTATGCACATTTTGTGGATAAGACTTGTGCCGCCTCTTAATTTCTTTTATACTTTCAAAGTATATTTCAGATTCAAACTAGGAAAAAAGGGCTATATTGCTGATAAGAACAGCTCTTATCCACATAGATAGAAAGTACAGAAATGAAGGTGCAGAATTTGCAGACAAAATACTGGATAGTGGATAACCTTGTGGACAACTTGAAAAGTTATTCACAGCTTGAAGAGGCGGCAGCTTATCTGCGGGATAACGAGGCGGTCGCTTTCCCGACGGAAACGGTTTATGGCCTTGGAGCAAATGCCACAAATGATGCTGCGGTAAGGAAAATATATGAAGCAAAGGGACGTCCTTCAGACAATCCCCTGATTGTTCATATCGCATCGAAAAGCCAGCTGGATGACATCGCCGAGAGCGTGCCGGAGAAGGCCGCACAGCTTATGGATGCCTTCTGGCCGGGACCGCTCACGCTTATTTTACAAGAAAAGCAGGGGGCGCTCTCCACACTGGTAACGGCAGGGCTTGATACGGTAGCAATAAGAATGCCTGCTCATCCGGTGGCCCTTGCCGTCATCGAAAAAAGCGGCCTTCCGATTGCGGCACCAAGCGCCAATACAAGCGGCAAACCAAGCCCGACAACAGCACTGCATGTGTTCGGGGACCTGAACGGAAAAATCGCCGGAATCGTGGACGGCGGGGCAGCCGGAGTCGGCGTGGAGTCGACGGTGCTCGACTGCACAGGGGATGTGCCGGTCATCCTGCGGCCGGGCGGCATTACCCGGGAACAGCTGGAAGCGGTAATTGGCAGTGTGAGGAGCGATGTCTCTCTTTCTGATCCTAATGAAGCACCCAGGTCGCCGGGAATGAAATACAAGCATTATGCGCCGCAGGCCGAGCTTACGCTGGTAAATGGCAGCCCGGAATTCCTGCAGAGCCTGGTCGATGAAAAACGGGCGGAAGGCTTTAAGGTGGGAGTCCTGACGACAGAAGAGAATACAGACTTTTACAGGGCGGATGAAGTCCTCGCAGCCGGCAGCAGGAGCGATCTGGGCTCTGTAGCTTCCGGGCTGTATGGGGCGCTGCGCCGCTTCGATGAACTGGATGTCCAAATCATCTTCGGAGAAACCTACCCGGTTGAAGGGATGGGGCAGGCCGTCATGAACCGTCTTACAAAAGCGGCCGGACATAGAATGATCAGTGAGTGAATGGGCAGGGGACTTTGGTTCCCTGCTTTTTTCGATGGAAAAGGGCTGTACATAACAAGAGACTTCTTGATAAGAGTGTGTGAACATAATATATCTTTCTGGCACGCTGAACCTTGCTCCGATCAATATTCAAGCCTAAATTGACTTCCGATTCCTTTCGGAGGTTCCGAAAGGCTTCCGGTTTTTCCCGGAGACAGGCAGTCTCCCCCCGATTCTGTTTAAGCCCCCCTGCTCTCCCGGGAGGTTCTATTCCCGAAAGGACATGCATATGCTAGAGCAGGCTAGTCCGAGGGGGTTATGGGTTGTGGCGTTTATGGGTGAACTGATTTCCTTGATGTCGATGGCATTTGCGCTTGGGATGGATGCGTTCTCGATCGGCCTTGGCATGGGGATGTTCAAGATGAGGATGAGAAGGGTATTGTTTATAGGTGTGACAGTAGGCTTTTTTCATATATTGATGCCGCTGCTCGGCATGGCAGGAGGCCGGTTCCTGTCCGGGACATTTGGTACATTTGCCGGCTATGCGGGCGGTCTCCTGCTGATGATCCTTGGAATCCAGATGCTGCTCGGCGGTCTGAAGGGAAGCGGTGAAACGATTGTGGCTCCCGTCGGTGCCGGCTTGATCATGTTTGCAATCAGTGTGAGCCTTGATAGTTTTTCGGTCGGCCTTACACTTGGTATATATGGGGCAAGGACCGCACTGGTGCTCATCTGTTTTGGCACAGCGGCTGCCATATTAACGTGGGCAGGGCTGATCCTCGGGCGGAAGGTCCAGGGAATGCTCGGAAGGTACAGCTTACTGCTTGGCGGCGCCATCCTGTTCGCCTTCGGCTTCAAGCTTCTTAATTTGGGACGTTTTTTCTTTTAACCAGGATATATTTGATGAGTCCTAAGAAACAATCATATTGTTGATAATTAAATTTCTGAGGAGGATTAATTATCAGACAAAGTTGATTGGAGCGGAAGGTGCGGGATATGCGGGACAGGTGAGACCCCGCAGGCGAAGCTGGGGAGGCTCACCGCCCGCCCCGCTCCAACAGAGCGCCTGCAGCGGAAATCCACTTTCATATCCAGCAGCAATAATTCATGCGAAAACAGCCTTTCAAAAACACTCTTAAATAATAAAGTCTTTCCAAGGACAGCAAAACAGAGCTGTCTTATTTTTTTATCCAGAGTGGATTATAATGGAGTCAAGGAGGCGTCGTAATGGTAAATATTTTATTTGTATGTACAGGAAATACGTGCCGGAGCCCGATGGCCGAGGCCATATTGAAGAATATGAATCTGCCGGGTGTAAATGTAAAGTCAGCCGGGGTGTTTGCAATTGACGGGCAGGAGGCTTCCTTCCATGCAAAGAGTGTGATGGATGAGAACTCCATCACCCATGACCACATCTCTAAGCAGGTGGAAGCTTCAGATTTGGAATGGGCGACCTATGTTCTGACAATGACGGAAGGCCATAAGTCTTCTCTGATCATCAACTATCCACAGGCTGCCGGAAAAACATATACCTTAAAAGAATTTGCGGGAAAAGATAAAAATGATTCAGATATTATTGATCCTTTTGGAGGTTCTGCCGATATATACAGGGAGACCTTTCGTGAATTGCAGTCTATTATCCTGAGCCTTACCGACAGACTGCAGAAATAAGCGTTCATCCAATGGGGGAGAAGAATTTGGCGAAAAAGCGCTATAAGTTCGGACTGAGAAAAAAACTAGTTATCTTAACAACACTGCTTGCAATTATCACGTATACCACAAGTGCCGTATTCATTTTTGCGGTTCATCCATTTGTCAGCAGCTATATCTCTAAGGAATTATTTATACCGATTACACTTGCTCTTGGCATTGGCTGGTCAGGGGTACTGGCATTCTTTGCGGCAGGAATTTTGACCAGGCCGCTGCATGCACTTGAAGCAGCTGCGCTGAAGGCGGCAGAGGGAGACTTGTCAGAAGATCTGAAGCTTGCAAAATCAGACGATGAAATTCGCTCTCTTGGAATGGCCTTCAACCATATGCTCGGCAGCCTGAGGGAAATGGTTCAGAAGATTGACCAGAACTTCAATGAAACAAATGAGAAAGTCATTTATATCTCTCAGGAATCCTCAAGAGCTTCCGAACAGGCCGGGACCATCTCGAGGGCGATCCAGGAGATAGCCGCGGGTGCGGAAAACTCTGCATCCTCCATCCAGACGACGGCCGAATCGGTGGAGGATGTTATCATGATCGCGCGTGATGTTCAGGATAAAGCAGGAGCTTCCTCTAAACGATCAGCAGAAATGGTGCAGGAGCTTATCGGCAGCAAGGAAGTGATCCATTCCTTGATTTCGGGCATACAGAAGCTTGCAGATGACAGCCGCCTTTCCCTTGAAGCGGTTAAGCGCCTTGAAGAAAATGCTAAAAAGGTAGAACAGATCATCCAGCTTGTCGGCGATATTGCCGGACAGACCAACCTGCTCGCATTGAACGCATCCATCGAGGCGGCTAGGGCCGGTGAGCATGGGAAGGGCTTTGCTGTGGTGGCGGAGGAAGTCCGGAAGCTAGCGGATGAAAGCGCCAAAGCCGTGCAGGGAATCTCAGGACTTATCCAAAACATTCAGCAGGATGTACAGGGCGTGGTGCTTCAGATCACTGAGCAGGTAGACGCAGCAAAAGCAGAAGCAGGAAAAGGAACGAAAACCAATGAAGTAATTGAGGAAATGACGCTTTCTGTCAACAATGTAGCAGATGCCGTCACTGATATTACAAGACTTGTGGACAAGCAGATGGTCAGCATCCAGGAAACCTCCGCCCAGTCCCAGGAGGTGGCGGCGATTGCCGAACAGACATCTGCAGGGGCTGTAGAAGTGGCAGCGGCAGCACAGGATCAAAGTGCCGTCATGCAGAACGTGGAAAAAATGGTGATTGACCTGAAAGGACAGGCCGATCAGCTTAAAGAGACCATTGTGAAATTTCATATGTAAATGAAAAGCCTGATTCCGAACACCCGGATTCAGGCTTTTTAATTAGGCAGGAACAAGCTTGCTTTATATTTTAGAAGCCCTATGGCAAAATAAAAGGAAGATGATTTGAAAACGGAGGGGACATGATGAAGGTAGCGATTGCTTCAGATCACGGCGGGCTTATGATCAGGGAAGAAATAAAGAAGCTTTTAACTGACATGGAAATTCCATACGAGGATTTTGGCTGTGAATGTGCGGAATCTGTGGATTATCCGGATTACGCCCTTCCGGCTGCAGAAAAGGTGGCAAGCGGAGAATTTGACCGCGGTATTCTCATCTGCGGGACGGGAATCGGCATGAGCATTGCCGCCAATAAGGTTAAGGGCATCCGCTGTGCACTGGTGCATGACACATTCAGCGCCAGGGCGACAAGGGAGCATAATGACAGCAATATGCTGGCGATGGGTGAGCGGGTGATCGGCCCGGGACTTGCACTCGATATTGCAAAAATATGGCTCTCCACTGACTATCAGGGCGGCCGGCATGAAAACAGGATCGGAAAGATAAAAGAGTACGAGAATAAAAACATCTGAATTCACTTTAAATAAAGGGGAGATAAGCATGGAAGAAACTGTGTCAAAGGAAAGCCTGGCCCTATGGAGGAAAGAACTCACTGAAGCACTCGATGACCTTCAGGAACAGTCTTCGCTTTCTCCCGGAAAGCTGCTGGTTGTCGGCTGCAGCACGAGTGAAGTGATCGGAAAGAGGATCGGCACGGCAGGGACTCATGAAGTGGCCGCCATGCTGTTTGAAGTGCTGAATGAATTCCGGGACAGGACCGGCATCGAGCTTGCCGTTCAGTGCTGCGAGCATTTGAACAGGGCGCTCGTTATTTCCAGGGAAACGCTTGAGAGAATGGGCCTTGAGGAAGTAACGGTCATTCCGATCAGAGAAGCAGGCGGCGCCCTTGCCACCGCAGCCTTCAATTCAACTGAAAATGCCGCGGTGGTTGAGCATATCACGGCAGATGCCGGGATAGATATCGGGGACACATTCATCGGGATGCACCTGAAGCATGTGGCCATCCCTGTCAGGGGCAGGCAGAACCAGGTTGGCCATGCCCATTTGACTATGGCAAGGACCAGGCCCAAGCTGATTGGCGGGCAGAGGGCATGTTATTCCTGATTTTCCTGAGAAAAAGGGCGGAGCTGCGTGTCTCATAAAGCTCCATGCAGCAGGGTGTGACTAACATTTATCGTGCTGGCATTCCTGCGCCTTACTCCGCTCCACCGCTGATTGTGTTCGTTCCGGCTCTTTTCCCGGTTCGTCATGCATGGGCTGCGAGTAGAAAATTCCTGTTTTTTCTATATCGATTTTCTTCTTTTTAGAGATTGTCGCACGAAAGCGATTAATGATAGAATGAGAATGGAATTTTAAAAATTTTGCGGGTTTACAAAGAAACGTGCGGTTCTGCTGAACATACGCGAAAGATGAGGGGGATTTACATGAAACACTTGGCTACACAGGACGAAAAGGTATTTAGTGCCATTCAGGACGAACTTCAAAGACAGCGTACAAAAATTGAATTGATTGCCTCAGAAAATTTTGTGAGTGAAGCAGTGATGGAAGCGCAAGGATCTGTACTGACGAATAAATATGCAGAAGGCTATCCTGGCAAACGCTATTATGGAGGCTGTGAGCACGTGGATGTGGTGGAGGATATCGCCCGCGACCGTGCAAAGGAAATATTCGGGGCCGAGCATGCGAATGTCCAGCCGCACTCCGGCGCACAGGCAAATATGGCTGTATACTTCACGATCCTTGATCCAGGCGATACCGTTCTTGGGATGAATCTCTCCCACGGCGGCCATCTGACTCATGGAAGCCCTGTTAACTTCAGCGGTGTTCAATATAATTTTGTCGAGTATGGTGTGGATGAAAACACACACCGCATCGACTATGATGCAGTTCTTGAGAAAGCCCGTGAAAGCAAGCCGAAGCTGATTGTTGCCGGAGCCAGTGCGTATCCGCGAGAAATCGACTTCAAGCGTTTCCGGGAAATCGCAGACGAAGTCGGTGCCTACCTCATGGTGGATATGGCGCACATCGCGGGACTTGTCGCCGCAGGCCTTCATCCAAACCCGGTGCCGCATGCACACTTTGTGACAACCACTACTCATAAAACCCTCCGCGGTCCTCGCGGCGGAATGATTCTTTGCCAGGAAGAGTTTGCGAAGAAAATAGATAAGTCCATTTTCCCTGGCATCCAGGGCGGTCCGCTTATGCACGTTATCGCTGCAAAAGCAGTTTCCTTTGGTGAAGTGCTCGAGGATTCATTCAAGACTTACTCTGAAAACATTATCAAGAATGCAAAGCGTCTGGCGGAAGGTCTGAAAAAGGAAGGCTTGAACCTTGTTTCTGACGGAACGGACAATCATCTTGTATTGGTGGATGTACGCTCTATGAATCTAACAGGCAAGAAAGCGGAGCTTGTTCTCGATGAAATCGGGATCACAGTGAACAAAAATACGATTCCTTTCGATCCGGAAAGTCCCTTTGTAACCAGCGGAGTCAGAATAGGTACAGCTGCTGTCACTTCCCGCGGCTTTACAGAAAGCGATATGGACGAGATTGCTTCCATCATCGGCCTTGCCCTTAAGAATCCTGAAGATGAAGGAACGCTTAAGGAAGCCAAGGAGCGCGTAGAGACCCTGACAAGCAGATTCAAGTTATACGAAGAGCTTTAAAACATACAAGCCGGCCTGATTTTTAGGGGCCGGTTTTTTTCGGCGGCAGGAAAAGTCTGCCCTTTATCGCCGCAGGATTGATGATTCAGTTTTTTTTCTGTAAAATAAGTCGAAGTATCATACTCGAATATAAAGGAGCGATTTCAATGGGAAAGGTTTTTGTTTTTGACCATCCGCTTATTCAGCACAAGCTTACATACATTCGTGATAAAAAGACGGGTACAAAGGAATTCCGCGAACTGGTGGACGAAGTCGGATCGCTTATGGCTTTTGAAATCACCCGCGACCTTCCGCTTGAAGAGGTAGAAATCGAGACTCCGGTCCAAAAAGCGACTTCAAAGGTGCTCGCAGGAAAGAAGCTGGGCCTTGTACCGATTCTCCGCGCCGGTATCGGCATGGTGGATGGAATGCTCAAATTAATTCCGGCTGCCAAGGTCGGCCATATCGGTCTTTACCGTGATCCGAAAACATTTCAGCCTGTGGAATATTATGTAAAGCTTCCAAGCGACATCGAAGAAAGAGACTTCATCGTGGTGGACCCGATGCTTGCAACCGGCGGATCTGCCATTGCGGCCATTGAATCCCTTAAGACGCGCGGCGCCACGAGCATCCGCTTTATGTGTTTGATTGCCGCTCCAGAGGGTGTGGAAGCTTTAAAGGAAGCTCACCCGGATGTTGATATTTACATTGCGGCCCTGGATGAAAAATTGAATGAAAAAGGATATATTGTACCAGGACTCGGCGATGCCGGCGACCGTCTGTTTGGAACAATGTAAAAAAGTGGATTGGCGGGATTATGATGAAGCCGATAAAAGTAATGACCATTTTTGGGACAAGGCCAGAAGCTGTGAAGATGGCTCCGCTTGTGCTCGAGCTCCAAAAGTATCCGCAATACTTTGAATCCATTGTGACAGTCACGGCACAGCATAGAGAAATGCTGGATCAGGTGCTGAAGCTGTTTTCCATCGTGCCGCATTATGACCTCAACATCATGAAGGAACGGCAGACCCTTGCCGGAATAACTACAAGGGCGCTTGAAGGACTCGACGCTGTCATGAAGGAAGCAGAGCCGGAGATCGTCCTGGTTCACGGGGATACAACGACGACATTTGTGGCTGGCCTTGCTGCTTACTATAATCAAATCAAGGTCGGCCATGTAGAGGCGGGTCTCAGGACGTGGAATAAACTCTCCCCTTTTCCGGAGGAATTGAACAGGCAGCTGACAGGAGTCCTCGCAGACCTGCATTTTGCCCCGACAGAGAAGGCAGCCGCCAATCTGCTTCTGGAAAACAAGGAAGCAAGCAGCATCTTTATTACCGGAAATACAGCCATAGATGCCCTGAAGACAACAGTCAGGGATGAGTACAGCCATCCCGTTCTGTCAGGCCTTGGGAATGACAGGCTGGTGCTTCTGACCGCACACCGCCGGGAAAATATCGGCGAGCCGATGGAGAATATGTTCCGTGCGGTGAACCGCCTGATCGAAAAACATGAGGATATCCAGGTGGTGTATCCTGTGCATCTGAATCCTGCTGTCCGGGAGATTGCGGGGAGGATCCTTGGGCACCATCCGCGCATCCATTTGATCGAACCGCTCGATGTGTTTGACTTCCATAACATTGCAGCGAGGGCCCATCTTATTCTGACAGACTCGGGCGGTGTCCAGGAGGAAGCTCCTTCCCTCGGAGTGCCGGTACTCGTATTGAGGGACACAACAGAACGGCCGGAAGGAATTGCAGCCGGCACACTCAAGCTCGCCGGTACAGACGAAGAAGACATCTTCCGCCTTGCTGACGAACTGCTGAGTGACACAGACGCACACGGCAAAATGGCGCAGGCCTCCAACCCATATGGAGACGGCCAGGCTTCCAGACGAATCTGCGAGGCCATCCGTTACAGCTTCAACCAGACAGCCGTACGGCCTGAGCCATTAACCTTATAAACCTGCTTGAAAGCCCGCCAATTTATGAATTGGCGGGCTTTTTGGGGAAATAGAGGACAGTCCCACAGTTTTTCTCCGTTCAAAAGAGGCCCTATAGGGCCTTTTTTGTTTCAGAGCATCAGAATAGACGGATATCGCAGGCCTCCAGGAAATAGGCAGGTACAAAAAATCTGACGGTTACAAGCGGATCTACAACCTGGCTGATTTGTGTCTGGCCTAAAGCACTGAATAGCATGGTCAATTCATTGATTGACAGATCTGTCTCGGGAAGAAGCAGATTGGTCATTTCCTCGACAGATTTTTTTACCGCTTCGTCAAGGGTGTTTGCTGAGACCAGGACAGCCAGTCCTTCTTCATTGATCAAAACAGGATGCTTTAATGAACGGCCTTTTATAACATCTAATTTTACAGTGGCTGTCCCAGGCACCTCTATTCCAGATACGCCCACTTCACCATCACCCATTGCTGCATGCATGTCACCTAAAGCAAATAGGGCACCTTCAGAAAATACAGGGAAATAGAGGGAGGCCCCCGTCGTTATTAATTTTGTGTCCATATTTCCGCCATGCGCTCCTGGAGTACCGCATGAAACCGGTTCACCTTCCGGGGCAACCCCGATTACTCCAATCATGGGATTCAGCGGAATCTCTATTTTATCATTAAAAATCGCTTTTCCATTTTTGATGGGTATCATTTTCGCTTCGAATTTTTCCAGGCGATGACCCAACACCCCAAGATCAGGCCCCACTGTCATAACACCTTGTTCGGCAATTTCTATGTTTTCTATAGTGACCTTTAAAATGTCACCCGCCTGTGCCGTTTCCACAAATATAGGTCCTGTTGCAGGGTTGATCTGATTCCAGTCAATCGATGAAATTTCCGTGTCGCTTGACGTGATCTGGTTTTGAAAACAGTCATAGGTATCAATGGCAAGCGTGGTTCCGGGAGTCACTTTTTTTACCGGCTGGTTATCCTTGCTGAAGGCATAAATGATATTTGTACTTGAGAGTTTTTCAGACATATGGCTTCCCCCAATAATAATATTTTCTAATAATCATAATATATTGACTATTTAGAATCAACTTTGTAAACTGTTAACAATTAACAAACGAAAGGCTGGTGATTTTCAATCGGCGTTTATGTGAACACGCTGCAGGAGGAAGCTGTATTTCAGATCAAGAAGTTGATTATTGATGGAGTGATCAAACTGGGGCAGCAAGTTAAGGAGGTTGAATTGTCAAGTCAGCTTAATATGAGCAGGGGCCCTATTCGTGAAGCATTGAGAATCTTGAATCAAGAGGGACTTGTAACATATTTTCCGCGCAGGGGAATGTTTGTCACCAGCTTGGAAAAATCAGATATAAGCGAGATTTATGATATCCGCATGTCCCTGGAGAAGACAGCTGTTGATTTAGGCTTTCACATGCTTACTGAAGAAACCGTTCAATATCAAACGAAGCTTGTTCAAGAAATGAAGGTCTATTCCAAAGAGAATAGGAAGGATAAATTGGTCGCCCTTGATATTCAATTTCATGAATCGATCGTAAAACTTCCAGGCTACAGACGGCTGTTGAATACATGGGCCTCTTACAACGCTTTAATAGAACTTATATTTGCAAAGGTGTTCGAGCTGAAGGTGGAAAGCGGGGATGATATCTCACAAAATCATGACATACTGGTGCATGCCATAGTGAGGGAAGATAAACAAGCATTTATCCACGAGCTTGAAGATCACTATATGAGCGCTAAGCAAAACTTATTGAATATATGGTAGATAGGAGAATGACAATGGGTAAAGACATATCGCAATATTTAGCTGAATTGGATAAAATTCCAGGTGTATCGGGTGCCGAGGAACTGGTTGCCCAATATGTGCAATCTGAAATGGAAGGCTTTTATGATGCAAAGCATGCTGACAGCCTTGGAAATCATTTTTTTATTAAAAAAGGGACCAATCCCGATTTAAAAATCATGCTGAGTGCTCATATGGATGAGATAGGATTCATTGTTCAGTATATCGATGACAATGGATTTGTTCATTTCGCACCTGCAGGGATGCATGATTCAAGGATGGTCATAAACCAGGTTCTCAATATACATACAGAAAAAGGACAGGTGAAGGGAATCACCGGTGGAAAACCGGCCCATATCGTAACAGCTGCAGAGGCAGAAAAAGCCATCCCTATTTCTGAACTTTTCCTTGATCTCGGCACAGCTGCAAGAGAAGAAACAGAGGAGCTTGGTGTACAGATTGGCGATTATATCACCTTTGACCGAGAGGGACAGTTCCTGAATGACGGCAAAGTGTTCACAGGTAAAGCAGTAGATGACCGCTCTGGAGTTGCGGTCCTGATTGAAGTCATGAAACAGCTTAAAGATATAGATACTGAAGCCACCGTTTACGGAGTCGCTTCCGTCCAGGAAGAGGTGGGCATCCGCGGAGCGGGGCCGGCAGCTTATCATGTCAAACCAAGTGTTGCACTGGCCATTGACGTTACACTGGCTGGAGGTACACCGGGAATAGAGGATAAGCAAATCCCGATCGGGCTTGGTAAAGGGCCCGCCATAAAGTTTTTTGATTGGGCACCGCATTCTGGGATGATTGGAAATTCAGTCCCGCGCTGGTTAACTCAAAAACTAGTGAACGTTGCCAAAACTAACAGCATTCCCTTTCAGAGAGAAGTACTGTTAAATGGGGCAACAGATGGATGGGCGATGAGCCTTTCGGGTGAAGGTGTTGCAACGGGCTGCATTTCATTGCCGTCAAGGTATATCCATTCTGCAACAGGATGTGTACATATAGATGATTTAAAAAACGCAGCTGCTCTCATCGTTAAATTTATCGAATCAACAAAAGAGTAGCTGGTAAATGAGGGGGAAGTAGAATGGCTCAGACAGAATTAAACTCAGGCACTGTCCATCCGGGTATAGACAGCGGTGTCCGGCAGGAATTAAACCGGGTATTGACATTTAAAGATTTGCTTGTTTATGGAATGGTCTTTATGGTCCCCATTGCACCGATGGGGGTATATGGCCTCGTTTCGAATGAAAGCTTTGGCATGGTTCCGCTTGTTTATCTCGTTGGAATCATCGCCATGGTTTTTACGGCGTTTGGCTACAGCCAGATGAGTCGGGAATTCCCGGTGGCTGGCTCCGTTTATTCATACGTGCAGCGTGGATTGAATCCACATATCGGCTTTCTTGCAGGCTGGATGATCCTTGTCGATTATATTTTAGCACCTGCACTTTTATATGCGTTTGGAGGAATCTGGATTCACAGCATGGCTCCTTCTATCCCTGTTTTCGTCTGGGTGCTTGTATTTGTTCTTTTCAATACAATCGTAAATGGCCGTGGAGTCGCCCTGGCTGCAAAGACTAATTTTATCCTGCTCGGAATCGAACTAATTGCACTCTTAATTTTCATCGGCTTTGCGATTAAATTTGTCTTTATTGATGGAATGGGAACTGGAGGGTTTTCATTGAAGCCATTATATCAATCTGAACATATCAGTCTCGGATTCATCTCAACAGCGGCAAGTATCGCCGTATTAAGCTTTCTTGGTTTTGATGGGATCAGTACTCTTTCTGAAGAAACGAAAAATCCTAAGAAAACAGTCGGAAAAGCCACGGTTGCTGCCCTTGTCATACTAGGATTGATTTTCATGGTTGAAACTTATATGGCGGCATTGATCCATCCTGAGTACCAGGGGCTTGATCCAGATATGGGATTCTTTGATATCGCCCGTGAAGCTGGGGGGAATTTTCTCTATTATTTATTGATTCTTGTAAACGTAGTGGCTGTGGCAATTGCCAACGCGCTTGCAGCGCAGTCAGCCATTTCACGTATCCTGTACTCAATGAGCCGTGATAAACTGCTCCCTGCCTCAGGCTTCCTGGGGAAAATTCATCCTAAATACAAAACACCGCTTAATGCGACTGTTTTCGTTGGAGTCATTTCCCTTGTCGTAGCCTTATCGCTCTCGATTGAAACCATCATTAAGTTTGTTAACTTCGGGGCTCTTACATCCTTTTTATTATTGAATTTTACGGTCTTTATTTATTTCTTTATTAAAAAGAAACAAAGGAATGTACAGGGGTTTATCAAGTATTTACTGTTCCCGCTGCTTGGTTTTCTAATCATAGGCTATGTATGGTCAGGCTTTGATAAAAAAACCTTCATCGTTGGTTTCAGCTGGCTGGCTGTGGGGATCATTGTAGGTGCAGTGAAATCAAAAGGGTTCAAAGAAGTTCCAGATTCCTTGAAAAATCTAGGATAGAAAGCTTTCTAAATACAAGCTCACCTTTCTTTTTTCTAAGAACCAATGTAAAAAAAGCGGAGAATTTATTTCTTCGCTTTTTTATTTATTCCGGAAAACACAGGAATAACATTGAACAAATGGGTGCAGATACAGGTCAGCTATTGAAAAAAAGGGGACATCCCCCTTCGAATACTCCCCTGCGCCTCAGAGCACCATAACGGTAAAGGGGGGAGTATGTTGATATATAGGCTGCTGGTTTTATTGATAATAATGTTCAACTTTAAGGTTTTGGGTGTATCGGCAGCTATGCCGCTTCCGCCGGTACCTGACAGTTACAGGATGGAGAAGATTGTTGCGGTCATCCTGCTTAAACCTGGCGTTTCGCAGGCAGGCACCGTTCGGGCATTAGTGAGAACTCCTGGAATAAAGGTAAGGGAATCCTTTACAGCGATTAATGCGCTCTCGGTTGAAGGTTCACGAAACAAAATCGAGCAGCTTAAGGTTAAAAGCTATGTAGACCAAATTTCTGAGTCGAATATCTATCAAATTGAACTGGATAAAAGTGTTCCCTTTATCGGCGGAGATGAGGTTCGCGGCATGTTTAATGAAAAAAATGAGCGGCTGACGGGCAGGGGCGTCAAGGTGGGTGTCATTGATACGGGGGCAGACTACCGCCATGAGGATCTTAGGCGCTCGTACAAGGGCGGTTATGATTTCATCGACAAGGACAGCAGGCCGCTTGAAACAAACGGGAGGCAGGCGACCATCCATGGAACGCACGTAGCGGGCATCATAGCAGCCAACGGACGTATCAGGGGAGTCGCACCAGAAGCAGGGCTCTATATATACAGAGCATTGGGCCCGGGGGGATCAGGATCAACTGAAACGGTCCTTAAGGCAATCGACAGGGCCATCCAGGACCATGTGGATATTCTGAATTTATCGCTTGGCAACAGCATAAACGGACCCGATCTACCAATCAGCCTGGCTGTCGATGAAGCAGTAAGAAGGGGCATCACAGCGGTCGTCTCCAATGGCAACTCAGGCCCGGCCATGTGGAGTGTCGGATCACCGGGTACTTCCTCGCTTGCCATTTCAGTGGGGGCTTCTACACCTTCTATTAAGATACCATATCTCAAAGCCGGGATAGGGAGCAGGGGAAAAGAGATGGCTCTCAACCCAGTTCCCGGGGCCGGCAAATGGGGGCCGGAAATAAGGGGTGCCCTTGTGGATGGTGGAGTCGGAAGGCCGGAAGAATTAACAGAAGCGGTGGGAAAAGTAGTCCTAATTGGAAGAGGCCGGCTTACTTTTGCTGATAAGATTAAAAATGCAGAGAAGGCAGGTGCCGAGGCAGTCCTGTTATATAACAATACGAAGGGGAGCTTTTCCGCCAGGCTCAATGAACCTGCAAGAATCCCGGCAGCCTCAATCCCGAATAAGGATGGAATCTATCTAAAATCGACTTCTTCCTATATTAAAACTGTTTACAGGATTGAAAAGGACAGAATAGCCCCATTCAGTTCAAGGGGCCCCGTCACAACTAACTGGATGATCAAGCCGGATCTCGTTGCACCCGGTGTCGCCATCACGAGCACAATCCCCCGCGGCTATCTGGCCCTGAACGGCACAAGCATGGCGGCGCCCCATATCTCAGGAGCCTGTGCCCTTTTAAAGCAGGCCCATCCGGAATGGGGCCCGCTGCAAATGAAATCAGCACTGATGACCACGGCCAGACAGCTGGAAACAAAAAGCCATACGAAATACCGGACCTATGAACAGGGGGCGGGAAGAGTGCGGATTCAGGAAGCGGTGCGTGCCGATTCGTTTTTCTATCCAAGCTCACTGACCTTTAAAAAGTCAGGGCATGGAGAAAGGAGTGCTTCCATCCTGGTAGAAAACAGCAGCGATAGACTGAAGCGGTATACATTTCTCCACCCCAGGAATCAGCCTGGCGTCGTCTGGAGAGTGCCTCTTCCTTTCTCTCTTAAAGGAGGGGAAAAGAAAAGGATCAAAATTGGGCTTTCCATAGACACCCGAAAATGGAAAACAGGAGTGTATGACGGCACTCTCAATATAACGGAAAATTCAAGGCAGATCAGCCTGCCATACCTGTATGTGATTAATGAACCCCGATACCCAAGAATCATGTCGTTTGAATTTGTATCTGGGGATGAAAAAGGCACATATCGTTACCAGATGTATCTGCCGGGAGGCGCAGATGAGGCCGGAATGGTTCTTTATGAAAAGGACAGCTGGCGGTTCTCGGGTTATTTAGACTGGTCGAAACGCTTGCGCCCCGGCCTGATAACCAGGGAAATTTCACCCGGGAAACTTCCCGCTCCCGGGACTTACACAGCAGTAATTTTTGCCAAAAAAGCAGGGCGGGAGGACCGGCTGGTCAGGACTATTACTATTAATTAGAAAATTCGGGAAAAAAAATGATAAAAATGTGAACAAATGGACAAAACAAGCGGACGGCAGGGAATTTTCGCTTATCATTCATTGACATTAAAAGGGACCTATTGTATGCTAACAAAGGGTATGAATGATAGGGTTTTCATGGTAATTTTCCCTGTTTTTATTTATTGATAGAACCGGTACGAAAATACATAGATTCTGCCCGAAATTAACCGCGAGGAACCATAGATGAGCCAGAAAAAACGCCACCCATTACATGCGATGGCACTAATGTCTGCCATCCTTTCTCAATTAGTAGGTTCCGTGGTGGCAGGGGTCTTCGGAGGAAGATGGCTTGACCGCACGGTGAATACCGAACCGCTTTTTCTTATCATTGGCCTTCTTTTAGGACTTGCTGCTGGAACATATTCCATGCTGCGCACAGTCCGGCACTACTTCTCGGGAGATTAAAGAAACCTTATGTTCGATCTCGACAAAATGTTTTACAGAGAGCTTAAATATATCCTCGGCCTAGTCGCCCTGTATGTTTTAGGCTTCGGCTTCACCCCATTTAAAACCGTTTTCCTTGGATTGATTTTCGGCACCCTGCTCAGCCTGTTCCTGCTTTGGACCATGGTGGACAAGAACAGGAAGCTGACAAAGGCAGCTGCAGAAGGAAAAAAGGCAAAGTCAGTCGGTACGCTCTCCAGGATGGCAACAGCAGCGCTCGCTGTGACCGTTGCGCTGGAATTCCCGGACAGGCTTCACCTCGGCAGTGTAATCATAGGATTAATGACGATCTATTTTGTCATTATTATAGATTTTTTTATCCAACACTTACGTCAAAAGTAGAGAAGAGAGGTGAATACAGTTGAATCATGAAGCTCCTATACGGGAATTTATGGGACTAAATTTTAATCTTGCAAATATGCTGATGATCACAATTGCAAGTCTCATAGTCTTCATTATCGCACTGGTTTCTACTCGCAAACTTGCCATGAAGCCGACCGGCGCCCAGAACTTTATGGAATGGGTCATGGACTTTGTAAAGGGACTTATCAATAGCACTATGGATTGGCAGACAGGCGGACGCTTTTTGCTGCTGGGAATGACCCTGCTCATGTACATATTTGTCTCAAATATGCTGGGCCTGCCATTTTCAATCGTGGTGGACCACACCTTATGGTGGAAATCCCCGACCGCGGATCCTGCAGTAACAATGGCACTTGCCACTATGGTAGTAGGACTTTCCCATTATTATGGAATCAAGATGAGAGGCCCTAAGAATTATATGAAAAGCTATTTCGAGCCTTTCAAATTGTTCTTCCCGATCAAAATCATCGAAGAGTTTGCAAACACCCTTACAATGGGTCTGCGGCTTTACGGTAACATTTATGCAGGTGAAATCCTTTTAGGCCTGCTTGCAGGACTCGCAACAAGCGGAGTTGGAGGTGCCATCGGCGCAGCCGTTCCAATGCTTGCATGGCAGGGGTTCAGTATTTTCGTAGGTGCAATACAAGCTTTCATTTTCACCATGTTAACAATGGTTTATCTTGCGCACAAAGTAGCGGATGACCATTAATTATAAAACTGTTCAATAATGGACAAATGCAAGAAAAAATACAAATATCTTTTACTTTCAAGGAGGAAATTTTATCATGACAGGTTCATTAGGTCTTATTGCAGCTGCAATCGCAGTTGGTCTTGCAGCAGTTGGTGCCGGTATCGGTAACGGTCTTATCGTAGGACGCACAGTAGAAGGAATCGCACGCCAGCCGGAAGCACGCGGTATGCTGCAAACAACAATGTTCATCGGTATCGCGCTAGTTGAGGCCCTTCCAATCATCGCGGTAGTTATCGCGTTCATGGTAATTGGACAATAATTAAACTTTAAGACGTTGGGCAAATGGCGAAGATCATTCCATGAGAACCTTCGCCATTCCTTTATGCCTTGATTTTGGTTAAGCAGTACTCAGGAAACGATATAACAGGCGTTAAAACATAGAAGAACGACTCTTGAAGGGAGTGAACCCAGAGTGTTAACAGAAAGTTTAGTACTTGGTGCAGGCTTGCACTTTAATGGCGGAGATATTCTTTTTCAATTAGTCATATTCATCATCCTGCTGGCATTGATTAAGAAATTTGCCTTCGGACCTCTGATGGGGATTATGAAGGAACGTGAGTCCCATATTGCCAGTGAAATCGAAGCAGCTGAAAGAAGCCGTGCGGATGCGCAGAAGGCTCTTGAAGAACAGCGTGAACTGATTAAACAATCCCGTACAGAAGCGACACAGCTTATCGAGAATGCAAGGAAGCAGGGCGATGCTCAGCGTGAAGAAATCATTGCTGCAGCGCGTGCTGAATCCGAGCGTATCAAAGAATCTGCTAAGGTCGAAATCGAGCATGAAAAGCAGCAGGCAATCGCCGCACTTCGCGAGCAGGTTGCATCACTGTCTGTCATGATCGCTTCCAAGGTCATTGAAAGGGAATTGTCCGAAGCAGATCAGCAGAAGCTTATCAATGAGTATATCAGCGGGGCAGGAGATCAGCTATGAGTAATACAGCCGTAGCACAGCGCTATGCGGCAGCTCTTTTCCAGGTTGCAAAAGAACGGAATCAACTGGGCCAGGTGGAAGAGGAGCTGCGCACGGTGAGGACAGTGTTTTCACAAAACAGCGGACTACAGAGCTTTCTCAGCCATCCTAAAATCACTTCGGAGCAGAAGGGACAGCTTATCCAGACTGCGTTTGGCAGCCTTTCCCAAAGCGTGCTGAACACACTTATGCTCCTTATGGACCGCCACCGCCAGGACATCATCTCCGAGGTTGCCGATAACTTTATCAATCTGGCATACGAAGAGCGCGGGGAAGCGGAAGCGAAGGTGTATTCAGTCCGCCCGCTTACAGATGAAGAGCGCGGGGCGATCGGTGCATCCTTCGCCGCCAAGGTCGGCAAACGATCACTTATTATTGAAAATATTATAGACCGCAGTTTACTGGGCGGAGTCAAGATCCGCATCGGAAACCGCATCTTTGACGGCAGTGTAAGCGGCAAGCTTAACCGCCTTGAAAAGCAATTACTAGTTTAACATTCACAGTTAGGGGTGAAATTCATGAGCATTAAAGCTGAAGAAATCAGTGCGCTGATAAAAAAGCAAATTGAAAACTATCAGTCTGAAATAGAAGTAAACGACGTGGGTACAGTAATCCAGGTTGGTGATGGCATTGCTCGTGTTCATGGTCTTGATAATGTAATGGCAGGGGAGCTTGTTGAGTTCTCAACAGGAGTATTGGGCCTTGCACAGAACCTTGAGCAGAACAACGTAGGTATCGTTATCCTTGGGCCATTCTCTGACATCAAGGAAGGCAGCGATGTACGCCGTACCGGCAGAATCATGGAAGTCCCTGTAGGCGACGAACTGATCGGCCGTGTAGTTAACCCTCTTGGACAGCCAGTTGACGGCCTGGGGCCGATCAACGCAGTGAAGAGCCGTCCGATCGAAAGCCCGGCTACTGGAGTTATGGACCGTAAATCCGTTCATGAGCCGCTTCAGACAGGGATCAAAGCGATCGATGCACTTGTTCCAATCGGCCGCGGACAGCGTGAGCTTATCATCGGTGACCGCCAGACAGGTAAAACATCTGTTGCAATCGATACAATCCTGAACCAGGCTGACCAAAACATGATCTGTATCTATGTGGCAATCGGCCAGAAGGAATCAACAGTCCGTAATGCTGTTGAAACCCTCCGCAAAAACGGCGCTTTGGACTACACAATCGTAGTGACGGCATCTGCATCACAGCCGGCTCCTCTATTGTTCCTGGCTCCTTATGCAGGAGTTACAATGGGTGAAGAATTCATGTTCAACGGAAGACATGTCCTTGTCGTTTACGATGATCTGTCAAAACAGGCTTCTGCCTACCGTGAACTTTCCCTTCTTCTCCGCCGTCCTCCAGGCCGTGAAGCATTCCCTGGTGACGTATTCTATCTGCATTCACGCCTTCTTGAGCGTGCTGCAAAGCTTAACGATACACTTGGTGCCGGTTCCATCACTGCGCTTCCGTTCGTAGAAACGCAGGCTGGGGACATCTCGGCTTATATTCCGACAAACGTTATCTCTATCACGGACGGACAGATCTTCCTTCAGTCTGACCTGTTCTTCTCTGGCGTGCGTCCAGCGATCAATGCCGGTCTTTCTGTATCCCGTGTCGGCGGTTCCGCGCAGATTAAAGCGATGAAGGCCGTTGCCGGTACACTCCGTCTTGACCTTGCTTCATTCCGTGAGCTTGAAGCATTCGCACAGTTCGGCTCTGACCTTGATAAAGCGACACAGGCTAAGCTTAACCGCGGAGCCCGTACTGTTGAAGTCCTGAAGCAGGACCTGAACAAACCGCTTAAGGTAGAGAAGCAGGTTGCCATCCTTTATGCATTGACCCGCGGCCATCTTGATGACATTCCAGTAAGCGATATCCGCCGTTTCGAGGGCGAATTCCACAGCTGGTTAGATCAAAACCGCCAGGGCTTGTTAGACCATATCCGTACAACAGGGAACCTGCCTAAGGATGAAGAAATGGTTTCTGCCGTTTCTGACTTCAAGAAGACATTCGTTGTTTCTGAGTAATGGATCTTAACAAACTCTTTGATATAGGTGGTGAGAACTAATGGCATCTTTACGCGATATAAAAAACCGTATTACCTCAACCAAAAAGACGAGCCAGATTACGAAGGCGATGGAAATGGTATCCGCTGCAAAGTGGAACCGGGCTGTCCAGAATGCAAAATCGTTTGAGCCCTACATGGATAAGATCCAGGAAGTGGCAGCGAGCGTTGCAGCCGGCAGCCAGGGAGTCAACCATTCCATGCTGGTATCCCGCCCTGTCAAAAAGACGGGTTACCTCGTAATCACTTCTGACCGTGGATTGGCCGGGGCATATAACAGCAGCGTGCTGCGCCATGTCTTCCAAACCATCAAACAGCGCCATAAGTCTCAGGACGAGTACGCCATCATTGCCATCGGACGTGTAGGACGCGATTTCTTCGTGAAGCGCGGCATGAAAGTGGAGCTTGAGATCATCGGTCTTCCGGACCAGCCATCTTTTGCTGACATCACCGAGATTACCGGCCCTACAGTCGGAATGTTCTCTGATGGGACATTTGATGAATTGTACATGTACTACAACCACTATGTCAGTGCCATCCAGCAGGATGTCACCGAACGGAAGCTGCTTCCGCTTACGGATATAGCTCCGGCCGGCAAAATGGTCTCATATGAATTTGAGCCGTCTGCTGAAGACATTTTGGAAGTATTGCTGCCACAATATGCAGAAAGCTTAATTTTTGGTGCTGTCCTCGACGGGAAAGCAAGTGAGCATGCCGCCCGCATGAGTGCAATGAAGAGTGCGACTGATAACGCAAAAGACCTTATCAACTCTCTTTCATTGCAGTTCAACCGCGCCCGCCAGGCAGCAATCACGCAGGAAATCACCGAGATCGTCGGCGGTGCAGCTGCACTCGAATAATCAACAGGGAGAAGGGGCCGATGCTCCTTCCCCATATATATAGTTCGTCTTAGTAATGTATAGGAGGGAAAACGATGAATATAGGACGCGTTACCCAGGTTATGGGTCCGGTTGTTGACGTTAAGTTCGAAAGCGGACAGCTTCCTCAACTCTACAACGCACTAACAATCTCCCAGGCTGCTACTGAAAGTGGTGTGGCAATCGAACTAACTCTCGAAGTTGCCCTTCATTTAGGTGATGACAGCGTACGTACCGTAGCGATGGCCTCAACAGACGGCTTGACCCGCGGAGTGGCAGTAACTGATACAGGATCTCCGATTTCCGTACCGGTGGGCGATGTGACTCTTGGCCGTGTTTTCAACGTGCTCGGAGAAAATATCGACCTTGATGCACCAATTGGTGCTGAGGCACGCAGAGATCCGATCCACAGACAGGCTCCTGCTTTTGAACAGCTTTCTACAACAGTAGAAATCCTTGAAACGGGAATTAAGGTAGTAGACCTTCTTGCCCCTTATATCAAAGGTGGAAAAATCGGTTTGTTCGGCGGTGCGGGTGTAGGTAAAACTGTACTGATCCAGGAACTTATCAATAACATCGCTCAAGAGCACGGCGGTATCTCCGTATTCGCAGGTGTTGGTGAGCGTACACGTGAAGGAAACGACTTATTCCACGAAATGAGCGATTCCGGCGTTATCAAGAAAACAGCAATGGTATTCGGACAGATGAATGAGCCGCCGGGAGCGCGTATGCGTGTTGCCCTGACAGGCCTTACAATGGCTGAATATTTCCGTGATGAGCAGGGACAGGATGTTCTTTTCTTCATCGATAACATCTTCCGTTTCACACAAGCGGGCTCTGAAGTATCAGCCCTTCTTGGACGTATGCCGTCTGCGGTTGGTTACCAGCCGACACTGGCAACAGAGATGGGTCAGCTTCAGGAGCGTATTACATCTACAAACGTTGGTTCCGTAACATCCATCCAGGCGATCTACGTTCCTGCGGATGACTATACAGATCCGGCTCCAGCCACAACATTCGCTCACCTTGATGCAACAACCAACCTTGAGCGTAAATTGACAGAAATGGGTATCTACCCTGCGGTAGATCCGCTTGCTTCAACTTCCCGTGCCCTTACACCTGAAGTTGTCGGTGAAGAGCATTACGGCATTGCCCGCCAGGTACAGCAGACCCTGCAGCGTTACAAAGAGCTTCAGGATATCATCGCGATCCTTGGTATGGACGAGCTTTCAGATGAGGATAAATTGATTGTACACCGCGCACGCCGTATTCAATTCTTCTTATCTCAGAACTTCCACGTGGCAGAGCAGTTCACGGGCCAAAAAGGTTCTTACGTTCCTGTTAAAGAAACGGTCAAAGGCTTCAAAGACATTCTTGCAGGAAAATATGATGACCTTCCGGAAGATGCTTTCCGCTTAGTGGGAAGAATTGAAGAAGTTATCGAAAAAGCAAAACAAATGGCGTAAGTTAGGGACCTAGGAGGGTATGAAATGAAGACGTTACAAGTCAGTGTTGTTACTCCCGATGGCCCAGTGTATGACGCAGAAGCTGAAATGGTAAGCACCAAAGCCCAAAGCGGGGACCTGGGTGTCCTTCCCGGCCATATTCCTATGGTTGCACCGCTGCAAATCGGTTCTGTCCGCCTAAAGACCGGCGGCAGCACAGAATTTATCGCTGTCAGCGGCGGACTGCTTGAAGTGCGTCCAGACAAAGTTACCATTCTCGCTCAATCTGCCGAAAGAGCCGAGAATATTGACCTTGCCCGTGCGAAAGCTTCGGCGGCCCGCGCCGAAAAACGTCTGCAGGACAAGAACGACAGCATCGACTCAAAACGTGCTGATCTTTCCCTGAGACGTGCCATCAACCGCATAACCTTAGCTGAACGTAAAGGCTAATCCAGCACCCCTCCAAATCTGGAGGGGTGTTTGTTTATTATTTATAAAATAGAAGTTTCGTGAGCGGGCAAAGAGCCGTTTTACCTATTAGCAGATTCACAAAACAGTGCTACTTTCCAAACAAAATCAATACACTAATAGAGAGGACAATCAGGAGATGCTTCTTCCAAAGATTGGTTCTTAGCCTTATCGACACTATTATATAAGAATGATATAATGAAGACGCTTACAAATAATTTGATAGTTCAAAATTATTAAATAATGGAGGGTGGCACCCGCATTGAATAGCTATCAAAATAGTTATTTGATTGTATTTGTGTTCCTATGCCTCGGCATTTTGCTTCCTGTCGCGGCGTTGTTTTTGGGCAGGCTGCTCAGGCCGCATAAACCGGATGATGCTAAATATACAACCTATGAAAGCGGGATTGAGCCTTTTCATGATTCCAGGATTCAATTTAATGTCAGGTACTATATTTTTGCCCTGATGTTTGTCATTTTTGATGTAGAGACGGTTTTTCTGTATCCGTGGGCCGTGGCCTATGACCAATTAGGTGTTTTTGCCCTGATTGAAATGCTGATTTTCATGGTAATGCTTGCAATCGGCTTGATTTATGCCTGGAAGAAGAAGGTGTTGAAATGGATGTAACACTGGAGGGGCTGACCCCCGCAGAAATGGAAGAGCTTAGAAGAAATGTGTTTATGGCAACGCTTGAGCAGATCAAGGCATGGGCCAGGAGCAATTCGCTATGGCCGATGACCTTTGGCCTTGCTTGCTGTGCCATTGAGATGATGGGCGTTGGTTCATCTCATTACGACCTGGACCGGTTTGGATCCTTCTTTAGGACTTCACCCCGCCAGTCGGATGTTATGATCGTATCCGGCACCGTTACGAAAAAAATGGCACCGGTCCTCCGGAGGCTGTACGATCAGATGCCGGAGCCTAAATGGGTCATTGCCATGGGATCCTGTGCAACCGCTGGCGGGCCTTATGTAAAATCGTATGCGGTCGTAAAAGGGGTCGATCAGATCGTTCCTGTTGATGTATACATACCCGGCTGCCCTCCGAATCCGGCAGCGCTGATATACGGTATTAATAAGTTGAAAGAGAAGATACGCTACGAGGCTAAAACCGGGAAGAAGGTGATCTGATCGTGGCTGATGAGAAAGACCTGGAGCTCGCCAAGAAAAAAGCAGCGGCCGCTGCAAAGGCTAAGGCAGCCGCGCTAGCCAAAAACAAAGCGAAGGAAGCGGCAGATAGCAGCCGGATGGCTGAAGAATCGGATCATCCCGGCGGACCGGAGCTCGCGGCAGCTCTCTCGGAACTTGAATTGACCAAGCAAAAAGCCGCCGCCGCCGCAAAAGCAAAAGCAGCCGCGCTTGCGAAGAAGAATCGTATGGAAACCATAGAAGAACCCTCTACCCCAGAACCTGCTTCAGGAACAGAATCAGAACCCGCCGAAGCCCTGGACCTTGCGAAGAAAAAAGCGGCAGCCGCCGCCAAAGCAAAAGCAGCCGCGCTTGCGAAGAAGAAACGTATGGAAACCGCAGAAGAAACCTCCACCACAGAACCTGCTTCAGAAACAGCATCAGAACCCGCCGAATCCCTGGACCTTGCGAAGAAAAAAGCGGCAGCTGCCGCCAAAGCAAAAGCAGCCGCTCTTGCGAAGAAGAAACGTATGGAAACCGCAGAAGAAACCTCCACCCCAGAACCTGCTTCAGGAATAGAATCAGAACCCGCCGAATCCCTGGACCTTGCGAAGAAAAAAGCCGCAGCTGCCGCCAAAGCAAAAGCAGCCGCGCTTGCGAAGAAGAAACGTATGGGAACCGCAGAAGAACCCTCCACCACAGAACCTGCTTCAGCAGAATCAGAACCCGCCGAATCCCTGGACCTTGCGAAGAAAAAAGCCGCAGCTGCTGCGAAGGCTAAGGCTGCAGCTCTTGCGAAAAAGCAACGGCTGGATAGTGATTCAGCGTCTCCCGGGAGTGACCTTGATGCAGCTAAAAGAAAAGCGGCCGCTGCCGCCAAAGCAAAAGCAGCTGTCCTTGCAAAGAGCGGCCGGGAAACTTCAGGGGTTTCAGGAGAAGAAAAGGCAAAGGCTGCAGCTGCTGCTAAAGCAAAGGCCGCCGCTGCTGCCAGAGCGAAAGCGGGCAGGACAGAAGATGGCGAAGCCGCCGGGAAGGGGCCGTCCGTCAATCAGCCTGTACTGGACCGGTACATAGCCATACTGCAGGAAAGTCTCGGGAATGATGTACTGGAAGATTCATATATTAACAGCCTTTCCAAGGAAATTCCGACACTTGTTGCCAGGCCGGACACATATATCAGGGTGGCACAATGTCTAAAGGAACATGAGGGGCTGGCATTTGATTATTTGTCAGAGCTTCATGGCACGGATTATGAAACGCATATGGAAGTGTATGTTCATCTGTTTTCATACAGGCACCGCCATTCAGCTGCCTTGAAGGTGAAGCTTAACAGGGGGGCCCCTTCCATTGAATCGCTTGCTCCCCTCTGGCCCGGGGCCGCCTGGCCGGAGAGTGAAGCCTATGATTTATTGGGCATATTCTTCAAGGACCATCCGGACCTGAAGAGGATTCTGCTCGGTGAGGACTGGGTCGGTTTTCCGCTCCGGAAGGATTATGAACCGTATGATGTGGAGGTATAGCCATGATCCGCACTGAAGAGATGCTTTTGAATGTAGGGCCACAGCATCCGAGTACACACGGGGTGTTCCGGCTGGTTATAAAAATTGACGGAGAAATCATTAAAGAAGCTGAACCGGTCATCGGGTATCTGCACCGCGGGACAGAGAAGCTTGCGGAGGATCTGCAATATACACAGATTATCCCGTATACAGACCGTATGGATTACCTTTCGGCGATGACCAATAATTATGTGCTCTGCCACGCGGTTGAAACGATGATGGACATCAAGGTCCCGGACAGGGCCGAATATCTTCGGGTGCTCTCCATGGAACTGGGGAGAATCGCGAGCCATCTGGTGTGGTGGGGAACATATCTCCTGGATATTGGCGCAGTGAGTCCTTTTCTCTATGCATTCAGGGAAAGGGAGATGATCATCAATCTGCTCACTGAGTTATCGGGTGCCCGGCTGACTTTTAATTATATGCGTGTCGGCGGCGTGAAATGGGATGCGCCCGATGGCTGGATTGATAAGGTAAAAGAGTTTGTTCCATATATGAGGGAGCAGCTGAAGGGATATCACCAGCTCGTCACTGGGAACGAGATTTTCATGAAGCGGGTGAAGGGCGTTGGCAGATACAGCCGGGATGAAGCGGCGGCCTATTCCCTGAGCGGGGCGAACCTCCGCTGTACGGGGGAGAAATGGGACCTCAGAAAAGACGAACCGTATTCCATTTATGACCGTTTTGATTTTGATGTGCCGGTCAGGACCGGTGGGGATGCCTGGGCCCGCTATGAATGCCGGATGGAGGAGATTGTGGAGAGCCTGAAGATCATCGAACAGGCAGCAGAACAATTTCCGGCTGAAGGGGAAATCATGGCGAAGGTGCCGAAGATCATCAAGGCTCCCAAGGGCGAGGCCTATGTCCGCATAGAGTCGCCAAGGGGGGAGATTGGCTGTTTTATCGCAAGTGAAGGGAAGAAGGAGCCGTACCGGCTGAAATTCAGGCGGCCGTCCTTTTACAATCTGCAGATCCTGCCTAAGCTTTTAAAGGGGGAGAACATGGCCAACCTGATCACCATCCTCGGGGCCATCGATATTGTACTCGGGGAGGTGGATGGCTGATGGTGCAGGAATTGCTGCAATCCAGTCCAGGATTATTAAACTTTGGGGTCTTTTTTCTGCTGGCTGCCATCCTGCTCCTGGTGATTCTGGGATTTGTGACGTATGCCATCCTCGCCGAACGGAAGGTTATGGGCTTCATGCAGCTCAGGCAGGGCCCGAATCAGGTAGGCGGCCGCTTCGGGCTTCTGCAGACCGTGGCCGATGTGCTGAAGCTATTAATCAAGGAAGATACGATTCCAAAGCTTGCCGACAGGCCGCTGTTCATCCTGGCTCCGGTCATCGCCTTTGCACCAGCCTTTATGGTCGTGGCTGTGATTCCTTTTACAGATCAATTTCAATTTGCTGATATTGGGATCGGGCTGCTCTATTACATTGCCATTTCCGGACTATCCACGGTCGGCATAGTGGCAGGCGGATGGGCTTCCAATAATAAATACGCCCTCCTTGGAGGGATGCGGGCAGCCGCCCAGATGATTTCCTATGAAATTCCGCTGGTTATGTCGGTGCTTGGCGTGATTCTGCTTGCAGGCAGCCTGAACCTGAATGAGATTGTGGCAGCACAGAGTAATGGCTGGTTTATTTTAAAGCAGCCGCTTGGCTTCATCATATTCATCGTTGCATCGATAGCCGAGCTCAATCGGACTCCCTTTGACCTGCCGGAAGCGGAATCTGAGCTAGTGGCGGGCTTCCACGTTGAATACTCGGGTTTCCGCTGGGCGTTTTTCATGCTTAGTGAATATGTATACCTTTTTGCGATGGCGTCGCTGACCACTGTTCTTTTCCTGGGAGGCTGGGGCCCGCTCCCATTCCTCGATATCATCCCTGCGGCCGTATGGTTCAGCCTGAAGTTCAGCGTGGTGGTGTTTGTACTGATCTGGATCAGGGTGACCCTGCCGCGTCTGCGCGCTGATCAATTGATGGAGTTTGGGTGGAAGGTCCTGCTTCCAGCGGCCCTCTTCAACATATTCCTGACAGCCGTTGTGAAGGAATTGATTAAAGCCTTGTAACAGAACTAAAACTTGGCCGGTAGGCCTGCCATTGAAGGGGGAATGAACATCATGCTTGGATTGGCCAAGGGGTTCAAGTATACACTGAAGAACCTGACACGGAAAAAGATGACCTATGATTACCCGAATGAGCCGCTGCCCCTGCCTGACCGTTTCCGCGGCATCCAGAAGTTTTACCCGGAGAAATGCATTGTCTGCAACCAATGCTCCAATATCTGCCCGACAGACTGCATCCAGCTTACAGGAAAGAAACATCCGGATCCTGCGAAAAAAGGAAAAATCATAGATACCTATGATATCAATTTTGAAATCTGTATTTTATGTGATCTCTGTACAGAGGTTTGTCCGACCGAGGCAATCATCATGACCAATAACTTTGAGCTGGCCGAGTACAGCCGGGACCAGCTGTTCAAGAACCTGGAGTGGCTGGATGAAAATGATGAGAACATCAGGGCGGTGAATAAGCCATGAGTTTCTCCGGAGAATGGATTGCCTTCTTTCTGCTTTCAGGTGCGGCCTTAGCCGGCGGACTGCTGCTGATCAATCTTTCAAAGGTCGTCCATATGGTGATAGCGCTCGTCCTGACCTTTGTCAGCATTGCCGGATTGTTCGTCCTGCTGTCAGCTGAATTTGCGGCGGCCGTTCAGATCCTTATTTATTCAGGTGCCATCACGATCATCATGCTGTTCGGCATCATGCTGACACGCCATGATGACAGCAGCGCAAGGAAGTCCGGTTTATTGAAAAAAGGGCTGATTTTAGCGGCGGCGGCCGGGTTCGGGCTCGCCATGTATATGGGGATCTACAATCTGGATATCCCCGTCCAGGAAACGAAGCTCCATGAGGACAACACAAGGCAGATCGGGGTTGAATTGTTTTCAAAGCATGTGATACCGTTTGAAGTCACCTCGGTTTTACTGCTCGCCGCCCTGATCGGGGCCATTGTCCTCGCAAAAAAGGATAGAGACGAACAGGAGGGGGATTCATGACGGGTATACCGCTGTCTGGATATCTGGTGCTTGCACTGATCTTATTTTGCATCGGTTTATACGGCGCCTTGACGAAGAGGAATGCGGTCATCGTCCTCATATCAATTGAATTGATGCTGAATGCAGTCAATATCAACCTGGTCGCCTTCTCAAAGCTCGGATTCGCCCCCTCGCTGTCAGGGCAGATCTTTACACTGTTCACAATATCAGTGGCAGCTGCGGAAGCGGCAGTGGGACTTGCCATTTTAATGATGCTGTACAATCGGCGAAAAACGGTGAATGTGGATGAAATGGATCAGCTGAAGGGCTGAGCCGGATAGATAGATGAAGATTCATCAAGAAGGTGCTTATGGCCTTCGGAAATGAAAAGGGGATTTGGCCGTGATAGAGAATGCATGGATTATACCTCTGTTCCCGCTCCTGTCGTTTCTCTTGCTCCTGCTGCTCGGGCGGAGGCTGAAGGAAGCGAGTGCCTACATTGGGATGGCATTTACGCTGTTTTCTTTATTGTTTTCCCTGTTGGTGCTCTGGGATCTTTTTGACTCGCCTGTATATAAAGCAGAAGCCGGCTGGCTGAGCTTTGGGAAAACGACAATCACGGCGGGAATCGAGGTCAACCAGCTGAATGCTTTGATGCTTGTCATCGTTTCGCTGGTCAGTTTTCTGGTACATACATATTCCATGGGCTATATGGAGGGGGAAGGGCGGTTTTCCGTTTTTTATGCATACCTGGGCTTTTTCACATTTGCGATGCTTGGCCTCGTCCTTTCGCCCAACCTTCTGCAGCTCTATATATTCTGGGAGCTCGTGGGTGCGGGATCTTTCCTTTTGATCGGCTTTTACTTTTATAAGGAAGAAGCAAAGCAGGCAGCCAAAAAGGCATTCATTATGACGAGGATAGGGGATGTGGGCCTGTTCATTGGAATGATTCTGCTATTCTGGGAAACTGGGAGCTTTGAATTCTCTGATATTTTTGCAGCAGTCCAGGCTGGTGCCATTTCACCCGGAATGATCACATTGACGGCCATTTTGATCTTCATCGGCGCTATGGGAAAATCAGGGCAATTTCCGCTTCATTCCTGGCTTCCGGATGCGATGGAAGGCCCCACACCGGTTTCTGCCCTCATTCATGCAGCGACCATGGTGGCTGCCGGCGTCTATTTAGTGGCTGCACTGTTCCCGCTATTTTCCGCAAGCGAAACAGCCATGCTTGCCGTGGCGGTGACTGGAGCGTTTACCGCCATCTTCGCTGCGACCATCGGCCTCGTCCAGACAGATATCAAAAGAGTGCTGGCCTATTCGACAGTAAGCCAGCTCGGGTATATGATGCTGGCCCTTGGTACAGGCGGCTATGTGGCTGGAGTCTTCCACCTTATGACACATGCCTTCTTCAAGGCGCTGCTCTTCCTGGCAGCAGGGAGTGTCATCCATGCGGTGCATACGCAGGATATCGAAGAAATGGGAGGTTTGTGGAAGAAGCTTCATCTGACAGGTCCGCTGTTTTTGATCGGGGCGATGGCCATTTCGGGCGTCCCTTTGCTCTCGGGCTTTTTCTCCAAGGATGAAATCCTCGTTTCCGCCTGGAACAACGGAAATTATGTACTCTTCGGACTTGCGCTGATAACGGCCTTTTTGACTGCGTTTTACATGTTCCGGCTCTTCTTCCTGGTTTTCACGGGCAAGCCTAAGAATCAGAAGGAAATTAATGAGTCCCCGGTTTCCATGACGGTTCCGATGCTCGTCCTTGGCGTGCTCGCCATCGGCAGTGGATATGTTAACACCCCCTGGTTCGGCACATTCCTTGGAGACTGGCTGACAAAGGGAAATGAGTTCCTTGAACACAACCACGACGCAGGACCGCTCTGGATCATGCCGGCTGCCTCTGCTGCATCCATTGCAGGTATTGCACTCGCCTATTTCATATACTGCAGGGGCACACTGTCCCGTACGTGGCTTGGCGGGGAAGGGAATGCAGTCTATACGATCCTGTGGAATAAATATTATATGGATGAAATCTATGAGGCAGCGATCATCAGGCCGGCGGGCATCATCAGCATATTTGCAAGCTATATTGACCGATATCTCGTAGAGGGCCTGGTAAACGGGACAGCCCAGGCAGCCGAGAAGCTCGGAAAGCTGGGATCGCGCCTGCAAAACGGGCAGGTGCAATGGTATGGGACAGCAGCATTTCTTTCGACTGCCATCCTGCTTTTAATTTATGCACTGGCAGAGGGGGTTTTTAAGTGATGCTGGACAGCTTTTTAACAATTATCATCTTTTCCCCGCTGCTTGGCATCATAGCGCTCGTTTTCATTCCGCGAGAGAAGGAAGCAGTATTGAAGGCAGCTGGAATTTTTGGAACGCTCCTGCCGCTGCTGCTGTCCTTTTATCTGTACGGCCATTTCATTGGCGGCGGGAGCCTGGATGTTTTTTCTGTAAAAACTTCCTGGATCCAGCTTGGGAATGCAGGGGCTGCCCAATCAGGGCTGTTTGCTGTGGACTATGAGCTCGCACTGGATGGCTTCTCGCTTCTTATGGTGCTTCTGACTGCCCTGCTCACGACGCTTGCGGCCATTGCTTCCCTTCATATAAAAAAAGAGTGGAAGGGCTACTTCCTGCTGCTGCTTGTGCTTGAGACCGGCATGCTGGGAGTTTTCATGGCCCAGAATTTGATATTATTTTTTATCTTTTTCGAAATCACCCTCATTCCCGCTTTCTTCCTGATCGGGAAGTGGGGCTATGCTGAAAAGGAGAAGGCAGCATACAGCTTTTTGATCTACAATGGCCTCGGCTCGGCTGTCCTGCTGATCGCGATTATTGTGCTGTTTGCCCGTACAGGGACCTCTAATATTGAAGCGCTCAGGTATTTGATGAATACCGAGGGAGCAGAGCTGGTTTCTCCCATCACAGAAGGAATGAAATACGGCCTTCTGGCTGCCCTTCTCATCGCCTTTGGGGTGAAGCTGCCGATATTCCCGCTTCATACCTGGATGCTGAAGGTCCATGTACAGGCACCTCCGGCAATCGTCATGCTTCATGCGGGCATCCTCCTGAAAATTGGCGCCTTTGGCCTGATCCGCTTTGGCATGGGAATCTTCCCGCAGCAATTCAAGGAGCTCTCGGTCATCATCTCAGTCCTTGGCGTGATCAACCTCCTGTACGGGGCATTCCTTGCCATGATTCAGAGGGAATTCAAGCTGGTGCTCGCTTATTCTTCCATATCGCATATGGGAATCGTGCTGATCGGGCTTGGTGCCCTGAACGAAGCCGGCCTGCAGGGTGCGGCCTTCCAGGTGGTATCCCACGGTCTGATTGCTGCTCTCCTGTTCTTCCTGGTAAGTGTAATTTATGAGCGTCTGCAGACCACATCCCTCATCACACTCGGAGGTTTGTCACAGGCCATGCCGGTTACTGCCGGGTTCCTCCTGGCGGGGGCGCTGGCCTCGCTCGGCCTTCCGGGCATGTCAGGCTTTGTGAGTGAGTTCCTTGCCTTTCTCGGACTTTTTAAAAGAGATCCGCTGCTTGCTGCCATCGGTGCGTTTGGAATCATTCTGACCGCTGTTTATTTGCTCAGGGCGGTCATGGGCATCAATTTTGGGAAGAAAGGCGTTGCCGTCAGGAAGGGAGCGATTGCTGACATACGCGAGCTTGAATGGGTGCCTGCCCTCGTTCTGACAGCAGCAGTCATCCTGATCGGGGTGTACCCTGCTGTGCTGGGTGCACCGCTCAAAGACACGGTTGACTTCATCATGGCAGGACTTGGAGGTGGCAGGGGATGAATCTGGAGACATTGCTTTCGTATAAATGGGGATTGATGGCACCGGAATTCATCATTCTCGGGACATCCGTCCTGCTGTCACTCCTGGATCTTTTCCTCCCTAAAAAAGCGGACAGGAGGAATCTCGCCTGGGTGGGGCTTGCCGGGGTGGTCATAGCAATTATTTCTCTGGCAGGGCTTGTGGATGCCAAAACAGGCTCCATCCTCCAGGATTCTTTCCGCCTCGATTCATTTGCGAAGGCATTTAAGCTCCTGCTGCTGACAGGGGCGGGCTTTGTTTTAGTCATGGCCCGCAGCTATCATCCTAAAAGGGGATTTAAAGAGTACAGAGGCGAGTTTTACTATCTATTCCTGACCGGCCTCCTCGGCGCGATGATCATGACCTCAAGCGGAGACCTCATCACATTGTTTACCGGGCTTGAACTGCTGTCTCTTTCCTCCTATATCCTGGCCGGCATGAGGAAGACAGTGGCTTCAGGAGAAGCGGCGCTCAAATATCTGATCACCGGCGGCATATCGACTGCAATTACCCTGTTTGGGATGAGCTATTTATATGGCCTGTCAGGAACAACGAACCTGAAGGCGATGGCAGGCATCATGACTGAACAATTGGGAAGCGGCGGGTTTATGTATCTGTACGGCCTTGCCTTCTTCCTGGTGCTTGCGGGACTTTCGTTTAAGATTGCGGCTGCCCCCTTTCATATGTGGGCACCGGATGTGTATCACGGCTCGCCGACACCAGCTGCTGCATTCCTCGGCGTCGTGTCAAAAACAGCCGGATTTGCCATCCTGCTGCGGATCATGCTGACTCTCTACCTGACTACACCAGGAAATGCGGGGGGCACGGTTTCCTTTTTGGAACACAACAGCATCTACATTGCCTGCCTCGCAGGCATAACCATCATCGCCGGCAATCTGACCGCTCTTCGTCAGCGGAACGTGAAAAGGATGTTCGCTTATTCAAGCATCGCTCATGCCGGGTATCTGCTTGCTGGTTTTTCAGCGCTCGGCTATTTTACCTTTGATGCCGTCTGGTTTTACCTGGCAGCCTATCTGTTTATGAATCTCGGAGCCTTCGCGGTCATCCAGGCGGTAGCAGACGGGGAGGATTCATGCGATATCTCCCATTTTGCCGGGCTTTACCGAAGGTCCCCTCTCCTTGCCGGGGGGCTTTCTGTCCTGATCCTGTCGCTTGCGGGCATACCAGGTACCGCAGGCTTTATCGGCAAGCTGAACATCTTCATGAACGCCCTGATGACAGAACCGGGCCATTATGTACTGGCCTCCATCATGATTGGCGGTACCATCGTATCCTATGTATACTATTTTGGCCTTATGGTCCAGATGTTCTTCCGCCCGGCTCCTGCCCCGGCCCCGGAAAAAATCAAGACGGCACCGGCACTCGGCGTAGTGATTGCCTTGACAGCTGCAGTTACCATCCTGCTCGGAATTCACCCAAACCTCGCACTGGATCTGCTTCATGGACCGTTTGGAAGCTTTGATGATTTTCTGAAATGATCAGGTTTTTGAAAAGGGCTGAGCCGCCGGGACGGTTCGGCCTTTTTGTTGTGCCGGGGGTGTGGGGGGATTTCAGCTTTTGTATGGGAATTTTCTAATTGGTGATGTAAGAAGATGATAATTTTATACAAGGTTGATTGCAGAGGAAGGCGGGAGACTCCTGCGGGATATGCGGGGCAGGCGAAGACGAGGAGTCTCGCCGCCCGCCAGCTCAGGCTGAGCGCCTGCAGCGGAAGCTTGAAGACTCCTTGAACCAGCTCCAAGGCTTTCGACCCTCGAGTCATAAGCCAAGCCGGCTATGGGAAGAAAGATCGCTTCCCATAGCCGGCTCGTCTTATGCTTGGCTAACGCATAAGTGCGGCTAGGCTTCTTTATCGGGTCTCTGCCTGCCATTTTAGTGCCACATTTAAACCAAGTACCCGAACATTGAGCTATTAATAAGTTATATTTTACAGGCACCGCTTTCCGCTTTTCTTAAAATGTTCAAAAATAGTATTATCTTCATAAAGCGATGGAGCGCAAGCTGTGATATGATGAACAAATGGAGTTTATTTAAAGGAGACCTGACATGATGTTTTCAAGTGGACAGCAGGCACTGCTTGGCATTACGATTCATCTGTTTTGCTTTGCGGTTGTATGGTGGGCGCTTCAGGCGCTGAATTTTGAAAAGATGCTGAGGGCTGGCAGGGTGCTGCAGGCACGTGTTCTCTACATACTCCTGACCATTGCCATCGGATCGGCGGCAGCAGACTTCCTGCTGAACTACCTATTTTGGTCGAATCAACTTCCCTCCATTATTGAATAGTTTTTTTCGAGGTTATTGTGAAGCAGGTCACAGATTCACCTCTGGCAGGGCAGTGTCATAAAATGGCGATAAACGCCCGGTATGATCCGCCCTCCGTCCGGTAACACTGTTACTGATCGGGAGGGATTATGCCATGACAAAAAAATATATTCATATATTCATATATGCTATGCTGGCTGGTTTTATCTTACTTCACATTGGGAATAGTACGACTAAAGCAAAAAGCGATACAGATATCGTTAAAATGATACGGATCCTGCAAGCCCAGAAGAACGTGCAGATAAAGGATTGGTCTGTATTCGCGAGAGAAATAGACCATGAGATAAATTCAAGAACGCTGTTTGGCAAAAGAGTAAGAGAATTAAAAGCCCTTTATCCTGATTTTCACTGGCAGGAGACAAAAAACGACAGCTCTTTGTCAGCCTGGGGCACCAGGAAAAACGCACAAAACGGGACATTGGAAACAATTAAAATCATGTTGACCCTCACAAAACCCGGTTCCACTGCGTATATGCTGTATGATATAAGGGGAAATGAGTGGTCACAGGAAACTGCCCCTTTCCTGAAGGGGAATTTTTATGACAAGCTGGATGACATTTTTCGAGGAAAACCATCAATTTTCACTTGTATTCAGGGGGAAGTAAGTGATAAGATGGTGAAGGTTTTATCAACTTATGTTAATGAGATGGTGAAAGCTTTTCATGCGACTGAAATAGAGAGCATAAAGGAAGACAGCTTTGTATCTATCTCAGCGCACTCGACCATGTTTGAGAGTTATCTGACTGAAGAAAAAATGAATCTGCAGGTTGCCATGCGAACGGTGGGAATGGGCGGAAAGACTGCCTTTGTAGTTGGAACACCCATAATCACCACTGAATATTAATATAGAGAAATTGGACGCGGAGGGGAATACTTTTGGAAAAAATCATCGTCCGCGGCGGAAAAAGGCTGAGCGGAACCGTTAAAGTTGAGGGAGCGAAAAACTCCGTTCTACCTGTAATCGCTGCAACATTATTAGCAAGTGATGGGAAAAGTACCTTAAAAGATGTACCGACTCTCTCCGATGTATACACGATCAATGAGGTATTAAGAAAATTGAACGCCGATGTAGCGTTCGATAATAATACAGTGACAGTTGATGCATCAAGGGAGTTATTGGAAGAAGCACCATTTGAATATGTGCGCAAGATGAGGGCATCTGTACTTGTGATGGGATCCCTTCTAGCCAGGAACGGAAGAGCGCGTGTTGCGCTTCCTGGCGGCTGTGCAATCGGTTCACGTCCGATCGACCAGCACTTAAAAGGCTTCGAGGCTATGGGAGCCAAAGTTAAGGTAGGAAACGGATTTATCGAGGCTGAAGTGGACGGCAGACTTAAGGGAGCAAAGGTTTACCTTGACTTCCCAAGTGTCGGCGCGACAGAAAATATCATGATGGCAGCAGCTTTGGCTGAAGGTACAACCATCCTTGAAAATGCGGCAAAAGAGCCTGAAATTGTAGACCTGGCTAACTTCATCAACAAGATGGGCGGCAAGGTGAAAGGTGCGGGTACAGCCACGCTCAAGATTGAAGGCGTGGAAAAGCTGTACGGTACAGAGCACTCGATCATTCCTGACCGTATCGAAGCGGGTACATTCATGGCGGCAGCAGCTATTACAGGTGGAAATGTACTGGTAAAAGGTGCGGTGCCTGAGCATCTATCTTCCCTGATTTCTAAAATGGAAGAAATGGGTGTAACCATCCAGGAAGAAGAAGAAGGCCTGCGCGTTATTGGTCCGGATCAATTAAAAGCAGTAGACATCAAGACGATGCCGCATCCAGGATTCCCGACAGACATGCAGTCCCAAATGATGGCGCTCCTGCTTCGTTCAACGGGTACCGGCATGATTACAGAAACTGTATTTGAAAACAGGTTCATGCATGTGGAAGAATTCCGCCGCATGAATGCGGATATCAAGATTGAAGGCCGCTCTGTAATCACCAATGGACCATCTGACCTTCAAGGTGCGGAAGTAATGGCTACCGATCTTCGTGCAGCTGCATCCCTCATCCTGACAGGTCTCGTTGCAGAGGGTGTTACCCGTGTAACCGAGCTTAAGCATCTGGACCGCGGCTATGTGAATTTCCATGGCAAGCTTGCTGCTCTTGGGGCAGATATCGAGCGTGTGAAGGATGAAACAGCAGTGGAAGCAGAATCTGTGAAAGCAGAAAATGCATAAGTCTTAAAAAAAGCTAGTTTATTAAATAGAGCTGGATCCTTACCTGGATCCAGCTTTTTTAAATCTACCATTTTTGGAAGCATCACACGCATATTTGCTAGCGGGAAGCCATACATATTAGTAAGCAGCATGTATCACTGACTTTGCTGCCACATACATGTATAGGGGGCGCCATTTTGAAAGCAGTCAAACCTATGGTCATTTTTCTAATCATATCAGCAATCGTTACACTCATGATCCCCGCCATCCTCGTGCTTCCTTTTTCAGATGGACCCGCGAGCGGGAAATTGGCAGAGAAACTGCAGGATAAAAAGAAGGTGAGCCAGATGAACAAGAACAAAGGGCCGGCCCTCGATGTGGCTGTGTACAGAGATGCAGCACAGCTGATTGAAGATGTACCTCTTGAGGATTATGTCAGGGGAGTGGTGGCGGCCGAGATGCCGGCCAATTTCGAGCCTGAAGCCCTAAAGGCCCAGGCATTGACTGCCAGGACTTATATCGTTAAGCAGCTGATGACGAATAATACTAAAAATGCCCCTGAGGGAGCCAATGTGACAGATACGGAATCCCACCAGGTCTATAAGAATGACAAAGAGCTGAAAGCGCTTTGGCAATCGGATTACAGCTGGAAAATTAAAAAAATAAAAACGGCGGTTGAAGAGACCAGCGGACAAATTCTTACTTATAAATCGAATCCAATTGAAGCGACCTTCTTTTCAACGAGCAATGGATATACGGAAAACTCTGAGGACTACTGGCCTAATAAAATTCCATACCTGAAGAGTGTAGAAAGTCCATGGGACAAAGATTCACCAAAATTCTACAGCCAGAAAACTCTCTCCATTGAAGATTTTCAAGATAAGCTTGGCGTGCAGCTTTCGGATAAAGCGGTGGTGGGCACGATAACGGCCAAGACGGCAGGAAAACGGGTGGCAAAGGTGGAAATAGGCGGTAAAGAACTTACCGGAAAGCAGATCCGGGAAAAGCTCGGCCTTAAATCCACCGATTTCTCCTGGATCAGAAAGGGAAGTGAAATTGTCATCTACACCAAAGGCTTCGGCCATGGAGTTGGCATGAGTCAGTACGGGGCGAACGGAATGGCCGCGGCCGGGAAAAAATACACCGATATCGTCAAGCACTACTACCAGGGCGCAAAAATCACTGAAGCTGCCCCGTACCTTACCAAAATCACCGCCGGGAAATAAACGGGATATGGGGCCTGGCTCCCCGTTTGACCAGCAGCCAGGCAATAATGACGCCGGTTACGTCTTTAATGACATCAATCAGCGAGGAGCTGCGTGACGGGATGAAGGACTGATGATATTCATCCAGCACCCCGTAAAGACCGGCTGCTATGGCGGCCATCATATTCAAGGCGGGAGTGAGCCTTCCATTTACCTTTAATGCGGCCGCAAATAATAGATAGAGTATGGCGAATTCTATGAGATGCAGAGATTCTTTCATAAAGGAATCAATCCTTGAGGATTTTAATTCCACCACCAGATCATCCGGATTGCTTGATAGAAACCAAATCAGGCCCATATATAGAAAGGGCAGAAGGCTGATGATGATTCTGAATGCGTTCTTCACTGTATTCCTCTTTTCATTTCAGCATGACAGCGCCTAATTGTGTTTGTTCCTGCTCTTGTCCAGTTTCTTTTCCTGCAGAGGCTGTTAGTTTAAAACTCATGTTTTAATTATAACAGGGGAAGGGCCGGCTGTCAGAAGTACAGCCGGCCCTCATCAGTGTGATTAGATGCCAAGTGCCTTTTTGGTGGCACTCCCCACAATACCATCCGCTTTAAGTCCTTTTTTCATTTGAAAGGTTTTCACGGCTTTTTCCGTATTTGAACCAAAGATCCCATCGATGCCTTTGGTGCTGTAGCCGAGGGAGGTCAATTTTTTTTGCAGTTCAAACACTTCCGGTCCGCGGCTTCCTTTCTTCAGTACCTTTGCAGGCTGGGGTGCAGGCGCTGTGTCTCCGCCCTTTACCTTGAAGCCGTAGGAGGCTGCAATGCTGTTGAAGGACTTTGCGGCCGAAGTGATGATTACCGGGGTATTGACCGGAATTTGGGTATACAGCCATTCAACCTCACCGTCATACATCCTGATGCATCCGCCGCTCGCATATGTCCCGATGGATGCCGGGTTATTATTGCCATGAATCGCATATGTCGTTCCCCAGGTCTGCCTGGCATTCAGCCCCAGCCACCGGTTCCCGAGCGGATTCCTTGGGTCGCCCCCTGGTATATGCCCCGTATAATAAGGCCGGTTGACGATCTTATTCACCACTTTAAACTTCCCCTCGGGTGTATAGGACGGCTTCCTGCCTGTCGCCACTTTGAACACCTTTGACAGAGTTCCGTTTTTATAAAATGCAAGCTGATTATTCGCCTTATTAATCACAATGAGCCTGCTTTCAGCGGCATAAATGCTGTGCCCGCTGAATCCGAGAATGCTAATGAGCAAGAATACGGATAAAATGACTAGTTTCTTTAACAAAGACTCCCCCCCTGATTTTTTCATCTGTTTATCCTATGAGGGGAGGAGTGGGGACTTTACAAAAATATAGAAAGACGGCTGAACTATTTTGAGCCAAAACATTAAAAAAGAAGACGATTGCTCAATCGCCTTCTCCGTTCGTAAGGTTGATCTCCGCTGCAGGCGCTCGCTTTCCGCGGGCAGGCGGTGAGCCTCCTCGGCTTTGAAGCACCTAGAGCGTAAGTCACCTGGTTTATTAACCTAATTTCCTGATGGAATGACAGACTTTTAGAAAGAGAAATTATTTTTTATCAAATTTAACACGTTGATCGAACACCAGCCACTTGTTTCCTTCTTTGACAAAACATGTAGTGGCGGTGTGATTTCGTTCCATTTCACTGATGCGGTATTGTGAGATATATAAATAAGACTTTCCGTTTTTCACAAAGTGAGTAACGGTCGGCTTCTCTGGCTGATATTTCGCCTGCCAATCCAGTGGGTACAGCGATAGTCCCCAAGTATCGGTTTCGAGGATATGATACAGTGCGTTTCCTTTACTATCCTTGCCAGCAGATCTAAACTGCTGTGTGAAATATCTGTCTATAAAGGACTGGGTAAACTGTGGGGATAGAATAGCATAAATCTGTTTTTTGGTGTAACTTTTGCTCTTGCTAATTAGCTGTGCATTATATGCTTTGTCAGAAATGGCTTTTGCAGCAGCGGGTGACATGGTGCTGTAGAATCTTAAATAGTCATCAGAAACATACCTTTTTTTCTTAGCGTAAAGAATTTGGGCCCAGCCGCTTTTAATGGAATAGACCGTCACCCTTGCCGTGTTCTTTAGAGAACCAACCTTTTTGTAATTCACCCCAGGACCGCTTCTAACATTCAATGTTCCGCTTGATACATCGACTACCCCTGTTTTAACAGCGGCTTCTGCCTGATTGACAGGGGCGAAGACCAATAATATCAGGATAAAAGCCAGTATCCCTTTCATCATCTTGTTCTTCATATTCTTCCTCCTCATCCCGTTTACCCTGGTAAATGTAAACCAACTCTTTTCTTTCACTCCTTGCAGCTGTCCTAAGTAAAGCCGTCATAACTTCAGCTCAAAGAAATATAAACAGGCTTCGGTAGAATGTGATTTCCTTTAATTTACTATAACAAAACTGTAAGTAAATTCCATCCTGATTTTAAAAATGCCCTTTGAATAACCTCAGGTTTTATAAAATATTTCCTTTTAGTGCATAATGCTTCCGCCTCTGTAGAACACTAATCAGAAAAAATTTTTTCGGGGTGTGTATATATTTTCTGAATTCTGTTCAGAATGGCTGATGAGGTGATAATCATGAGAGAGGAAGAAAAGAAACGGACTTCTCAAAAATCAAATTTCCAGCGTATGATAAGTAAGCGCTGGGCACTTCCAGCAATCTACATCCTATGTGCAGCAATCGTATTATCAGCAGTGATCTGGTACCAGAATACGGGCAGTGAATCAAGCAATCCCGGGAATCAAAAATCAGCTGAGCTTGGCAAAAATGAAAAGCAGCCAGCCGTTGAAGCGAACCGAGGATTAGAAAACTTCTCAATGCCGGTAAAAGACCAGGACAATGCAGTCGTCAAAAAAGATTTCTATGATGCGAATGGTTCTAAGGAAGAGCAGGAAGCAGCTATGGTTTACTACAATAACACGTTTGAACAGAATAAAGGCATGGACATTGCCATGAAAGACGGCAAAGGCTTTAACGTCATTGCTTCACTAAGCGGTGAAGTGACCCGGGTGGATGAAGATTCAGTCCTTGGAAATGTGATTGAAATTGAACACAGCAAGGGAATCGTGACTCGCTATACTTCTGTAAAAGACATGAACGTCGCGGTTGGGGACAAGGTATCTAAAGGACAGGCGATTGCCAAAGCCGGACAAAGCCTGCTGAATGAAGAAGCCGGCACACATGTTCACTTTGAAATCCGTAAAGATAATATGGCAGTGAATCCAAAGAGCTATTTTGAAAAGTCGCTGGCTGACCTTCAGGAAGCAAGCATTGCCCCTGTGAAAACAGAGCAGGTGGATGAAGATAAGGCAGACACTGAAAAAAGCGTCCAGGATGAAAGCACAATAGAAGAAGACAAGTCTGAATCCAAAGAAGACAGCAGCGAAAAAGCTGAAGATAAAGAACAAGGCACAGATACCTCTTCTGATGAAGAACAGAATTCAACTGAAACACCAACAAAAAATAACTAAACGTCAAACTTCCCGTTTGAATAGCAACTGAACAGGAAACCCGCCTTTATGGCGGGTTTTTTGTGTGCCATCGGACAGTGGTCGACAAATTTCTCGGGAAATAATCGTTGTTAATGTACAGGGAATTTAAAAACCTTGCCGGCCCGGCCTGTCCCTATTCAGAAATTCGGGTATATATTCTGAACCAAGCTAATAAACTGTTACAAACCTTACAAAAACTGGTGAACAGAGAGTGGCTGAGGTGGGGATCGTTATCTGCGACTGGGAATTTAGCTGAATATACATTCATATGCTGACAGGGAAAATAGTTTTATATACATAGGGCGAAGCTCATTTCACACTTCTCAACTTCAATTTAGGGAGGGCGAGTGGTGTGCACGATTACATCAAAGAAAGAACTATCAAGATAGGAAAGTATATCGTGGAGACAAGAAAAACGGTTCGCGTGATTGCGAAGGAGTTTGGTGTATCCAAAAGTACTGTCCACAAAGATCTTACAGAGAGGCTCCCGGAAATCAGCCCGGAGCTGGCAAACGAAGTGAAAGATATCCTGGACTATCACAAATCAATACGTCACCTCAGGGGCGGCGAAGCAACCAAAATGAAATACAAGAAACCGGAGTATGAAGAAGAAACAGTCAAATAAAACAAAGAGAAGTGCCGGAATTGTGTCCGGCATTTTTTAATTTTGGAAATAATCCGGGAAATGGGGACTGTCCCCTGGAGTTTGTGATAAAATAGGTAATTGGAACGTATTTCTAAATTTTAGCAGTGGAGTAATAAGGAGGAAGTGTACCGTTATGTTCGCAAGAGATATTGGAATCGATCTTGGGACTGCTAACGTGCTGATACATGTTAAGGGTAAAGGGATCGTATTGAATGAGCCGTCGGTAGTTGCCATTGATAAGAATACAAATAAGGTGCTCGCAGTAGGTGAGGAAGCCAGGAGGATGGTTGGCCGAACACCTGGGAATATTGTCGCAATCCGGCCGCTGCAGGACGGGGTCATTGCCGATTTTGACGTCACGGAATCAATGCTCAAGCATTTTATAAATAAATTAAATGTGAAGGGCCTTTTATCCAAGCCCCGCATCCTGATCTGCTGCCCTACCAACATCACAAGTGTAGAACAGAAAGCCATCAAGGAAGCAGCCGAGAAAAGCGGCGGCAAAAAGATTTTCCTTGAAGAAGAGCCGAAGGTCGCAGCCATTGGCGCAGGTATGGACATTTTCCAGCCCAGCGGCAATATGGTAGTGGATATTGGCGGAGGGACGACAGATGTGGCTGTGCTTTCCATGGGAGACATTGTGACTTCATCATCGATCAAGATGGCTGGCGACAAGTTTGATGCCGAAATCCTGAATTACATAAAACGCAAATATAAATTATTGATCGGGGAACGCACCTCCGAAGAAATCAAAATCAAAGTGGCGACCGTCTTCCCTGGAAGCCGCGACGAGGAAATTGATATCCGGGGCCGGGACATGGTCTCAGGGCTGCCAAGGACCATCTCGGTCAAATCGGAAGAAATCAGCGGAGCCTTGAAGGAGTCTGTAGCAGTCATCGTCCAGGCAGCCAAAAGCGTCCTGGAACGGACCCCGCCGGAGCTTTCTGCAGACATCATCGACCGCGGCGTCATCCTGACAGGCGGCGGCGCACTGCTGCACGGAATAGACCAGCTCCTGGCTGAAGAATTGAAGGTCCCGGTATTGGTGGCCGAAAATCCTATGGACTGCGTAGCCATCGGAACAGGAATCATGCTCGACAATATGGACAAACTGCCAAAACGTAAGTTTGTTGTGTAATGCTCAGGTTCTTTTCTAAGATATTGTGTTTGTTGAGGTTTGGGAGACAAACTTATTATTAGAGACGGTTGATTGGAACGAAAGGTGCGGGACTCCTGCGGGAAGAGAGCCGTTTCATGAACGCAAAAAAATAAGGGCCTGCTGTCTTTATGGGAAGGTAGAACAGCAGAGCCCTTATTTTTTATAATTTATACCACCACAGCCCCGGATTAAAACACTTTTTATAAAAAAACTCCAGTTATTCGATTAAAAATAGAAACAGCCTGCCGATATATATATCTATAGAGATTCCACAAAAATTTTCTCTCTTATTATGAGGTGAATATATATGCTCAGAGGTTTTTATACAGCAGCTTCCGGTATGCTGTCCCAGCAGCGCCGCACTGAAATGCTGACCAATAATATATCAAATGCCAATACACCCGGCTATAAGGCTGATCAGTCTTCCATGAGGGCCTTTCCCAAAATGCTCCTCAGCCGGATGGAAAGTGAGAATATCCCGACTTCAAAAGGACTGACACTCCCTAGGAACACGAAAATTGGAGACATCAGTACCGGTGTATATATGCAGGAAGCGATGCCGAACTTCAGGCAGGGAGACATCACTCAAACAGAGCGCAGCACAGACATCGCCCTCTTGGATGGGGCCATGCCCCTGGACCCGGAAACCGGGCGTCCGGGCACAGCCCTTTTCACCGTCTCCGATGGCAGCGGTGAAGTCAGGTATACAAGAAACGGAAACTTCACGCTTGATGCGGCCGGATTCCTGACAGAACCAAGCGGAAATTATGTCCTGGATGCGGCCGGGAACCGAATCCAGCTGGAAAGTGAAAACTTCACCGTCAGCGAGGATGGTGTCATCAGCGAGGGCAATGGTGAGTCTGCAAGGCTCGGCATCGCATTTGCCGCTGACCCATACAGGCTGGTAAAAGAAGGGGATGGCCTATTCCGCGCTGAAGCGGGCCAGGACATCCAGAGCGCCTATGGCCAGAACGGAGTGGAATTCAAGCTCCAGCAAGGCTCAATCGAACAATCCACTGTTGACCCGGCCAAGACTATGACAGATATGATGACAGCTTACCGTGCCTTTGAAGCGAACCAAAAGGTCCTTCAGGCTTATGATAAAAGCATGGACAAGGCAGTGAACGAGATCGGGCGGATCGGCTGATCAATGAAGTTCCGAGCAGGGGGTAAAAAGCAATGAATAGAACGATGATCACAGCAACCAATACACTAAGCCAGCTTCAAAAGAGGATGGATATCATAAGCAACAATATGAGCAATGTCCAAACCAATGGCTATAAGCGGAAGGAAACTTATTTCACCGACCTCCTGGCTCAGGAATTCCAGAACCAGGGCCGCCCCGATAAGGAAAAAGGAAGGCTCACACCGGACGGAATCCGGGTAGGAACCGGCGCAAAGCTCAGTCAGTCCCGGATGGTTCTGACACAGGGAAGCCTCAAAACAACCGACCGTGACCTGGACGTGGCCCTCACCAAGGACAACCTCTTCTTCCGGATCCGCGGCGACCAAAACAGAACCGCCTTCACACGTGACGGCGCCTTCTACCTGACTCCTGCAGGCAATACCGGCAATTCCATGGCCCTTGTCACCGGCAATGGCAGCGCCGTTCTGGATGAACAGGACAGGCCGATTGTAATCAACGGCGAAATTGACAACCTGGTCATAAGCGAAAACGGCCAGCTCACAGCTGCAATGCAAAACGGAGACGTCCAAGCCTTCAATCTTGGCATTGTGTCAGTGAAGAAGCCCCATTTCCTTGAGCAGCAGGGAACAAACCTGTACACACTCCCAGGCGGCCTGAACAGACTCGGTGTCACAGAGGACGAAGTACTCACACGGCTAGATGGAGGCCTCAGGAACCAAATCTCCCTCCAGCAGGGAACCCTGGAAAACTCCAACGTAGACCTGTCCAAGGAAATGACCGACCTCCTCAACGTCCAGCGCTCCTACCAATTCCAGTCCCGCTCCATAACCCAGGCGGACCAGATGGCAGGATTGGTGAATGGGATACGGTAAATAGAAAAGCGGAAAGCGGTGCCTTCCATACAATACCATCTATAAAAGAGATGAATTGCATAATTAATAAATCTTCTAAACTAAAAAGGAAGGCAGAGATCCGAATAGCATAAGACGAGGCGGGTGTGGAAAGCGTCCTTCTTTCCATGCCCGGCTTGGCTTATGACTCGAGGATCTCAGCTTGGAGCTGGACAGTAACAGAAAAGCGGAGGACGGTGCTTTTCAAATTTAACTACTTAGAAGCCCTATGATAGATAAACTGGTCCAGCAGTCAGAATGATTCGAAAAGCAGAGACTTGATAGGAGTAAGAAGGGCGGCAGAAAAAGGCTGCCCTTTTGCTTTTTGGATATCAGAATACGGCCTGCCCAAGTTTAACAAAGGAGCTGCCCTATATCAGCAGATAGCCAGGGAGGTGCTATGCTATGTTGAAGAAATTTCTTTTAGTTATAGGATTATTCTGACAGCTGTTTCGCTTCCGTTAAGTACCAAAATGGGCATGGAACTGGTCCATAATGTAAATATGGAAAATCGGTATTCAGTGAAAGATGTTAATGAAGGGTATCCAGCGACATCATCCTCCTTAGAGTATAAAGGTCAATTAATTGAAATTGTTGAATCTTTGCAGAAGGATAAGAAGCCGTTTGTGGATGCCTGGGAGTATAAAATGGTTCTTGCGGATTTGACACTTAAAGTGAATGGGAATGAGCTGGAAACATTAAGAGGCTACCCTGTAAGAAGTGAAGACCGGGGTTTGAACCGTTACTATGGTGATATTGCATTCTTGAAAGTCGAAGATAAAAAAGTCGATAGTGAGCACTTTTATATTCTGGTGCGAAAACCGAGAGAGATCATCACAATGAAATCTGACAGGATGCTGGGGATGCTTCCAGACGAAAATCTGCACTACACATTATATAAACTGAATAATACGGCCGCGGGCGCGATAAAAAAAGAGAATTTTACCTTCAATGAACGTAATGGACTTCAGACCCTAATGATGAATGAAGGGATGGTCGTTCATTCAAATGTTGGCTATTACACCAGTGCCTGGACGGCTTATCCTACTATTTTCTTCCCGTTATTATACCCGATAGGATCATTGTTTTTAGGAATCTTTCTCGTTCTAATCTCCCTGAGAGAGGGGAAAGAGAAGGGGATTAAAATGAAGAAGAATGCTGACCACTAAGGCGGCCGTTGAATGGCCCTCTTTTTTTGCATTTAATGTATGCTCAGATATGGCAGCATTGATTAGGAGAGGAAGATTACATTAGATTACCCCAACTGTATTATGAGTGTTTTTTCCATCTCCCCAGTTAACAAAGCCGGCCAGACAGGGTATAATAAACGAAACCAGCCACGTTAGAAGGAGAGGCAGCTAAAAGGATGGAACCGATGAGCGTATCGAGAGAAGAATTCCGTAAAGAAAAAGAGAAAAAAGAGCCGGCAGGGAAGGCCCGCGGGAAAATTCGTGTCCGTCTGATCCCCATCTGGCTCCGCCTGATCATTGTAGCCTTTCTGATTGCCTTCTCGGCTGCAGCGGGTGCCATGGTAGGCTACAGCATACTTGGCAGCGGCAAGCCGTTTGATGTGTTTAAAAAATCAACATGGACCCATATCGGGGACCTTGTCAATAAAGATGTCAGGTAGAAAGCCGTCCTTATAAGGGCGGTATTTTTGCTTTTTTAAAGGATTTTCCACAGTTCCTGAAGAAACAATCTGTAAAAGGAATAAAGGGGACTGGAAGATGGAGAAATTCGGGCTTTTCGGCAGATTTACGGCAATAGAGGGGGAGCGCGACCAGCTTGCCGCCATCCTGCTCCAGGCTGCAAGGGAGCTTGGGGCGATGGAGGAATGTGAGGCGTATCAAATCAGCTTTACGCAGGAGGATGATCATTCGGTCTTCGTTTATGAAGTATGGACCAGCGAGGAGGCGCATAAGAATTCCTTATCGCAAGAGTCGGTCCAGGCGCTTATCCAGCAGGCCAGGCCGCTGATTACAGGTATGGAGCGGATGGCGGCACTTTGTCCGCTTGGCGGAAAAGGACTGACAGATTAACATTTTAGTACTAAGTCATATAACCAGCTTTTAAATCTTGCTTTATTCGTGGTAAGATGAAGGAAAAGATTCTGCTGGAGGTAAAACATATGCTTGATATAAACCAGATTAAAGAAATCATTCCACATCGCTACCCTTTTCTGCTGATTGATAAGATTGTTGAAATGGAAGAAGGCGTAAGGGCTGTAGGCATTAAAAATGTGACGGCCAATGAGGAATTTTTCAACGGTCATTTCCCTGATTATCCGGTCATGCCGGGTGTGCTGATTGTTGAAGCGCTGGCACAGGTCGGAGCCACTGCCGTATTAAAAAAAGAGGAGAACCGGGGAAGGCTTGCCTTTTTTGCCGGCATTGAAAACTGCCGTTTTAAGAAGCAGGTGAAGCCTGGGGACCAGCTCCGCCTGGAAGTGGAGATTGTCCGTTCACGCGGTCCAATCGGCAAAGGAAAAGCGGTGGCGACGGTCGAAGGGGATGTTGTGTGTGAAGCGGAAATTACTTTTGCATTGGGAGATAAAAAATAGAAAAATTTTCTAAAAAAATGTAAAGAACCACTGTTTAGAAATAGGTCTTTGGTGTTAATATAATAGTGTAAGTTTAATAGCATAAAAATTACTCAGCTAGAAAAATGATATGGTCTGGTAAGCCATATGTTCTCCCAAAAAAAGGGCTGGTCTGCATCGCAGGCCAGCTTTTCTACTTTCATAAGCGAAAAGGGAAGGAGCACTGGGCCCCTTCCCTTTTTTTATTTCATGGTCACTTTCAGTTCATACGGCTTGATGGAGGAGTTGCCAAAGAAGTCACGGACCTTTACATGATAGGTTCCCTTTTTAAGGGTGCGGATCATGACTTCATCATCACCCTCCGGATAGTAATCCGCTTTGCTTAAAAGCTTTCCGTCCTTATAAAGGGACAGATTCATATCCGTTTCTTTTCCTGCAGCAAGGCTGATGGTGACGGCTGTATCTTTCTTGAGGGTAAAGGTGAACCAATCCTCATCTCCGAACTTCACGCCGGCATTCAGGTAGCCGGAAGCCTTCAAGACCTTGCTTCCTGAAGCCTTCAATGCAACAGGTTTGGACGGCCTGTTATTCTTGATTACTGATTTGGCATCCTCATCAACTGTCTTGGCAGGCACAACACTTAAATTATAAGGCACGAGACTTAATGTGCCGCTTTCGAGGAACCGGTCCATTACGATAAAGTACTTCTTGCCTTTCACGGCCTTGAAGGAACCGTGCGTGGTGCCCGTCTCAATTCCGGCTTCGATGATGGAAATATGCTCGTAATCCGCTCCGTCATATTTTCCGTTTTTATTCACGTCTTCAATGATAACAGGCAGCTTATACACTTTAGTGAACAGCTCTTTCGGAAGCTTGGCACGGAGAGCGGCCGACACGGTTCCATCCTCTGCAAGCACCTGGTAAACGCCTGTTTTAGAAGGAGAGAAGGTGAACGCATCCATATCGTTCGGCATCGCGAAATTGCCTGTCACCTTGCCGTTTGCAGGCAGTTTTTTGGCCTGGTTTTTGAAAAGGTCATTTTCTTCATATTTATCGGACTGATCCGCATACAGGTAGGAAGTACCGATTGAATATTTCTGAAGAGCAAAGTCATCGGCAAACCAGTTCGGGGTGACTGCCATGAAATAAGTCTCTCCCTTTTTGAGGCCTGTATGGAATGAGCTGTTAAGGGCGCCCCAGCCGCTCCAGTTTAGATTATCCCCAACCGGAGACAGATTAAGGATCTTCTTGCCATCCCCAACATCCTCTGTCGTCAGCTTTGCGATTTCCACAGTGAACGCCTGGCCGTTAACTACTGGAGTATTGAACTTGTAATATCCTGACTTATCAGGCTTGAACATAAAGAGATCTAAATCTTCCGGGCTCTGGAGATATCCTTCGCCGTTCTTCCCGAGTGTGAGCGGGCGGGCGGCTTCTTTGTACTGCTGGATCAGCTGCTCCATATAAAGGATTTCGTCCTCGATATCATACTGGCCGTCTCCATTCAGATCGCCGTCACCTTCTCCGCCTTCTTCCTCTTCTCCGCCTTCAAACGGAAGGCTGTCTTCATCCGGAACGGCTTCGGAAGCCGTGAGATTCAGTGTATAAGGAATCGCAGACGGCTCAGCATCAAGGCTGGATTCGGAACCTGTACCGAAGAAGAAGAAAAAGAAATCTTCATCGCTGAATGATGGTTTATTCGTAACCTTCACAATGTACTTTGTATCTTTTTCACCCTGGAAGTAGAGCGTTTCCCCTTCACCGGAGCCTCCCCGGTTGCTTGTAAATTCACCAGGAACCGCATTCTTGCCTTCAAGCATTTCCTTCAGCATCGCCATTTTCTCATCTTCGGGGATTGGAGTCTCTCCAGGCTCCGGCTGAGGGAACAGAGAGTCCTCACGGTAGACATGGATCATGCTGTTGACGCCGGCAACTCCAGAGATATTCAGGTTATACAGGTAGTCACCGTCTGCTTTGAAGGTAAAGTAATCATAGTCTTCCTTGTCAGCAGAGAGGAAGGTGTTATTAGAGCTTTTGAATGGTATTGAAGTAATTCCATTCATATTTGTAAGTGAGGATGTGTCCTCAGGAAGCTCGGAAAGGGTGGTGACTTTTAATGTGTATTTATCTTTATGGCTGGATGACGGATCGTAATTGCCATTTACATCCTGCACCCCAATAGCCATTACTCCTGTAAAAGGAGCTTTAAATAGCCTGCCTTCTATCTTACCGTCCTGTACTTTATTGATCACACTGCTTTGATACTGCTGATCACCAAAGAATTTGACCGTCAGCTTATGGTCATATTGAGTAAATGATTTAAGGGAAGTCTGGATATATTCGCCTTCTTTTACTGCAAACTTAACCCAGTGCTGCTCACCCGGCTTGGTGATTGCCTTCGTCAGGTTCAATGGGGAAGAGACGGCCTGTGCCTCATTTTGAATTTCTTTATCTGTCCATTTTTTCGTAATAGCTGCAGGCAGTTTTTTCACATTATATTTCAGTGCGGCAGTTGGGTTGACGAGTCCGCTGCCATACTTTGTATCATAACCTCTTGCTCCAAGATCCTGGGCGGTGGCTTTCAGGATATATTCCACCTGTGCAGGCGTGAGCGACGGATTTTTGGCTAAAAGGAGGGAAGCTGCCCCTGCCACAACCGGAGCAGCCATGGAGGTGCCGCTCATATTACGGAAGCTCGATTTCCTTTCGGGTTCATAAATGGAGGAATAAACCTCTTCGCCTGGTGCGGCAATATCAACGGATGGCCCGAAGTTGGAATACCAGGACAGGGACTTCTTGCTGTCCAATGAGCTTACACTGATAACACCCTCATAAGAAGCAGGGTATGAAGGCTCGTCCCATGCTTCATTGCCTGCCGACGCCACGATGGTTACTCCCTTGGCTATAGCCCGCTTGACTGAATCTGCAAGAATCGGGGAGGCTCCGTATGAACCCAGACTCATATTGATGACCCTGGCACCTTGCTCAACGGCCTTGTCGATGGCCTGGACGATAGTATAGTCATTGGTGGCGGATCCCCTTGAGAAGACATCGATGGATAATATGTCGGCATTAGGGTTGATGCCATATCCGCCGATGCCGTTGCCCTTCTCGCCTGCAATGATGCCTGCAACATGTGTGCCGTGGCTGTCAGGCTGCCCCGGGTTTGCAGGGTCGATGATATTCACGGAACTGATGACCTTGTTTTTCAGCTCCGGATGCTTCAGGTCGATTCCAGTATCGATGACCGCAACCTTCACCTTGCGCTTGCCTGCCAGAGACTGGGCTTCGCCTGCTTTCAGCATGGACAAATGATACTGCTTTGATGCTTTCGGGTCGGTTGTGCCGAATTTGTGGAAAAGAACAGAAGGCTGTGCCGTCACAACATTTTTATTTTTCAAATAATATTTGAGAGCCTTTTCCTGGGCGGCTTTATTCTTCACCTTGACGACTATGTACTTCTGGCCGGCATCCTGGCGGATCACAACGGCTCCAAGCCTGGTATGCTCTGCCCGTGAGAGTGCATTCTTATATTTAATGACAATCGTGTCTTCACTGAACTGCGGCTTTTTGGCTTCTTTTTGTGCCCCGTCCTTAGATGCTGAAAAGGATTTGAACGTACGCAGGCCGTTTTTTTCAAATACTTCACTTTTTGCTTTAGCCAGGTCTGACTTTAGGCTGGCGTTTGCCGTGCCTGGCAGAACCAGAGCGGCACAAACACCCGCGATGGCCAGATTCCTCAATAGTTTCTTCATAATTTACCCCCGTTTAAAAAATGATTGTTTTCTATCGATGCTGGAAGCTGTTCTCTTTTTTTTCAGAAAAAGCCCAGCACTTAATAGACGCAGCGAAATGGAAAAAGTTTCATGATTTTTTAAATTCTTTAAAATATTTAAAATTCCTGTAAGGAGTATTCGACAAGTTTTTTAATATTTATAAAAAAAAACTAAGAAATCAGCTGAAATAGAGGAGATTTATTAAAACTTTTGAAACATTTAGAGAAGAAATGGATGAAAAAGCAAGAAAAGTTTTTAAAGGAAATGGGCAAAAGGCGCTGGGAGGGGTGCTCCTCATAATTTGCGGCCAAACGGAAACGCTAAGGAAAGACCAATAGGTCCATGCCTTTGGAGAAAGGAGGTACCAGCATGCATAAAAAAATCTGGGCGGTATTTTTTGCTTTTGTACTTTCTGCTGCGCTTATGAGTGGCTGCGGCAATAACGATAATAAGCATGAGGACCACAAAAATAATGTGGAAAATCAGAACATGAGAGATGACAATGTGGAATTGAATGATACAGACGATAGAGACCGCCATGATACCAAAGTGAGAGATCAGGACCGCAATGATGATGACGGCCAGATGCCGGGCGATGCCGATCCTACTGAGAACAATCATAATAAGGATAACAACGGCAAAGACAATGATGATATATTTGACAATAATATGAATGATGAAAAGAAAAAAAATGATGTTGTTCCAGAAAGCAAGTAACAAAAAAAGACAGGGATGCGAGCCGCTCCCTGTCTTTTCGTTTATTCCCTTAAGGCGGCCATGGCCGGTTTGGAATGGATTTTCTCTTTGAATTCCTCGACGAGCTGATTGCCTGAGAGACCTTTGGAGACAAGGTCCTCGAGCAGCAGCTCGGCAAAGCGGCTGCGTCCTTTTTTGATCACGCCCTCAAGCAGGACGATCCGGCCTCCATCCACTTCTCTTGCGGAACAAAGGGATGTTTCAAATAAAACGGGATCGTTTTCCTTTTTTGAAATGACGGCCAGTACATGAATCACTTTTCCTCCAAGAGAAGCTTCAATGGAACGGAATGTTCCATCGCTGATGAACGCTTCAATCAGCCAGCGGTTTTTTTCGTCCTCTTTATTGATGATAAGTCCATCCTCCAGGGGCATGGGAATCAGTTCCTGGTCGTCCGTGACAAGCTGCAGTGACATTAATCGAAAGGTTTTCATCCTGTACCTCCATTCCATAGTGATTATGCGTTCGTTCTAAAGTTTTATCTATTATAGCACAACATGATTTTGTCCAAAAAATATAAGGGCATTCAGGGGGCTGCGGAGTTTGTCGAATCTTTCTGTAAAAAAAGCCCGAATTTGTGTAAAAACCGTTTTCTTAGGAAATTAGGCCTGGAAAATGGCATTTCCCCCGTTTGGAAAATGAAAAATTAGGAGGCATCAGAAACGGAGAAAGTGCTTAAGCCTCATTTTACTGCCGGGAATGATTTTTATATGATAAAGCTACTTTCAGAAGAAAGGAGAGCAGCCCATGATCAACCAGGTTACACTGGTGGGCAGACTGACAAGGGATCCTGAGCTGAAGTTCACATCCGAAGGAAAAGCCGTATCCAATGTCGTGCTTGCCGTCAACCGCACCTTCAAAAATGCAGCAGGCGAATTTGAAGCAGACTTCGTCCAATGCACACTCTGGCGGAAATCCGCTGAAAACACGAGTCAATACTGCAAAAAAGGATCACTCGTCGGCGTAACCGGCCGCATCCAGACCCGGAACTACAACAACTCTGAAGGCAAAAAAACCTATGTCACCGAAGTCATCGCAGAATCCGTCCAATTCCTGTAGGGGAGCTCCCCCATATCCGGAAAAAGGGGACAGTCCCCCATTTCCCGATTATTTCACAAGTAAGGAGGTGGCCGGTGTGTGCCAGCAGTGCAGGGAATGGACAGTCAGGCAGCAGCGGGTTGAGGAGCTGCTGACGGATCTGATCAGGATTGTCGGCAGGACGCATGTGAAGGCGCTGAATGGAGAAGAGCAGATTGAGGTGTACTCGAACCTCCTGCATAAGGCGGAGACAGAGCTCCTGCAGTTCAGAAGAATGAGTGCCTGCTTTGAAGAGCGGCTCACAGCACTCGAAACGAGATCCGAAGAGAGCCGAAGAACACAGCTGGCTGAAGGAAGGCCGACATATACTCTGTGCCTAAAGGGCAGAACGCGAGGTTCCGTCCTGTAGGGAGTGTACAAAACTCCTCAAAACCGCTTCCGAATGCAAGACCCTTCAGAACCCCTATTCCATTTCCCCTATTATTCCCCGAAATTCCGCTTCGAATGAAGAACGCAAAAAAAACAGCTGTATCCCCCTTTTATGGACTGCATCCCCAAACGCAGTCCTTTTTCAGCTGGATGGTGCTGTTCAAATTTGTCTGGAACTATTATCGACGGCCATAGAGATGCGGCTTCCTAAAGCCCGCGATAAAGCGGAAGAAGTATAGATTTTACCCCGCTTTCCAAAAATAAAAGATACAGGAAGCAGGCCCCACATCGGGGGGGTAGGCGATATTCTTAACGGGCTTATGTTTGTCCGCTATGTTATCGGGGAAAAACATAATACAATCCTAAGGAGGTTATACACATGAATAAGCTGATTAGAGCTGCTATCAAATGGGCGCCTGTTATATATCCAATCGTAAGAAAAGCAATGAATAATCGAAAAGGCAAAACGAATTACCGATAACATCACCGAAGCTCTCCGGAAGGGGAGTTTTTTATTTCCGGGAAATAGGGACAGTCCCATATCCCAAGATTATTCCCGGTGAAAGGATTTGCATATGCACACGCATGTGTGTTACATTGGGTGTAGGAAAGATTTAGAAATGGGGAGGCACCTGTATGTTAAGCACGAAAGAGATTAGTGAGATGCTGAATGTTTCGGAGGAAACGGTGCGCAGATGGATTCGCACGGGTGAGCTTGAGGCCACACAAGATGGCAAGAGCTATGTGGTGGATGACAGCAAGCTTGAGGATTTTGTTGAGAAGAAATCAGCCATTCCGGGTACATCCCTGTCCAAAATGCAGAATTTGATCGGGATGCTGGGCTCAAATATCCTGGCCAATCCAAAGGCGAAGGATGTAGCGGGACTCGGTGTGGAGATTCTGGCGAAATCATTGAGCCGGATTAAGGAAGCAGGAGCGGACTTCGGTTCGGTTCCACCTGAAGAGCCTGAAAAGCCTGGTGATTATGAAGGCAAAATTGAATCGCTTCAGCGCAAGAAAAAGAAGCTTGAACTCGAGCATCAGATGAAGCTCCTTGATATTGAAGATGAAATCGCTAAATACGAACGCCTGTTGAGAAATTCAAACAGGGACATATAAACAGAAAAAGCTGACTTCCGGGTGCCGCACAAGAGATGTGATGCAGCATGGAAAGCCAGCTTTTTTTCAATATTAAAGGGGAATACACGGTTAATTCAAAGCAACCAGGTCGAGGAGCTCTTTATCGCTGAGCTCGGTGAGCCAGGTTTCGCCCTGCAGGATTTCATCGTTCAAGGCCTGCTTTTTATCAAGCATGGCATCTATTTTTTCCTCAAGTGTGCCCGTGGAGATCAGCTTGTGCACATGCACAAATTTCTTCTGGCCGATGCGGTAAGCCCGGTCGGTCGCCTGGTTCTCGACGGCAGGGTTCCACCAGCGGTCATAGTGGATCACATGGTTCGCAGCGGTCAGGTTCAAGCCTGTTCCGCCCGCCTTCAGTGACAGAATGAAGAACGGGAATTTTCCTTCCTGGAAATCGGCAATCAGGCTGTCGCGCTTTGCCTTTGGCATGCTGCCATTCAAAAACGGCACTTCAATGCCAAAGCGGGTTTCAAGCAGGTTCTTCATCATTTCGCCCATGCCGATATACTGGGTGAAAATGAGGCAGCTTTCGCTCTGTTCCCCCACTGCGTCCACAAGCTCAATCAATTTCTCCAGCTTGCCGGAGCGCTCCATGTCAGGATCTCCGCTTCCTTCCTTCAGATAAAGAGCAGGATGATCACAGAGCTGCTTCAGTTTTCCAAGCAAGGAAAGAATCAGGCCCTTGCGCTCAATGGCCGACAGCTTTTCAATTTCGGCGAACGTATCCTTGACGAGCTGATCGTACAGGGAGGCCTGCTCGACGGAGAGCGGCACAAATTCCTTCTGTTCCTGCTTATCAGGCAGATTCAGCGCGACTTCCTTGTCTTTTTTCGTCCGGCGAAGCAGGAAGGGCTGAATCAGGTTCTGCAGCTCCTTGACCTTGCCCTTCTGCTGCTCACGCTCAATCGCAGCTACATATTTCTCCTGAAACTGTCCAAGCGAGCCAAGATAGCCTTTGTTGATAAAATCAAAGATCGCCCACAGCTCGGTGAGGCGGTTTTCCATCGGAGTGCCGGTAAGGGCAATATGATGGGTTCCGCGCAGCTTCCGGACAGCCCTCGACTGCTTGGTGCCTGCATTTTTAATATTCTGCGCTTCATCGAGGATGATGCTCGACCAGTGGATCGATTCAAGCTCCTCTGTATCCTGATGAGTGATACCATAAGAAGTCAGCACTACGTCATGTTCGAGTGCCGCCTTGCGGAAATCTTCAAGTTTCGGCCGGCTTCCCCCGTAATGGAGGAATACCTTCAGGTCCGGAGAGAAACGCTCGAGCTCGCGCTGCCAGTTTCCAAGCACTGACGTCGGGCAGACGATCAGTGAGCTGCCTGAGACCGGTCTGCCATTCACTTCAGCGGTGCCTGCAGGATTAGCTTCGCGCTCCTCTTTAATTTTCAAAAGATATGCGATGATCTGTACAGTTTTGCCAAGGCCCATATCGTCCGCCAGACAGGCGCCGAATCCATGCTCTCTCAGAAAATAGAGCCAGCTGAGACCCTGGGCCTGATAAGGGCGGAGTGTTCCCTGAAGCTTATCAGACGGCTCGATGCTCGGAATGGACCTTGTTTCCCGGAGCGAGCTCATCAGCTTGCGGAGCTCCTGGTTCAATTCGAACTGAATTTTCAGCATCTCGTTTGGATCATCCGATTCGATATCTTCTTCTTCTTCCGGTGCCGACAGCTCCTGGCGCAGAAGGTCGCTCAGCTGGAGGCCTTTCTGATCCGCGTCCTTCATCATATCCTGAATCTGGCGGATGAAGGCGGGATCCAGCTTCACCCACTGGCCTTTCACGAAAATCAGGCGCCGCTTTTCCTCTACAAGCTTCTGGAAATCTTCTTCAGAGAAATCGACTCCGTTCATGGAGAAGCGCCAGTCAAAGTCCATGAGTGCCTGCAAGCCCACATAGGAAGGACCGCGGGAGGAAGTGCTGCTTTTCACGCGCGCCTTGATCCGGAAGGAAGCATCCCGTATGGCCTGCCACCATGGCGGAAGCAGAATTTCTGCGCCAAGGAAGATCAGCTTTTCACTGTCATGAGTCAGAAAGTCCCATGCTTCTTCCTCGGTCAGCTCCTGCCGGAACGAATCTCCCTCGGCAAGACCAGGGAGGACAGATGTCCACCCTTTCACTTCTTCTTCAGCCTGCTCCAGATATGGCTGCCAGCTTTTCAGCGGTTTTTTCCCTTTGCCGGAAAGACGGACCAGTACGGATTCATCTTTTTTCGAGCGGAGCATCGGCTCGAGGATCCATGGCCCGCTGCCATCTTCAGGCTCCGTGATCCGGAGGCAGGTGGTAAAGGGCTTGTCATCCTCTGACAGCTTCAGCCAGCTCTGCCAGCGGTCTTCGGTAAAATATGACTGTAGTTCATCGGCAGTGAAGCCGGCTTCCCGGAATTCACCTATTGTCTTGTCGATGCGGTCCCTGGTGACAGCCTTCCGTGACAGATACTGTGTAACAGCCGCGTTGTACCAGTCCATCAGGAATTCCCGTGTTTTCTGCGGCTCCTGCTGGCTGCGGCCATAACCGATGACTGCCTGCGGCACAGCAAGCTCTTCTTCCCAGAAAGCCTCGCCAAATTCGTCCATCACGGCCTGCGGGAGGGACCAGCCCCGGTCACCGGACAAAAGTTTTTCAAAGTCCGGAACAGGCACACCGCGTTCAAAGCCGTCATACAGCATATGGGCTGTGGAGAGGAGGAAGCTCGCAAAGTCGCTCCATTCCCAGGAAACAAAGCTGTTGAATGTTTCCTTTCCGAACACATTCAGGAGTGTCCAGGCATCCGCCGGCACGCCGGACATTTTTTCAAAGCGCCTGGTTTCAAGCATAGTCCCGTAAAAGCTTGATTCATCCCAGGTGAAGAGAAGCTTCCTCAGCGAATCCATCGTGATATGATGATTGTTTTCGTCTTTTCCGGTTATGATGAAATGTCCTTCGTCATGCTGCTGGACATCAATACTTATTCTCATTTTATTCCGCATGAATCAGCTTACCCCTTTGCAATTCTTCTTGAAAGGCACGCAGCCGTTTCGTGGATTGTGAAAGATTTTCAATGAATTCTGCAAATCGGTCTTCCTGCTTCAATTTTTTATAAAGAGTCCGCAGCTTTTTTAAATGACGGACAGCCGCTTTATAGGCCTGCCTGTTTTTCAGCCCGAGGCTTGTGAGCACCGCGTGGTGATACAGGGGCAGCAGCAGGGAAGGATCATGGGCCTGCAGGATTTTAATGTTTTGCGAGGAAACCATCGAGACATCATCTCCAGCAAAAATCTGCAGCTCCACCCATTTTTGGTATTCCTCCCTTTCAAACAGGATTCTGGAATAATCCCAGGTGCTAAAAGGAAGGGTCTCACGGTAAAAGCGCTCCAGCAGGTCCATTCTTTTGGTTTCCTGGCAGAAGACCCTGATCGGCATGGAAAAATTCCTGACAAAGCTGGTCCGTTCATAATAAGAGGGAATCGTGTTCAAAAAGGACTGAATGCGCCTAGTGATATGTTCAATGAAAAAGATCGAACGTTTTTCGTTGCCGGTCTCAACAGACAATTGCAGCCAGGAATAGAGAAACGGGCTGGCCGCCGGCGGCATTTTCTCGAGCATCAGCACGGCGCGTTCATCCTCCCCATTCAGTAAGAGCAGATGAATGAGGGCCACCTGATAGGAAAGCGCCTGTTCGGCAGGATGTTTATCCTGTGAGAGCCGCTCGAGCCGGTCCGCCTCATCCGAGCGCCAGCCGCCATTTTTCAGCATATGCCTCCAAAGCGACCTGTATAGATCAATGCGTTCATACATGAGCGAGTCCCGGCCTTCAAGCAGCTGCCATGCTTCCCCCTTGATGCCTTCCAGAAAATCATCGAAAGCAAACGGCTTCGCCTGTCGCCCGATCGCAGGGGCGATATCCTGGAGCTCTTCCAGGTAGTTCTCTGCCAGGTCATGAAAGAAGGAAAGAGACACCTTCGGGCTCGACTCAGTGCGAAGGAGGTGGATGCATTCCAGCAGCACGGTATATAACACAACAAAATCATATAAGGACCGCCATTCACGCTCAATCGGAGCCTTTTCTTTTATACGCTGATTAAAGCTGCTCCACATGCGGTCAAGCATATATTCCTGCATGGTCTTATTGCTGATGATATAGCTGTGGAAGGTTTCCTCGACAAAGCTCTTCCAGGAGGAAAAGCTCCGCTTGATGTCTTTTTTCGTCTTCAGCAGTTCCCGTGCCCGGATGAGCGAGGGGTGTGTCTGCTCCTCAAGCTCCGCCGGCGGCTCCTCCTGCTTCGTCTTCCACCGCGCGAGCCAGCGGGTGACGCTCGCTGTCCTGGAATAGGCAGACAGAAACACGGCAATTTGGTGGCGGCAGAACAGTCCCTCCTCGCAGGAGCATGAACTCGACAGCGGATGATCGATCTGCAGCGTTACACGCGCAGGCACCAGATCCTGCACCGTTGCCTCCGCATAATCCCCGTAATCCGCAAGTTTATACACCAGACCCTGGCTGTATAACAAAAACCCGCGCTGCACAGCCTGCCGGACCTCCTCTTCCCGGGGATCCAGATAATCAAGAATAGTCTCTCCGGCCCTTAACAATGCATCCAACAGCATAACCTCCTTCTTGTTGTGGGGGACAGTCCCCTATTTTCAAAGCCCAAAATCCTATGAAACTTATATTCTTCCTGCAGATACTGTCCCTATTTCCCGGTCAGCTCCACCAAGTAAATTTTTATAACTAAAAAGGAGTGCAAAATATGCCCGGAAAAAATCGAGTTACCCTGGCGCGGCTTATCATATCTTCTGCCGCGCCAAACCGCGGGGCAGAGAACAGCCCGCCTATCTGATGATACTGGAGGAAACCCGTGAAAAAAATGAGTTTTCCTGCATTCGTTCTGCCTGATGGACCATCATATCCATCTGCTCCCCGAAACGGTCAGCGATCCGGCGAGGTCCATCATGGGCCGGCTGAATTCCCGGTACGTGATTTACTTTAACAAGCGCTATCAACAGGATGGACATGTTTTTCAAGGAAGATACTTCTCGAGAGGTGATCGATTCCATCGATTCTCTCGTCCACGCCAGCCGGTACACCCACTTAAATCCGCAGAAAGCCGGACCGCCGCGAAGCTCCCGGCCGGAACTAAGCAGAAAGCAGGGAAAACAGCCCTTTAGCCCACTCCTGAGAAATAAAACGTATTCCCTCATTATACAACATTTCACGCCTCATCCCTATCCTAAAATCCGATTAGAAATCACATAAAGGCGGAGGGCGCTCTGAAGCCAAGCAGAAAAAGCGGACAGTCTCTGCAAGAAGAATAGGAAGAAACAGAACGAAAAAGCACGGGAAATAAGGGATAGTCCCTGGGAAGAAGCAGCGTGCAGGCCAGCGCGCTATATGGGGACAGGCCCTATTTTCCAGTTATTTCCCGAAACAGGCTCTGTTTTTTTTCGAAAAAGGGTTTGGGTGGTGGAAGTGTGGGTATATAAGAGGAGGCGCATATGGCTTGTAAATAATTGTTAATACATACACAGCCATAATTCTAGTATAAGCAAAGGTTATTTAAGTGGGGATATTTAGTTTTTAAGTTGATTGGAGGGGAAGCTTCGAGACTCCCGCTGCTCCAGCGCGCGGAAAGTGAGTGCCTGAAGCGGAAATCAACCTTCTTGTCCAATAGCCATAATGAAGGCGAAAACATCTTTAGATACTTATTAGGGGGTAAAAGTTGTGAAAGGCAGTTCTTTCAGCGGTTTGTGTACATCGAGACGAACACCGGTGTTGAAAAGAGAGATTAGGGTTTCCTCGCCTTCAGAGAAGCGCAAGGAATTTATTAATAAAATGAAAATGATGAGCAGTAAATAGAAAATTCCTGGACCGATTACACAGCCCAGGAATTTTTTTTGCTGTCAGCCTTCCTTGATGCCAGTCAGGAAGGGGATGAGCCATTTTTGTTCACTGAAGATTTGCTTCACTTTGTAACCCTTTATTTTGTCTGTTTGCAGAGGAGTAAAGAATGGACCTTTATTTTCCAGAATCTCTTTATAGTCCGCTGCAATCCGGTCTCCCTGCTTAAGACCCGAAGTGACCGCACGCTTTTCGCCGACAATCAAGCCTGCTTTTACTTTTGTTTTGTGCACCAGACCGTCCTTGCCAAGGACAAAGATAAATTGTTTGGTTTTCTCGGTGAGTACGGCTGTTTTTGGCACGATCACGGCACCGGCCGCTTCCTTTGTGATAATCCTGACGTTCACATGAGAGCCGATCAGCGAGAAAGGATCACTGTTCTTCATGGAAGCCATGTAGGTGTAGGTGCTTTTCTTTTTAGCATGCGGCGCCTTGTCTGGCACAGGCGAAACCTTTGTCAATTCTCCGCCTGTCCGCACTTTCCCTTTTTCATCTGAGAAAGATACCCTCATGCCGGGTTTAACGTTCTTACGCTTTGCCTCGGACAGCTTCCCTTCAACAGAGACAGCGGCACCTGAAACCGTTATGACCGGGTTTTTAAGGTCCTGGCGGAGGTTCTGGACTATGCCGTCAAGTTCGCTTTCCACCGTCACCTCAGAACCGCCGCCCTGCAGGGATGAAATCTGGGACTCGATTCCGGCAAGGCGTGCTTTATAGCGGTCCTGCTCGGCTTCGAGCTGAAGGAGCTCCCTTTCAATCTCAAACTGCTTCATCTTTTCCGTGCTTTCAGCCGCTTCATCAGTAGGTGAGGACCCTTCTGAGGGATCTGTTAAAGCATTGGTACTGCTGCCTGCTGACTTAAGGGTTGTGAGGCGCTGAATATGGGAGGATGTGCTGGTGATAGCTCCCTGAACCTCTGTTTTTTCCGCTTCAAGCCGGGCCTGAAGATTCCCGCCATTTTCAGGGATAAACGTATAAAGCGGTGTGCCCGCCTGTACTTCCTGGCCTTCCTCAACCAGAAATTTTTGAAACACTCCCGATGCAGGATCATGCCTGACAAACTGCTGCACTGTGGGCACGATCACGCCCTTTGAGGAAAAAGTCTGCTGCAGGCTGCCTTTTGGGGCCTTCTGCCAGGAATCGATATAGGAGGTGCGTTTGATTGTATTATTTTCCTTATAAATCAAAAAGATATTGAGCGCAATGAAGGCAGCTGAGAGGACCGCCAGCACTATTCTTAGTCGTTTATTCACCGGTCACGCCTCCTAATCAAAGAAACTTTCCGAGATTGATAGATAACAGAATGGCCTGGATGACCCAGAACAGCAGGTGCAAGAGGATGAGTATCAAGAGAATCCAGCCTCGTTTTTTCTCAGAAAGAGATTGATAGAAATAAAGCTGGAAAGCGATGACAGCTGCCTGGAAAAAAGAAATCTGGCCGAGAAAGTTCTGAAGCGGCTCAAAGTCTGTAAGATAATGGCCAATCACCCCGAGTGACAGGGGGGATGCAGAGGTCCCAAGACCTGCCGTTACAGCGAGCAATATGGATACAGCCTTCCCGGCGAGTCCAATTACAACGGCAAAGAGCTGGACAACAAGAACTTTTTTATACTCGATGTCAAAAAGGATATAGATAAACAATCCGAAGAAAAACAGGAGAATAACGGCGTACAGGATTCCCGACAGAAGCTGGCCGGCTAAAAAGAACAGCCTAACCGCTTCGAATTCTGTTTCCGAAAGGGAAGCGATCCGTCCCGATAACGACTCGGAACCAGCTCCGAACAGGCCTCCGATTCCGAATAATAAAGTGCTTGCAAGAATGACAGCGGCAACCCGGCTCCATAGGCCTGCTATGCCTTCCGATTCACGGAGTCCCCAGGCGTATGTTTTCGGGAATCGGATCCCTTTTAGAATTCTGACACGAAAAGTCATGATTAAAAGCCTCCGTTGTAGGCGCGGTGCCTAGGTTGATCGAATTTCTTTCAGCTTATTGATTTTATCCTGTATGTATGGGACATGCTTGGTGTCCTTCTGGATTTCAAAAATGAAGACGGCTTTCTCATAGAAGGTGAGCGCCTTTTCCTGGTTGCCCAGCATGACATTATTGTAGCCTATGTTATATAGAAACTCGCCGAGAAGATACATGCAGTCCCTCCCGATCAGCCAGTCCACAGCTTCCTCACAGCGTCCGATGGCCTCCTCGTATCGTCCGGCAATGGACAGAGCGTTGGAGTAATTATACTGCAGCTTTGGTATCAGCGTATAATTCTCGATATTCAGCCGGTTTTTCACATAGCTCTCTGTTCTTTCGAAGACTTCGAGTGCTTTCGCAATCTGTTTGGAATGCTTGTAAATGATGCCGATCGCAATGATGATTGAAAGCTCTGTTTCTGTCCAGACATTATCGTGGCTGTGGGTCAGGGCGAGGGCTTCCTCTAAGGACTGGATGGCCTGTTCCGCCTGGTCCTCCACATGAAATTCATAAATGCCCTTATGCCAGAGCAGCAGCTGCATATTTTCCTTCCTTGAGGTGAAGATCGGATTATCGAGCTCCGCCAGAACAATCTCCCGCACTTCTGCATAATTCTGATCGCGGCGGGCGGTCCGGAGCAGTTTCCGGACTTCCTCCACATAATCCTGGCGCTCGTTCACTCCGGCTTCAAAAAAGTAAGCCAGGTCGAGCCCAAGCCTTTTCGAGAGCAGGTAAAGGGTGATGGCTGAAGGATAGACCTCGCCTTTTTCAATCTTGCTTATCTGCGCCTGGCTGCAGATGTCCCTGCACAATTCTTTCTGTGATATGCCGAGATGCATCCTGGCATCCCGTATTCCTTGTCCAATTAAGGAAAAGTCCATTCATTCCTCCTCCTTAATATTCATATAATTATACAATAGTGGCTAATCATAAAGAAACTATTAATAAATCGACCCTAAACAGGGTGAAACTATAAAATATGAGCTTTAAGGCCATTTTGACAGAATATTAAAATATGATTAAATATCTATATTGGCTTATTATTTCTTCCTAACAGGGACGAAATGTGAAATTTTACTCTTTCTTCCATGTTAATATAATCCAGCTTCATTGGGAAGCGGGACCTTAAAAGAAGAAATAACAGAGCCAGAATGAACGAACCATTCAACACTCTTTTTTTCTTGACCCTTAGTTTTAGTACTCGACACCTGGGTGCGCCCCTAAGCGTATCCACTTGCCCGCAGGCCCAGTGCCTGCGGGATTTTTTGATTCGGGTGTTAAATGGGCCTGCCCCGGTACGCGGAAAATAGGGGACAGTCCCTGTTTCCCAAGCATAAAAAAACCCGAATCCCTTTTGAGGGAACGGGTGGATGTATGGGAAACGGGGGACAATCCCCGTTTCCCGTATATCACTGAACATAGAATCTGCCCCGGTTGTAGATGGTGGGGCTGGTTTGCTTGGTGAGCCGGCCGTTTTGGTAGTGGTAGTTTTTATTGGCAGGGTAGGTGAGTATGACCCGGCCTTTTTGGGCTGTGAGGACGGGGTTTGCCTCATTGCTTTCGTCAATGCCCACTTTATAGCCTGCCGCAAGGTACATGGCTTCGGCGTCTTTGTATTTATCCCTGCTCAGGGCATCGAGATCGACGCCCCAGTAGCCCGAGACCAGCCTTGGGATATCGATGTTGTTGATCAGTCCTGACGGCCGTCCGGGGCCGTAGGAATACAGGAACACATCCTCGCCGGTATGGCCATGGGTCGTGAAGCCAAGGTTCGCACGTTTCGCGAGCATCCGGGCCATCTCCCTCTCGAGCCCGGCATCTCCTTCAGCTCTCCGCAGCCTCCTCCACTCGTCTTTAGACAGAGGCGCAAGCCCATACTTTTCCGCGGCCTCACGCAGGTTTGACCGGTCCTTCTTCAGAAGCCACATCGCCCCCTCAAGCGTCACCTTCGCTTTCTTCAGCGGCTTGATGAAGGTGGAAGGGGAACTTACCGCATAGGTTTTATCCGTTTTTCCGTTCCCGATCGTCAGCCCGCTGTTTCCGTGATCCGTCACCGCCACCACCAGGGTATTGCCATCCTTCTTCGCAAAATCCAGGGCTTCCTTCACGGCCGCATCGAAGCTTAAAATCTCACTCACCATGCCGGCCGGATCATTCTGATGGGCAGCCCAGTCGACCTTACTGCCCTCCACAAAAAGAAAGAAGCCATCCTTATCCCGGCTGAGCGAGCCCAGAGCCTTCTTCGTCATATCGGCCAGGCTCGGCTGCTGCGGGAAGAACTGTTTACGGTCCAGTTCATTGGCAATCGCCCACGGGGCGAACGAGCCCCATAGTTTCCCCGGTGTAGCCTGATTCATCATGTCTTTATTATCGGAGTAGGCATACCCGCTCTGGAATATGGTTTTCACCAAATCAGCCTTATCCCGCCGATTTTCCGGAAGCAGGAATGTCATCCCGCCGCCGAGAACCACATCAATTCCCTGATACACCTGCTGTTCCGCGATGTCTTCATAATTTGCCCGGTTCTCCACATGGGCGGAAAACGCAGCCGGGGTCGCATGCTGAACAGGTGATGTCGACACGATTCCTGCTGCCTTGCCGGCTTTCTTGGCCGCCTCCAAAATGGACGCAGCCGGAACCAGGCCGTCTGTCACATTTTTCTCGAGGAGCTCCTGCCGGGGAGAAAATCTTCCGCCATTCGTTCCTGGCGCCAGTTGTCCTGATACATCTTTGGGGGCCATGCCAATGGCATCCACGATTGTCTTCCTGCCCGTGGCAAGCGCAGTACCCGCTGCCGCTGAATCCGTGATGGCTGAGCGGTAGCTGTAGGTGCGAACCCCGCCGGAGAGGATCTCATCAAGAGCAAGTTTCCGACCCTTATACCAGCGGGCCAGTGTCACCGCATCAGAATTCGTCCCATCCATCACCATCATGATAAAATTCTTCGGCTTTTTGACTGGAGCTGCACCTGCTTCTATTTGACTAAAGACCCCGCTGGAAAATAAGGCAATAGTCATGGATAACATGAACATCCGCTTCATTTACACTCATCCTTTTTCATAAAGAGATATCCATACCGTTTGTAAATTTGGAAATTTTATGCGGATTTTATAGGAAAATATCACCCTTGGGAAGCTAGGGAAAAAGGATGAAATTTGTCGAAAAGATGAAGGCAGCGGTTATCTTGGATAGAATATAAATTGACCAGGATTATAAACATGAGTCTTCAACCGAAATCCATGCATGAATAGGACCTGGCCGGAGCAGGAACAAACATAATAAGGCGGTGGAGAGGATACAGGCGCAGGCAGGAATGCCAGAAAGATAAATGCGCACAGCCTTTTGCAGGAAGCCTGCAGCTACGCTCCTTTTCCACAGAAAAAAGGAGAGAAATAATGGAGCGCTTTAAAATGGCTGCGATGCCCCCTCTTATTGTCACACCAGAAAGGAAGGCATGGGCCGGGACAAACGGGAACACGGCGATCCTTGAGATTGCCCCGAACCATCTGAAGGGCAGCATCAAGGGCGAGGGCCAGATCAAAGTCGATGGCGGAACCGTTATCCGCTCATGATCCGTACATAAGAGGAACCGTCCAATCAACAGCACGGTATATTCCACGACCGATCGAGTGAAAAAACAGATCAAGCTTAGCGCATCCAGGCACTACAAAGTATATGCAGGCCTGCTTGAGCCCTGAGCATATATTGCGGTGTTTTACATAGATGAAGAGGGCGGCCGGAGCCCGCTTGCCGGTATTAGAGTCAAGACCGAAAGCCGATAGAATACTAACTACATAGTGGAGGCAGCAATCTATGAAACTTTCAAACGTGAAATCTATGTCTTTTTTAAAAAAAGCGGCAAAGACCGTGATTGTATCATCTATCCTTGCAACGGGAATTCTTAGTCCGAATGCCGGCATCCTGTCGGACAAGCCGGCAGAAGTGCAGGCAGCCACAACTTATACAGTCAATGCATCCAGTTTGAATGTAAGAAGCGGCCCCGGGACAAAATATGCCAAGATCGGAAGCCTGCCAAGGGGCGCATCCATCAGTGTGGTCTCAAAGCTCAGCAGCGGCTGGTACAAGATTTCCTATAAGGGAAAAACAGGCTATGTAAGCGGACAGTATGTGAAAGCAGGGACCACCAGTGTCACTTACCGCGTAAAAGTGGGAACTACACTTAATGTCAGGTCAGGTCCGGGGACGAAGTACGCTGTGCTCGGCTCCCTGACTAACGGAACCGTCCTGAAGGTCATCCGCAAGGAAGCAAACGGCTGGTACCGCATTTCCTTTAACGGGAAAACAGGCTATGTGAGCGGTCAGTATGTGACCACCGGATCTGTATCAGCGTCTAAACGTCTGAACGTGCCGCTGATTTACCAGCGCCCCGAGCTTCCAAGCGGCTGTGAAGCGACAGCCCTGACCATGGCTCTTAATTATTACGGTGTGAAGGTCGGCAAGACAACCATTGCGAAAAAAATGCCCTATGATTCTACCAAACTTGTGCGAAACGCAGATGGCAGCATCCGCATCTGGGGCGACCCGGATGTAGGCTTCGTCGGCTCGCCGTTTGGCAATGGGTATACGATCAACCCCGGACCGCTAAAGCGTGTGCTCGATCAGTACCGCTCCGGCGGAATCAATCTGACAGGGAAGTCCTATTCGGAAATTGAAAAGCAAGTGGCACTTGGCCGTCCGGTTCTGGCCTGGTTCACGATCAGCCATGAAATGCCGGTAAAGCGTACCTGGAAAACGCCAAAAGGCAAAATTATTAACGCAGCCCGCCCGCTGCACTGCATCGTAGTCACCGGCTTTGATTCCAATTATGTATATTTCAATGACAGCGAGTCACGCCAAAAGAATGTCAAAATGTCAAAATCCAAATTCTCAAGCATATACAACGCCATGGGCAAACGTGCACTGGCAGTGAGATAAAGGAAAAGAGCGTTCATGGGAAAACCTCCATGAATGCTCTTTTTATGATCCAGCTCTAAAAATAAGAAGAAAACATTCATAGCCCAAAAGGATAAGAAAACCAATGTTTTTAAAGAGAAACTGCGTCAAAAGTCGGAATTTGTAGATTAATATCACCTCTAAAAGCGTTATCTGCCGATGACCTCAGGGTAAAAAATAGGAAATATGAGTGAAATGCAAACCTGTTGAAAAATAGGGACGCAAAGCCGCAGATCCTCGCTCCCCGCAGGATGGCTGGGCTGCCGCATGGAGGAGAAAAATGGATGAACATGGTTACGGTAAAGGATTTGGATGCAGAATGGATAGCCCTTTTCTGTGAAGCCAGGCGCCTGGGTCTGTCCCTGGCGGAAATCAAGCAGTTTCTCCAGGAGAACCGCCCTTCCAAAGCCCCGGCAAAAGACCCGCCCCATCATGGTTCTGCCCCCCATCAATGAGCCTATATCCACACATAACAAAAGCCCTTCTCGTATGGAGAAGGGCCATTTTTTATTTTATGAAATTTTGGGACGCTACATACCATATCCTGTTCTGCCGGGGAATCTGGACCTTGTACCAGTTATACAGATTGTATGGATTTTCATCCTCAATGGAAGCTTCCAGGATTATCACTTCAGTCCCTGCCGGCATGATGGTTTTAGTTCCGGATGAAGCAGGGGAGCCCCTGAAGGCGGTGCTTTGTTTGAATGTGAATTTTTCATCCTTCAGCAACATTTGGGTGGAAGGAGTCGCCTGTTTAGTGAACTGCGGCGTCAAGTCATTAAAATACCACATTTCCGTGACTGGATGCTTGACTAGCTTAACCTGGTGGGGTGCCAGGTAATCGGTGCTGACCTGGGCCAATTCGCTGATTGCATGATACACCTTCATCTGATAGGTGCTTTCAACTTCGCTCTCATTTGGATTATTGCGCTTGGCAATACCATTGTAAGCCATGAGGGTGAAATACCAATCCTCAAGGACCATCGGCACATGATGGTTTACCTCAGGGATGACCGTGCCGGAATAGCGCCATTTATTCACGAGCAGATCAATGCCTGAGTCAATATTATAATCGATATCATATTTCACTCTATCCCAGTCATAGCTTGTATCTGTAACAGATGGAGGAGTCAGCTGTGTAATTCCATAGCCGTTATCCGGACTCTTGTACACATCGCCATTTTCGGTAAACTGGCGGAAGCTGGAGTTTTCAGTAAAAGCAACAGCCTTCACTATTTCAGGGGGAACCCCCATATTAAGCGCCTTTTTCGTCAGCTTCGTCTTAACTTCTTTAGGAGTGAGCCGAAGCGGCTTCATGAGTTTTTCTCGTTTTGTTTTTAATATGGCTTTCTCAGCGGCCGTAAACCCGGAGGAGCTGATTTTCATTCCGAGCAGATCATACGTTTTTGGCACTTCGGGACCTGAAATGCCCGGCTTAATGAGTGCTCCCAGCTTTTCCATAGAAAGTTCTGCTTCATAATAGGTTTTGAGCGGTTCCTTCTTAGGCTTCGCGGCAATGGCAGCTGTAAGCTTCTCGAACTCCTTTTGCAGGGCAGTCTGCATGGCGGCCTGAGGCACCCCTAGGATTCCGATCATCGCTCTTTTATAATAGCCGGTAAAATAGTCAGCGGCGGTAGCTTTATACCTATTTGCTTCTATTAAATTCTTTTTGGCGGCAAGGGCTTTTGAGTAAGAGGATAAAGTGGTTTTTGCCGGTTTGATATAGAGGGAATACACACGTGCTTCAGCGGTGGATGAATAAATTTTCTGGATGGCAGCTGATTGCTTTTTGATCTCAGAATCGAGGGCAATCAGAAGGTTTGGATCCGCCTTTCCGAATTTTACACTGTTTTCAAGCCTGAGGCGCACAGCCGCCGCCGATTGTCCCCCTTTAACGCCTGCGATGAACAGCTTTCCTCTGTTAATATAGGTATTTGCTGCACTCAGCTTGTTTTTATAGGTCTTTTCCTGTGCTGCGGTTAATTTTTTTAAGGCCGCTGTATACTTGTCCTGCGCGCGGGTCAGATAAAAGGCGGGGACATTCTTCCCGGTGGCTCCGGCTCCTGAACTGTAATAATCCAGCAGCTTGGCAGCCTTATAAGCATCATCCACCACAGCTCCAGGTGAAGCCGCTGCTTCCGCCCGGCCTGACAGGGCTAGCAACAGAAGAAGCGGAAAAACAAACTGTATCAATCTACTTCTCTTCAACATCCATACCCTCCTTGATTGTAATATTTTCCATTATACTCCAAAACTTCGGGACTAGCATACTGGGAAATGGGGGGGAGTCCCCAAAAAAACGCCAAAAACCGCTGTCCATAAGGAATCAGCGGTTTGAGAAATAGGGGACTGCCCCCCTCTAGAATTGGGCACGCTTTGCGGCGAGCCTGGTTTCGATGGCAGGGTAGAGCTTAAAGCGGTAGGACTGTTTTGTGAGTTCGTCATATTGGGCAATGAGTGTGTCGGCGGCTTTGTAATTGCCGGCTGCTTTGAGTTTTCCTGCTTCTGTGAGCAGGGTGCTGCGGTCTACGGCGAATTTGCTGCCTGCATAAATTTTGTAGGCAGGATTTGTATATTTTGTGCTGTATAACTGCCGCACCAGTGTACCGTACATGTCAGACTGAGCCTTTTTCGCGTTTGAAACAGCGGCGGCTGTCTGGCGGTGAAGGGCGGCATCGATCACCCCTCCGGTGAGCTTGGTGTCCTGCTGTGTGCTCGAAAGCTTCGCCGTTTCGCCTGCATCGATTCCCTTGATGAATTTTCCAGAATAATAGATATGACGCTTACTTTCATCAAACAGCGGCTTTAATTCTGACTGGTTCCTGGACGGCAGGGAAGAATAAATCTTTTGCAGGGACGAGGCTGTGCTCTTCGTCTTGGCGTACAGGTCCATGAAGGCAGCATCCTTCTTCAGGGCGCCCGTGGTTGTTACATTCGTATAATAATAGCTTTTCAGCCTGCTGGCTGAATCGCGCAGTGAAATCAGCCTGGTTTTCAGATCGGCCGCCCTGGCATCCATTCGTGCCGTATAGAGCTTCGCGCTCTCATATCCGGCAAACAGCCCTCCAGCCTGGTTTTCTGTCCAGACACCGCTGAATTCTGAAACAGGCGGGTTGGTTTCAGAGTAATAAGGAGAAATCTCAACCGTAAATGCCGTTCTCAGCTTTTTCCGGGAGAACCAGTCGCTGAAGCCTGCGGCATTTGAAAAGTCAGCCGGCGTGTACAGGCGGTAGCCGGTCAGACTGTTCAGCTTTTTCGCCAGATTATAGTCCCGGGTCTTTCTTGTGCCGGATTGTTCATAATTCCAAAATAAGATTTGCCCGCTGGTATGGTAAGATAATGCCATATCAAAATCCTTCGTATTGACAAGGCCCAGGACCGCCTTCACTTCTTTTGCGGTATGAGGTGCCGTGCCCTTGTAATCACGGTAATATGGAGCGGACGGGCTGTCTGTGCCTGCCCATTTGGCGTCATACTGGCGGTTCAGGTCCACGCCTTTGGCATTTGACTTCCAGCGTTTGAAATTTTTGCTTCCGCCGTTCATTTTTATTAAAGTAGAATGGTAGGAAGCTGGAAATGCCGTCAGGCCCTTCTGCTGCAGGGTGACTCCGTCCGGATTCACCATCGGCACGAACCAAAGGGTGGAGGCATTCAGCACAGATCGTGCATTGTAGCCCTTGATGCTGCTTCCGCTCACGTACGCAGAGGCATATTTATCGATCATGTACATGTTCAGGCTGGTTGTCAGCCATTCGCGGGCATGATGCGAGCCATTGATGAAGGCCTGGGCTTTCCCCTTGCCGAGTCCCACTGCATAGATATTGCGGCCAAACTCGGATTTTCCAATCACCTTTACCTGGACAAGCCCGGGATAAGCATTTTTCAGTTTGTAGATGTCTGTAATCATATTGGAGAAGGTGTACGTCTTGTAAGGATATACGATGGGTGCAGCCGCCTCGGCTTTACCGCTTACGGACAGACCTGAAAGTAAAAGGGCAAGCCCAATCAGTATCAGTTTAAATTTTTTCACATGTAATCCTCCCTATTGTTGATAGCCTCCTTTCTATTAAACTATAAGGAGTCTGGCTGGAGTACCCGACAATGTATAGATTTTATGCGGGGAGGAACTAGGTTAAATAGCTTACTTTCTTAAAAACTTGTTAGGGGGTTTTCTTATGAAATACATAAAGCTGGCACTCGGCCTCACGCTTCTGCTGCTCCTTGGTGCCTGCAGCAATGAAACGAAGCCTGAGGACCGACTGGATAAATACGCAAATCTTTGGAATAAACAGGAGTGGGGCAAGATGTATGACTATCTCTCCAAGCCTGCGAAGAAGGAAATCAGCAAAAAAGAATTCACGGAGCGCTATAAGAAGATATATGAAGGAATCGGCGCAAAAAACCTCAAGGTGACCTACAATAAACCGAAGGAAGAAAAGGACCATGGAGATGCCAAAAAGGTCTCACTCCCGGTTTCGGTCAAAATGGACACCACAGCCGGTGAGATCAGTTTCGGACAAAAAATGCAGCTGAATAAAGAGGAACGCGAAAAGGAATCAAATTGGTATGTAAACTGGAATCCCGGTCTCATCGTCCCCGGCCTGAAAAAAGGGGAGAAGATCTCGGTTCAGGACCTGCCTGCTGTGCGCGGTGAAATTTTTGACCGCAGCGGCAAGGGGCTGGCCATCAATTCTGAGGTATATGAAATCAGCATGGTCCCAGGAGAAATGAGGGATAAGGAAGCCATCCTGAAGCGGGCCTCAGGGCTATTGAAGCTCTCGAAGGCAGAAATCGAAGCGAAGCTTAACCAGGACTGGGTCAAGCCTGAGTATGGCGTGCCCATCAAGAGCATACCGGGCGATCAAATGGCACTCGCCCAGGAGCTTGACTCCATTCCGTCCGTCTATGTGAATGAAAAAACCTCACGTGTCTATCCTTTGAAGGACGCAGCCGCGCACCTTACCGGCTATATCGGCACCGCAACAGCAGAGGATCTGGAGAAATTGAAGGAAAAGGGCTATACCGCCAACGACGTGATCGGCAAGCGCGGCCTTGAAGAGCTGTATCAGGACGAGCTGCGCGGAAAGCCCGGCGCGAAGATTGTGATTGTGAATAAGGATGGCGAAGAGCGGGTGCTGAAGGAAAAAGCAGCCGAGCCAGGCGAAAAAATTCAGCTCACCATCGACGGTAACCTGCAGAAGAAGATTTTTTCCCAGTACAAGGGAGATGCAGGCTCCGCGGCAGCTCTACAGCCGAAAACAGGAGAAACACTGGCGCTTGTCAGCAGCCCTTCCTTTGATCCGAACAAATTTGTGCTCGGAATTTCAAAAAAAGAAAGGGAAGCGATCGCAAACAACCCTAAGAACCCTTCCCTGAACCGGTTCAGCTCACTGTATGCACCTGGTTCGACCATGAAGCCGCTGACAGCGGCCATAGCCCTTGAGAACGGGGTGGATGCCGGCAAGACGATGAATGTGAGCGGACTGAAGTGGCAGAAGGATAAAAGCTGGGGCAAATATTTTGTCACCCGTGTTCATGATTATGGAAAGCCGGTCAACATGACAGATGCCATGATTTATTCCGACAATATCTACTTTGCCCAGCAGGCTCTCGCGCTCGGCAATGATAAGTTTATAGAAGGCGCCAAAAAGTTCGGCTATGATGAGAAGATGCCGTATAGCTATCCGATTCCGGATGCCAAGATCGGTTCGCTCGAATCAGAGGTTCTTCTTGCCGACAGCGGTTACGGCCAGGGCCAGGTACAGTCCAGCACCCTGCAGCTCGCAGCGGCCTACACGCCCTTCCTCAATGAAGGGAACCTGATCAAACCGTCCCTGCTCCTGAATGATCCGGATAAGGGGAAGGTATGGAAGGAAAAAGTGATCAAGCAGGAAACCGCAGCCGCTGTACTTAAGATGATGAAGGGTGTCATCGACAATCCGCGAGGCACCGGGCACTCCGCCGCTTCCTTGAAGATCCCGCTCGCGGGCAAGACAGGCACCGCCGAAATCAAGCAAAAGCAGGGTGAAAAAGGAACTGAAAACGGCTGGTTCGTCGTCACCGACACCAAAAATCCAAGCCTCCTCCTCGCCATGGTCGTCGAAGGCGTCGAGAAAAAAGGCGGAAGCAAACATGTGGTGGATAAAGTGAAGAATATATATAAAAAGTGATACACCATGCCCGGGGAGAGTGCTGACTTTCCCCGGGCTTTGCTTTGTCTTTTAGCCGCGGACACTTCAGTAGTCGATTTGGCGAGTAAAAGCTTTTGATTGGCGAGTAAATTTCAATATTGGCGAGTAAATTCTATTTTTGGCGAGTAAGCCGGCCAGTTTGGCGAGTAAATTCAGATTTTGGCTAGTAAAGGTCCCGTTTTGGCTAGTAAAGGGCATTTTTGCATAGTATGAATGCCCTTCCAAAAGAAAAATGGATGTTTTTAAACAAAAACAAGGTACAGCAGCAAAAAAATAGGTGAAAAACAGCCAGCCACCCCACAAATCTACAATATTATGAACCCAAACACCCTTTTAATTGGAATATAAAGTAACAGCTGGAAAATAGTAATACTCCTATTCTATTTTTATACTCATAAAGAACTATGAAGAACCACAGAAACGGTTCCGATAGATAAAGAAAGAAGCCCGGCTTTCATGTCTATATCACTATAAAGCTTATTGAACAGCCGATAACTTTAGGATAATATTGGTATATTAAATATTATCTGGAAATTAGTATATTAATAGAAAAGGGGAAAAAGAGTGAAATCGCTGCATAAATTTCTGTTCCTTGTCCTTGTTTTGGTTCTTCTTGTTTCTACGCTCCCTATCATTCCGGCACAGGCGGCTTCAGCAGAGCCTATAATGCATGTTAAACTGAAAAATTATCTGGGCAATAAAACATCCATTTCAGTGGTGCCAGAGGTTTCCTACTCTTCCAATATCGGCGTCAAGCTGAATGCGAATGAAGTATATACCGTCAAAGCATCCGGCGGAAGCATCATCCTTTTAAAAGGAACGGCTGAGCTTGGACGCGGCACTTCCATAGAAGTTGTACCTGGTACAGGGAAGGGTCCCATTTCGATCAACGGCCGTCCTTATCTTGGAAGCATGAATTTTACCTATGAAAACGGCTATGTCCGCCCGATCAATGCAATCGGGATGGAAGACTATCTAAAGGGCGTCGTCCCTGCAGAAATGCCTGCCTTATGGAATCAGGAAGCACTGAAAGCGCAGGCTGTCGCAGCGAGGACCTATGCGATGGGTTATGTTAACAGCACACCTGAAGACACAATCAGTAAACAGGTGTACGGCGGCTATGCCTGGCATCCAAACGCCACCCAGGCAGTCGATGCTACAAAGGGGCAGGTTATTGCCTATAACGGCACCTCCATCGGCTCCAATGCATTCTTCACCTCAAGCAACGGAGGAAAGACAGAAACGAACTCCAATGTATGGGGCGGAACGTCAATTGCGTACTTAACCGTTCAGAACGATTCCTATGATCCGAAGACACCATGGACACTCAGCGTCCAAAAGAAGCAGATTGACACGGCAGCACTGGACCTCGCCAATGCAGATGCCTGGTGGACTTCTGTAAAAGAAGCAGAACAAACAACTGAAATTAAGAATATAAAAACCTGGCTTGCATCAAACGGCTATGGAAGTGATGTCAGAATCACGGGTATACCAGTACTGTCTCTGTATGGAACCGGGACTGGCGGCAGGGTGACAAAAGGTGATCTCACCCTCACATACTTAACCAAGTCCGGAGGTAAGGCGGTAGAAAACCGCATCGAAAAGAAAGGGGTCAATGCCTCTGCGATCAGGGCCATCTTCGGCCTGGATTTAATGAAGAGTTATCTTGTGACCACACAGGACTCCACGGGAGATAAATTTACCATCACCGGTGCCGGCTATGGCCATGGCGTCGGGATGAGCCAATATGGCGCGAAGAAAGCGGGAGACCAGGGGGTAACTTACGATAAAATCCTGAGCTTCTACTATAAGGGTACAACGCTGTTGACCGCCTATACTCCTGCGGGCCAGACGGGCTCATCTGATGCAGATCCGGCACCGGTCATCACGGTTCCAGTCCCGCCGGCCCCGGCAGTCCCAGAGCCTCCAAAGGACCAGACAGCACCGGTTATCAGCGCTGTCACAGCGTCTTATGATCAAAAAGAAACAGCCGTTCTCGGCTTTGCCATTGATGAAGCTGCGAAGCTGACCGTCAAGGTAAAGGATGAAGGGGGCGCTGTGCTCGCCGTGCTGGCAGACGGAGTGCAAACAGATAAAGGAGCACAGAGCTTCACATGGAATATAGCGAATGCCGGCAATGGAACATATACGTTTGCAATAGAGGCAGTGGATGGAAGCGCCAATAAAGCCGCAGCGGCCGTTTCGTTCCAATTGATCAAAAAAGATACAGCGGCACCGATTGTTTCTGATACAAGCTCCTCCTATGACGCCAAAGCTGGAAAAGTATTTTTCCGCTATAACCTAAACGAAGCTGCTGTCGTCACCGTGCAGGTAAAAGATATCAGGGGGAAAGTGATTTCCACTTACAATAAAGAAACCGCCAAAGAAGCAGGCACACATTGGGCTTCCTGGTATGCAGCAAAGGCGGCCAATGGCAAATATCTCTTTTACATCAAAGCAGCTGACACTGAAGGAAACGAGAGCGAGCTGACCACCCCGTTCACACTCAGCAAGCCAAAGGACACAGAAGCGCCGGCCATCAGGAGCATTAAGGGTGTAGAAAATTCTAAAACAAAACTCGTCTCACTGAGCTACACCCTGAGCGAAGCTGCAAAGGTGACGGTTCAGATAAAGGATGAAAAGGGCAAGGCAGTCACAACCCTCGTGAATGGCGCGCAGCAGAAGGCAGGCGTACAATCGAGAACATGGAGCGCAGCAAAAGCGGCAGCAGGCAAATACAGCTTTACATTCACAGCCACGGACAAAAGCAATAACAAGGGCACAGCCCTATACGAATACAGCAAGACCCAGACCGGCAAAACATCAGCCAGCCTCAATGTCCGGTCCCAGGCAGCATCCAACGGTAAAATCATCGGCAGCCTGAAAAAGAATAATACCGTCACGATTTTATCCAAAACCGGATCCTGGTACAAAATCAAATTTGGTAAAGGATCTGCTTATGTTCATGGTGACTTTGTAGCGCAGGTTAAATAAAAAGGAGAAACAGCGGAAGGAAATCTTCCGCTGTTTTTTACTTTGTCTTAAAACAGTAGTGCCTGGAGGTTCATAGCCTAAATACCCACTCTAGAGAATAATTTACCATTTGTGGTATTTATAGATAAAACTAATAAAAAAAAGAAGTATTTACATATTGAAGAATAATTGGTAAGATTTACTATAAGCAATACATCAAAAAGTGTAAAAAAAAGCTAGAAATTGCTATTTTTTTGTATTATTATAGGTTTACAAGAACATTTTGGTAAATTTACTAGAAAGTTCTTGTGGGAAAAGTCTTCTAGCTTGAAAGGATTATTTGAAGGATAATGCTGAAAGCTAGGTCGTTAGTCCTGTGTTTCGTAAGTATTGGGGTTACATATTTTTACCGGATACATAATTCCAATGCACTACTTTTTTATAACCGAAGGGAGAAAACTTACCAAATGAGTAAAAAGAAAGCTATTAAACTTGCAACCGCTACAGCAATCGCAGCTTCTGCATTCGCAGCAGTAGCACCAGTATCACAAGCAGCTACATCTGTAGATGCTCAAATCAAAAAAGCAATCGATGCTTCTAACAAGCAACAGGTTAAAGCATTCGACACTTACTACCAAGCCGGCCTAAAAGGAAATACACCTCCTGCCGCTGTAGTACAAAAAGAAATCGATGCAGCAAAAAAGCTTCACGCTGATGCCTACAACCTGATCAAATCTAAAGGCGGCAAAAACAAAACTGCTTACTACACTCTTCTTAAAAAAGAAGACAGCAAAGTAGTATACGCAGTAAGCTACGTTAAAGCTATCTATGCTGCTTCTGATATTAAAAAACTATCTGCAGCATTCGATACAAATCAAAATGATACTACAGTAAAAGCACTTGAAGATGGCATCGCTAAATTCAAAGGCATTGTTGCTAAAATCTACGGAGCTACTGAGCGCAAGCTGCTAGTTTCAAAATATGCTGATGCACACCAGAAAAAAGCCGACGAATACAGAGCAACGCCAAAAGTTGTGAATGTAAGTGCGATTAACGCTACAGAAGTAGCTGTTAAATTCAACAAAGCTGTTCTTGAATCTACAGTAGAAAATGCAGCGAATTTTGTATTCACTACTGTTGCTCCAGCTGCTCCAGCAACACTTGTAGCTGACGATATCCAACTTCAAGCGGATGGCAAGACTGTAATCGTTCGTTTCACTGCTCCATTAACAGAAGGAGTTTCATACAAAGCAGCAGTTGAAAATATTTTGACTGCAAAATATGAAAAAGTAACTGATTTTGAAGGTACTTATAAATTCTCTGACCAAGTTGCTCCTTCAGTGGTTGGTGCTGCACTAAACGGTACTGATTTAGAGCTTTCTTTCGATGAACAAGTAGACTTCACAAATGCAATTATCCGTGTTGACGGATATCAAGTAGTTGGTACTCCAGTTCTTGTAGGTACATCCGAAGCAGGAAAATATCTATATAACGTATCCGTAACAGGAACTAATGCTGTTACTGTCGGAACACATAATATTACAGTAGTAGGACTTGAAGATGCAGTTGGAAACGAAGCAGGTACTTTAACTAAATCCTACGTTGTTTCTACCGATACAACTGCACCAACAGTTAAATCAATTACAGCAGTAGATAAAGACTCATTTAAAGTAACATTCACAGAGTCAGTTGCAGCTGCACCATCAATTAAAGTTATGAAAGGTGCTGTACAATACACTGCAACCCTTGCTAGTGGATCTGGAGCAGAATATATTTATGACCTAGATCTTGATACAGATTCAACTACTACAGGTTCTACTGATGGTACTGGAGCTAACCCACTATACGGAACAAATGATTCTTCAGTTACTCTTTCAGTTGAAGTTTCTAACTATAAAGATGCAGTGAATTTAATTGGTAACACGTATAATGGTTCAGTTACACTATCAAAAGACAAAACTGCACCAGCTCTTCTTAATTCTGCATTGAATACTATCGTTGCTTCTAGCGGTGCAACTGTTATAACAGTTCCGTTCACAGAAACTCTTACAAACGATGTGGATGCGAATGTTAAAGTAATCAACCCAGATGGCGTAGAACTTACTCCTTCATCTGTAACAATTGTAAATGGTTCCAAAGGAGCTAATACTGCACTTGCTGTAACTGTTGCTGGTCTTCCGGCTGTAGGTACTTACCAAGTTGTATTCTCTACAGGAGCGGTGAAAGATGCTGACCTTAACTCAAATGCTGCTTTCACTACTGCTGTAAAATATGAAGCTGCACAAGCTTACCGTTCTTTCGTAACAGGTAATGCAGGGGTATCTGTACCATCTAGTAACGTAGTACGCGTTGATTTTGATACTCCGGTAGATTCTTCTGCGTTGAATGTTGCTAACTACAAACTTGATAATGCTGCACTTCCAGCTGGAACAACTGCAGTTTATACAAGTGCTACAAAAGATGTTGTGGAACTTCGCCTTCCATCTAGCTTTAAAGTTGTAGCTGATGCTGCTTATAAATTCCAAATTTCTCAGCAAGTTAAAACTGTTGCTGGTGAAGTAATCGTTGCAAATTCTTCTGCTACAACAAAAGCTGATTATGTAACAAGCGTAACTCTTCTTGACAATGTTGCTCCTGAGTTAAAGAGTGCCAAACTTTTAAACAGTGGTGCTACAGTTTCTACAACTGCTAACGAAGTAGAACTTACATTCAGTGAAGCTCTACCAGCTATTGCTTCTGGCGATGCTACTATCGATGATGATTTCATTGTTAAAGTTAATGGTGTTGTAACTACTGCAACTGTAAAAGCTCAAGATGCTGCAGACAATAAAGTAGTACTTGTATTTGGTTCTAATATCAACGCTGCTCAAACAGTATCTGTTCAAGTTGCTGGTACTGACCTTGAAATTGCTGATGCTAACTTAAATGTAATTAAAGCTGGTACTACTGTTACTGCAACAAAGTAAGATAATTAATCAATAAAGTTTGGGGGCTCCGTGGAGAGAAATCTCTACGGAGCCTTCTTACTAGACATTTGTACACCCCATAATTGTTACGAATGTATTGCTCCCTTCATGCAAATGCATAATTGTGTGGGTGTAAATGAAAACAGAGAGCTAAGCTCTCTGTTTTTATATACCCCTTCTTTTACCCCAGACTGGTCCAAATATCGAATATATCTTTTATTTGATCTTCAAGAATTCACCCTTTTTCTCATATGTATGCAATTCAAATAGATAAAACGTAAAGTTAACTCCCATTCCAAGGTTGGTTGCGAAAAAAATGACGAGCTTTTCTTTTTCTTGATTAAAAGCGAATCCATCTTCCATTTCTATAACAATTTCCAGAGTTTTATTGGGTTTAAATGCCAGAAAAAGGTTCAGGATATGAAAGCTTTTAAATTATAACGGCGACCTTTAAAACGCTCAATTAATTTTAAAATTTAGTGATTTCATCCATTGAACTTCTCCCTTTAATAAAACAAATATTTCTGTAAATTTAGAAATATTTTTTTTTATATGACGAGAAAAAATAGAAATTATATAATTGAAATATAGGGATTTCTAAAAAGGAAGAGTGATTTAGCATGGAAAAAAAGTATAAGAAAAATTTAAAGCCGGATCAATATGCTGTGCATGGAGCACTTGAAATAGCCAGATTTGGAAATACAGTAGTATTAAAGAATAATATGAACGAAGAGGAACATAGAAATTATATTAGTCGACTATCAAATGATTATCTGGATACATATAAAAAAATAGATGCAATGGTTAAAGACATTCGGGACTTAGTTAGCAAATGTGCCCCACTCCATTTATTAGCACATGGATATTACGGAATGTTTTTCTCTATGTTAGGTAAGACTTCTGAGTTTCAGCATAATTTTGATGATACAGTAGCTGTTAGAATGGTTGACTATATACAAAGTTTAATTGTCTCATCTGCACCACAAACCGAGGTGGAAAGCCAAGAACAGGAAATAATAGATGAACTGTCAATAAAGGTATCTGAATTATATAGAAATTTGAATTATTTCCATTTAACACGAAGCGCTTATTTAAAAGAACACAATCCTGATTATGATTATGAATACGATACGCTTTATGTTCAAGCTCAACAATTGAGAACATCAGTTAGAGGTGATAGATATCCTGTTCATGAAATAAGCCATTTTAGAGATTTGTTGACTCCTCATAATGATGTCTTTGTTGAGTTATTTAATTTGTCTATGGATGAATTTTTAGTTGGTATTAGTAAAATACAATTTTCCTTAACGCAAGGAATAAATCAAATGATGATGGATATTGAAGAGATAAGAGAAAAAACACTTCAGGCTGTTGAAGAAAAACTTTCTATTAAAAAATACAATGAACCAGCAGAGGCAATGAATGATGTTATAGAAGAAAAAGGGTTGACTGATTTTAAAGAATCAATAGTTAATAGGTTTTTTGGTTATGATTTATTTGATGTCCAAAAGATAACAGGCTTTCCTGAATCTTTATTAAAAAAATTAGCATGGGGGCCAGGGGAAGAAACTGATTTTTTTGCACCGGGAGAGTTTGCTGGATGGCCTTTAAGAAGGTTGCCAGTTGAGGTAAGACCATTTATTAATATAGATAATAAATATTATTGTTTCGATTTGTATAGTCTACTTGATAATTTGTACAGAGTAATTCAAAGGTTAATAATTCACTTAAAGCCAAATTATAAAGAAGAATGGAATCGAAAACAAAAGAAAACTTCTGAAGAATTACCATTTAGGTTATTTGCTAGTTTATTAACCGGAGCAGAAATTTACAAATCTATTTATTACCCAAGTAACACTAGCAATAAAGGAAGAAAAGAATGGTGTGAAAATGATGGGATTATTATATATGACGATCATCTCATAGTAATTGAGGTGAAAGCTGGATCCTTTACATATACCCCACCCAGTACTGATTTTTCCGCCCATATTCAGTCGATAAAAACCCTTATTAAGAGCCCTAGTGATCAAGCAAAACGTTTTACGGATTATCTAACAAGTGCTGACAGTATTACAATTTATGATGAACAGCATAAGGCTATAAGAACAATTAGCAAAAAGGATTTTAGAAAAGTTACAATTTGCGCAATTACTTTAGACAATTTCAACTCATTTGCAGCGAGATCAATAAAACTTACTCCACTAGGGTTAGAATTAAATCAAGTACCAGTATGGTCTTTGGCTGTTGATGACTTAAGAGTTTACTTAGATTATTTTGATTCTCCTGGTATATTTTTACATTTTATTGAACAACGATATGAAGCTGCTAACTCGGAAGAACTCGAATTATTTGATGAACTAGACCATTTAGGAATGTACATTAAACATAATCAGTATGTTAAAACAGCCAAAAATTCAGGCGGAAAAAAAGTTATTTGGGAAGGGTATCGTGAAGATATAGACAGCTATTTTGGAAGATTAATTATCGATGGAGACAAAACGAAAAAACCGAAACAAATTATACCTACAATGATTGAAAATATTATTAAAGTTTTAGATTATCAAGCAAAAAAAGGTAGATGTAGGATTGTCAGTTCTCTCATGGATTTAGACGGAAAGACAAGACATCAACTAGATGGGCAAATAAGAACTGTTCTAAGAAAACAAAGCGAGACAAAAAGGTTTATGCCTTTAAGTTTGTTTGGAGAAACGAAAATAACTATTGTTTGTAAACTAGAGGGGATTACTTCTTTTTCATCCCAGGAAGCAGAAGAATATATACTAGCCACGTTATTAAAAGCAGGTGATAATGAGAGACTTGGCCTTTATTTAAATTATAATGAAGGTAAGTTAGATGACGTAAGTTTTTCGTTTTTTAGTAAAAAAAATATACCCAATGAGAGAAGACAATTAATTGAAGAAAAGTCATATGAATATGCTGAATCTAGGATTGCCTCATATAAAAAGCAAAATGGGATTAGAGCAATTGGTAGAAATGTAAAATGCCCATGTGGTAGTGGGAAAAAATATAAGAAATGTTGTATTAAATAAACTTCGGTTAAAACGAAACTAGGCGGTGATTATCTTGAAGGATAATAAATACTTAGAACAATTAAAGCAAACTGACTCAATCCCTAATTTAATTGACAAAATAAAAGAAATATTTAAGGGCTTTAAAGATAATGATTACATTCCAGCGATAATAGAAGAAGGTAATTTCACAGCAGAAAGAGGAGAAGACCTATATATAAAACTAGTTTTAAAGCATCACTCTATAAGGTTAGAAAAAACTTGGCTGAAAGATAATCTATCGTTTGAATTGGAAGAACCAACGGAGTTTGATAATAAGATTAACGTTAGGGCTTTTATTCATAACGTTATAACTGAGAGAAAATACAAGACAAGAAATTTATATCAATTAAATCCATTGCTTGTGTCAGATGAGATTAATGAATATGAATATACTAGTTCAGAATATGTTAATGCCTTTTATAACGATGAATATTCTAATGTAAAGGGATTACCTGTACTAAAGTCGACTAAAGATCATAAATTATTAATTTTAAAAAAAGTATTTAAATATTACTTAAATGATCCAAAGGAGAATGTTTATCCGAAGTTTGAATTGGTTGCAGAGTTTGAATACCGCACTCATAAAAACCATTTTTTCAATACTTCAACAGAGACATATAAAACTAATGATGCATGTGTCGAAGTTAATAGTAATAATAATTCAATTTATGTTCTCGGAAGCATTAGAATTCCGTTATTGCAAGGTAAGGAACTAAAGGGAAATAGGAGGATTAAAGTAATTGATTTAGGTGATTTTAAGCCAAGGGAGCATAACTTCAGCCACTATAATGGAGATACCATTGAAGGGTTTGTGTGTTTTAAATCTAAGGTAATAGACGTACTTAAAAATTATTATTATTTTTATGATTTGCAAATGATTGATAAAAGTAATATACAAAATACCTATTTGGTAGACGTACTTGAAGATAAAGTTGTGTTCTGGGAAGCGGAATATAATAAATTACCTATATCTATTAAAGACAAAATAGACAGTTTAAATTTTGTACCAAAAGAAAAAAAGGGAATTATTAGCTCAGCAATGGCTGCCATGCAACTAGAGGCCGATTGGAATTGGGATAAAAAACTCACCCCAGAATTAATGTTAGCTAATCTTATTAGGGAGAAATCATTTAAAAGAGCTATAGATATAGGGGTATCGTTTATTGAGCCAAAAAGTGTTAAGGATTTAAGTGGATTTATTATAAAAATAGAGAAACTTACCGGTATTAAGTTGGAAAGATTTAATACAAAAACAGAGGATGTTGAACGGTTAATTAATATTAGACAAGGTAATAAATTAACTCAGAGGATTGATAATTTAAAGACTTTGTATCAAAAATATTGTTATGCAGTCCATATGGAGTATAAAAAATGATTAATGATTTAACAAATCCATTAAAATTTTTAGTTGGTATAAATGGATCAGGTAAGACTTATGCATTGAACCAGGCTTTAAAAGAACAGGAACATCAATCCTTTTTAATTACTGAGGATGGTATGCCAATAATTCCACGACATATGAATAAGATAGCCATTAATTTTGAAAGTATGACTTACACATATTTAGATGAAGGTTCAAGAGGAGAGTTGGATAGAGTTACTGAGGAGGAAAGTATCTCTGATAGAGTACATAAGGTAATTAATTATTGTAGAGAAATAATGGGGAAATTGGACCTGTTTAAAAAAAAGTCTAAGGGACAAGAGAAGTTGTATAACATGATGTCTATTTTTAATAATTATAACTTGAATACAATAAGAATTATTTATTTCGATGAACCAGAAAATTTCCTTGATGAGGAGTTCTTAAAAGTTGTAGGAGAATTCTTTGGAGTTTTAAATGATAGTGACTTTATTATAAGAATAGCCACACATAATTCTCGCTTGTTAAGTATACTAAAGATAAAATTAGAAGATATTATCTTTTTTAATAGTCATGCGCAGTTTAATATCACTGAAAATGAAATTATAGAATTATATAGTACCGCATCAAGTGATATAGAAACAATAAGACTAGAACAAAACATACAACCAGATGCATCTATTAAATATAAATTAGACTTATTAAATCATTCACATGCTTATGATAATTTTATACAACAAAATTTAAAAAATGAAGATCTTTATAGAAGTTTATTTTATAAAAAAATAATTATTGTAGAAGGCCAATCTGATATAACTGCCTTATCATCAATGAAAAATGATTTTGAAAGCTCAATTGAAATATATAACCCCAATGGTAAAGCGTTTATCCCTTTTTTTGTTAATTTGTTTTTATTATTGAAGAAGGAAGTAATTGTAATTATTGACGATGATAGCCCTACGACAGTAGAGGACGGGAATATAAAACATCCTGTAGCAATAACCCACTATTTGAGAAACCTTGAGGCAAGGGGGCTTATAAGGCTTGTAGTACATACGCCCGATTTAGAGGGATTTTACAACATCGACTTAGATCAAATAGCAAGAACATTGGGAATGTCAAGTTCAGTAAAAAATAAAAATAAAGGTTGGCATAAAAGCTTAGCAGCATTCATCTTTTTTAGTGACGAGGATAACAAACAGCGATTGAAAAGGCATATTTTAGATATGGGTGACGAAAGCCAGTTTGAGTTTAGATAGAAGTTATTTAACAGAAATGATTATGTATTTCAAAGAGTATTGGTAGGTCCAGATTCCTTCTGTAGCCGATATTTTATTGCCGGTATTAAAAGATTGAGCCGATCTCTGCTTGAGGTTGGCTTTATTTAATTGTGTAAAAACCCAAGTAAATAAAGTAAGCAATTTAACAAAGTATTGAGTATGCTTGTTTATCTAGGTCGGCCTTGGCAAGTTGAGCAGCTTCATCTATGGTAGCTGCTGTTCCTTTGCCTAATATGTTCCTGAATGGAGCTTCACCATCGTCATAAAGACAAAAATATACTTCTGCTCTATCTTCAAAAGTAAAAAATAAAAACTCAATCATATCTGTATATTCATTAATTTCAACCGTAACAAAATCAACTGCAAACTCTTCATCATCATCTAGCTCCATCAATGGCTGCTGGCAGGCTTTTTGTGTTGTTTACTACGTACAGGTTAGTTAAAGAAGGAGAGCCATTTTGCCTTATAAGTTACCATTTTGGTTGAATGAGGTTTACGAAAACTGATTCTTACGGCAATTAAATGCATAAGTTTTTAACAAAAACATTTTTGTTATCGCTAAAAGAATTATTAAAAAGACAGCTAACATAAGGTTAGCTGTCTTTTATTATCTTGGTGTGGGCAATAATTTGTTCCTGACTACCTTCAAAAAGTTCATCCAGCAAATTCTCAACTTCCTTGCGAAGTTCTCCGTATCTTCGTTGAGAATACTAATACTCTTATGATAAATCAATACAACATCTTCAATGGCCGCATTCTTAGGGAAGTAAGTTTTTTGAAATCCTTGGTAACGCCATCTATTTCTACAACGACCCACTCACCCTCAAAAAGATCAATGAACCCTTTAACAGCCTTTATCCAAAAACTTCCATACTTTTCTTCTTCTGTTCTATTTTGTTTTACTTTACTGTTGTGGTCACGCTTCTGGAATTACCCGCTTTATCTTTTGCGATGACTGTCAGTTTAACATTTTTCTTTTGACTCTTCATCTTGATTTTGTAATTGCCCTTACTGTCTGCTGCTGCTTTTCCTAGTGATTTTGTTCCCACTTTGACTTCAACACTTGCATTCGCTTCCGTTTTCCCCGTTACAGATGTACTTTTCGTTGTAACCTTGTTTACGGTAAGGATTTTAGGAGGCGTTTTGTCCTTCACAATTTGACTGGACATTTTACTTTGATTTTTCGCTGTATCTACTGCACACACATAGAGTGTGACTCCGGCTCTTTGCACCGGAATCGTTACGGAAAATTTTCCATTCGACGCTGTCTTTCCAGCTGCTATCCACTTGGTACCTATTTTGACCTTTACCTGGGAATTGGCTTCCGATGTACCTGTCACAACTGTATCATTGTCATCGACTGGATTTACTTTCGGAGCTGCAGGAGGGGTTTTATCTTTAACCACTGAACTCGTAAACTTGCTTTGGTTGTTGGCTGAATCTACCGCACATACCTGAATTGAAACACCGGCTTTTTGGACTGGAATCTTTACAGAATACTTCCCATTAGAAGCAGCCTTTCCACTCGCAATCCATTTAGATCCCACTTTGATCTTGACTTGGGAATTAGCTTCTGCTGTACCTGTCACTATCGTATCATTGTCATCGACTGGGTTTACTTTTGGAGCTTGAGGTGGAGTTGTATCTAAATTCAATTCATCCGCAGTGAACAGCTTCATAACATACGCATCACCCAGACCTATATTGTTCATGTCAACAGCAGCCATATAGTAGGTCCCTGCCTTAATGGTATAAGCTAATGCCAGGAGCCCGTCTTCGTTTTGATCATAGGCTTCCGGTTCAATGATTTGTTCGTTTATATCAAATAAACCCATGCCTAATTCTGTTAAAGAAGATGGATCCACCATCCCTGCGAGGACTACAAAGCCGTCTTTTGGAACCACAATTCGAAACACATCCACATCGTTGTATTCTAATGTGCCAGAGACATACGCCTTTATGTCATGGCTATTAGCAGCCCGAAAACTATCGTTTGGTTCAACTTCGTACAATACGTCATCCAATGCTTTGAGTTGTCTCACGGAACTTCTTTTGAAAGTGAATTCTTTTTTTACCTGATTCATTTCTCGCTGGATTTCGTTTTTGTCCGGAGTATGGGTGGTGGCTGCTCCTGCATTTCCATGTGCACAAAATACTAACGATGTAGCTAATATGGTCCCAAATAACTTTTTCATGTCTTCCCCCTTAGGTTTAATATCCTAATTTTAGCACCTGGATAGTACGAAAATCATAGGAATAAAAACCAAAATACCGACATCCTTCGCTGCTTGTCAGCCTTTTTTCTTGTTCCACTAACAGGGAAGCATTCCTATAATAAGGCTGAGTTTGTGAAGAAAGGTACTTAAACTATGGGGCGGGTTAACTGGGAAAAATATAAATGTATGAAAATAAGTGGGAAATTAGAATTACATGCCCTTTAATTATTAGTAAGATTAACTTAATTTAATAGAAATATCGGGGTGCTGGTAATGTCCATTGAAAAACACGGATTAAGCAAAACTAAGATTTATAAGGTTTGGAAAACTATCAGACTTATGTGCTATGGCAGCAATAAAGACAATCGCTATAAAGGCAAAGATTGATTGATCTGCAAAGAATGGAAAGATGACCCGGTAGCATTTGTTAATTGGGCAAATGCAATTGGTTATAAGGAAGGATTGCAGTTAGTCCGCAAAAATAAAAACAAAGGATATTATCCAGATAACTGCGTTTTTCTTGATAAAAAAGAAACGACTAAGACTCATGGGATGAGAGGTACAAGAATATATAACATCTGGACTCAAATGCTCCAAAGATGTAAAAATCAAAAACTAGGCCACTATGAAAATTATGGTGGAAGGGGAATTTCGGTTTGTGACGATTGGAGCAACTCTGAAGTTTTTTCAGTATAAAGCAACAGTAGGTTCATTTCTTCCTAATAAAAAAGGCAGTCCCAAGTAGAGACTGCCCAAATTGTTGCTTTTATTGTTCTATTTTATCAACTGACACACCTGGGATAGATATTTTTCCACCCATTGTAGAATCATATGAGACTAAACCAGTAGATAACCCCATGATCGTAATCGTGTCATCCTCCAAAACTCTGGATTCAACGATAGAAGGGTCAAATTCAGCAAACAGGATTGTGTCATAATTTTCACCAACAGCAAATCTAATTTGGACTGTATCGTCACCTTCAATGACCTGAACAACCTTACCACGGAATTTAACTTTCTCACCCATGTAATCATCAGGTGTTCTTGCTAATTGGTTATAGGTAATGCCTGTATCATACCCTTTCTTTTCTTTTTCTTCTGCTAATCTATCAGCTTCAGCCTGAGCCTTTGCTTCAGCTTCAGCTTTTGCCTTTTCTTCGGCTTCTTTCTTAGCTTTAGCAGCGGCTTCCTTTTTCTTCAGTTCAGCTTCTTTTTCTTTGCGCTCAGCTTCTTGTAACTTAAAGAATGGCGCCGCTTCTTTTACTTTAGCGTTAAGTTCTTTGTTTTCATCTGTTAAGCTAGAGATCTTTTTATCTTTTTGTTCGATGGTAGTATTTAGATCATCATTTTTATTTGTAGCTGCATCCACTTCCTTTTGTGAAGGGCCCATGTTCCCTCCAATAATGAGAGCGATAATGGCAGTTAAAATATAAGTCCATCTTCTTCTTGCAAAAGCTAAAACTTTGTTCACACAAATCATCCTCTTCTTGTTGTTTTATAAATAAAAAGAACCAAGGAATAAGACCTCGGTTCATAGTATAGCAATCCTATAAGAATATTAGACAGGGTATATTGGCCCATTAAATAGGTAAATCGTCATCTTGTCCTGTTCAAGAGGGGCATGAAAGGCAGGTGTAGGTACTTGAAAGGCTGTAACCGAAAAATTTTATCGAAATACTAGAATATAAACTGAAGACAATTATAATAGCTTTTAATTGTTTTCTTTATACTCATGCGGCCAGTCTTCCTTCAAAAGACTGGCCGTTTATTTTTACATAAGGCTGTTAAGTGTGAAATTGTTTTTTCTATGGATAAGGGGCGGATCTGCATAGGGGGGCTGTATTTGCAGCTGCTCTTTTTTGTTAGGAAATATGATTTTCTAAATCTTTTATTTTCCGACTAAGTATAGATGTTGAATGTTCGATATCATCATTAATATTATTAAGCATCCCTATTTGTTCTAAATGATGGCGTTCCTTTACAAGCAAGTTGAGACATTCCTTTAATGTATCCGCTCTTCCGGTTCTAAGATAACTGTGAATATGTTGAAGGCTGTCTGAATCCTTAAAGTCGTCTGGAATTTCCACAATATCAGCTAATTGTCCATTAATACTAGTTTTCAGTTGTTTATTGATTTCTTCAAGGAATACGAAAAAAGATAAATAACAAACTGAAGGATTCGTTTCAAAGAGTCTATTTAGATTAAGCCGAATATCCTTAATAAGAATGAATTCTCACATTATGATCCAAAGGTAACCGATAAAAATATGTATGAGGTCTTTTCCTATATCTGAGATGTTAGTAAAGATAACCAAGGTGTAATTACCAAAAATAGTAGATTCAGCTCACACTTAGTTGAGCCGAATCTACCATGTTAATTATCTAACTCTACCAAACCCGAATCCGGAAGCATAGTCATCACCAGTTACCGCGCCTGTCCCACCTTTAATATCATACAATTTAGCACGTCTTTGCAATTCGCTGCGTAGTTGTGTATGTGTGAGTGTTTTGTTTGCTGACCAGATTTTTGCGGCTAGACCTGAAACATGTGGAGTTGCCATAGACGTTCCACTAATCGTATTGTAGCCTCCATTATTCCATGTAGACTCAATACTTGCTCCAGGAGCTGAAATTTCTATATCTTTTTCCTGTATAACATAATCACCATCAGTATTAGGATTTCCTCTTGATGAAAAATCTGCTACACGGTAGGTTCCATTTACTTGGACATTTTCAAGTGCTGCTACCGCAACTGCATTAGTCAGTGCACCAGGGTACCCAATAGTATTGCTTCCAGGACCGCTATTACCTGCTGCTGCAATCACCAGTACTCCTTTGCTGTAGGCATAGTCAACAGCGCTGGCTATTAAACTATCTTTAGTACTTGAACCTAATGACATTGAAATAATAACTTTAGAGCCTGTACGAGTGCTTTCATCTGCAGCATGTCTGATAGCTGCGGAAATATCATCAGAGTATCCAGATCCGTTATCACCTAACACTTTATAGGCCCATAATTCTGATTGCGGAGCAACCCCATAAACCCCAAGACCATCAGAACCTCCATTAGCCAGTGCGGATCCAGCGACATGAGTGCCGTGGCCGTTTCCATCATTACAAGAGCTATTCACGTAGGTGCTGGAGGTTGTGAAATCTTTACATTGTTCAACATTCTGACTTAAGTCTATATGGGTTTTATAAACTCCTGTATCCAGCACAGCTATTTTTATTCCGTCACCCCCGGAAGCCGCACTCAGGGTACTGTCATTATATATCGCTTTAATGCCCCATGGTACTCGGGTGGAAGGATAAGCTGCAGCCTTTGCAGGCGCCGTTGCTTGTATCTTAAACTGAGCCACTTTTTCTATAGTAATATTTTTGTTTTTCTGAAGTGCCTCATATTGCTTCTGATTTACTTCGGTTGTATAACCTTCATCTCCAAAATCCCTATGCTCTTTGTAATTCTGTTTCAATTTTGATTTTTCTTGCTTAGAAGCCTTAATTATTACCCGTAATGACTCTGGTTTCTGTTCCTTAGCTTCCTGTGCGTAAGAGGCTGAACCAAACATAGAAAAACTTAAGCTCAAACTCAGAAGTAAAGTACCGAACAATCTCTTTTTCTTCATACTACTTCTCCTCTCAAAATAGAAAATAGATTTTCAGGCTTTCAGTTTTTCAGGATGTAAAACTAGTATATTTTAGAGCATGAGGAATCCACAATAAACCAAATTAACCATGTAATTGAAATTACCAAAAAGTAACTCAGAAAGAAATAACAGCGCACTTTATTTTCCCAAGTTATAGATTGTTAATATAAATAGGAATTCTCTTTTTGTTTTAGGTTTTTCTCGCCATAATTTTCAATTTATTCCAAATATTCTTACATAAACCAACGTTTTTTTCCCAATTCCAAACAGAAGCTTTATATAAGCAACTGTAGAGAGAAAGACAGATTTGAGACGTTAGATAAACGTTAAGGATAAAAGGAATGAAACACAGCAATGCTGAAGGTGCCTGGAAATGTCACAAAGCGGGACTAACAGTTAACAAGTAATTTGTTAAAACAGTTAATCATGGCTGAATTATAATGTAAAAAGCAGAAAGTTACTGATACTTTCTGCTTTTTATCTCCAACACCCCAAAATTGCTGCGTAATGCATTGCTCCCTTCTTGTAAATGCATAATTATGGGGTGTAAAAGGAAACAGAGAGCTTATGCTCTCTGTTTTTTTATTTATTTTAACCTTATACGAATTAGAAGTGCTTTTAAACATAGATGTAAAAGCTCCAGTCTCAACTTTGGGTGCGTTAACTGAACTAGGCAGGGCAGCTACGGCAGCCCTGGTTATTTCATTACTCGAAAACAAGTTAGCCCAAGAGCATTTACATCATCAACCACTATTCAGGCCTGACAGAATCCATTACCTCATCACGATCAAAAAACCGGTCCATAATCTCTTTCTGCTGCTTCAACCCAATCCCATCAATATGGACCCTGTCCATCATGGCATATTGAATGGAAGTGGATAGATAAGGATTCGGCCCTACTGAGCAAAAGATGTTAAATCCGTAATTCCGTAACGCTTCGAATTTAGGATCTCCTGGCAGGACACTGCTTCCAAAGGGGTAGATATAGATATTCGTCTTGCCAATGAGGGGTTCTACTTCTTTTTTCCATCTCTGTGTATCAGAACGAAGTGTTTGCAGGCCAACTCTCTGAGTATTCAAATGGCCGTATCCATGGGAGGCAAATTCCCATCCGTCCTCCTTTAATTTATCCACCACTTTTTTTGCTTCTTCTTTTTCATGAGTATAACGTTTGTTCGTTAATTCGTGGGTGCGGTATCCGAGTATGCCCTCATAGCCGGTTAATGCGAGGATTCCTTTTGCGGAGTTAAAGGAAAAGTCGGGATGCTCCTTCACGAAAGTATTGAGGATTGGAACGATTTCCAGGTCTCGGGAGATGCTTTCGGCTCCAGTTTTATCTTTTGTATAGGAAGCAAGTTCACCTTCTTGATCAATTAGCAATTTATACGCATTTCCGTTTTCTTTCATATATTGATAGTAATTAAGATCATCCACCGAGAGGATTAACGGTTTTTTATTTTTAGGGAGTTTTAGTTTCTTTTGGGTTAAGGTAACTTTTCCATTGATTTTCTGCTCTTGAAAGAGGTCAGCCATTTTAATAAGCACATAGTTTTTGCGGTACAATGAATCAATCATTTTCTTGAATTCTTTAACGGTCACAAAATAATCATCATACCCCTTAGCCATGGCATCCCCGTCAAAAGCTAATTCTGGATATACAATAAGGGGATGGAAAAAGATGTGCTCGATGGGTCCGTTGTATTCGAAAAGCTCTTCCGTTGGCGGTGATGGGGGTGGAGCAGGAGTGGGTTTAGGAGTGGGAGGTTTTAAATCCGGCTTTGGCACCCTTTGCTCCTCTTTAATATTATTCCTTGGTTTGGTGGATACTTCTTCACGGTTTGAATTGATACAGCCTGCGAGAAGGAAGCAAAGCAGTACAAGCAATGTTATAACCCTTTTCAAATGATCCATCACCTCACAAAGATTAGAAAACATTTGCATCTGATTATTCCATATATATTCAGCATGAACGTGGTGAATAACAATTCCATAGCTTTATTCCATGTCAGGCATTTAATATCCTGCTGAAATAGGGCAATTATTACTATGAGGGTATGCTGCACCTCTCGGCAGAAAAAAGCTCAATAAACCAAGAACCCGCCAAATGAATAGCGGGTTCCTACTACTATATAAAAGACCAGGGGGGTACACCTTCTCAAATATTGTAAAATGGTTCATGGACCATTTCGGTTATCATCGTGGATACTATAAGCATCTCCTTAATATTACCGCTAATTTACCAATTCTTTAAACCCAATGCTCTAGGAATTAGACTTATTTTCACAAAGGATAAAAATAAATCCTGGGTTCGGATGTAGTAAGTTGATTTCCGCTCCAGGTGCTCGCTTTCCGCGGGGCGGGCGCTGAGCCTCCTCGGCTTCGCCTGCGGGGTCTCACCTGTCCCGCTTCTCCCGCAGGAGTCTCGCACCTTACGCTCCAATCAATCTGATTTAGTTTTATCCTGATCTTTGGAGGAGTCACTTCTATAATAAGTGATGAGGCGGCCCGGCTTTTCTCGAGGAAAAGCGGAAACAGAAACGTGGAAGCAGTGGTTTCAGTAGTTTTGCACATGGTGTTAGGACTTGTCTTCCTTCCATATAGTTTAGGTGCAGCTATTTTGTTTTTTGTTACGGATCGGCTGCTGCAAAAACGGAAGACCATATTCCGCTGGCAGCAGCGGGAAAAACGCTGATGATCCTAATTGCTCTTTGGCTGATCACATGGGGATGCTTTGGGCAGCAGGTAGATATATTCAGTATTTTTAGGGGAGCCGGTGTGATGACGGCTTTCCTTGTTTTGTATTTATGCCTATGCTTTTTTGCCAGCCTGGAATGATCCGCATTACGATGGCTGTTTCGCCTATTTCATTGACACCCCTATTTCCTTCCACATACCAAGTTCCGACTAATGTACCATTTCCTGAAAATGTCATAGTGCTCTCCTCCCAACTTTACACAACCTTACCAATTATTTAACAATTATGTGATTTAATGAAATTATAAGTTAACTAAAAAGCGTGGACGGAACAGGAGTGGATGCATGACCCGGCAGAGTGGCAGGATATTGTGAGGAATCTCGCTTTTGGAAAAATTATATGTGAGAGGGATTGTGGGATGCGAAAACGTGGGTGGAAGAGAGCTTTGAATCTGAGTTTGATTTTTGCGATGGTCATTAGTTTTTTTGTTCCGTTTGGGATGAAGGCGGATGCAGCTGGTACTATTTCGGTGGCAGAGGCGATTGCGAATAATACGGGAACGGCAACTGTTGAGGGATATATTGTGGGTACGGTGAATGGCGGTTCGGGTGCTTCGATTAATTATAAGCATTCAGGGCCTTTTACGGCGGATACGAATCTGGCGCTTGCTGATAAGCCGGATGAGACGGACCGGACGAAGATCATACCGGTGCAGCTGCCTTCCGGTGCAATCCGGACGGCGTTAAATTTGAAGGCGAATCCGGATAATCTGGGCAAAAAGGTACAGATTACCGGTACGCTTGAAGCGTATTTTGCGACAGCCGGCTTGAAGAGTCCGACGGCTTATAATTTTGTGGAAGCTGGAGACGTGAATAAAGCGGAAGCTGTCACGGCAGCTCCTGGCTCTGGTACTGTGGCGGCGGGAACGCTTGTCAGCCTTGCGACAGGCACGGCCGGAGCTCAAATTTATTATACAACGGACGGCTCAGCGCCTGGCAGGAACAGCACTCTTTATTCTGCTCCCATTAAGATAGAAAGAGATACAGTCATCAAAGCGATTGCGGTCAAAGACGGACTGCAGGACAGCGATGCTGCGGAATTTACGTATACCGCTGCATCTGTAAAGTCCATCGCTGATGTGCGCCAGCTTCCAGTCGGCAGTACGGCTGTGACAGCAGGTGTTGTAACGGCGGTGTTCGGTTCGACGGTGTATATCCAGGACGAGACTGCGGGGCTGGTGCTGTATGGTTCCAATTTGAATCTAGCGACTGGCGACCGGGTGCAGGCTTCCGGGAAGCTCGCTGATTATAATTCCCTGCTGGAGCTTGAGGTGAAGGCGGCGGATGTTACGGTAACCGGCCATGGTGAAGTCCCCGCGGCACAGGCTGCGTCTGCGTCAGAATTGAAAGAAGAGAATGAGGGGAAACTCCTTACCGTTAAAAAGGTGAGTGTGGAATCCCTGGCAAGCGGCACTTTTACCGCCAAGGATGCATCAGGTGTAACGTTCCAGATCCGACCGCAGGATGCTTCTCTGCTTGCGGCCGGTACTGTCTATGATGAAATCACGGGTGTGCTTGGTGCTTATAAAGGAGTGTATCAGCTGATTCCGCGTGATGCGTCCGATATCATTCAGGATGCGAGCAGAGTTCAGCCGGTCACAGCGAGTCCCGGCTCCGGTTTAATACCGTCGGGCGGAAAGGTTATGCTCAGCACGAGAACACAGGGTGCGGTGATTCATTATACAACCGACGGCAGTGAGCCGAAAGCGGACAGCCCGGTATATGAAGGGCCGATTGTGATCAGCCGGAATACGGTGATCAAAGCAATTGCCGTGAAGGCAGGCCTGACGGACAGCGCGGCTGCTGTATTTAATTATGTACTTCAGAAGGATGAAGTCCGTATCCATGATATCCAGGGTGCGGGGCATTACTCCCTGTATGACGGCTTCAATGTTCCAAATGTCGCGGGAATCGTGACGAAGATTGTGGACGCAAATAACTTTTACATGCAGGATCCAAAGCCGGATGCTGAAGAAGGAACATCAGAAGGCATTCTGGTTTATAAAAAAGCGCATGGTCTGCAGACGGGTGATGCTGTTAGCGTGAGTGGTCAGGTGAAGGAATTTGTCCTGGAGGGCTATGCCGAAAAGCAGAAGACAGATCTGCCTGTTACAGAAATCAGTGCTTCTGTAATTACAAAGACAGCAGGCGGACAAGCCTTGCCGAAAGCGGTCAAGCTTGGCGTTGACCGGACACTTCCAACAGAAGTGATTGATAATGACGGCTTGAAGGAATTCGATCCTGGTGAAGATGGCATTGATTTTTATGAAAGTCTGGAAGGCATGCTGGTGGAAGTTGACGATGCGAAGATTGTAGCGCCTCAGCGATACGGCGAGCTTGTGGTGATTCCCGGCAATATGGAAACGAACACGAGCAGCGGGGGCCTTCGCATTACCGAGAGAGATTATAATCCAGAGCGAATCACGATAGATATTAATGACGAGAAATTTGTGGCCAAGATGGGCGACCGTTTTGAAGGTTCCATTGGGGGCGTAGTCAGCTACGGATTCAGCGCGTATAAAGTGCTGAGTGACAAGACAGAGCTTCCGCAGTTTGTCGATGGCGGAAACGAGCGTGAAACCACATCCATCACTGCGGACGATAAGAAGCTGACTGTTGCTTCTTATAATGTAGAAAACTTTTCAGCCCAGGATGTGGACGCGAAGGTAACGAAGCTTGCGCAGGCGATTGTATCCAATCTGAAGCAGCCTGACATCATCGGTTTGACTGAAATGCAGGATAATGATGGGGAAACGAACAGCGGCAATACAGATGCAAGCGAAAGCTTTGCCACATTGATTAACAAAATCAAGGAGCTTGGCGGGGCAGCGTACAGCTATACCGATATCGCTCCGGAAAATAATAAGGACGGCGGCGCGCCAGGCGGTAATATCCGTGTCGGCTTCCTGTATAAAGCAGACCGGGTGACGCTCGCTCCGGGAACAAAGGGAACTGCAACAGAGGCAGTCGGCTTTGATGGTAAAAAGCTGACACTGAATCCGGGCCGCATTGATCCAACGAACCCGGCCTTCCAGTCAAGCCGCAAACCGCTGGCCGCACAGTTCAGCTTCAAGGGCCGCAGCGTGATTGTGGTTGCCAACCACTTCAACTCCAAGGGCGGGGACACTCCGCTGTTTGGAAAGGTGCAGCCTCCTGTGCTCGGCAGTGAAGTGCAGAGGATGAAGATCGCAGGAATCGTGAACGGATTTGTTAAAGATGTTAAATCGAAGGATCCGGATGCGAACCTTATCCTGCTTGGGGACTTCAACGATTTTGAATTCTCCAACCCGCTGAAAACTCTGAAGGGCAATGAACTGACCAATATGATTGAGAGAGTGCCGGCAGAAGACCGCTACTCCTACTCCTATCAGGGCAATGCCCAGGTGCTGGATCATATCCTGGTATCTAACAATATAGCGGCAGCAACAAAAGTGGATATTGTCCATATCAACTCCGGCTTCATGGAGGAGCACGGCCGCGCGAGCGACCATGATCCGGTTATCATCCAGACTGTTCCGGCAGGAGACGAAAAGCTGCCTCCGGCTAAGGACGGAAAGCGTCTGAATCTAAAGCGCTTTGTGGCCAAGCAGTGGACGGTTGCTGCCCAGGACTCCTGGATTTCCCTTGATGCGGCGTCCATGGTCACTGATGGTTTGCATCTGAAGAAAACCACCACACTGGATGGCGAAGGCTTGAAGAATACGGTCGTTGTGCTGGATCCGACAGGCAAGGAAGCCGCCTTTAATTTCAGCGGTGCTGAAGTGAAGGAAGTAGTGATCGACAGCAGCAAGATCACCGAAATCTGGGGTGCGGAGAACGTTCAATCATGGACGATTGAAAAAGGCTCTGATATTACAGGCATCACTTTTTACAACAAAAACGGAGATGAAGTAGTGTCTCCGCTTCTTCCTAAGAAAAATACAGCTCCCGTGCTCGGCGTTCCTTTTGCAGATAAGACAGCCGGGCTCGGGGAGTCAGCGGTCATTGATTTGACGAAGCATTTCCAGGATGCGGACGGAGACGAGCTTACGTTTACGAGTACAGCCGGCAGCTTGAGCGGTGCATTGCTCACGCTTCCGACCGGACAAGAAGGAACAGTACGGGTGACGGTAACAGCGAACGACGGCAAGGCAGAGGCGAAGGGTGAGTTTACGCTTATTGTGGTGAAGGCTGCAGAGGCGGGCGGCTATTATCAAAATGCGGAGGGCAAGACAGGCGCAGCCTTGAAGGCGGCCCTTCACAGCATCATCAAGCCGCAGACGAAACTTACGTACTCACAGATCACCGAAGCCATCAAGGATACAGATGAAGATCCGAATAACCCGAATAATGTCATCCTGTTATACACCGGACGCTCCCAGGCGAAATCGACCTTCGGCTCAGGTGCGGATGACTGGAACCGCGAGCATGTGTGGGCCAAGTCACATGGCGACTTTGGCACCACCGCCGGCCCGGGCACCGATCTCCATCACCTGCGCCCGACCGATGCCTCGGTCAACAGCTCGCGGGGCAACCTGGACTTCGATAACGGCGGCAAGCAGCATTCCGAATGCACACAGTGCTATTATGATTCCGATTCATGGGAGCCGCCAAACCGGGTCAAAGGCGACATCGCCAGAATGCTGTTTTACATGGCAGTGCGCTATGAAGGAGACGGCGAGATCGACCTTGAACTCGCGAATACCGTGAATAACTCACCAAAACCGCTGCATGGCAAACTGTCGACCCTGCTGCAATGGAACGACCAGGATCCAGTCGACGAATTCGAACGCCACCGGAACGAAGTCATATTTGAAAAATGGCAGCACAACCGCAACCCGTTCATCGATCATCCAGAATGGGCGGATGCGATTTGGAGTGCGAGCTGAATATTGAGAGTGCAGTCCTTAGACTGCGCTCTTTTTCGTGCGGCGGTATTATCCGTTTAATTTCAAAAATTTTACTGTTATAATAAAATATGTAAATTTTGGCCAAATCCTAGCCACTGGAAATATTCACTATCATAGGATAGAAACTGCAGGAGGAAATACCTTGTCACATGTAAACGAAGCAATTCAGGAAACAAACAGACTCTTCAGGGCCGTCCTGGAGAATGAAGCAGAACCCAGAGAACTCTTCACCTTCGTCACCGCCCACTCCCAAGAGCTGAATCACCCCAGCATCATCGTAAAACTATTAACCATCATAGAGATATCATCCAGCTTCATTGCTGAACACTTAGAATTCTGCCTGACGTTCTTTCACTTAATCCAAAACACCTCCTTTCGCAACGAGCGGCTGCCTCTTGCTGCCGAGAAAAGACTGGCTTTATTTTGTGACTTAATGAACGACCTTGGGCTGAATTGAATAGGGAGAAGGTTGAAAGCACTTATCGGGGATAAGTGCTTTTTTTTGGTGGCGGGTATTCCGCCCGCAGCCTATTTTTCCCGTTGCGGGGCAGTTGGCAGAGTTCTTTGATTCATCTTTACCCCGGTGAAATCACGGCGGAGCATGCTGAATTGGTCTGAGAAGGGATTTTTTATGCGAAATCAGACCGATTTCATGCGATTTTAATGAAAAGCCACTTTGTTGGTGCTGCGGGGGACTTGAAAATGGACCTCTGGGCACCGTTACTCGCCGATTTTCATAGTTTACTAGCCCAAAGCCGTTTTTACTTGCCGAACCGGCAACTTTACTCGCGGAAATCTGATTTTACTCGCCGGACTCGAGATTTACTCGCCGAAAACGCGGATTTACTCGCCAACGGCTACTTTGCGAGAACCCCGCCAGCCTTCATTGTAAAAAGCCACCCTACTCCTATTTTCCCCGCTCGCTGAGAACATACCGCCTATCTCTAAACGTCCCGGTACTTTTCAAATCCATGGCGCCCAGTATTTTTGTCGCAATAGACATCGACGAAAGCCCAAGAAACCGCCGGCACTCCTGGTTGCTGATGCTCGGACCAAGGAGAAGGGCGTAGTCCTTCAGGGCGGCAAGATGGGCGTCTTTGGATGCAGCGCCGCAGGTTCGGCAGCACCAGGTGCCGCGGACTCTTTGCATGGTGAGTGTGCGGCACCTGGTGCACTGCACACCGGGAAGGATATCTTCTGAGGCCAAACCGAATTTTGAGAGGACGTTGGGATCGAGAAGGGAATGCTGCTTGATTAGCATGCGGGATAGTTTGTTCAGTTCTTTTGAATTTACCTTTTCCTCGGTGAAGCGGCGGCAGAGCGTGTCGAATTTGTCAGGAAAGGCATTGAGGTGGAGAACGTCTTCGATGGAACGTCTGTTGGATCCTTTGATGATCGCGGCTGGATTGCTGATGAGGACAAGGGGATAGATGGGGATATCAGGGAAATGGTTTGCTCTCAGCAGGGCTTCGAGCTGGCGACGGTGCCGGCCGGCCTGCAGGCGGGGATCATCAAACGCGGTGGTTTTGCCATCGAGTGTCCGTATAAGCTGCCTGCCATCATCATCAAAATACAATTCTCCGATTATATTTTTCATCTCGATGATAACAATCAGCCGTGGAGAGAGGAGGAGGGTGTCGATCTGAAAGTAGTAAGAGTCTGTATGGGGAAGGCGAAGATCGTGAAGGATGAAAAATTGTTCCGGAGGCAGGAAGGTCAGAAAGTAGTCGATGGACTTCTCGCCCCGAAAGCCGGCCAGACTCTTTCCCAGCTGCTCCTCGACCTGTGGCCTGGCGGGGTGACCCGGGGCAAGCCGCATATTTAATGCCTTCAGCTTTTGAATCATAATGGATTCGTCTCGTTCTTTTTTAATCAAGTTTTCAGCACCTCTTACACGTAATAATGATTAAGAAAGACCATGAGCAGGATTACGGCACAAACCAGAAATAGAAAATAGGCAAGGCTGAGCAGTCTGCTGATCCAGAATGGGTAATGGCAGATCGCTTCCTGTACATAATAGTTGAATCCGGCCAGGGAGAGTGAGAGTGCCTTGGGAAAATGACCAAGAGCGGATTCTGCCGGGTCAGGATATTGGAAAAGCCGGGGAACAAAAATGAAGAAGAACGCGGATATCGCGTTACCTGTAAGAATCAGGCCAACATAATTAGCCGGAAAAGGTATACCCGCATAAAGCAATACAGCGGCAGGAATGGAGAGGACGAAAAAGGCAAACAGATAAATTTATGCCTTTATAAAGACTTTATCAATTAGGACAGCCTGCAACAAGACTAATAATTTGATTCGGTCGCTAAAAGCTTTCCTGCTTACTTTACTAGGTAAATTATACTTTTTGTAGGAATCAGGATTGCCAAAGTGAACGGCGGGAAGGTTGGACTTGGTACGATGCTGATGCGCAATTTGGTTGGCGGTCTCGTCTACGTCCTTACCATCTGAATTGCTTTAATCGTCAGCGCCTTCATGGTGGGGATGTGCAAGGACAAACGTGCGCTGCATGATTTAATTGTTGGTACATATCAGTGATGCGCCTGCTGAACTTAGTAAAGCAGCTTAAAAGGAAATTGGGGTACCGCTCAATCAGCGGTACTTTTTATTTTATTCAATATTTTACCAGGTTAAAAGTTTACCTTAAATGCCCAAATCCCCATATTTTCCAGTTATAATTATTTAGGCATATATACATAGAAAATGGGGGAACTGTTTTGAGAATCGTAAAGAATATACTGCTTGGAATCATTTTACTAGTGCTGCTGAGCCTGGTGATTACCACGCCGATTGCTGCAATCGGACTGCTGCTGTTCATCGCGGGTCTGCTTCTGGCCCGGCAATACCGGATGGGCAGGTGGGTGATGGGCGCGGGTGTCCTGCTGACACTGGTCCTTGGAACTGTCTATCTTGAAGAACCGAAGGAAACGGTGAAGGAAGCTAGCAAGACAAAGGTTGCCGATGTGAAGGATGATCAGAAAGCGGCTGAGAAAAAAGAGAAGGCTGAAGCAGAGAAAAAGAAAGCGGAAGCTGAGAAAATAAAGGCCGCAGCAGCAAAAGCCAAGGCTGAGAAAGAAAAGCAGGCTGCAGCCAGGGCAGAGGCTGAGAAAAAGAAAATAGCCGCGGCTCAGGCTGCCGCGGCCAAGAAAAAGCAAGATGAACTAAAAGCCAAACAGGCAGCTGCCGCTAAGAAACAGCAGCAGCAGAAGCAGCTGGCAGAGCGATTCGGCCTGGAGCTCGTTACGGTTGGGCGGGTCGTAGATGGCGATACGATTGAAACGTCCGACGGCCGCAAAGTCCGCTTTATCGGAGTCAACACGCCGGAATCTACGACCAGGACGGAAACATACGGCAAAGAAGCGAGCAATTATACTGCTTCCAAGCTGAATGGAAAAAAAGTATGGCTGCAGAAGGATGTTTCTGAAACAGACCGCTACAGCCGCCTTCTCCGCGTCATCTGGCTCGCTATTCCGACAGATGACCGCAGTGAGAAAGAAATCCGGGCAAAGATGTTCAATGCCGACCTCGTCTTAAAAGGCTATGCCGAGCCGTCGACATATGCCCCGGATGTGAAATACAGCGAACTTTTCGCTAAGTTTGCAAGGGAAGCACGTTCTGCAGGCTCCGGTCTGTGGGCGTATGGAAGCGAAGGGACGACAAAAGGGGATCTCGACGCGAATAAAGCAGTAAGCCGTTCAAACCCTGCACCTGCCAGTAAGCCGGCCGCAAGCCCGAAACCAGCGGTGGCAAAGCCGGCACCTGCACCCGCGGCAGCGCCAGCCCCGGCAAGTGGATCTGAATATTACCAGAATTGTACAGAGCTGCGAAAAGTGTATCCGAACGGAGTACCGGCTGGGCATCCGGCCTACGCCTCCAAGCATGACCGCGATAAAGATAATTATGCTTGCGAGCGATAAAATGGAAAGGCTGTTTTCGCAAAGATTGTTGTTTTTCTAAAATTGCACCAAGGGTCTTTATTACATCTAGAAGGTCAACGACTGCCACTGATGACTGAAAAGGCGGATACAACGCTTTAGTGACCCGGCGACCATAATCCTTGGTATTATCAATCATGTAAGAATGATGAAAGTATTAAGTTGTTTATCAATTGAGATAAAGAAGAACTTCTTCATCAGCAAAGGATGAGCATTAGTTCAATAAGGCAATGAAACCAAACAGAACTTCCATTTTAATGGAAGTTCTGTTTTTTGTATAAATATCAATATTAGAGTTGAACGGAGTTGTAAGTTAAAAAATATTAAACGTATTTAGGGGTACTCTATAATTAACTAACTAACCTGAGTTTGGAGGCCTCGAGAAATGAAAGTCCTATCCATGATCCAGCCCTGGGCAAGTCTATTCGTTCTTGGCGAGTCCCAATATGAAACGCGGACCTGGCGTACTCATTATCGCGGTCCTATGGCCATTCATACGAGCAAAAAAATAGATAAGGCTGCTGTCAGCTATGCCCAGGTGCTGCTGGATCAGCATGGCCTTACAGCTGGCAATCTTCCGACTGGAGTAATCATCGGAGTATGTACGCTAAAAAACTGCCTGAGGGTGGTTGAGGACCATGAAACATGGGCTGAATTGGAAGATGGCCGGATCGTTTCAGGCAATGATTATCTGCTTGGGAATTATGAGGCAGGCGGCTATGTGTGGGTGGTCGAAGGTATGAAGGTGCTGGATGAATATATCCCGGCGAAAGGCCAGCTTGGGCTGTGGGAATTTGACGGGGAAATACATATATAAAGGAGCTTTTTTTCGCATAAAGCGCTGTTTTTTTCAATAATGCCACCAGAACATTACAATTTATTCACTGAAGTTCCAATTGAGGCAGAGTTTCAATTAAGTGAAGCTGGGAGAAGGGGAGATCCCTTCTTTTTGCGGCCGGTATTAAAAAAGGTCTAAACGCGATAAAGACCAACCCTCCCTTCTATGAGGGATTGGTCTTTTTAAAGGCTGGCAGGCATGAAAATGGTGAAACAGGTGCCTTCGCCTTTCGTGCTTTCTGCCTGGATCCGGCCGCGCATCATGCTGATGATGCGGTAGCAGACCATGAGGCCAAGGCCGGTGCCTTTTTCTTTTGTGGAGTAATAAGGCGTGCCGAGCCGCTGGAGCTGGTCTTCATCCATTCCGGCTCCATTGTCACAGATGCGGATGATGGCTCTGTCTCCGTCGGAGGAGGTGGCGATATGAATCTGCCCGTTTCCTTCACAGGCCTCGACCGCATTTTTGATGATGTTCACCAGGCACTGAGTCAGTTTTCCGGGATTCACATGGATGACCGCTTTCTCGAGGCTGCAGGTGATATCTACATTGTTGACGGCCGCATACCCAGAAATGATGGAGATCACGGATTTCATATGAAGCGATAGATCAATCGTCTCGGTTTCCTCCATCTCGGGTTTCGCAAAGCTCAGGTATTCGGAGATCGTCTCCTGGGCGCGGTCTATCTCCGAGATGGCAATTTCCGCATACTTCTGGTCTGCCTCGTTCCCGGCCCTTTCCTTTATCAGTTGCATAAAGCCCCGGCTCGCTGTCATCGGATTGCGGATCTCATGTGCGATGGACGCCGTCAGCTCGCCAAGCATATTCATTTTCTCCGCCTGCTCAATATCCACGCGCATCTGCACCATTTCGATGGAGCGTTCAATCAAGTAGATGGCGATACAGACGGTCAAAATCGACACAACAGTGAAGCTCAGCGGAAAGTAAAAGCTGACATCCGCCAGAAATGGATCCGCCTTCAGAAACTGAATCAGCCATAGCGGAACCAGGCAAAAGGAAAAGGTGAGGGCGGCGGATAACCATAATTTCTTCTGCAGCGCCAGTTTATGATAATGGGGCCGGATCAGCATACTGATCAACGTGAACAGGGTAAACACAATAACTGTATTCCCTACCCCTCCGCCGCCAAGGAGGAGCCGGAACAGAATTATGAATACAAGCAGACCCACACCCACTGCATTACCGCCATACAAAATGCCGATCAATAGGGGAATATGCCGAAGATCATACCGAAAGCCGTCTGTATACGAAACAGGGAAGTATATGCACAACGAAATCGAAACCACCGATAAAAAGAACACAAGGATCTGATTCCGCTGCATCGTCCGGACCTCAAACTGCCTAATCCGGTCCGCCCAGAAAATTTGATACACAAAAATCTCCAAAATAATAAAGAGCATATTCAGCAAAAACTCCCGGATTCCAAACATGACAGTACCCCCTGTAGTGGTTATGAAATGTCGTCTTATGTCTATTGTAAGAATAATGGGGGGGAAATGCTAGATAAATTGTGGAGGAGCGGTTTGGGGTAACAGGCCAAGCTGCCATTTGTGTAGCATTTATTAAATAGACTAAAAGAATATGATTTAGATATTATTATCTTGTTCAAGTTACAGTTCTAACAAAAAAACACTTGTTGTCTATTTGACATGCAAGTGCTTGTTAGGCTAGTAAGTAATAAAAAAAAGTATATCAGCCTACTGGTTAATTAAGCTAAGTATTCAGCTTCCCACTTATTTTGTTTCTCAATAGAGCTGATTTCAGAAATGTCCTCATATCCATAGTTAATTTTCATTTTACCTGTGCTATCTAAAATAAATGTTAAATTCGTCCACTGGTCCTGCTCTTGTATCTTAAATTCTTCCCACAATTTCGTAAAACAAGTATATAGTTCATTTTCCAATTCATCATAGTCATCTTCGGGTATATTAAATAAATCTGTTATTTCAAGGCAATATACTGGTTTTTCTCTAGATTGAGTGAAATAGTAGAAAAACACTTTTTTGTAACCTTCTCTAAATTCTGCATATAAGTAAATTCTTTCCCATTCTTCAGGTACTATATTTACTAATGTATTTGCAATTTGTTGATATATTTGTTCCGTTACTTTAGTTTCCATCTCATTTACCTCCTGAATAATTAGTTAATCTATCTGAATATTTTTTACCATCTATTGTATAGCTAACTTTAAACTCATTTGGTCTAAAAGAGTTCCCTAGGTAAATTGGCTTCACTTTAACTGTTACTTCTTTCCCTGCTTCTATAGCCTTTTTCCATGAAGTTTCCAATGCTTTGTATTCTTTTCTATTTAGCGTAGCATTCATGGGTACTAAGTTATCAATTTCACCTGAACCCTTGAAAATGCTAGCTATCAAATGACCTCCATCATCAGTAGGTAATCTATCTTCTCTGCCAACTATCCTTTGTGCATAATTATTACGGTCTGCTTTCCCAAGTTGCAACGTTGCTTCTGCATTTGAAATTCTTCCTTCACTATCCGTTTTATAATGGTAACCTTCTTTAGTTTTATATTCTATATTTGGTTTCAATACTTTCTTTCCATTAATCTTAGTGTATTGCTCACCATAGTTTACCTTGCTAGGAGTATTAACCGTACCCTTTCCAACATCCTCTACAACATCCCTAAAAGAATCCTCGCTAGTTTTACCAATTCTTTCCACCTTCAACCATTGGGAAGAAGCAACCCCAGTATGATTGGGTAGTCCTGCCACTGCTGGAGTGCGAAGGAGCTGTTTAAGATTTTCATTCGTCATTTGAATGTAATCCTTGCTGGCGTGCTTTACTTGCGTATACTGCCTGGCAAGCGCGGCATAAACCGAGAGGCTGTGCTGGGCTTCTTCGGTTTCATTGAGGAATTTGGCAGCCCGGCCTATTTTGGTCAGTTTACCTGCCTTTGCGAGGCGGGCGGGGGTGAAGCTTATAATGGTCCAGCCGCCGGCTGCGAGCCAATCGGTAAAACTGAGTTTCCGTCCGTCAGGGTCACGGGCGGTGGCAAAACGATAGAGGTCATAAGCGCCGGAAAGCTCACCGATGGTATCAATGACCTCTTTCGTTGTTGTGATTGGCTCTACGTCCTCACGGGTGACCTGCTGAACGCGGCGCATATCCTCAATGAAAGTGGACAGCTGGTTTCCGGCGATAAATTCCTGGATATCGGAAACGGCTTCCTTATAAGGCTCCATCGGCTTGACGTTGACCGGCATGCTGTGGAGCTGGGGCATAATCTTGTTGATATACTTTTCGGCTATTTCTTGAAGTGCTGTTATCTCTGATTGTACCGCTGCATAGTCTTCTCCTGCAAGGATGGAGGGAGCACTTTCGGCAATTTTCAGCTGTGCGCTAAGCGCCTCTTCCTGCTCGCAGTATCGTTCGTAATCCTTCTGCAGGTGCTGGGTGATCGGGTCGGTTTTGACGGTTAAGATACTCACTGAATCACTCCCGTTTTGTTAGTCATAATAGTTGAGATTGTATTTTTTCTTTAGTTTTTCTTCCTTGTATTGGCCGTATGACGGTGCTGATGGTATGGTTCCTTCATAGGAATCCGCAAGGCTCACATCTGTCTCGGTGAATTCCTTGGCAATAGCAGACGCGTTCTCTTGGAGGACGACCTGGTTTTTCTGAACTCCATCCATCATTGTAATGAGGGAGCAGCAGTAGGAGTGGATCAAGCCAAGGCTGCTGTTGTCGAGTCCCTGGTCCTCAAGAATTTTTTGGAAACTCTTTAAGGATGCAAGCATGTTTTCAATATGCTCGGCTTCTTTGTGGAGGGTATCGTAGAGCTCCTCAAGCCGTTCGGGTGTGATTTTGATCTTCGTCGTCATCCTCTGTCCTCCCTTAGACTTCAATTTCATTAAACTTTGCTGTACTCTGCTCTTCGGCTTTTTGAATGGAGCTGTCGGTCAGTTCAATGATTTCCAGAAACTTGTCAAGAAAATTCTCAGCGAATTCCGAGGACGCTTTATAATTATCTACTGCTTCCTGATAGGACTGAATGGTCGCGCCCTCCAGCTCACCAAGGACCTCCGTAAATTTGCCTAGCACACGTCTGTTTGATTCTTTATATGAATTCAGCTTCTTCAGCAAATCCCTGGCACCTTCAGTAGTGGTTTCAGAGTCATAAGAAATATGAACGCCGCTTCCGACTTCATTGATGATCATGCAACTTCCTCCTTCCGGTTAATGAAGCAATTTCCGCACACTTGGATCCATTTGGGCTGTGTTGATATAATCGGCACGCTCCTCGGGCTTAAGACCGACCATATTATTGAGGTGCATCCGCAGTTCCTGCTCCTTCAGCTGAATCACATAGGCCAGCTGGCTCTGCAGGGCAGAGATGCAGCTTGTGAGCAGCACGTCGGCTTCAGCCAGGAAGGCATCCATCCGCTGGTTCCAATCCTCCTCCGCCTGTTTGGCCTCACTGTTGTCCCAAGCATCGGACGGGGCAGGTGCCGGGCAGACAAGATCCACCCGCTGCGCACCCGAAAAAGACCCAATCACGGAAGACAGGGCAGCAATCCGCGCATCATAATCCATTGCATTCAACCTCGCTTTCTAATATAGGAACATCAGGGTATTTTTTGTAAAATAATGTAATACTTTGAGTGTAGTAACTTTAGCCAGTTTTAAGCAAGTAATATCAGGTAAAATCTAACAATTAATACGAAGGACCTAAGTCTAATTCTCTATAATTGGTAGGATACGAGTTCTGACTGCAGGGGGGCTGGCTTTTCGTTAAATAGGCATTTAAGAACGCTTGCCGGCTTTTTCAGCTTGTTTTTAATAGATTCGAAGTAAAAGGGATGAATCTGACGTATGAGCGGCGATTTTGCATGCCGGCGGCGGGCCGGAGGGGCTGCTTAAGGGGTGTTCCTTTGCGGATGTTAGCCGGTTACTTGCGAAACTAGACACTTTACTTGCGGAAATGGAAATTTACTTGTGAAAGTCATAGCTTTAGTTGTGGAAATCGAGATTTACTTGCGAAAACCGGACATTTACTTGAGGAGCCGGCGGGCACCCGCTCGCTTCCCACCCCTCGTGCCCAAAAACAAAAAAAGGCCCCGGCATCTTACATGCTATAAATCAATACCGGCACAAACGCGATGAGCCTTTGAGGACGACTAGAACAACGAGCGTCAGGGTTAGATTGCGTTTAAGCGCTTTCCTTTGGTACATTTCTTCGGGTGTGAGAAATATAGCCATGAGTCCTCCTAATATTTATAATCTCTTTTATTTTCTGCAGGATTCGGCCAAATTTAAACAGGGCCCATCCTCCTGATTATTCACATATTGATTTATGATTAAATAATCCCTATTTGGTGACGATATATCTCATATCAAACATCAAGGGGATCTTACAAGTGAGGAAATTATTTAGTTTTTTAATATTGTTGATCAGTTTTCTGGCACTTCATTCCAGGGCAGAGGCGCACAGCGGCGGCTGGGAAATCACGAAGCCTGCGGGCAGGGCGCTGCAGGGATATACAAATGCCCAGTCGTATGAGAAGGGGCAGGCGATTACGTTCTATATTCATAATGATAAGCCGTATCATATTGACTTCTACCGGATGGGCTATAACAGCGGAAAGGGTGCGGCGTATCTTGGGAGCATGAATCAGTCTTACGGAGTGTCGGCGAATAAACAGCCGCAGGGGGAGGTCGGCTCAGCGGGCTGGAAGCCTTCTGCTTACTATAAAGTGCCGCTTTCCTGGAAGTCGGGCGTGTATATTGCGAAGCTGACAGATACCGGCATGCGGCAGAGCCATATCACGTTTGTGGTCAGGGATCATGCGCCAAAGGCTCAGCTTGGCGTGATGATCGCAACGAATACTTACCAGGCCTACAATGCCTGGGGCGGGAAAAGTCTCTATAACTTTAACAGCTCAGACGGCGAGAAGGCCGGCACGGTCTCCTTCAACAGGCCGAGCTTTGAGGCAGGCGGGGCAGGGCAATTCTTCCGTTCCGAGTATCAGTTCATCCGCTGGATTGAGCGGCAGAATTATTCGGTCACTTATTTCTCCGACCGGGACGTTCATAATGGACTGCTTGCGAAAAGCAGTATCAAGGCACTTGTGATTCCGGGGCACAATGAATACTGGACCCGGAATATGTGGACAAACATCGAGAAATTCGGCCGCACGAGAGGAATCGCGCTCCTCAGCGCCAATACAGGCTACCGGGAAGTAAGCTACCGGAAGGATGCGCCTTATCTCATGGACATGAATGGCGAATTCCGGAGCAGTACAATCCAGCTTCCGGAGAATAAGATATTCGGAGCGATGTTCAACGGCGCTCCGGCTGAGCGCTATAATGACCTGCCGATCGTTTCTGATCATCCCCTGTTAAAAGGGACCGGGCTGAAGAAAGGATCCGTCATTCCGAAGATTGTCGGAGGGGAAGTGGACGGAATCAGCGGTCATGGCTTCGCAGCTCCAAAGGGAGTCGAAGTAATCGGTGAGAAGCTGATGGCGTTCAAAGGAACCTCAGAGCTCCGGAACTCAAACCTCCTCTGGTTTAAAAAGCCGGAGGGCGGCCGAGTATTTGCGGTCGGAACCTTCTATTGGAACTGGCAGCTTGATTCGTATGGGAAAGAAAGTGAAGTCAAAACTCACAGTGGTGTGCAGGCATTGACAAGGAATGCGCTGGATGCGTTGATAAAATAGGCACTCTGAAAAGGATATCTCCAATCACAGGGAGATGTCCTTTTTATACTCTTTTTATTAATTGTAAAATATAATAATAAAAGGGGGCGGTGTGGATGGATAAACTGGAATACCAAGACTTTGCTGCCTTAAGGCTGCCGCTCGAGTCAGGACTTTTTCACCCCTGCCGCAAAAAAGGGTCCGTTTATTGTCATCGTGAAGATGATCCTTGCAATCTCCTGCGGCGATTCCTCCCTGTCGTGAATCAGCCATTCCTGGATTACCCCTAAATGGGCAGAAACGATATATGTAATTAAATAATCCGATGGTACGAGGAGTTGTTCCTGCTTAAGAATGTTGTAGTTTTCATGAAAGAGAGTTTTGCCCATAAACTCCTTCAGCTTGGTCTGAAACGACATATCTCCTTTTGGACTGAGCAATGCTTTCATTAATTCTCTGTTCCGGTTTAGAAATTCGAAGAATGGAACCAGTACGGCAATAGGGATGACATTCGCAGTCGCGGTTCCTAAATCGGAGATAACGTTCGGCATGTTCTTAATAATTTTATTTTCCATCTCCTTCAGCAACTCTTCCTCACACTTGGCCAGCAATTGATACTTGTCCTGATAGTGGCTGTAAAAAGTACTCCGATTGATCCTGGCCCGAGTCGTTATGTCTTTAACAGTAATGGCCTCGAACCCCTTTTCTTCTATTAACCCGATCAGTGCATTTTTGATCGATTCCTTCGTTCGGACCACACGAAGATCCGGATGAACATCAGTCATAACTGATCCCCCTTTATTTTTTTTCAACACAATCCTGTTAGATGTCGGTTATCCGACACTTCTTCTGCTTTTGAGCATTGAATACCGGTCAATAAGAAATTATAGTCGTATTAAGCATAAACCAACACCGTGTTGATTATAACAAATAAAAAGATCTTTTGAAGGAGGAGTAGGGATGGATATCCACGTCTCACATATAAGTAAAAGGTTTAATCAAACCCAGGTCCTGAACGACATTACCTTCACCATACCGGCAGGAGAAATCTGCGGGTTGCTGGGGCCATCGGGTTCCGGTAAAACCACTTTAATCCGTTTAATGATTGGTGCCATTACTCCAGAACAGGGGACGATCCATTTCGGGGATGTGCAGATGCCCAATATGGATATGTTGAAAAAGGTAGGATTCATGCCGCAGAATGACGCGCTGTATGATGATCTGTCTGCAGAGGATAACCTGCATTTCTTTGGCGGCCTCTACCAAATGGAAAAGCGGCAGCTAAAAGAGCGTATGGATGAAGTGCTTGCTGTTGTGGATTTACAAGAGCAACGGCGGAAGCTGGTCAAACATTATTCTGGCGGCATGAAAAAGAGGCTTTCACTTGCAGCTGCGCTCATCCACTCGCCGAAAATTTTGTTCCTGGATGAACCGACAGTCGGCATTGATCCGATGCTGCGGCAGACAATCTGGAAGCAATTTCAGGAAATCAAGAAAATGGGAACAACCATCATTGTTTCCACCCATGTGATGGATGAAGTCACAGAATGTGATAAAGCAGCTCTTCTGTATAATGGGGCCTTGATTGAATATGATAGGGTGACACATTTACTGGATAAAACGGAAAACGGAAGAGTGGAGGAGCTGTTCTTGACTGCCTCCAAACATTCCGGAGGGGGTGCTTACTCATGATGCATTTAGCGAAGCGTGTGATTCTGCAGACCTTTAATGACAAACGAAGCATGATGATGATCCTGGTGGCTCCCCTTTTAATCCTGACTCTTGTTTACTTCTTATTGGGTGATTCAGATTATGTTCCGACAGTTGGTGCTGATAAGGCAGCCCTGCCAGGAAATCTTACTGCTGCTTTGGAGAAGCAGGATTTGAAAGTTCGGGACATCAAGGGCCTTGATGGGGAACAGGCCAGGAAATATCTGAAGAATCATCAGGATGTAGATGCGATAATTGCCTTATCCCAAGGCTCGGGAATGACCATTACCATGTATGAGCCTTCAACCAAGGGAGCGAAAGCTGTCAGCGGGATCCAGGAAGCCGTCACTTCTTTAAACCCTTCCGCCAAAGTGAATCTGGAGTATGTGTACGGTACTAAGGACCAGTCCACCTTTGATTCTCTCGGGTATGTATTTCTTGCGCTATTTTCATTTTTCCTGGTGTTTATCATTTCGGGGATGGCGCTTGTCAGAGAGCGGAGCATGGGTACATTGGAACGGCTGCTTATGACACCGATTAAACGCGGGGAGGTCATTCTTGGATATACGGCGGGTTATGCTGTTTTTGCCATCGTTCAAGCTGTGCTCATTGTTCTTTATTCCATATACGTCCTGCAATTAAGTTCGGCCGGTAACATCGGGTGGGTTCTGCTTGCGATGGTTCTGCTCGCGGTCACGGCTGTATCATTTGGGGCGACGATTTCCATATTTGCCAGCTCAGAACTGCAGGTGGTCCAGATGATTCCATTTACGATCATCCCTCAGGTATTCTTCTCAGGGCTGATTCCCCTGGACCTGATTCCGTATCATCTCGGGAATCTCAGCTACATTATGCCGATTTATTATGGAGCAGCAGCGATTAAGGGTGTGATGGTCTATGGTGATGGATTTCAGCAGATCTGGGGATATCTCCTGGGTTTGATTGTGTATGCATTGGTTTTATATCTCATTAACAAGCAGGCATTGAAGAAGTTCAGGAAATTATAAGGGATACATGATGACGGAATCAAACTAATCCAGGTATGATTCCGTCTTCTTGTGATAACTCAAATCGAATGGAGGAAAAATGTAAAGAACTATACACAAGGGAATAAGAAAAGGCGGATCCCTTTAGGAAGGCATCGCCCATTTACTTGGTTAACACATTGTAGGTGATAATTGCTGCAATAATTCCGGCCACAACCAGGCCGCCGATTGTTGGACTGCCATAAAAGGCTCTATTCCAGCTGTCATTCTCTATTTTACTTTTATCTTTCTTGTTTTCATTGTTCATAAAATCGCTCCATTTCAACATATATTCATTTCTAGCATTCTACTTTTAGAAAGGAATTCCTCCATTATTCTCTGGAAATAATTTCATGGGCATAAAAACGACTGTGCAATCTGGACCTAATTCTTTCTTCACTATCTCAGTAAGATTCAATCCGGCTGCATTATGTTCTTTAATGGATATCCTTCCATATTGCTGCTGCCAATTAAATAGAGCATCTTTAATAGTATCAGTCAGTGGAACTTCATCGATATCTAAGTTCCAGCCGCATGTATTGCACCAGAGCGGGTCAGCATCATAATCGGCTTCCACTTTAATGGAACTTGTAACTTGGCAGCTGCAAACATTCGTTAACATCAAATAGTATGCCTCCAACGTTTTCCTATAACTTTTTAACCAAAAAATAATGATCGTAACCTTCGGGGAAGTCTTCTATTTTTCCATACACTTGATAACCTAGGCTGATATAAAAATCAGGTGCCTGAAAACTGAACGTATCTACCTTGATCATTCGGCATTTCTTCTCCACAGCGTACTGTTCGACTTTTTTCATGAGTTTTCTGCCAAACCCTTCTCCTCTAAGGCTTTCATCCACCCAAAGAAATTGGATAGAAACACTCTGCATTTTTGTATTTCCCGAAATCCCGCCAAGGATGTTACCTTCATCATCCTTCACTTTAAAACAGAAATCTTCGTTTTTGAACTCAACATCTTTTTCTGACAAATGCTTTATATTAAACTCTCTTAATCTTTGTTGAATGCAGGGTGTGTCTTCTTGATTCCACTCTGTGTCAATTATTAGATTTTTCATGATTCATACCTCCCGGAACTATTTTTCTTAAATATATAGATCTCTGTTTAATCATACGAAATAAGAGTGGGACAATAAAGAAGGTATTCTAAAATCTTTCTTCACATTCCATTTGAACCCTTATGTATGATAAGCAGTGATAGCCTGTAACTATACTGGCTTTACTTACTCCCCGGGAAAAAGCAACAGAGAAGAGTAAAATTTTACCACGTTATAGAAGTGCAACTTTTTTCCTGTTTAATCCTATTTAATGGTAATATTTACTTACTAATAACTAGGAGGAAGTCATGAAAAAAGTACTAGTTTTATTGTTGTCTTCAGTATTATTGTTAACTCCTTTTGCACCACAAGTAAATGCGGCAGATCAAGCACCCCTGTTAAGAAGTAAGATTATTAATGAAGTTAAACAGGCAAAAGAGGGATATAAGTATAAAGTTAACTCCAACAGAATACCAAAAGGGTTAGAAGATATCGATTATGAAGCAGAGCCAAACAATGATAGATTCACGGCCAATATACACGATATTAGAAACTCAATCGCTGGGACACTAGGAAACTATGATATAGATGTGTTTAAGGTGAAGATACCCAATAGTGGTCTTGTAGTTCTCACAGGAGCAACAAATGATGATGCATATGGAGTCGATCTCGGGATTGCCTTATTTAATTCTGATGGCGAAATAATGAATATAGATAACTTATCTAGAGAAGGTACAGCAATTGGCATTCCCTACAACGTATCTGCAGGAACTTACTATATTTACGTGCTGGATTTTAATAATATCGGGTTAGAAGATCCTTACATCGTAAAACTGTTCACTGAGGATGAGTTAGACACTACTCCGCCGGCAGCTCCAAAAGTTAACCAAGTAGATGATAATGACACAGTAGTTACCGGTACTGCTGAAAAAGGCTCGCAAGTATGGATTCAGGCAGGTGATAAGTTTATTGCAGATGGTAAGGTATCTTCGAGCGGCAAATTCTCTATAAAAATACCCAAGCAAAAAGCGGATACTTATTTAGCCATTTGTGCTGTAGATAATGCTGAAAATCAAAGCGAGTTTACGGAACAGTATGTAAAGGATAAAACACCACCCAAGACATTAACGGTTGGCTCAGTAACTTCAAAGAGTACTAGTGTAACCGGTAAAACTGACTCTAAAGCCAGTGTAGAAGTAAAACTTGGATCTAAGTCCCTTGGTAAGGCGGCTGCTGACAGCAAGGGGAGTTACAAAGTGAAAATAAAAGCTCAAAAGAAGAAATCCAAACTTAGCATAATTTCCAAAGATAAAGCGGGTAATGCTAACACGGTAACTATTACAGTAAAATAAGAATTACCATTGAAGGAGGTCTATTGACCTTCTTTTTGTGCGTTTACATTCTTCTTTTTGGTATCCTGTCCATGTAAGGACCTTGCAAAGTAGAGAGACAACTTGCTTCAATGGAGAGGGGGCTGCCTCCGTTAATATGGGGTGAATTCAACGCGGCAAGGCAATTGCAAAAAATGAATGAAACATATGAGGGCTAACAAGCCTTCTTTTTTTAAACAAAAAAATCTCCTCTCACAATGAAATGAGTCTGTAATCACAAATCCGGTATAAACCCCTATCAATGTGTTTGAATTTCAGAGCCGTACCTATGACTTTCATCGATTGTTCCGCGGGTGGCCGTCGAACCGGGGGACAGCCTGGAGGCATTTATTAAATTGATAGAATGAAAGAAGGCATCACCCGCGGCGGGGGATGCCTCTTGCTATTTTAATTCCAGATGCTCCTTCAAATGAGCCTGCAGGCGGGCTCTTTCTTCCTCCGGAACGATATAGTAGTAGATTTTATCGATTTTGGTCCCTGTACCATTGATTTGGTTCTGTTCAATATTATTCCGGACTCCCCGGTAATTTTTTTGGATATCCACCATTTGGTCAAATGTAAGATTGGTCCTCACATTATTCCCCAAAGCTTTGAAGATGTCTCCATAGCCGGTCAAGGACGATAGGCTCGCGCCTTCCTGGATCACTCCCTGGATGATCTGGCGCTGGCGAAGCTGTCTGCCGAAGTCCCCGCGCGGATCCTCATACCTTGCCCTGGAGAAGGCTAATGCTTTCTTTCCATCAAGGGTTACCGGCCCTTTAGCAAAATGATATCCTCCTGCGGTGAAATCCAGATCATTATTGACAGTGACCCCGCCTACTGAATCCACGATTTCCTTAAAGCCCTCCATATTGATCTGTACAAAGTAATCAATCGGGATATCAAGGAAATTTTCCACAGTATTCATGGCCATTTCCACGCCGCCAAAGGCATATGCATGATTGATTTTATCCTGGGTGCCTTTACCGGCGATCTCTGTGCGGGTATCGCGCGGTATACTCAGCATCTGAACAGAATTTTTATTCGGGTTAACGGAGAGTACAATTAATGAGTCAGAGCGGCCGCGGTCGTTTTTCCGCTCGTCAACGCCAAGGAGAAGCACGGAAAATGGCTCTTTTTTCTCGAGCGTCACTGCCTTGCCCCGTTTGTCGGAAACTTTGCGATCAATGGGCTGATGCATCGTCTCGACGGCAGATGTTAGTGACTTGTAAACGGAAAAGAAATACGCTCCTCCCGCAGCAATGAGCAGCAGAATAATAATCCCTAATATCTTTGGCCATTTCTTCCTTCTCTTTTTCCCTGATCTCATACAATCCCCCCGTTTTTTCAAGAAAATGTCACTTCTTTCAAATAGCATAGCATGATTCTATGAGATTGGTAATATTTTTTGATCGCTCAAAAACTACTGATGATTATCTGTTGAGAGAACTTCATTTGTCTTTAATTAGGGTATTTTATCCAAATGTGCTAGAGTGAAACTAACCGAACATTCTGAAAGGAGATATCAACTTGAATCCTAAAGATGCGCTGTTTACCAAGGAATTTACCCGGAATCCATACCCGCTTTACTCGGAGCTCAGGGAAACGGAGCCTCTTTACCGGACGATGTTCCCGGACGGGCAGTCTGGCTGGATGGTGACTAGATATCGTGATGCTGTGGAAGTTTTGAAGGATTCCCGGTTCATAAAAGATTTTGCAAAACTGTATGGCGGCAATATGGGGCATGAGAGCATTTTTACGGAAAATATGCTGTTCTCGGATCCCCCTGATCATAAGCGTCTCCGGGGTCTTGCCCAAAAGGCCTTCACACCGCAGATGATTGAGAAGATGAGGGGGCGCATCCAGGAGATAACGGATGAGCTGCTTGATGCTGCAGCCGGAAAAAAGAAAATGAATCTGATCGATGACTTCGCTTTCCCGCTTCCAATTATCGTGATCTGTGAAATGCTTGGAGTTCCGGCAGCTGACCGTGATAAATTCCGGATCTGGTCCAACTCGCTGATTGAGGGTTCAAACGGAGAGCATGCAAATGAAATCTACCAGCATATGAATGAATTTGTGGAGTATCTTGGAAATTGGTTTGCAAGAACGCGGGAGAATCTTGGCGATGATATGATCAGCAAGCTGATCATTGCCGAGGAGGAGGGCGACAAGCTGACTGAGCGCGAGCTGTACGGCCTGGTGTCGCTGCTCATCATAGCCGGCCATGAAACGACCGTCAATCTGATCGGCAATGCCGTCCTCGCGCTGCTCGAGCATCCCGATCAAAAGGAGAAGCTGTTGGAAAATCCAGAGCTCATCCAGAAGACCGTGGAGGAAGCCCTGCGTTACAACGGGCCGGTCGAATTCAGCACCTCCAGATGGACCGGGGAGGACTTTGAATTCAAAGGCCAGCAGCTAAAACGTGGCGACCTCGTCATCGTCGCCCTCAACTCCGCCAATCATGACGGCGAAAAATTCAGCGACCCGGATGTATTTGACATCACCCGCGAAAAAAGCCAGCACCTCGCATTCGGCACAGGCATTCACCTCTGCCTGGGTGCACCGCTTGCCAGACTCGAAGGCGAAATTGCAATCAGCTCCATCCTGGGCCGCTTCCCGGACATGAAGCTGGATGCGGCGAAGGAAGAACTTGAGTGGCGGCCGGGGATGATTGTGAGGGGTGTTAAGGAGATTCCGTTGAAGATATAGAAAGATTTGGGCGCTGTATGCAGGCTATTGCCTGGGTGCGGCGCTTTTTTGTGGGGTGATCCGGGTCTCTGGTCTGGGTTAACCCGTTAAGCTGGGCGATGTCTGAGAGAGCAGCTGGCCTCATGCTGAGATTTGTATCAAAATTTTGTTTGGGCATTCTAACCCTTTATGCTACATTGAAAATGAAGTTCGAAAAAGAGTGTTCGGTTTATGGGGGAATAGGAGATGTTTTTTGCAGGTATTACAGCAATCCTGATTTTTTTGATTACCGGAATATACCTTCTGGTGAAGGGGGAGTATGCGGGCGGTTCTGTGATGGCGGGGATTGGGATTGTTCTCATCATTGTGATGTACCGGCATTATCATTCCAGGCGGAAAAAGAAAGACTCTTCATGTGATGAGTTTTTGGACTGCGATTGTACAGGTCTTGGCCTGTTCAGAGCGGCAGATTGCGACAAACTGGACTGTACGCCGGATTGTACCCACTAGAATGAAAGAATTATTGACTCTTGTTCCATGCCACCGCATGCCTTCCCGCTGCCTGCATATCAATGGAAAGCCAATGCCTCTCTGTGCAAGATGTACAGCCATGCTGACAGGATATTTATTTCTTCCACTCATCCTCCTTCTTCCTGTACAATTCCCATTTTGGCTCTGCTTTCTCCTCATGTGCCCGCTTTTGATAGATGGATTTACTCAGCGGTGGAAATGGAGGGAAAGCACCAATATGCTCAGATTCATCACGGGGATGATGTTTGGAATCGGGCAATCCCTTTTTATCAGCGCCAGTTTTCACTGGTTTGCCGGCTATTTGCTGTAGAATTCATTTTGTTTCGTGGGCCAAGCAGGTTGGCTGTAATGTTAAGCACCGCATGCAGGCTTTTGGCTGGAATGTGGTGCTTTTTTGTTTGCTGGAGAGTGGATGGCTTTTTATTAACTATCCCAAAGGGCCAATCTGCAGTGGAGGAGCTGGACCTGTGATGATTTATAATTTAGCAGCACATAGGCAATTTTTGCTAGAATGGAGTTCAAATTTAATAGATTTGAAGGCTGACGGGTAAAATGGCTGCTTGTGGGGCGATAGTGCGTGGTGAGGGTACTCTGGAGAGGCTGCGGGAGCGGCGTTACGGCCTCCATGCGGCAGCCTCACAGCACCCCAGCTCCAGCGCTCTGTCACAATTTAATCAAACGATTGATTAAAATCAGATGTAATGCGGTAGGAAACAGCCGATATAACAGTATAACCTTTTGTATCGTGAGGAGTTTTTATGTTTACTATTCCTGAATCTGTAACTATCCTGCATGGGGAATATTCCCCTTCGATTGTGGCGCTGTCCGTGATTTTGGCGTGCTGTGCGTCGTATACCGCACTTTCTATGAACGACCGGATCCAGCAGAACAGCTTTTTTCACCGTTTTTTCTGGCTGCTGCTGGCATCTGCGGCGATGGGGTTCGGCATTTGGTCGATGCATTTCATTGGCATGGGCGCGTTTATGCTGCCGGTGGAGATGAGCTATGATCTGACGCTCACGGTTCTGTCGATCATACCGGCCATGATTGCTTCCATCCTCGCTTTTTATATCGCGAATGAGGCGAAGCGCAGCCTTACTTTGTTTATCCTGTCCGGTATGATCATGGGCACGGGGATTTCCGCCATGCATTATATCGGAATGGCGGCGATGAAGATGGATATCCGCTATGCCTACAAGCCTTTCAGCTTTGCGCTCTCAGTTGTGATTGCGATGGTGGTGAGCTTCATCGCCCTCTATATCTTTTCGTCCATGAAGCATTTAATGGGCAATGGCCTGATCAAATCTATTACAGCCGTCATCATGGGGCTCGGAATCTCGAGCATGCATTATACCGGCATGGCCTCGGTCACCTTTTTCATCAGTCCGGAAAAATCGCATATGGTCCATATGGTCCACCGGATGGATAACACAGTCCTTGTCACCGCAGTGGCGATAGGCACAATTGTGCTGCTGCTTCTATCGGGTTTGTCCGGAATCATTGACAAGTATGTTGAATTCCGGATGAATTCCTTTGACCTGCTAACACAGCTGCCAAACCGCAGGCAGTTCGAACGGGCATTGAAGAGCCATTCGAGCAGCATGGTCGGCCTTGTTCACATTCATAATCTCGACAAATGGAATCTAAGCTACGGCTACCGGCTGGGCGATTACCTCCTCTCAGCTGTCGGCAGAATGCTCGCGGGGAAAAAGACAGCGGGTACAGGAGTATACCGCATCCAGGGAAACCGCTTTGCTGTTGTAGGAAGAGAGCTGGAAGTGAAAGAAGCACTGGAGTCCTTTTCAGCCGCCGTCAGACAGCCTCTGATCATCCAGGGTCATGAACTTCTGATTGATACGGTTATTTCCTACTCCTCGAGGAAAAACAAGGAGAGCGGAGAGGAGCTTTTTGCCAATGCCCTGGCTGTACTGCATCATTCCTCGATTACGTATAAGAACCAGGTGATCCAGTATGATCCGGGTGTCCATACGTATAATCTGGAACAGCAGCTGATTTCAGATATCGAGCGGGCGATGGAGGAGCATGAGCTCTATCTTGTCTACCAGCCGAAAATCTGTGCGGCTACGAAGGAAGTCAAAGGGCTGGAAGCGCTGATCCGCTGGATTCATCCCGAACACGGATTCCTGTCGCCGGCCCTTTTCATTCCGGTGCTGGAGCGCTCGGGTAAAATGGTGGGCCTGACTGACTGGATTATCAAGATGGTCTGCGAACAGATTGTCGACTGGAAGCGGGAAGGCAGGCCGGTCATCCAGGTGGGCATCAATATACCAGGAACATATATCACCTCATCTCGGCTTCTGGATACGCTCAATAACTTTGTGGAATCCTATGGCATCCACCCAGAGAACATTGAGCTAGAGATCACCGAAACGTCTGTTATCAGTGACATCGAAAACGCCATCCGGGCCGTCGGTGAATTCCGGAAAAATGGCTATTCCGTTGCTCTCGATGACTTCGGCACAGGCGTTTCATCGCTTTCTTATCTGAAGCGCCTGCCGATTTCTACCCTGAAGATCGACAAATCATTCGTCGATGGAGTGCCTGGCTGCAACAAAGATTCAGCCATCATCTCCGCCATCATCTCGCTCTGCCACTCCCTGGACATAGAAACCGTCATTGAGGGCGTCGAGACTGAAAATCAGTACGATTACCTGCATTCACTTTCTTCCCAATCCGTCATCCAGGGTTATTACTTTGCCAAGCCGATGAAGGCTGAGGAAATCGCGGGATGGCGGAAAGGGTTTATTGATGAACACAGCGGCAGAATGCCGGTTACCATATGAACGTACGCGCAGTAAACAATATTTTGTTTGCTGCGTTTTTTTGTTTTTGGCTCTGTTAAAGTTAGTTTGATGTTGATATTACTTATAAAAATGGAAGTTCCATTTTTATAATGTTTGCTTGTTAAACTAACGCCCCCTTTAGTTTAAGTTCATTCCTTTACAAAGTTCGAATTAAGTGGGCTCATTTTTCTTAGATCACTAAATAGTGCCTTCAACCCAAATGGACGAGGCACTGTTAGTGATTACCTGATCACTGTTCTAAGTAATGATAAGGGATATTTTGTTATTACTCTGGTTTTTTAATAGTTAATCAAAATATAATCTAGTTCACTTCAGTTCTCGGCTCTTCTTATTCATATTGAATATCTATTTTCTGAATAAGGTAAACAAAGCGGTGATTATGCTTGGTCCCCCATCAGAGTTCACATTTACAAAAGGGTAGGAGATCAATTAAATTTTAGAAACGTTTTCTGCTTGAGAGCCACATTGTCCTTTTAGAATATCAAATTGTACGCGTTGCCCTTCATCAAAGGATTTAAAACCATCACCAGTAATCTTTACTATTGTTATGTAAATGAAATAAAAAATGGTTTCCTGGTCTGGAAACCATTTTTGTAGTTGACCATCCGGTGTTACCAATTCGTATTTCTTTTTTACGTAAAGAAGATAAACAATTACTATTCACCGTCCCAGTAGATGTAAAAAATGCTTAAAGATAGAAGTGAGATGGATTGTTGTTTTTTCTAAAAATAATGACTTAAATGTATACCTAAAACAATGAAAGCCCTACCTCTCTTTCATCCTTACGGCTCCTTGTCCGTGCCAGTGTGAATCAGGATTGCAAAAATGAAGTTACTATTTTATCGGAGGTGTTTGATGAAACTTCAAACGTTTGTAAAGGAAATTTAAATAATAAAAATGGATTAGATTGTAGAAATAACAAAAGAGGTTAATGCTCTAAAGGTGAGTTGGAGAAGTTGAATGTCTTTGAAAAGATTTTCTTTTAATAATAAACATATTCACAAAAAATTCAGGATATTTTCGGGAGATGTATTACATGATCTTAAATTAACCTTAACAGAAACTTTTTATTTGATTTTCAGTAATCCCTTTAATTAATCCCAGTTCACTAATCAAAAATTCATGTGCGTTTTCTAACATTTTTTTTTCGCTTGTACTAAGTGCTTTTTCTTTCTTCATACGCATTAAATCACGTACAACTTCAGTACATTCTTGTATTTTACCCGTTTTTATTTTGTCCGTGTTCACTTTATACCTTTGTTTCCACGGCAGTATTCTATCTGATTCTCCATGATGAAAAATGTTTATGATGTGTTTTAATGCAATTATGTCAGTAACAGGGCGTATTCTGGAACTCAATATTTTACCCGTAGGAATCAGGACTTGCATATTACCGATTAACATTTTTATGACATAATACTGTTGTTTTTCCCCTGCGATTTCCTTTTCTTCTATGGCTTTGATTATACCTACACCGTGCATTGGATAAACAATGTTATCGCCAATTTGAAACAAATAATCCACCTCCATATATGGTAACCTTCTTAACCTTAACACATATATTATTTTTTATCAAATTTTTAATAATATCATAAATTTATTTTCATTGTCAACTGCTTTTACTTAAAAAATCAAAAAAGCAAAAACAATAGGTATCGTGGGGGATTACCAATAAAGGGAAGGTTAATTTTCCTGTGTATGTCAAATTTGCTATTGTATTTCCACAGCTTTTTTATGTTTTAGTTCGATTACTCGATTGTATATTTATGAAGACTGTGATAGTCTTTGTGACATAGTGTTTTATCCTTGGTAAGGGAGAGTACGCTATAGTAATTGAATTTGAATGATTACTATTTATTTTTATTAAAGAACTTGGACGTTTACTAATTGAACTTAATAACTGCAGCGATAACCAAGTTCGGAACAGCATCCAACAAGATAATTTTTTACTTCGCAAAGCGTTAGTCAGTATGTCTGATTAACGCTTTTTAAACACCTACTCGAAAGATCCAAGGAGGAATGATTTATGCTGAATGTATTAAATAAAGTTGGATTATTAAAAAACCTACACAATGCCAGTCGAAGTAACATGTTTACATTAGAGATTCCTAAGGCTACAAAAGATGATGGAAATATGATTGAAGAAATGGTTAAAGAATTAGAAAGCGAAGGAAAAATTAAATTGAGAGAGTTAATACAGCGAGAATACTCAATTTATTTACATGGAATAATGAAGTATGCATCCGAATAATCGGGTGCTTTTTTATTTTCGGTGTTACGCCTGATGGCACTCGGTCTTAAACCAACCTGCCCTATAGCTGAGTAACATTTCAACTTAAGTTTCAAAATTTGCAAAACTTTAAGTTTTCTGTTATATGAAAAAGAATTATTTTTGTTCGGTATAAAGGATAGCATAAGTGGAGAATTCTCATCTTGATAATCACTTTGGGCAGGGATAGTAACACATTGTGTGGTTACACACTAGGAGGCAACAAAATGGAAAAAGGTACAGTTAAATGGTTTAATTCAGAAAAAGGTTTTGGATTTATCGAACGTGAAATTGGAGACGATGTATTCGTTCACTTCTCTGCTATCCAAAGTGAAGGTTACAAATCTTTAGATGAAGGTCAAAAAGTAACATTTGACATTGAGCAAGGTGCTCGTGGCGCTCAAGCTGCTAACGTTAAAGCAGCATAATCTAATAAAATGATAAAAACAGGTTCTATTTATAGAGCCTGTTTTTTTATGGTGCGCCCGGCATGGGTGTAATCTATAGGATGCGAGTCCCGAACCGTGAAGGCAGTATTAACCGGTTAGCTTAACGCAAGGGGTGTCCAAGGCGACTTGGAATCTGAAGGAAGCGGGCGGCAAAACTCCGGTCTGAAGAATACGAACTTCATATAAGGCTGAGGGTTATTGGGAGAGTCTGCCAGACAAGATAAAGCCCTTACTGCTGAAGGTGGCTCTGAGAAAATGAAACAGATAGGTGGAGGGAAAGATTGCACTCTTACTGGGGAGATCTGGCTGGTATGCCAAGTACCCTTGTTAACCTGTCCAGTAATGGGCAGCTGAACAGCCAGAAGTCAGCCGAGGCCATCGTACTCTATCTTCTCGAGACGATAGGCGAAGGGCCGAACCAATAAGAAAGAGTGAAATTCAGGCATACAGTACATCGAAGTCCGATGGACTTACTGGTTTATAGGCACTCCAAGAATCGGTGCATAAAACATTTTCATTTGAAAGTTTATGTCCGATAGCCTTGTCTAACTGATCTTTCGACCCATTCCCAATGTCTGCGAAGTCTCCTTTTCACGGTCTCTTGCGACTAAGACACAAACTTGTTCGTTGATATGCCCCGTTTCTTAGCAGAACCTCCACGTTTGCGGGGTTTTCTGTCTTTTATCTTTCTTTGTCCTTTTTCTGAGTATAGAAAATAGGTATCGTACATTTCTACGATACCTTCAAAATTAGATATTTCCATTTGTTTTAATGATGATAAGAGTTTGTGCCTCCACTAAAACAATGTAACGTGAGCAATATTACCATCTAATTCAGCAGATTTACGCAGAGAATATCCCTCTATCATACAATCGATGAATTTAATCCATTGATTGAGATGGCGTGTTCGATAAGAGCAGTATCAACAACAGATTTTAACGTAGCCTTCTTTAAATAAGTCCGCCATTAAATTAAATACTTTTCTTCCGAAAAGACGAGGACAAACCTGAAAATGTGTGCAATAATTAAAGAACAAATTGTTCTTTATTAAGAACTAAGAAGGAGGACCTTATGGCGATTTTGGTGACTGGCGGCGCTGGATATATTGGGAGCCATACGTGTGTGGAGCTTTTGGAAAAGGGATATGAAGTAGTTGTGGTCGATAGTTTTATTAACAGCAGGCGGGAGTCATTGAAGCGGGTAAGTGAGATCACAGGCAGGGAATTGGTTTGCCATGAGGTAGATTTGCTGGACCGCCGCGGTATGGAGCGGGTTTTCCTGGAGCATGACATTGAAGCTGTCATCCATTTTGCAGCGCTTAAGGCAGTTGGGGAATCTGTCTCAATGCCCCTGCAGTACTATTTGAACAATATTACCGGTACCCTGATTCTCTGTGAATTGATGAAGGAGCATGGAGTGAAGAAGCTGGTATTCAGCTCGTCGGCAACCGTATATGGGATGGCTGCAGAGATGCCGGTTTCAGAAGGGGCGTCTTTATCCGCCACAAATCCGTATGGCCGCTCGAAGCAAATGATGGAGGAAATCTTAAAGGATTTACATCAGTCAGATCCCGAATGGAGTATTGCCCTGCTTCGTTATTTCAATCCAATCGGCGCCCACCCGAGCGGACTGATCGGAGAGGAACCTAGCGGCATACCCAATAATCTTATGCCCTTCATTGCGGGAGTGGCCAGCGGCAAATTGCCGCAGCTAAACATTTTCGGTGGCGACTATCCAACGGCAGATGGAACCGGAGTCCGCGATTATATCCATGTCGTCGACCTCGCACAGGGCCACATCAAGGCGGTTGAAAAACTATCTCTAGAAACAGGGGTAAACGCCTACAACCTCGGCACCGGTATGGGATATAGTGTGCTTGAAATGGTTTCAGCCTTCGAGAGGGCAAGCGGCCAAAAGATCCCCTACACAATTGTTGAAAGAAGGCCGGGTGACATTGCCGAGTGCTACGCAAATCCACTTAAAGCCAAAATCGAGCTCGGCTGGGAAGCGGTAAAAGGGATGGAGGAAATGTGTGTAGATGCCTGGAGGTGGCAGGTGCAAAATCGACAAGACCAAGCAGCTGAGACAGCGCCTGTCAGCGGAAGTTTGTCTTAAAGAAGTAATCCTGGATGCAGGCTATAGGATGAAGCCTATCTTTTTCAATAGGCTTCTTCTTAACCTAATCACGCTTTTTCAAAGGCATCATAATCAGGTTGTCTTTAAGTTCTACCCTGTCACTCTTAATCTCTTCGATAAGCGAAAGAGATAAATCAGTGATTTTATGAACGACCTCTACCGGAATTTCTTCTTTTAAAGCTTTCTCTGCTATTTCAATGGCAGTATTGGTCGTTTCCACCAGGAGCCTGATATAGTCTTTATTTTCAAATGTAAGAAATTCGTCCTCATGCTCACCATCTAACGTATAAATCGGCCTGAATGAACCAATATAGTCCTCATTATAATAGATTCGTAGTCTGACTTCGATATAATCCCCATTTTCAAAAAGGTGTGTAAAGGAGATCTTATCAAATTCTAAGTGAATCAATCGCGGATTCATTTCCCCGTAGTCAGAGTCAAAATCTGAATCGTCCGTTCTCCAATTATGTAAAACCTCCCAAAAGACTTTAATCGCCCGCAGTTTTATATCATGTTCTTTAACCCACTTTAGTAATTTCTCCGAGTTCATGGAATGCTCCTTTGGTGTTTGTTATTAATCTGTAGTTTGGATAGGGAGGCTGCTTTCCGCTGCAAGCGCTCTATTGGAGCGGGGCGGACGGTGAGCCTCCTCGTCTTCGCCTGCGGGAGTGCTCTTTCTTTCCCTGGCTTGCCTGGTTTATGACTCGAGGGTCTCAGTTTGCAGCTAGATCATGAGTCTCACACCTTACGCTCCAATTAACCTGGCTTAACGACGTAATTCCTTCACAAAGCTCATTTAATAAACTACCATTTAATAAAAAGATACTTTTCTATTAATATATCATGGCTTATTCCAATATACTTCCATTTTTAAGTATATAATGATTGCAGTTTCAAAAGGGGACATAAAAAAGGGCAGGGGGAATGACGATGCTTGAAATCAAGGACGTTTACTCATCAGATATTAATGAAGTGTGGAAGTGGGTGCCGCGCGATCCAGAGGAGATCTATTATTTGCTGGAGTTTAATGTAGGGTATGTAAACGATAAGGCCTCTGATATTTTTTATGTTTTCGTTGCTACGCCTGAAGGATTAAGAAAACGAAAAAAGACCAGCTCAGACTGGGTGACGAATAAGCATCTCATTGTAAGGGACTACAGCTTTGATCTCGTAGAAGCAAAAATAAATGAAATCCTCTTCAAATGCACCGGGCCTGACTGGGAGAAAAGTGTGCAAAACTTATTGAAGTATTTTGATTGGGAATATGATGGGCGTGAATTTGTTTGATAGCAATGTCTTTTTGCTGTCTCAGGATACCATCGTCAAATTTATGTCCAATTGAAATAGAGAGAGGGAGTGTGAGGTATGCAGCAATTACAATTTGAAGCATCATGGGATAAAGCGATAGCGGCCGCGGACCGGGAAAATATTGAGCGGATCTTTAATGAAACAAAGCACCAGCAACGTTCCGGCATTCTGTTTTCACCTGTTCGGGAAGCTATCAACCATAGAGAGGCGCTCCTCGTAACGGTACTGGTTCACAACTTCACAGACGAAGCGTTTCGCTTTGATGGTGTGAAATTAAGATATAGTGTGGGGGGAAAAGCGGTGGGTGAGGATGATTTCACTCTGCCCTTGGAAATCCCATCAGGAGTGAGCATGCCCTGGACGTTTATTTTTCCGAGGGGGAGTTATACTCCAGTGGCTGCTTTTCAGAATGGAGAGCTGGAAATTATTTAATCTGATAGAGTTGATCAATCAGCATGAAGATTAGGACAATCAGCACATTCATCCCAGCCAGAACGGCAATGCCAGCCCTCCACTTTGACACTGATCTGAAATGCAACGGGAAACAGAATCGCCTTGAGCCCAAAAGCGAAGACCACCCATCACATCTGCGCTGCCAATTCTTTTCGTTTTTTGGGACAAACATCTCATGATTTCCAGCGATAAAGGATGTTTTGCCTTTACGGATGATGAAGGCAAGGTCACTGGTCAGGGTGTGTGTCAGCAGAATCAGGCTCCAGGCGATGACCAGCATTACCTTTAACTTCATTTGAAAACTCCAATCAAACGTTTGATTAAATTTTACTAAAATGCACTAGGGCGTGGTGGGATATTTTACAAAAGTAGGTTTATAGGTCTTTTATACTGGATATATATACCTGGTAAGGCATTTTAGCAGTTTAATAAATTCATGTGAGGTATATACGAATGAACCGTAAAAATAATGTATTGATGCTCTGGATTATGGCACTGGTGATTTTTCTTTCAGTTTTGGCACATGTTTTACATAGAAAGCTGGGCTTTTTGGATTCATACATATCGCTCTATAAAACTACATCTGCCGGCAGCGGGCTGCCGATCATTTTGAATGTGATCCTGGCGCTTCCTATACTGTTTGGAGCTCTTGCTTTAGTATTTTACCGAAGGAAAGAGGAACGTCTTTCTGCTATCTTTGTGACCCTTTCGCTCACTTTTTCCAGTATATCGATTGTTGCCGGCGGAGACGGGCTGGTGGAGTATCATTTCTCGATCTTCATGGTGCTGGCCATTCTGACATACTATGATTCGATAGGGCTGATCATACTCAGCACCGTCATCTTTGCCGTCCAGCACCTGAGTGGATACTTCCTGTTTCCGCAGCTCATCTGCGGCACAGATGATTACAGCTTTTCGCTGTTGCTCATCCACGCGATCTTCCTGATCCTGACAAGTGCGTTCACCATTGTCCAGATTTATAAAAAAGGGATGGATACGCTTAAACTTGAGGGGGAGAATGCTTCCCATAAAAGGATGATCGGTACCATCATGGATAATATCAAGCTTACATCCAAGCGGGTGCTTGAGAATGTGCAGGCACTTGAGGCAGGCTCGAAGGAGTCTTCATTTGTGAGCAAAAATATTTCTCATGCCATCCAGGAGATGGCAGCCGGCTCTGACCGGCAGCTGTCCTCGGTGCAGGAGAGTCAGGACCTGCTGCTTGAAATGCAGGCGGGGATCAATCAGATTGCCATGAGCTCAAGCCTTGTGGCGGAAAGTTCCCAGCAGACCACGATGGAAGCTGACCGTGGCCAGGAGTACATCCAAAAGACAATCCGCCAGATTGGCAGAATCACAGAGTCGGTCGATTTTATGGACGGGGCGTTCAGCTCATTCAGCGAGCGCTCCCAGGAAATCAATAAAGTAACTGCCGTAATTTCCGCCGTAGCCGACCAGACGAATCTCCTCGCGCTCAATGCGGCGATCGAGTCAGCACGGGCAGGAGACGCAGGCAAAGGCTTTGCCGTAGTGGCAGATGAAGTGCGTAAGCTCGCCAGCCAGACTGCAAGCTCCGCGAAAGACATCGCCGCCATAATACGTGAAATGCAGCAGGAAACAGAAGCCGTCAAAAAAGCAATGGCGCATGGGAAGAAGGAAGTAGCAGGCGGAGTGGAAATCGCTTCAGAGACGGAGGCTGTATTCCAGAAGATTTCTGAGTCTACAGTCGTTGTGAATGACCAGCTGAAGGATGTAGCGGCAGCTTCGAAACGTATAGTTGCCCAATCCCGGCAGATGGCACAGTCTGTTGTAACGGTCACTGAAATCGCCGAAATGGCCAAAATCAGCTCCGGCGGCATCTTCCAATCTGCCGGCGAGCAGCTCGCCGCCATCGAGAATGTGGAAAACGTCTCTGTCGCCTTGAATGCCCTGTCCCTGCAGCTGGATGGGCTGATTGATGCTGTAGAGGCGGAGGAGGCGGTGCAGCGTGTGGGGTGACTCTGAATGGTATTTTTGCCAGAATTGAATCAAGATGAGTGAATTTTAATCTGTTTTTCTTACTTTTGAGCATTAAGTCACTCATTTTTATTAAAACGCACAGCTGCTGCCCTGTCTGACAGGGCGGCGGGCTGGCCTTTTTGGCGTTTATTTGTAAACATTGCCCGCTTACTTGTGGAAAATGGAATTTACTTGTGGAAGCGACGGGTTTACTTGCGGAACCCACCGATTTACATGCAAAGCCGTGCGGGGGCGGCAGGGCGCAGTCTATTTTGATGACTTTTAATCAAGTGCCGGTTGGATGCGGGGAGAAGTTCGGGGGAGGCAAGGCTGCACCGGATGGAGAGGGATGCTTTTATAACTGGCTCTTGTTTGATTGCTTTTGTTTTTAGCATCTTTGAATTTACTCATCGGGATTGGGGTGACTCGCAAAGACTGTGCGTGGAGTCTGAATTAAGCTTTTGGAGCAAAGTGGCCTTTATTCAATTGGTTTTGATTATGATTCGCCCGCAAGACAGGCATGTACCTGCCGGGTTGCGGGCGGGCTGAAATCAGCCTTGGTTTTAGGTAATGAAGAGCCGGATTATGGCGGCTTGATGCAGAGGCGAAATCTGGTTTTTTGTCACATTTGGAATTTTTATAAACTTTGTATGTTAAAACAGCAGCTTAATGTGGCCTAAGATGTTATAAATTTGTTTGCGGATGGGTGTGGGGGGCCTCTATAGAAGTGTTACTCGCCGATTTGGACCATTTACTATCCGAAATATAAATTTACTCGCGGAAGTCACCGAATTACTATCCGAAAGTAAGATTTACTATCCGAAACGGTATATTTACTCGCCAAAGTTGCACATTTACTCGCCCACCTTAATTAATTGACCCGGATCACAAAAAACTACCCTGACGTAATACACCGCCTCGATCAAACCACGGCTATCCAGAAGCCATGCATAAAGGTAACCGACAAATAAAGAAGGATGGCGGTGTACATGAGGATTCTGAAGCCGGAGTGCTGGAGGATGTTGAGTTCTCTGGTATGAAGCCAGGCAAGTCCGGCAGACAGGAGGAGTTTGAGCGTTAGAAACAGGATGGGATGGACTTGAAGGAGGCTGGCCATGAGCGGATTGCCTTCTTTTAAATGAAAGAAAGTAATTCCGAGGTATGTACAGATTCCATCTATTAGATTTAAGACCGCCAGAACCAAAAGCATCGGAGCACCCTTTCTTGTAGTTCGTTATTAAGAACATTATATTCTTAATTATTTTTATTACCAATACAGGCGGTGTATAAACTTGATTTATTTTCCATAAGACGGTCATCAAGCTATCCTAAGAAAATTCAGACTAATTTACTTTTACATATTCATAGGAGGCTGCCACGGTAAATACAAGCAAGGCTGTGGGTGAGGCTGCAATTCAATTACAAAGGACCTCTCAATTTGCGACTAAGATGAGGGCTTACCGGATTTACCTCGATGGGGAGGAGGCTGGTAAGGTTAAGAATGGGGAGACGAAGAAGATTGATGTGGGGGCGGGAACGCATACGCTTGAGCTTGTGATTGATGGATGCAGGAGCGAGCGCATTGAATTAACGGCAGGCAGGGGCAAGGAGAGCCTCTTTAAGGCCGGCAGCCGGCTGACCGGAATGAAGCTGCTGCGGACGGTGCATTATCTGCAGGAGGACCCGAAAAACGGGGGCCATAATTACGTATATTTGCAGAAGACATAAAAAGAGCCATATACCTAGAAGGTATCCGGCTCTTCTTGTAATTTCTCCACCAATTCCTTGAATGAACCGGCAACTCTTTCAATCCGCTCATCATCCACATCAATGAAGGCAATCTTCGGCTCTTCTGATTCCCGGTAGTCCAGGACCAGCCACCAATGTCCGTCCCCGCTGATCATGAATAGTTTATCAGTTTCAGTGCACCAGTCGGTGATGCCCCATTCTTCAAGCAGATACGCACTGTCATAAATCCCTTCATCCTCATGCAGTCCATATAGAAACTCAATTATCACCATATTCTCTTCACTATGCAGAGTCGTAAAGCTTGTTGGAATAGCCGTGTATTTCAAGGTGCCGCCATTTTGAATCTTAAGGAGATCCTTGTATTCCTGCGGCAGCTTTATTCCAAATTTCTTTTCAGCTTTTTCCAGTTCACTGTCTGTGATGGCCGGCTTCCTGAAATAATCATCCTCATGCCCATCCCATATCATTCTCATCTACGTTTCTCCTTCTTGTTTGGGAATGTTTTCTAATTCATCGTAAGCTAAAGGATAGGGGTTATCAATATATATTTTAAAGGTGGTACATGACTGAATCAGCTGAAGGCGTTGGAAGAAATTAGGGGTATATGCCAGGCAGTCGGAATGACAGTTTGATTATGAGCGGATTGCTGGAACTGTGTGGAGAAAAGACTCCCTGCTTCATCACATTGTTAAACGGTGGCTCTTTTTTAAAAAGATTGAGTTCTGTGAAGAGATTTAAATCATTTAGCAAGTGGAAATCCACTTCTTTTTCAACAGGCAAAATGTATTCGAAAACAGACCATACGAATACCGGCCCATGTATCAAATCCCAAACAGCTTCTGGAGGAAAAGAAAGTTTATACACAAAGCGAGACGCCGCGGCTAAAGGATGCAGAGAGTACAAAATTAATAAAAGAGATTAAATTAAATAGAAAATTTATAGGTTAATAGCCTTGTGATGTAGTATAATATACCTAAAATTTGCCAGACATGACCGGAGGAAAAACTGTGAAGATTGAGAGTGTAATCAATATCATAAACCGTGCCTGTGATGATGAGCGGTATACCCGTGCCCGGGAGCTGATGGTGCAGGAGTGGACCCGCCTGATTGAGAGGAAAAGTTATCAGTCCTTGAATGATAATGCGAGGCAGCTGATGCGGATTATCCGTGAGGAAAAGGAAAGCGGTGTATTCGAAGAGCTGACTTATAGGGATAAGAAGCTTTTGAAGCTGCTGAATGAGAGTATCCGTGATGTGAATTTATCCTTTGCGCGGCGGGTGTATTTTTCCCATATGGAGCTGTTTGAAAAGCAGGAGGCACAAGGGTGGCTGACGGCGGATGCGAAGTTTATGTGCATGGCTTGGAAGAAGCATGGTATTCCGGAGGAACCGGCCGGTTTGTGATTTCTGACCGAGTTTAGGATCCCCTGGATTAAGGCATATATGAACAAGGGGGTGGGCTTATGTGCGGGAAGGACATTCAGGAGGCGGCTGTAGAGGAGGCGGTGTTTCACTTTGTGTTTCCTTTTACCATTAAAAGGGAGAGTCAGTATCCATTGAAGGATTATTTGGATCGGGAAGGCTTTCTTCCATATATCTTGGAAAATGAAGACCTGCAGGGCGCTTATTACGGGGATTACCGGGTGCTGCATCGGAATCTGGAGCACTATTTCCTTCCTTTTACCGCCAAGATTTTCTTTCCGGCTGAACAGAAGGAAAAGGGATTTCAAAGGTATTCTAAGAAAGCGGGAGTGCGGGCGGTGCTTCGGACCGGGCATGCGGCGATCGGATTTCAGGTATTATCCCTGGACGTGTTCATCTGTCCTTTTTCAGTCGGCTTTATCACGTTCCGCATTCAGTTGGAGGAGGAGGCGTCCTTGACAGAGGCACTGGAATTTGCCTCTGCCTTCCGTGTGCTGGAGCGGCGGACTTCGGCGGACAAAGAAACAGTCATTGAATTCGAAGGCAGGAATTTTCCGGAAGTGGAGCGGTTTTTGTTTAAAGAACTGCTCCAGGATATCACGTCTTATTTCCACCGGGAGAATACGAACGGAGCTTATTTTGAGACGCTGACCAATTTTACAGATGAACGGATGTATGTGCAGGGAATTTTATCTTTGAAGGAAAAAGAGACGCTGGGGAATGAAAATCTGTTCCGGGCTGGAAAGCTGTATGGGCTGGACCGGGACGGAAAGGCCGATGTGGGTGCCAGTGACCCTGAGTATATCAGCGATTATGTCAAGGCGCATGTATACAGGCGGTGGTCGCCCAATACCTTCTATACCACAGATGAAGGCGTCTTCTGCTGCATTACGAATGAACAGGGAGACAAGCGCCGTGCCATTGGAAGTCAGATGCTTGGCGAATATTATTATGCTTTGCTGTTTAATTTATTTCATAAAATTGTTCTCTTGAGGCTGTCGGATGACTATTCGAAAGTGGAGCTTGAGCGGGATATCAAAAAGGTTGAAAAGCTGATCCGGTCGATTACCCATTTTTCTTCCAACTACTTCTTTCAGGAATCCAATGGCCAGGTTCAGGGCAAGGAGATTTTTAAACGCCTGAGGCGGGTACTGGAGACAGAGGAAATGTATGAGGATGTACGGGAAACACTCGCAAGTCTCTTCCGTTACCAGGAATCCTTTGGAGACAAACGGAACAATTATCTTCTAATGATTTTAACGATCTACACGGTAATCAGCGGCATATACGGCATGAACCAGGTAATAGAGGATTTGAAGGGGAATATAAAGTGGGGCAAAATGCTTCATTATTCAATCTTCCAGTATATTGCCCTTGTGGTGACACTGAGCGGCATTGCCGTAGGGGCGACACTCGGCTTCTACAGCATCAAGAACTGGATCACGGAGAAAAAGAGGAAAAGAGATTATTATTAGTAGCGTTCCTGTGGGGGTCCTGGCCCTTCCAACAGGAACGTTTTTTTCTATGGAAAAGGGGCGGAGCTGCATGTTTAAAGAGGCTTCCTGCAGCTGGGTGTGAACATCAGTGGTCTTGCTGGCATTCCTCCCTTTCTCCTTATTCCGTTCCACCGCCTTATTATGTTTGTTCCCTGATCTTTTCCAGGTTCCTTTCCTTGTATGGGCTGCTAGTAAAAACTCGTATTTGATTTATGCCTGTATATACTTACAAATGCGATTATTATGCCGATATAAGATATAAGAACCCGATAAAAGGGACGGAAATAAGATACGGAGGGGGATTATGGCAGGTGGAGTGGTACAGCCTGGATTATTACATTATAATGCTTGTCGGTCTGGGGGCCGTGATTTTATGCACACGCCTCTATATGAACCGGCTGATAAAAAGAAAACTCGGATATATACCGAAAAACTTTGGCAGGAATCTAACGATTATCCTTTATTTAGGATTGGCAGCACTCCTGATTTTCGGACGGTGGTATGAGGATTTTTTGAAGGACCAAGAGTTTAGCGAGTATAAAATTAAATCCGAGAACATCGGCAGAATATATTCAAACGAGCTGACGGAGATGAATCATCATTTCATCTCGGAGCATACCCTTCAAAACGACCGGATCTTCACACGGATTTACCGTGAGATGCTGGATTGGCAGAAGGGCAGCCCTGAGGTCGAAAACTACTATACTATGAAAAAAAATAAAGACGGAGAGATTTATTTTGCGGTTGGGCTGGAAGCGGATTATAACAAGGACGGCAAAATCAGCGGTAATAGAGAAAGGGCGATACCGATTGGGACCGTGTATGACGAATCTATCCCGGAGCTCGAGGCAGCTTTTAAAGGAAAGTTCACGATTCAGCGGACGCCGACCGTGGATAGATGGAGTAAAAGTATCACCGCCTTTTATCCGATCAGGGACTTTGAAGGAAAGACGGACGCTGTCCTTGGCATCGATTACAACGGTCAGGAATTCGTGCTGGATATGGACGCAAATCAATGGAAGGCCATTGGTCTTGTTTTTCCTGTGATTCTTTTCTGTGTTCTTCTGTATGTGCTGGGGATGTATTCTAAGATCGAAGAGCAGGTGGACACACTTCATAAGAAGGAGATTAACACCCTGGCTTATTATGATGACCTGACAGAGCTGCCCAATCGGTATTATCTTTTGAAAATGCTTGATTCGTATGAGAAAAATCATCCTTCCTTTGCGGTCATTCTATTTGAACTCGTAGGGCTGAATTCCATCAACTCTTTGTTTGGCTATAGTGTCGGGGACAAGTTCATGAAAAAGGCCCTGCATATGATAGAGTCCGGGCTGCTCACAGAGCATGTGCTCGGAAGATGGGGCGGCTGCGATTTTGTAATCGTGATACCGGGCTTTCAGTCACAGAGCCACCTTTTATCGCACGCCGAGGGCGTTTTCCGATCATTGAAGCATCCAATTTCAATCGACGGGCGTGAGTTTTTACTTTCAACCAAGATTGGGATAAGTGTCTACCCCGTGGATGGTACCGACGGAAAGACCCTCATCCAGAATGCAGACATTGCACGTTCTCACTCTAAAAATAAACCTATCCAATTTTATAATCAGCAGGTGGTGGATGAAATCAGGGACAAACTGTCGCTTGAGATTGAACTCCGCAAGGCACTGGAAAACGGGGAGTTTATTCTCTATTATCAGCCGCAGCTGTGTGTTGCGAACGAAGAGCTGATTGGTATAGAGGCGCTCATCCGCTGGATTCACCCGGAAAAAGGTTTTATTCCTCCGAATGAATTCATTCCGCTCGCCGAAGAGCTGAATTTGATTGAAAGTATAGGCAGATGGGTACTGAGGGAAGCCTGCAGCGAGACCCGCCGGCTGATCGAAAAGAGCGGCATTCTGCTCAGGGTGTCGGTGAATCTGTCGCCGATTCAGTTTGAAAATGATCAGATTGCGGAGGAAATCGAGGCAATCTTAAAAGAAACAGGACTCTCGCCATGTGCGCTTGATCTCGAAATCACGGAAAGCGCACTGTTCAACTATCAGCGCTCAAGCCAGATCATCAAGCGGATCAAAGGCCTGGGCGTGCAGATCAGTCTTGACGACTTTGGTTCAGGATACAGCTCGTTAAGCCACCTGCAGAATCTATCGATCGACAGACTGAAGATTGACCGCTCCTTTTTAATGGATATCCCTGAACAGGATGACACCATCCTTTCTTCGATCATCATGCTCGGCCACCAGCTCGGCTTGACGGTGCTTGCGGAAGGGGCCGAAACCCGCGAACAGCTGGATTTCCTGAAAATGCGGAAATGTGATCAGGTGCAGGGATATTATTTGTCGAGGCCGCTCCCGGTGGATGAGCTGGAGGACTTTATAGAAAGAAGCCTGCAGATATCTAATCATTCGATGACAATAGAATAAAGGAGAATGGGGAGAGTCTATGAGTGTGATAAGAAATTTGGGCAAACTTGCTGGGAAAACGGCTGGCATTGTAGTCGGCGGACCTATTCAGCTGGCGGGAGAGCTGATAGGAGTAGAACTTATTCAGGACATAGGCAAAGGAGTGAGAAAAGCATCTGAAATCGCCGGCGATACTGCGGGACAGGCTGCAGCCGGGGCGGCAGGAACCGTATCAGGTTTGATCCGGGAGGATGCAGAGGAACGTGACCGCGGATTAAAAGAGATGGGCAGTGCGGTTTCAAGAACAGCAAAAGGAGTCGCCGCAACGGCCGTGAATACGATACATAATGGCGGAGAAATGATTGGCGGCTTTATGGATGGTGATCATGACCGGCTGAAGAAAGGGGCTTCTTCCATCGTTAAAACAGTGGCAATCGGAGCGCTTGCCGTGGGAGTCGTAGATGTGATTGATGGAGTCGATGGGGTGGAAGCGGCCGAAGATACAGAGGCCGGGGCAGAAGGATATGACGGGCTCGAGGGTTCAGGCGAACCGGAAGATTCTGTCTCCATTGAAACGGTCAACGATCACCTGGCCGGCTCTGCCCACCCGGAAACTGGAGTCCCCTTCTTTGAAGAAACAGTGGAAATGCCCGATGGCCAGGAGGTCACAGGGGTATTCCCAGAGTTCGATACTGAATTTGAAGTAGAAATAGATGAGAATCTCTATCTGCAGTCCGATTATGTTCAATTCAGCTATGCCAATCATGAACTGTACGAAGAAATCACTATGAACCCGGACCTCGCAGCCGATCTCGGGCTCACAACTGCAGAAGTCCATGGACTCTCCCAGGGAGATACCCCTGATGGCTATACCTGGCATCATTACCAGGAACCAGGAACCCTCCAGCTCGTTGAAAATGACATCCACGCAGGCACCGGACACACAGGCGGCCGAGAATTGTGGGGCGGCGGGGAAGAATATAGATAGGGGGACAGTCCCGATCTCCTGAATATTTCCCATAGTCTATTCCCTTTACAGGGGACAGACTTTTATTTTTGTTTTATAATAAATATTAATTAATTCTGACAAATATGTTACTTTCCGCCTTTTGAATCGTCTAATAAGTATACTAGTTTGAAAAGGGACAACCCCTTTTCGCTGACTGCCGGATAGACTATACAAAATGAGGAAAGGGAAGCTGGGTTTGAAAGCATACATAATAGTATTTTTGCATATTGTTCTTACGGTCTTATGGATGCTGGATGGCGGCTTTTTATTCTCCGTTTTGGGCATCTGCCTCTGGTTTTTCGCGATAGCTGCCGGACTATTCATGTGCAGCTGCGCCAATAAAACGAAAACAGAAAACAAAGTATTGTTCTGCTCAAGCATGCTGATGGCGGGCCTTGGCCTGCTTACCATCGTCATGAATCTTGTAAACAGTTCGATGTATTAATAGGAGGAATCACGAGTGTCTGCTGAAGTTAAAAAAGAAATCATCTCCTGGCTGAAAACCATCGCTTTTTCCATCATACTGGTGGTGATCATCAAACAATTCCTGTTCACTCCCGTAACCGTCAAGGGTGATTCGATGATTCCCACCTTTCATGACTCCAACCGCATCATCGTAACCAAGTGGAACAAAATCCACCGCTTTGACATGGTCGTCTTCCATGCTCCTGACAAAAAAGAAGACTACATCAAGCGGGTCATCGGCCTGCCGGGCGACAAAATTGAAGCCAAGCACGATGTCCTCTACATTAACGGCAAAAAATATAAAGAAGGCTACGTGAACAAAAACAAAGCCGACAGCTTTCTTGGTGACGAAATCACCGGCACCTTCACCATGACCGTGCCAAAAGGAAAACTGTTCGTCATGGGCGATAACCGCGGCAACAGTACAGACAGCAGAATATTCGGCCCCATCGAAGAAGACAGCGTGATCGGAAAAGTACAATTCCGTTTTTACCCGCTGGATGAGGTTGGGGTGCCAAAATAGAGGGAAAGCTGCATTTTTGCGGCTTTTTTTATTTGGGGTGTGTGAGAAGGCTGGATTCCTGGGAGTGTCTTTTGCCGGGAGTATGATGGCCTGTTTGGAGCGGAGCTGGGAAGCGAAAAGTCATTCGTCCGGCATGATGGCAAGCTTTATGTCTGTCGCCCATGCAAACTCAATGACTGCCATCACATAAAGCAAGAAACAACTGGAAATATACGAACAAATGTTCTATAATAGATTAGAAGGAGATGAGTAAATGAGACCTGCACTAAACAAGGAAATCAGCCCGGCTGATTTCAGAAATTATTATTGGTTAAAAGAAGAACTTCAAACGTTCTGCAGGGCAAACGGGTTAAGTACAGCCGGATCTAAACCGGATATTGCTGATAGAATCGAAGTGTTTCTGGCAGCGGGCCAGATCATTGCACCATTAATCAAGAATAAGCGGCGGGAGAAAGAGGGAACCCTCAGCCTGGATACAGTCATTACAGCCGATCACATCTGCAGCCAGGAGGCGCACGCTTTCTTTAAATCTGTAATCGGGCCGTCCTTTCATTTTTCCACATTTATTCAGATTTATTTTAAAAGCCATATCGGCAAAACCTATCAAGATGCCGTTGATGCCTGGTATGAAGAGGAAGAGCGGAGAAAATTCCGAGTCAGCAGGAAGATCGCTCCTCCATTCAAGTATAATCAATTCATCCGTGACTATTTCTCCGATCCCGCCAATAGAGGCAAAAGCCGCCTCGATGGAGTCCAGGCATGGAACATGGCAAAAAGCCAGCCCGGCAGCCAGCAGAATAGATGTATCTATTTTCCACCAAAGAAGTCCCATACATATAGATAGAACTCCGGCCAAAAGAGGGCTGTGAATAATAGACAAATTAGCAAAATAATAAAAGAGTACAAAATAAAGATGGTTCTATTCGCTTTTTTAAGGTTGAACTTCTTCATCGATTCACCTTTTCCATATTCCCGTGGCAAACCCGGCCAATGGGTGCATAATGGCGCAGCACTGAATAATTATCCATAGTCTAGCATACTGGTAATCAAATAAAAAGAGCTGGAGCAAGCTCCAGCCCTCGCAGGGAAATCCTAGTTTCCATACCAATATTTATTTGCGGCTATCTGGGCATTATGATCAGCATGCCAGTAGTCGACCGAATAAGAATAATCATAGTTCATGATGCAGCGGATGCCGCTGCCCTGGGCATCATGGCTAAGCCCGAAGTTATGGGGAAATTCATGCTGTGCGGCCTTGGCCGTATTGGCAGTGCCCTGGTCAAGATTTACACTCATGGCACTTCCGGCTGGTGCCCCGGTGTACACGTATGCAATCCCGCCTGCATCAAATGCAGCATCCCTTGAGAATCCTGCTGCAAAATCATAGCCTCTGCCATCCCAATCCCTTGCCAGGTCAGCGAGAAGCTGGGAACTGTTTCCGCCCTGGGAGCTCCAGTTTCCGACAGCCTGGACGACAAAATCCACACTATGGTCGCGATTGAAGGCATTATCCGCTGTTTCAACGATGGTCTGTATTCTGGTCTGCCAGTCGCTGTAGGCTGCACGGTATTCCTCATCCGCCACGACAAGGACCGTTACTTTCCTGGTTCCGCCATCAAGGGCTGCCACACTTTTTTTATCTGTATTTTTCTTTACAGAAAGTGTATCCACTCTGCTTCCTTTCTCGTCTAATACTTGAACGCTTGTATCTTCTTCAATGACCGCTTTCTTAGTGGAATTCTTGAACTCCTTTGCTTTTGGAAGCGCATCTCCTATGTACGTGCCGCTTTTAGCCGAATGATCTTCGTGTGTACGAAGTGAGATGGTCTCTGCCGAAACAGAAGAACAGATTAGTAGAGCCCCCAGCAATGAAGCTGCTAAAATCTTTACTTTATCTTTCATTCGAATACCCCCAAAATATTTGTCTTAGGTACATTCCTTTCTTGCCTGCCCGATTCCTGCCGAGTCGATTTGGGAAAATAAGAAGCTGTTTAGCCCGATTGAGGAGATAACTTGTAACAATTGGGAGGGACATTTAGCGAATGCTGTAGTTTGGGAATGTTCCGCGCTTACACTTAGTTGGGAAATTTCACGAAAGAGCTCATGCATATCCGCCTGTATGGGGGAGAAAATTTCGCGGGCCAGAAATATTCAGCTGATAGAATCATAGTTGCTAATGAAAGAGACGCAGAATAAACTGAAAAAAGAGAGAACGAGAAAGGTGCTGGATACACAATGAGACAACCGGAACTTGCCGAAGAACTGAAAAATTCTCTTGAATCGGATTATGGCTGGGAAGTCCACTCCATCCAGGCCTCCGGACAGGGTGTGGAAAATATCGTTTTTGCTGTTATCGAAAAAAACAAGGGATTATTTGCAGTGCGCACACCGTATCCGGCGGGAGAGCAATCAGAGGAAAGAATGGCAGAGGGCAGGGCTTCCTTGGAGAAGGAATTTCAACTGTGCCGGCACTGTGCAGGAAACGGAATCCCGGCTCCCCTGATGCACTTTCTGCATCTGTCACCCGAAATCAGCTATCTGGTGACAGAGTTTATGGTGGGAGATGAAAAAGCCATTCCTGATAAGGACATCGGGACTCTTGCACGGAGGATACATAAGATACCGGTTGAAGGGATTCCCGCTTTCAGCCATTCCCGGAATACCGCATCCCATATTGCTTTGAGAATTTCAAGGCGCCTGGAACAATTACGAAAAAAAGGCAATACCCTGCCGGATTTCCTTCCTGTAAAGAAATTGGAGAGCATGCTGGCGGAAGACAAGACTGAGACCGCCTTATTGCACCTCGACTTACGCCCCGCAAACATCATCGGGTGCAACGGGAAAATAAAAGCCCTTTTTGACTGGGACAACGCCTTGATCGGCAGTCCCGCACTAGAACTGATGCGGATATTCGAATGCGGGGAGCTTGCTGCAAACGCCTTCCTAAAAGGATACGGCAGCACTGACTTCCTGAGGCAAATACCAGAGACGGCCCTGCTGTTATACCGCCTGGATGCAGCCTTGATGCTCGCTGTGGTGTTTTTGGTCGACCTTAAGGAAGAAGAAAAAGGGAAAATCTCTTTATCCAGAGTAAAAGAACTGATCTATGAAGTAAGAGGGCTCGCGATTTGAGGGAGCACGAAAGGAAATGGTCATGAATATAGAGATCGAGAAAACCCTGGAACTCCTGCAAACCATGAGGACCGGAAGCCGGACGATACTTGGCATTGACGGGCTGAGCCGCTCGGGGAAAACGACGCTGACAGCTGGTCTTGGCAGGGAACTCGACCGAAGAGGTATTCCCCATCTAATTCTTCATATCGATGATTATATCGTGGAGCGGAAGAGGCGCTATCGAACAGAACATGCGGAATGGTACGAATACTATCATCTTCAGTGGGATGTGGACGGTCTGAGGGAATGCTTATTTAAGAGACTCCGCACTGCTGCGGAATTAAAGCTCCCTTTTTACCATCCTGAAAAAGATGAATGCCGGATGGAAAAAGTGAAGATTCCTTTGGAAGCTGTCATCATCATCGAAGGAGTATTCCTGCAGCGAGGGGAGTGGCGGGAATTTTTGGACTGCACGGTATTCCTCGACTCCCCGCAGGAGATCAGGTTTCAGCGGGAAAGCTCAGAAACCAGGGAGAATATGGCGAAGTTTTTGAACAGATATTGGAAAGCTGAAGAGTATTATCTGGCCTGTGAGAAGCCGGCAGAGGGTGCAGACCTGATCCTGGGAGGCAGTGGGCCGCAGGAAGATGTGCTTCTGCCATTGGAACATAGAGATAAGGAGACAGCACAACAAATTCTTGAGGTGCAGCGCCCGGCTTATGAGGTGGAGGCAAATCTAATCGGCTTCTGGGATATTCCGCCGCTTAAGGACAATGTGGAAACCATCATGAACACAAATGAAGTATTTCTCGGCCACATGGAGGGTACCAGCCTGGCAGGCTTTATCTCTTTTAAGGAAAGCCGGGAAGAAGTGGACATCCACCGGCTGGTTGTTCATCCCCGCTTTTTTAAAAGGGGAATCGGGAAAAGGCTGCTTACAGCTTTAATAAAGCGTGCAGGCGGAAGGGTTATAAAGGTATCGACCGGAGCGGAAAATATGCCTGCACTAGCCCTTTATAAAAATCAGGGATTCACAGTGGCACATGTAAGGGAAGTGGTGCCGGGGCTTACGCTTGCGTTTTTGGAAAAATGGTGAGCCGGTATAAAAAAGGCCGCCCGGAGATGGGCGGCGTATACGTGAAGCATTTATAGTAACAAGATGGCTTTTTTGATCAATGAGATATCCTCCAGTATTTCATTCTTCATTCTGCCATCTTTGCAATCACGATATTCACAAGACAGTCGCTGAAGTTCATGCTCGAATATGCGGATTTCATTGAAGTTTTCCATATTAAATAAGTACCCGGTTTTTTGGAAATAAAACTAAAAAAAGGCAGCTTCCTTTTGCTGACTGCCTTCCGTCGTCTTATTTAAGCCACTTGATGATTGTTATCTTTGTGCCTTTGCCGACAGCCGATTCAATATCAAACTCGTCCATCAATCTCTTGACTCCGGGAACCCCGGCTCCAAGGCCGCCGGAGGTGGAATATCCATCCTCGAGCACCTTTTTGATGTCAGGTATGCCAGGTCCTGAGTCAACGGCGGTGATCCGGATCCCCGATTTACCGCGTTCATGACAGTGTTCCATTATGATTTTTCCAGAACCGGCGTAAAGATAGATGTTGCGGGCGAGCTCTGAAATGGCTGTTGTAATCCTCACTTGATTCACTGTACCGAACTTAAGGTTTCTGGTAAACTCTCTGCCTTTTTTCCTTGCTTCCACAATGTCCATTTCCTGCTGAATCAAAACGGTGACGGTATCATTCATAGTGAAATCACTGAATCAGCTTTCAGTAATTCGATTCCTTTTTCAAGGTCCAGGGCAGTTTGTATGTTAGGAAGGGAAATGCCAAGTTCGATCAGTGTGATGGCAACAGCAGGCTGTATGCCGGTCAGCACAACTTTTGAGCCCATCAGCTCTGCCATGCATACCATATCGCCGATGATTCGGGCGATATATGAATCTATTATATCCAGCGAAGTAAGATCAAGCACTACGCCAGTCGCACTGGTTTCATGTATCTTCTTCAATAAATCCTCCTGCAGTTCAACTGCACTTTGATCATCCAGTGATACCTGAACTGAGATCATAAGCAGGCCGTCTAATTTTAATATAGGGATTCTCATTTATCCAAAACCTCCTAAGGCAAATACGTAAAATGTAAAAAAGCCAAAGAGAAGGAAGACGCTCCCCCTCTTTGGCTTATGTCTAGTCCAATGCCCAGTTCATTACTGCCAAAATTATTCGGAATGTATAAAAGTATGACCCGCTGAGGAGTCTTGTATGGTTCAAGTCTTTTTCATTAGCCCGGGCTTGATATCCCGGTCTCAGATGCATTATATAATAATTGGAAGAAGATTGAAAGGTACAAAGTGCATAAATCCCATGAAATACTGCGCTTTTGGGATTTTTTTTGCCCCCATTGTCAACATTAGCTGTTATATTAATAGTAAAATTGTTTCTTAGGGAGGATACAGGGATGGATCGGGTGTTCAAGCAGTTTGGCAGAATGATTATTGATAAAAAAGAAGAGATTGCAGGAACGATCCATTCGGCCGCAATGGCAGGCGTAACGTTAACAGAACAGGAAATGCAGGAGTTTTCTATGATAGAAGGGCGAATTCTGGAACTCCGTGCTGAGTTTGTTTCTTTATTTGGGGAAGCCTTAATGGAATTCCAGGCTCCCGAAAAAGCAGAGAAAAGAGTAAATCAGTGGGGAAGAGAAACTGGTGAATACTTTTTCAAACTGGGTGCACCGCTCGATGCAGCCTTGAAGGAAACACGCCTCTACCGTACATTCATCTGGAAGGTAATAGAGAAGGAGGCTGTGCTGCAGGGGACGTCGCCGGCAGCGGTCTTCAAGATGATTTCGATCATTGATCCGCTCTTGGATATGGCGGTTCATTCTTTCAGCTTGAGCTATGTGGAAAATCATCAAAGGACGCTCGAAAATGCTAAGAATGCTTTTCTGGAACTATCGGTGCCTGTTGTTCCGCTGACCCGGGGGGTGGGAATCCTGCCGCTGATTGGCAATCTGGACACAGAGCGGGCGGGACTGCTGATGGAGGAAACGCTTCAGCGGGCTTCGCAGCTAAAGCTATCCTATCTTATCATGGATGTATCCGGTGTGATGATCGTGGACACGATGGTCGCCGATCAGCTGTTCAAGGTCATGGATGCCCTGGCGCTGACAGGTGTTAAAACCATCATTACGGGTGTGCGCCCTGAAGTGGCCCAGACCATGGTGAGTCTGGGGCTGAAGCTTGATGAACTGGTAGTAAAATCGACTCTTGCGCAGGCTATTGATCATATCCAAATACTAAAGGGATGAGTATTTCTCATCCCTCTTTCCTTACACATTCGGCTTCTCTCTAGGAACGCACTGTTCTTTAGTAATCCCCGCTTTCTGCCCCAATTGACCGACCCCAAGGCGTCAAAAAATGTATAAAACGGGAGGAGCTGTTCTAAATGGTGCAGTTTCCGGATGCTTCCGTCGTATTCTTCAGTTAATCAATCGTTTGATTAAAGTTTTAAAGGCCAGATAATTGGGAGATTTCCCATGACTTTTTCCTATAATAATGTCTGCTAATCTATTATAATTAAAAATACGTATTTTTCCGATACTCGTGCTGAAATGCAGCATGATTGCATTATTTACTAAAAATGGAGGGACGCTCGGTGCCGCAAGACTCATTAGCCAGAGATGCCAATACTGCCAGAAGTCTAAGACAAAAGCCGGCAAAGACGAAGCATAAAGAGGTCAAGCGTAAAAAACGGCTAGCCGTGGAGCTGCTGACATTGTTCTTTATGATAGGACTGCCTGTTATCACCTTGATTGTGTCGGAGTTCATTGTGAGGGACGCCTTGACGCTTTCCTTTTCCGACTGGACCAGTCAATTTACCCAGCGTTTTGGATTGAATATCCTATTGATGCTCAGCACTTTCGGGTTGCTGTATATCCTGCCAAGGCGTTTCTATATGATGACGAGCGTGCTGTTAAGCTCGCTGCTGATCTTTTTTGCCGTTGCCAATAAAATGAAGCTGGTTCTCCGGAACTCTCCCATTACGGTGGGGGATTTTGCCCTGATCAATGAACTGCAGGGCCTGGACGGGGCCGTTGAGATCAACAAGCTGCTTGTGATCGGCTGCATCACGGGACTCGCGGCGCTTGTGGCGGGAATCTTCCTGCTTCCGCGGATCAAAGAGCAGTGGCTGATCAAGTCTGCCGTATTCCTCGGTTCGCTTGTGTTTTTGGTTATTGTCTGGACAGACAAGCCCTTTTCACCGATGGACAAGGCGGAATTTCAGAATACCTGGTGGCGCCAGGAGCTCGGGACCATGCAGAACGGACTGTTCGGTAACTTTGCCCTGCTCGCTAAAAATTATCAAATTGAGCCGCCTAAGGGATATTCCCGGGAGACGATTCAATCCATCGGCGAAAAATATAAGCCGGCCGCAGCAGCTGCGGATGGCAAGAAGCCGAATGTCATTTTCCTAATGAGTGAGGCTTTCACCGATCCGCTTCACTTTGGTAAGGAACACTTTACAGAGGATCCGATTCCTAATTTCCATAAGTTATACGGAGAATCACTCCATGGCACCATGTATTCGCCTGAGTTTGGCGGAGGGACCGCGAATGTTGAGTTCGAGGCAGTCACGGGTCTCAGCCGCCAGTTCCTGCCGGACAACACGATTGCCTATCAGCAGTACATTAAAAAGCCGCTCCCATCCGCTGCCTATTCCTTCCGGGAAGCAGGCTATCATGCCACGGCGCTTCACCCGTTTTACGGCTGGTATTATCAGCGCCAGTCCGTGTATAAGATGCTCGGATTTCAACAGTTCATCACCGGTGAGTTCATGGATCTTGACTATGAGAACGGTTCTGGCCACGGATATCCGAAGGACAGAGTGATGACCGATACGATTCTTGCCCAATTGGACCGTACGGATGAACCGGACTTTATCCATGCCGTTTCGGTAGAAGCGCATCAGCCGTACAGGCCGATTGCCGACTCCAAGTTCCTGAAGAAGGGGACAATACCGGATGTTACAAGGGGATACCTGAACAGCTATACAGAATATATGCACAGTGTGGATATTCAGCTCGGACGGATGATTGATGAGCTGAAAAAGCGGGATGAGCAGACCATTGTTGTGTTCTGGGGAGATCATTATCCTACCTTTGGAAACAATGCGGCTGTCTATGGTGCCCAGGGGACAGGGATTGCCAATAATATGCTGGGGAACTTCAATGATTTCCTGAATACCCACAGTGTTCCTTACTTCATCTGGCAGTCTGAGGGCAATGCCCCGGCAGCCTTGAACCTGTCACCGAACCAGTTTGGCGCCATTGCAATGGATATGGCAGGAGTCAAGGGAAATACTGTCACCGCTATGCTTGATGAGATGCGGCAGAAAGGCCGTGCCGCAATACCATACCTGAAATATCAGAAGCAGATGGGCGGCGTGTCACAGGAAATGAACGACCTAAAAATGCTGCAATATGACCTGCTTCATGGCAAAAGATATGCGGATGCAGAAATCAAAGGCTTGAAGGATTCACCTGACAATGACTACTTCCTGGGCATCATTGATAAAATGACGTTCAAAAAAGTTACCATTGACTCGGATGCTTATGAAATATCCGTTTACGGGGCACCTAAATTCGCCAAGCTCATCGATTCCGGCGGGGATATTGTGCCGTCCGAATGGACCGGCAATAAAAATGACATATCGACCTTTAAGATTAAGAAAAGCGATATCAAGGCAAAAGAGAAATACCGCTTAGCTGTGTTCGATTCCAATGGAAATATTCTGAGGAAAACGAAGGAGCGGCAATTTAAGCATTAAAAGAGAGCACCCGGCTGAAGACCGGGTGCTTTTTTTCATCTGTTTCCTTTTATATCGCACCATAGGTCACCTACTGGGTAACGGAAAATTTCCGCCTATAGGTTCGAAATTAATCTCAAGTTTGCAGATAACCGGAAAACCTCCACTTAAGGTTCTCCAGCCTTTCGTTATCATATTGTGTCTTTTTTTCCTTTTTTATCTGATTAAGAGTGATCATTAAACCCGTTAGCCCCGCAGCAAAGGAAGGGGCATTTTTGTTCACAAGCATATTCACATATATAACCGGTTGCCAGCAATAGCAGAGATTAGCCTGCCCTTACATTAAAAGTGGATTAATCCTTAAATCTTAAACTTATATTTCACATTCCCAGCCTGAAATGCTGCAGTCTAAGTGCCAATTAATGCCGGCCCCGGGAACTGGGAAATAGAGGACTGTCCCCCTTAGGAAAGAAAATAGGTCTATTCACTTATGTTTTAGATTGGCAATTGTAGGATAATGGGATAGTGATTTTTGAATATAGGAGTATAATGGAAGTTATGAGGTTAGTAAGTTATGATTTTGAATAATCTGGAGGGTATTCATGTTGAGTAAATTTGGTAGGTTGATGGCACCCTTGGCTTTGGCGGGAACACTGGTTTCCCTTGTTCCGCATGCTGCTTTTGCAGATGAGAATGCGGACCGGAGGCAAAAGTCTTTTTTTTCAGCAGCAGAAGTCCGTCCCCTGACCAGCAAGAATACGCCGGCCGGAGTGAATGATAGAGAGGCATTGATCAGTTCAACTAAGCCTGTAAATAACCTGTTAAAAGAATATAAATTAGAGCTTGTTAAGCAGTTTAAGAGCGGTCCTAAGACGATGTATGTGGTCAGGGTTCCTGAGAATAAGAATTATAATCTGTTCTTAAAAGCGGCGGAGAGGCATCCGGGTGTCACTTTGGCTGAGCCGAATTATGTGAAGAAGCATCTGGCTGCTGCGCTGCCCAATGATAAGTATGCTGCGAAACAGTGGTATTTACCGAAGCTTGGGATCCTTGATGTATGGAACACATATAACTTTAAGAATTCTGTAACGATTGCGGTTCTTGATACAGGTGTGAACTATACTCATCCAGATCTTAGGGGCGGACAGATTCTTCAGGGATATGATTTTGTGAATAAGGATGCCGATGCGCTGGATTATGTCGGACATGGTACGGCTGTTGCCGGCGTGATTGCGGCACAGGCGGAGAATAATATCGGGATTGCTGGAATAACTGCGAAGAACCCGAATATAAAGATTCTTCCTGTTAAAATAGCCGACGATCAAGGCGCCGAATTGGCGAATTTGATCCGGGGGATCGATTTTGCCATCAAAAAGGGTGCAGATATTATTAATATCAGCTTTGGCAGTGATCAACCGAGCCAGGCTGAGTATGAGGCGGTCCGGCGGGCTGTGGATAAGGGGATCCTGATCGTCGCATCTGCAGGCAATGAAGGCCTGGAAAAGCTTCCTGTGTGCTTTCCGGCTGCCTATCCTGAGGTGCTGAGCGTCGGGTCCACAGATTCCAAGGATAAGCGCTCCGTATTTTCGAATGCCGGAGAGGCCCTTGATATTGCGGCACCTGGGGAGGATATTGCGGTTACAACGAGCCGTGGCGGCTATGCATTGCAGGCTGCAGGGACCTCTTTCTCAGCGCCGATTGTGAGCGGGCTGGCCGGATTACTTCTGTCTGCCGACAAAACGCTGAAGCCGTATGAGCTCGAATATATGCTGGAGCGCTCAGCGTACAAAATCCCAAGCTATCCAAGCCTTTGGAATACATACACCGGTTATGGACGGGTGGATGCGGTTAAAGCATTCCAGATAAAGAGGCCGAGCCTTGCTAAGGACAGCGGGGACACACGTGAATCTGCGAGGCCAGTAGCTGTCAATAAAAGCTATCCAGAGAAATATGACACGCCCCTTGATATGGACTGGTATGTACTGAAATCAGCCAGGAGCATGAAGGTCAGGGTGGATGTGTCACGGGTTGCTTATACGGACTCCCTTGTCTGGACAGACCGGCTGGTGAACGGTAGAGTGGCGGATGAGAAGGAGCATGATTCCAAAGGAATGAGCCTGGGTGAAAGCTTCACCATGGATGTGAAGCCCGGAAGCAACTATATCCAGATTTTCGAGAAATACAGCCATTTCTCTCCTTACGCTTATACTATTAAGTTTACTGAACTGGATACCACTCCGCCTCCGGCACCCTATGTTTATCCGGTGACGGTTAAATCGACAGTCCTGAAGGGGAAAGCAGAAAAAGGCTCTACCGTCCGCTTGTATTATGGAAAGAAACTGCTGCGCACCATGAACGTCTATTCCGCCGGCACCTTCCAGACTACCATTCAAAAACAGCCGGCCGGACGCGTATTCACAGCCGTCGCAACTGATAAAGCCGGCAACAAGAGCAAACCAACCCAAATTACATTCAAAAAATAATAGGGGCAGTCCCTCATTTACCATAAAGAAAGCAGGCCGGGTGCGGCCTGCTTTCTTTTTTCTGCCGGAAAATAGGGGCAGTCCCCTTTTTCCAGGTTATTTCCCATCTTCCTCTTCGTCGGGCAGGATGAGGCCGAGTTTGTCGGCGTCTTCGATTTTGTAGCTGATGAGTACATATTGGTAGATGCCGGTTAAGAAAAAAGCAAGCCTGCTGCGGCCTGCTTCCGGTTTGTGTGCTGTGAAATAAGTTCTCCTGTTTCTCTGTATTCACGCAGCCGGCTCATTTTAATGGCAGTTTGGCCATTCGGTTAAGGCGGGAGCTGAAGTAGTAGAGGTAGTTGTCTTTGATGTAGACGTTTTTAACGGCGCTTGCGACGACTTTGGTGAGGCTGGTGCCGTTTGTTTTGATCTTGTACAGTTTTTGGCCGTCGGCAAGATGGATGAAGTAGATCCAGTCTTTGTATATGTGCAGGGAGTACATTGGGATGTTCGCGATTTTGGTATTGCCGGTACCAGTTATGGTTTTGCGGTACAGCTTGTAATCGGATTTGCCGTTATAAAAGATGTAATTGTTATAGCGGACGGCTTCTGGCAGGGTGTACAGCCAGCTGTACCCGGCTGACACGGCTTTCGGATAGTTTCCGCGGGTCCAGATGTGATCATCGTCGAGCCTGTTGTCAGGGACCAGGAAATAATTGTAACTGAGCACAGGCTGAAGGTCCTTGGCGATTGGGTCATCATATGTAGCGTCCAGATGATAATATTTTCCGCCCACCCTGACAAGGTTCCAGGAATGCGGCTGATCGGTACGTCCATTCACCTTGACCGCCCATATCCCCGCTTTATTCAGCAAGAGCATCATGGCCTTCGAATAGCCGTCACATACGGCACTTTTTCCAATCAGCGCTCCATAGGCCGAGAAGGCTGAATCCGGCAGAGTGTTTCTGTCGTAGTTCTTCACATCATAGGCGGTGTTATTCACCACATAATCGTGAAGGTAAAAGACCTTTTCCAGCTCTGTTTTCTTCTTTTTGGCTTCCGCCGTGATGCCATTCACCTTGGCATTGAACTTCGTTTTCATGGACGCTATCTGGCTTTTCGAATATTTATAGGTTAATAACAGATAGGCGTTGTCGTCTCTTACCTGCACCCGGAAGCTGTAAGGTGCGTAGAACAGTTCCGGCCGCTCGGTCATCACCTTTTCATAGGTGCGCTTAACATGGTTAAAATCCGTCCCTCCCCTGCCCAGGGCAATCGAAGTCTCCGCCTTGGTTATTCCCGCAACTATTGCATTATAGACAGGATCCGAGGCCGCCTCAGCCCTGCCAAAAAAGAGGCCCGCAGCAAGCACGGCAGTCAGGCAGAATACGATCATTCTCATTCTTTTCATTTTTACCTCCCACAGTCATGTAAATCCATAGAGACGCCAGGAAAAAGGTCCTGCTCAATGCCTATGGTAATATATTACAACAATTAAAATATTTACATATTATGATATAATTCTACTAGTAAAACACTTATTGGTAAATTAGGAGAGACGATAAAAATGATCACTAGAGTAAAAGAACTGTTCAATGACAGTTCCAAAGACCTGAAAAGATTACATAAGCAGGCTGCTCAGGTAAATAAGTTAGAAAATCAATATGAAAAGCTGTCTGATGAGGACTTGAAAAATAAAACCCTGGAATTCAAGGAGCTGCTGCAGTCCGGGAAAAGGCTTAAGGACATCCAGTCACAGGCGTTCGCAGCGGTAAGGGAGGCTGCCCGACGTGTTATCGGGCTGCGTCATTATGATGTCCAGCTGATCGGCGGTTTTGTGCTGAATGAAGGAAGCATAGCCCAGATGAATACTGGGGAAGGAAAGACATTGGCTGCGACGCTCCCGAGCTATCTCCACGCCCTGGAGGGGAAGGGTGTGCATATTATTACGGCCAATGAGTATCTGGCCCGCCGCGACAAAGAGCTGATGGGGCAGATTCATGAGTTCCTCGGCCTGACTGTCGGCCTGAACATCACCGGCATGGAGCCGCAGGAGAAATTTACAGCTTACCAGGCGGATATCACTTACGGAACCGGCACAGAATTCGGCTTCGATTTCCTTCGCGATAATATGGTCCATAACATCGGGGACAAAGTTCAGCGGGGCCATCACTATGCGATCGTGGATGAAGTGGATTCCATCCTGATTGATGAAGCGAAAACGCCGCTTATTATTGCGGATAAGGACAGCGAGGGTGCTGAATTATTTTACATAACAGCAGATCTTCTGAGCCGCTTTGAGCAGGATGTAGATTATGAGCTGTTCAGCGAAACCAGGCAGACATTCCTGCTCGATAAGGGTGCTGCCAAGATCGAGGAAGCCTTTGGCATAGATAACCTGTATGATGCCGACCATCAGGAGCTTCTGCATCATATCATGCAGTCGCTCCGTGCCCAAGTTGTGATGAACCGTGATGTGGATTATATCGTCAAGGACGGAAAAATCGTGATCATTGACGGCTTCACAGGCAGGATGATGGAAGGGCGCACCTTCAGCGAGGGCCTTCACCAGGCGATTGAAGCCAAAGAGGGGCTGGAGATTTCTGAAGAAAATGAGACAAAGGCCACCATCACCATCCAAAATTACTTCCGCCTCTACGGCACACTTTCCGGCATGACAGGCAGTGCCACACCATCAAAGGCTGAATTCTGGGAAACCTACAACCTGAAGGTCGTGACCATTCCAACGAACAAGGACGTTCAAAGAGTGGATGCGGACGACCTGGTCTACAAAAAAAAGGAAGATAAAATCAACAAAATCGTTTCAGAAGTGGAGCGCCTCAATGACGAGGGACGGCCCGTGCTGATTGGAACCACATCCATCGCCCAGTCTGAAACACTTTCCGGCCATTTGAAAAAGGCTGGAATCAAGCATCAGATTCTGAACGCTAAAACAGAAGAAGATGAAGCAAAGGTCATTTCCATGGCAGGGCAGAAGGGCCGGGTAATGCTTGCGACCAATATGGCGGGCCGCGGGACGGATATCATGCTCGGCGAGGGTGTCCGTGAGCTTGGAGGACTTCATATCATCGGCACCGAGCGCCATGAGAGCAACCGGATCGACATGCAGCTGAGGGGCCGTTCGGGGCGCCAGGGAGACCCGGGCAGCACGCAGTTCATCATTTCCCTCGAGGATGACCTTTTCACCTATTATGACGAAGAGGAAAAGCAGAAGTTTGAGAAAAAAGTGAAGACAGACGAAACAGGACTGGTTTTATCGCCGGATCCGCTTAAATATGTGAAAAAAGTGCAGGAAACCATTGAAAACATGTTCTACTCCTCCAGGAGCCACCTTTTGAAGCTTGAGAACGTCATGGATGAGCAGAGCAAGGTAGTGTATTCCATGCGCAACCGGATCCTTGTGCTTCCGCCTGCTGACATGTTCTCTGAGCTCCTCGATTATCTGGAAGGACATGTGCGCGCGGTGTTCGACAGAGCTTTCCCCGAAGATCCGGAGCAGTGGAACCAAAAGGGCCTGCTTGAAGAGCTGTCCCACATTTTCCTTAGCCTGGATATAACCTTCGAACAGATTGATGATTTGGAGCCTGCTGAGGCGGAAGCGCTGCTCCTGCCACAGCTCCAGAAGCTGAAGCAGTTCGTGCTCAGCCTGCAGGGAGATGAAGAACTTGGCCGCCAGCTGAAGCAGTTCATGCTGCAGCAGATTGACCATCACTGGATTCAGCACCTGGAGACGATGAATCATATTAAGGACGGCATGCAGCTCAGAAGCTACGGCCAGGAAAATCCTTATATCCTGTTTGAAAAAGAGGCGCTGCATGAGTTCAGGGGCTTAATGGTGAATATTGAGTCCGGAATCACGCTCCGTTTCATGGAATTTGTAAAAAGTCAGTTTGAGGTTGATGAGGCAGCGGCAGATGAGGAAGAAGGAGAACTAGAAGATGGCACTTTTTAAACTTAAAAAGAAAAAAGCGGAAGAGAAGCCTGTAGAACAGCCTGCAGAAATCCGGGAGACACCGGCCGGAAGCGGGGGAGTCAAGACATCCATCCACTTCCACCCGGATCTTGAGATGAGTGCATCCGAGAGCTATGTATTCCGGTACAAGCATCAGCAGCTGGAAGGCCTGGAGCCGAACCAGCTCTCCATCACCGGCATCAAGCTGACCGAGTTCTTCGGGGATCTGGTTGTCACCGCCTTCCTCAGGAACACCGTCTCAAAGCCGCTTGGAATCGGCCAGGCAGACCTTTTGCTCCTCGACAAAGAAGGGCGTCCGTTCGCCAGGCAGCAGTTTGACCTGACAGATCTTGGTGAACTGCCCCCTATGTCCTGCACACCTTGGCGGTTTTTGTTTATCAGTGACAATGTACTGATTCCGGATATACCGGGAGATGGAGATGGATGGACCCTGGCGTTCGAACTGAAGCAGCCGGCAGACCAGGAGTCCCACATACTCGATCTTGATGCAAGCTGGGAGGATCAGATTTCCGAGCTGCAGCGTGAAAAACTTACAAGCCTTGTCAAAGGGCTGCCGAGCCTTGCTGCAGGCGAGGTCAACTTCATGGGAATCGAGGCAGCTGCGGCGCCGGATGGTGCTCTTGCAGTGACCGTGCTGATCCGCAATGGAAGCGACCGGGGCATCAAGCTCGAGCAGATTCCGCTTCAAGTAGAAGACGGGGCGGGCGATATCATCTGCCGCGGCGGATTCACCCTGGATAACTTTGAAGTGAAAGCCAATACCAGCAAGCCGTGGACCTTTGTTTTCCCTGCCTCGGTTATGCTGAAGCAGAATCCGGATTTAAGCAGCTGGACGGTATATCCGCCAAAGGGCGAATAGCATACAGCAAAAAGGCATACAATCGGAGAATTGTATGCCTGCTTTTTTAGTTGAGAAACGAATCAATCGCTGCACTGTTCACGGTCTCATCGTATTTCAGCACATCTCCGAATACAGGTACCCGCTCATTGGTAAAAGATCCGGCAACAGGCAGTGAGATTGTCTCCGTGATTTCCGGACGGTGGACCAGGAAATCCTTAAGATAGCCGATGCCCTTAAGGTCGCTTATATTGGTTTCAATGTAGGGGTGGATTGTGCCTAATAGCTTGGGAGCTTTCAACATCCCGTTTGTACTCAGGATTTCATTAGAAACAAGCTTGATGACCTCCTGCTGCCGTTTGACTCTGCCAAAGTCACTCTGGGCATCATGGCGGAAGCGGGCATAGCCCAGCAGTTCCTTTCCATGCAGCTTCTGAATGCCCGGCTGGAGGGAAACGCCGATGTTTTTGCTCATCGCCTTTTCTACATTCACTTCAATTCCCTCAGGCGCCAGGGTGTCGACCACTCTCTCAAAGCCTTTAAAATCAACCGAAACATAATACTGGATGTCGATTCCGAAGTTCTGCTTGATCGTCTGGCGTGTCAATTCCGGGCCGCCGAGCAGATATGAGGAATTCAGTTTTTTATAGCCTTCGTATCCTGGTATCTGTACATACATATCGCGCATAAGCGAAACCATTTTTACCAGATTATTGTCCGAGTCATACTGGGCAATGATCATGGTATCGGAATTGGAGCCATTCTGCTTTTCCCGTTTATCGACGCCCAAAAGGAGAACATTGGTCTTTCCCTTAGGACTTTCCTGGCCGTTGAATTCGGCAGCGGGGTCTTCGTTTTTGACAGAGTGATCCGCCATGCTTAACTGTCTGCCCGAGTAGTATTGGTATGAAGCGTATGCTGCGAGGCTGATAATGGCAGTCAACAATACTGCCAGGAAGTATTTCACTTTCTTTTTGAGTGCTTTCTTTTGCTTCCTAGTCCGGCTTTCCATAAATTCTCTTATCCTCCGATAATTTTTTTCACATAGTATAAATTTAATCACAAATTTCTATTTTTTCATATAACGGTTTGATTACAATTATAGAATAGGGGGAGATGAGGATGGAAATGAGGCAGGTAAGAAAAGAAGAATACAAACTCACGGAGGATTTTGTGTATGAAGTGTTCAAGCATACCAGCTATTCTGATGGTCGATTGGAGAAGGCGCTTGTCAGGGAAATCAGGGAAAAGCCCTATTATCTCCCTCAGTTTGATCTGATGATTGAAGCGGACGGCTCGCTTGCCGGGCATGTGATGCTCTCAAGGTTTCCGATCGGCGGCGGGCAGGGCGGGGAAGTTTTGATGCTCTCGCCGGTATCGGTGGCAGCCAGCAGGCAGCGCCAGGGAATCGGCCGGCATATGGTTGGGACGGCCCTTGAAATAACCGCCCGCAGGGGGTACAAGGCCGTAATCGTGGAGGGGGACTATCGCTATTACCGACAGTTTGGTTTCAGGACTTCCACCGAATTCGGCCTGCACGCCTCCAAAAAAAACCTGCCTCCTGCGCCCGAATACCTCATGGCCATGGAACTGTGCCCAGGGGGTCTCGCCTCTATCTCGGGTGAGGTGGACTACTCCATCTACCAAGCGCTCACACACTAAAAAACACTAACCGCAGGCAATAGCAGTTAGTGTTTTTCCTTTGTGGAATAAACGGGAAACAGGGGGCTGTCCCCCTTTCCCGGACATGGGGTCAGGCCCCTAGTTTTCCTTTTTATTCTTTTTCTCGTGCTTTGGTTTTTCTGCTTTCTTTTTCGCAGGTTCCGCTTTTTTGTTGTTTTCTTTTTTAACTTTGTTAACTGCTTTTTTGTTTTCTTTTTTATCCGCTTTTTTATTTTCGGTTTTCTTTGGTTTTGGTTTGGCTTTTGGTTTTGGTTTGGCTTTCGGTTTTGGCGCTGGCGGTACCATGTCATAGTGGCCTTTTACGTAGAGCTCTTTCCGGATCTCCTCTACGGAATGCGGCTGTGTGAACGGCTTGCTTCCGCCTGCGAATTTCTGCATCATGCTCTGGAAGATATAATGGGCTACCTTTGTATCCCATTTGTTCATATAATTTCCGCTTCCGTTTTTGGTGTACCCGGTCCAGACCGCCATGGTGTATTTGCTGCTGTAGCCTGCAAACCAGCTGTCACGGGTGCCGTCATCCGGATAGCCGTACTGTGCTGCGACCTTTTCATCGAAGTTGGTGGTCCCGGTCTTACCGGCAATATCCACGCCATCCACCCGGGCAAGCCGGCCCGTACCGTTGTCGGCATTCAGCACACCGCGCAGCATGTCGGTTACCATATAGGCGGTATAATCTTTCATTACTTTCTTGCTCTTAGGCTTGAAATCTATCACTTTACCATCCGGCATAACAACCTTCGTCACAAAATGAGGCTTGTTATAGACGCCTTCATTGGCAAATGCCCCATAAGCGCCGGCCATCGCGATTGGCGAAACCGCATTTGAACCGATGGCATACGATTCATAAACATGTCCGCCGCTGTAAGGAATGCCGAGGTTCTGCGTAAATTTCTTTGCCCGATCCAGGCCGACTGCCTCAAGGGTCTTCAGTGCCGGCACATTCCGCGATTCGATCAGGGCATTACGGATGCTCATGGTGCCTTTGTATTTTTTATCATAATTCCGGATCGGATCGCCGGTCGAATATTCATACGGCTCATCCTTCAGCTGATGATACGTTGACCACTGCAGATATTCAATGGCCGGCCCATAGTCAAAGAGAGGCTTGAAGGTCGAACCCGGCTGGCGCTTGATGCTCGTGACCAGGTTATGGCCGCGGAAATTGGTCTTACTCTCATTCCGCCCGCTGCCGATTGCCCGGATGGCCCCAGTCTTTGAATCGGTGAAGGCAAAAGCCGTCTGGAAGCGGCTGTTCGGATAATTCACCAGCTCCCCGGAGATAATCCGGTCCGCATAGCTTTGTGCGGCTGGATCAAGGGTTGTGTAGATCTGCAGTCCGTCTGTTGAGATGTCCACATCCTTCATGCGAGACTCGATCTCCTGCACCACTCCATCGAGAAATGCTTCATAAGGCATTCCGGAATTAGCTTTTTTCTTGACCAGTCCCTGTGTGACCGGAACCTTTTTTGCATCTTCCATATCTTTTTTTGAAATATAACCGTGTCTGTTCATCAGCGAAAGGACGATATTGCGGCGCTCGGTCGCTGATTTGACATTCTCTGGCCTGGTTGGATCATAGTTGTTCGGGCTTTGTGTCAGCCCGGCAATCATGGCCGCCTGCGGAAGTGTCATTTTATCCAGAGCAGCCACGTCGAGGCCGTAATAATTCCTGGCCGCAGCCGCCACTCCGTATGCATGGTTCCCAAGATTGATCTTGTTCACATACATGGTGAGGATTTCTTCCTTGCTGTATTTTTTCTCGAGCTTATAGGCTAAATACCATTCCTGGACCTTCCGCTTGACGGTTTTCTCAGGAGAAAGGAAGGAGTTCTTGATTACCTGCTGGGTAATCGTACTGCCGCCCTGGTCCCCGAAATTACCTGTGATGTTTTCCATGATGGCTTTTGCCGTCCGCTTGACGTCCACTCCTTTATGGGAGTAATAACGGCTGTCCTCTGTAGCAATGATGGCCTGCTCCAGTACCTTTGGAATCTGATCATACGAAATCTTCGTACGCTGCTGTTTGCCGTATTCATGGATGAACCGGCCATTTTTATCATAAAACTTCGAGGAAAGCGGATCCTTAAGCTTTGCCTCGTTCAATTTCGGCACGTCCTGAATCAGGGCGTAGCCTGTGCTGCCAATGGCCCCCAGGCCAAGTATGATAATAGCGAGCATGCCAATCAGCAGTTTCCGAAAAAAAGAACCTCTCTTTTTCTTCTTCTGTTTCTCTGCCTGCTGGGCAAGCCTTCGCTCCTCGCGTGTGGAGTACGTTTTTGTCATGGTGAATTTCCCTGCCTTTTTACAAAGTAAAGCGGAAGTGTAAAGAATCATTGTATACTATTAGCTTCGAAGAATCAGTGATAACGTATTAAAATGAGTAATTAGGAGGATTTTTCCCTGAAGATGGAACGCAGAAAGGAAGCTTCATAGTATCTATGAATATTTACCCATACCCTCATCGTACGCCTCTTAAACCAATAGATTCCAAGTTTTTATAATATGCAGGGAACCATTCTGGCAAACTGTCGTCTGTATGTGTAGAGAAAGGAGGCCGGCATGAATATGCAAAGCGCGCGTAATCAGGAACAGAAGATCGATCAGGGCAACATTACATTTGACAGTATTATGAAGGAATATGGCCAGAGTGTCTTGTGGCTGGCATATTCCTACGTAAAAGATAAAAGCCTTGCCGAGGATATAACGCAGGAGGTCTTTATCAGCTGCTATAAAAATCTGGATGCTTTCCGCGGAGATTCATCCATTAAAACCTGGCTGTACCGGATTACAGGAAACCGATGCAAGGATGTGCTGAAATCCTGGTCATACAGAAGCAGGAAAATAACAGGAGCCTTGTTTGACGATCACCGGTCGGATGGAGACAGTCCCGAGGCTGCCGTCTTAAAGAAAATGGAGGACAGAGAGCTTTCGGTACGGGTACTGTCCCTTCCGGTCAAATACAGGGAGGTCATTTATCTGTATTACTTCGAGGAATACAGCATCGATCAAATCAGCACACTCCTTTCAATCAGTGCCGGTACCGTAAAAACAAGGCTGCACCGCGGACGAAAGCTATTAAAAGACATGTATGAGAGAGGTGATTCGCTTGGAAGATAAATTGAAAAATCTGCGCGGAAGCATGACAGACACCGTCCTTCAGGATGTGGTTTTCGATGAGAAGCTCGAGAGCGGAATCAAAGCGGGAATTGCGGGCGGCATGCGGCAAAATAAAAGAAAGCGGATGATGAAGAGGCTCGGAGTTTACAGCGCGGCGGCCGTCCTGCTGCTCGGTTTGTTCATCAGTTCGGCCTTTGTTTCACCGGTAATGGCCGATGTGGCCTCCAAGATTCCTTATTTAAAGCTGCTGTTTAAAAAGGAAGACATCAATGATTTAATGGTTAAGGAATTAGAAAAGAAGCACTATAAATTCATCGGGCTCGGAGTTTCCTATCAGCCGCAAAAAGAATTCCACATCCAGCTCGAAGGCTCGAAGGAGTATTACGACAGCATTAAGGGGGACGTTAGGAAGCTAGCTGAAAAAACGCTGGAGTCTCAAGGATACGATGCTTTTAAAATTGTTATCGACCGCTTTGATCAAAGCGCCATGGAAAGAGAGCCAGCCCCGGATGCTAAAGAGATGAAGCGTCAGGAGCTGGAGAAGGACTTGCATGCAGGTTTAAAGAAAGCCGGCTTCGACATTATGGATTTATACGTCAGGGACTTTAAACCGGATGGAAAGGTTGTGCGTGACATCCAGGTAGAAATTCCGGATACGGAAAAACGGGTGGAGGAACTGAAGGCGGCCATTGCGGCTGAGGTGAAGGCGCATAACGCAGAACCTTACCCAATCAAAATCCGGAAGATTAATCTTGCGAAACGGGAACAGGACAACCGCTGGAGCTCCGTCATTTCTGCCATAGCCCAGGACTTGATGGCCAAGAAAGACTTCCATGCCAAAGGAATTGGCTACACCGTTTACCCTGAACCGAAGATCTCCATCCGCACCGAAATCAAAAGCACAGCTAAAGATGCGGATGAATTCGGACAGAATATGGAGAAGCTGATTCATGAATTTTTACAAAGTCCGGAGATGAAGGAACTCGTTAAGGGGGATTCGTACAGCATTTGGATTATGAGCTCAGATAAGAAGAGGCTGAATTGAAGAAGGAAGCGGCACCCGCTTATGGGGGGCCGTTTTTTTGGCGGAGGAGTATGTGATAAAGGGCCAGCCAGCTTTGAAGGTGCACGCGGCTGGAGCGCTTTTTGTACAGCTTGCCGCTTATGGGCTGGAAAGGAAGGCTTTTTTGCTGATTGTGGTATGGGAATGGATGGTTTTTGCCTGAGATGAGGTGATTTTGGCGGGAGTCATGGCACGGCGGGTATTTAAAAAAGACCTTTGAACACCGTTACTCGCCGGTTTCCATAGTTTACTAGCCGAAAAGGGGTATTTACTCGCCAAGCAAGCAACTTTACTCGCGGAAATCTGATTTTACTCGCCGAACTCGAGATTTACTCGCCAAAAACGCGGATTTACTCGCCAATAGCGTTCTTGGACGAGAACCGCGGACGCCCTGGGTTTACCCGCCAATCACGTTCTTAACGGGAACCACGATGCTGCCGGTCCAAGATTTGCCCGCCGCACCCTTCTGTTATAAAAGCAAAGGTGCCGCAAACTTTCACACAGTCTTAACCGAAAAATATAAATGATGTTATTATTTTGTAAATTGGGGTATTTATATCACAAATACCTTTATCAGAAAGGCAGTGAGCCCCTATGAAACATGAATACAAATCTAACCGTGATCAATTTGGCAATTTGCAGTCTGATTACTTAATGGATAAAGATGCTTTGAAGACGAAGAAGATTTTGACTCAGGCCAGAACGGAATATACTCATGGCGCTACGAAAATTATCGAAAAGGTGCAGAGTGAATTCCTTGCGGCGAAACGTTATGAAGAGATTGATAAAGCTTTGGAGCAAAAAGATAAAGCAAGATTTATGGCACTGACTTCAGAAGGATGGGAACAGGCCCTATGATAAAGATGATAATAAGTTAGGCTGTCTAACATTACCTGTTGTTAGGCAGTTTTTTTTGTGGACAAAAAAAGCCTGTCCCGGAGAGGGGGCAGGCAGGGGCTGTCAGGTGAAGTCGGGCCAGTTGGCCTGGTATTCATCGCCTTCAATTTGTTCGAGGGTGCGGTATTTGAATGGAGTGAGCTTGGATTCTTCTTTAGGAATGAATTCTTTGGCGAGTTCAAATGGCAGCAGCTCGAATTGTTCATTTTTTTCTGAAATGAAGTAAGCGCCGGCAATCTGCCCCCCGTTGTTCAGGTCGAGGGTGAGGAAGGCTGGATAGTAGGTGCTGTCTGCTGCCTCAAGGATTGCTTTGGCTGTGACGGCAGAGCGGTCTGACTCGTACTCGGCGGCGTCATTGCTGATTTTATCGAGAACCTTCAGGGCCCAGCCCGGCTTTTTATATCCGCCGATGATTTTCGGCGGATGCGCTTTTAACTGTTCTAAAAGGTCTTTGTTTTGATCCATCATCTAACTCCTCCATTACAGCAAGATGGGCCGCGGGGGAATCCCTGCAGCAGCCATCTTTTCTATGTCTAGGGTTCTATATGAAATGAGATTAGTCTGTCTATTCATATAATTTAGTATAAAAAATATTTTAAAACAATGTCAAAACATACCATTATTGGATGGTTACTGGTTTTCTCCCATGCCAGGATGTTCATAGTTGGTCAAACTTGGTGTGACATAGATGGAATTTACATTGTGCAGGATAATGATTTTATCCACTTCATAGGTTTTGATATATTGTTCTACATTCATTTTCTTGTAATGGCGAAGATCGAGCACCCGTGTTTCCTCAAAATGCCGGGCAAAGAACTGGATGGCAGCATTGGCATAGGAATCTTTGATGATCAGGAGCGTCTGGCCCTTTTTGTTCGGATTATAGATCGCTGTTTCCGGATGGTCGCCGCCCAGATAAGCGCCGTACCGGTTGGTGTACAATTCATCCCGGTCAAGCAAGTCCATATTGTAAAAACCGCGGTCACAGACAGCGTTATAGCAGACATTGATTTTTTCTTCGCTGAATTTAGGTGTGGCCACTGTTACTGTGTCATGCTTCTTTACATAAGCCTTCGTGGTGGTCCTTGCATCTGACCCGTAGAAGGGCTTGCCTTCTTCCTTCCATTCATAATCATCGAATTTGCGGGGAGCTCCGACGGCAGGGTCATCCTCAGCCATTTTTGCCATAACATCCTGATAGGCATAGAAGGCGGCTTTTGCTTTCCAGTGGTGGTCGCTGTAAAAATACATATTCCCTTTGTCCAGATGCGACTGGACTGTCAGCAAAGGGTTGACCGGGTGGGCGGATGGGCTGATTTTCTTCATGAGCTGTGCCGTATTTTTTTTGCCGAAGCTGGGGAAATAGCCCGGAAATTTGTCTTCCATGGTAGTTGACTTGTTTGGCATGAGCGTGAAGTATGTGTCTGCGCCCAGTTCCTTGGCTTTTTCTGTGAAGGTGTTGATTTTGCCCGCAATCTTCTCGGCATCTGAATCCTTGCCTTCCTTGACCGGGCTCAGGAGGTAGCCGTCCTTGTGAACGTAAACGTTCCGGACGACATCCTGGCGGAGCACATATTTATTAATTTTCGAGTTAATTTCCACAAAGCGCTCGCGCGTTGGGAACTGGTCGTTATAATACGATTCAAAGCGTTTTGTATAGTCCCCGGAAATGACGGATTCCACATTGGCATCCGGCCTCTGCGTTAGATTCCGGTTTTCTAGGACAGAGAGCTTAAGGTCCTTCGCTGACCATGTCCAGATGGTGAAAACGGCAATGATCAAAAGGAAAACTCCAGTTACAATGTAATTCGATAAAGCATGCTTCATGTTTGTCGGTAACCTCCCATCTTTTTAGGTCTAGAAGCGGAAGTAAATGAACGGATTGAAAGTGTTGGCGACGACAGAGACGATGCCGATTGCCATTACCAGCAGGTAAAAGCCGGTTTTGCCGATATCCCAGGCGGTCCTGGTGTACAGAGTCGGTCGTTTCTCAAGCACGCTTTTATTGATGGTGACTAAAAGCGGAGTGGCGCCGATGATTGCGAGCAGAATCAGGATTCCGTACTGTGAGAAATAATACCCTGCGTCCGCACTCCAAATGCCGGCTCCATTCAAGCCGAGCATCGCCTTGTAATAACCGATGGCATACGTAAAGGTTTCAGCCCGGAAGAATACCCATCCGGCGATAACCACGAGAAGCGCATAGATGTGCTGGATGAATACCGGCCATTTTTTAAGGAGCTTTCCAAGGAATGCTCTCTCAAGCATGATGAACACGCCATAATAGACGCCCCATGCGATGAAGGTCCAGCTCGCCCCGTGCCAGATGCCGGTGGCGAACCAGACGGCAGCGAGATTCCGGTAAACCTTCCATTCAGACACGCGGCTTCCGCCAAGCGGGATATACAGATAATCACGGAACCAGGTGCCGAGTGATATATGCCATCTTCTCCAGAATTCTGCTACAGAACGGGAGATATATGGATAGTTAAAGTTTTCAAGGAAATCAAAGCCGAACATTTTTCCAAGTCCAATCGCCATGTCGGAGTATCCGGAGAAATCAAAGTAAATCTGAAGAGAGTAGGCGATGATCCCGATCCAGGCAAGCCCCATCGATATTTCGTCAGGGTTCTGGGAAAACACCTGATCAGCCACCCAGCCGCAGTTGTTCGCAAGGAACATCTTTTTTCCAAGTCCGATGATGAAACGCTTGGTTCCGTAGGCGAATTTCTCAAAAGTTTCTTTCCGGTCCTTGATTTGATCGGATACCGTCTGGTAGCGTACAATCGGACCTGCGATCAGCTGTGGAAAGAGAGACTTATAGAGCGCCATATTGATTGGATTCTTCTGAACTCCGCCGTCGCGGCGGTATACGTCGATCACATAGCTGATTGCCTGGAAGGTATAAAAGGAAATCCCGAGCGGCAGCGGTACATTCGGATTGGCATAATCCGTTCCGAACAGGCTGTTCACATTTTCAACGATAAAACCTGCATATTTAAAGTAGCCCAGCAGCGTCAGGTTGGAGATGACCGCCACAGCCAGGATCCATCTGACCGCTGTTTTGCTCTCGCGCTTTTTATCAACGATGATGGCGAACACATAGTTGATCGCGATGGAGAACAGCATGATTGGCAGGAATTCAGGCTCGCCCCATGCGTAAAAGGCAAGGCTCACCCCAAGAAGCCAGGTGTTCTTGAATGCCCGTGGCAGTATGTAATAAACAACAAGTACAACTGGCAAAAATAGAAAAAGGAAAACGGTTGAGCTGAATAACATAGTAAAAAACCTTCCTACATTAATTAGTCGTTTGTTTCATCTAGTGTTCCGCTTACAAGTCAACTTCATTATTCTACTAGCTAAATATGTGTTAGACAAGCAATAGCAGGAAATTGGCAGGGAGAGGAAAAAGGCTGTTAAGTAAGGGCTGTCCCTAAAAGCAAAGGGCCGGGTCCCTTTAGTCACACGCGGGCAGGCCGGATTGACCTTCCTTATGCGGTGACAAAAAGAGGGAGCCAGACCCTTGTGGGACGCCTCTTAAAGTTGGTTTTAAAATAATCTCTTATAGCCGAGGAACCTTGTTTTGAAATAGGAGACTTCTGTCGAAGTGATGGTGATTCCCCTGGTGGAGTCGGCATGGATGAACTGGCCGTCCCCGATATAGACTCCCATGTGAGTGATGCTTGGCGAGCCGGGGCTTGGCGAAAAGAAAATAAAGTCGCCGGCCTGGGGCTGTGCTACCGTCCGGCCCTGGCTGAAGTAGTTTGCAGAGCTTGTACGCTTGATGTCAAAGCCTGATTGGCTGAATATGTAATATGCAAATCCGCTGCAGTCGAAGCCTGCAGGAGTGGAGCCGCCGTACAAATAGGGAACTCCTAAGTATTTATGTCCTTCGTCTATGGCCAGCTGGATATTTGCGGCTTGTGTTCCTGTCGGCTTGGCAGGAGGTTTCGCAGGAGCTGCAGGTGCCTTCTTAGGATTCGGGATTACAAGCTTTTGTCCCGCCTGGATGCTTTCGGTCTTCAGCTTGTTGGCCTGAATGAGCTCTGCTGTGGTTACGCCGTATTTGGACGAAATCAGCCAGAGGCTGTCACCGGGCTGGACTTCATAGTTTACAGATGGTGTTTTTGAGGGCTGTACCGGTTTTGGAGCGGGCTTTACAGCCGGCTTTGGAGCAGGTTTAGCAGCTGGTGCCGTGACCTTAAGTTTTTGGCCGGGCTTGATGGTGTCGTTCTCCAGGCTGTTCCACTTTTTCAGGCTGGATACCGTGGTTTTATATTTCCGCGCAATTTTATCAAGAGAGTCGCCCTTTACGACCGTATAGACCGTCTGTTTGGGTGCGGCAGGTTTAGGAGCAGGTTTAGCAGCCGGCTTCTTATCCGGAACCTGAAGCGTCTGGCCAAGGAAAATGGCGTCGGTTTTCAGCTTGTTCATTTCCTTCAGCTGCGCAACTGTCACACCGTTATTCTGGGCGATCCTGCTGAGAGTGTCGCCGCTCTTCACCTTATAGGAAGCTGCTAAGCCAGAAGGAACCAAACTGCCTGATATAATAATAGAAGCAGTCAATGCCGCAATCGTCTTTTTCAAAAACTCCACCCCTAAAATTTACTCATTTTACATCATTCTACATAATATCCCATAACAGTAATATTACATTTTCGTTACAAAACAGCATAAAGGATTTTTTTCATACAAAAAAGAACAGCATCCGCTGCTCCTGGTTGTCATATATTGTCTGGGAAATATCCGGGAAATGGAGGACTCTCCCCTATTTCCCGGAACGGGCTCTATATTTGTTATAAATGAACCGGACGATGCCATTTCGTTTCAGCTTCTCCTGCATTCTGGAGGGGAAGGAAGGGGATGCCGGTGCTGGCTCCGGTACCGGCTTGGGCTTGATTAAATGGTCCCAGGTCCCTGTCAGTCTTTGAAAGCGCCTGGATGTTTCAAGGTCCTGCTGAATCTCCTGGGGAAGAGTCACAGAAACTGAATCAGACAGCAGCTGCCGCTCTGAATCTTGTAATACGATCTGATGGAGCTGGGCCAGGAACTCGCGGTAATATTCCTTCGTGTAGTGAACATAAAAGGGACCCCATGGATGCTTTTCGTAGGTGAAGAGGCTTTTCACCGCTATGGTCCTTGCCTGGAGGGCAGCGGCAGCGTATTCATCCATTGTATTCCACAGCTTGTTCATTTGTTTCACATCGATCCGCGCCACCCTGCCGGAATCGCTCAATTTAATATATCTTTTGGATTCTCCCTTTTTGAGGAAGAATTCTACGTTTCTTGCTTTATGTATAATGACTTTGCAGTTTGGCACTTCAGATCGGATGAATTCACCAAGGGAGTCTATGCTTTTTTTCCATAGATACAAATATTCCTCTGTATTCTTCTCAAGCTTGAGTTCCTTCAACCCGCCGCTCTCTTTAAGTGCTTTGTAAAAAGGAGTCTTCCACACCATCCAGCGGTTGTTCGTGATGTACCGGTTCTCGTTCAGCTCAAGGCATCCAAAGTGAATATCGGCAAAAAAATCGAGAATCAAGTATTCCGGCTGCTGTTCCTTCAGCAATCTCAGGAATTCCTTATTTAAATCAGTTCTTACATTCCATTTCTGATAATCGCTCAATTCTCCAAGGTCTTCCTCGGCAAACACAGCGGGCTCAGACATCAGGCTGATGATCGAAGTCTGATTCTGCGTCAGCACACACTCATAAAAATCCTTGTAATTCTCGTTGAAACGGGAATTAAAGTTATCCCGAGTTGCACAACTTCCAAGCACTGCCACACTCATATTATGGCTCATAAGTAAAAAACTCCTTAACTTCTGCGTCATAGTGTCGATATATGTAGATGAAATGCTCTAACAAACCTAGTGTACCCATACACACTTTTATATGCAACTGGACAAAGACCCCGCTTGGGAAATGGGGGACTGCCCGGTCTGTCCCGCACGACGCAAGGGTTTTTCGCCTGGAAAATAGTGAACGTCCCCAGTCTGTCCCATGGTTAAATACCCGTTTCCTTCGTATATGAAACTAGGTATTTGGAACCTTTTTGGTAACCAGTGTTCACAATTTATGTAATTTTTTGCATAATAGGAATTATGTAACATTTTAGGATAATTTGTCATAGGGAGGATTGTTGGCTTATCAAGATTAAATATTCTGCTGCTGCTTGGTTTGTGATTAGTTTAGGATTATTTTTTGCTCTCATTTTCTCGGGTTCGAATGCTTCGGCCAGTGAAACCCCGTGGAACGCTTCATATTATCCGCTGCCTGACCGGCAGGGGACACCAGTTAAAACAACCGTGGACAAGCTGGATTTTGATTGGGCATACGGCTCGCCGGATTCTAAAATTCCAGGCGACAATTATTCTGCTCTTTTTACTAAGAAAATTACACTCTCCAACTCTACTAAATACCTGCTGTCAGGAAAGGCAGATGACGGTATCCGCATCTGGGTGGATGGCAGGGTTCAGGTGAACACCTGGACCGATGGAGTACATTTTTTTAATAAAGAGATTACGTTAAGCGCAGGACCTCATGTAATTACGGTCAACTATTATGAGAAGAAATACAGATCAAGCATCAAGGTCGATCTGCAGCCTGTTCCGGATATCCCTGCGGACAAGTGGCTGGCGGCTTACTATCAGACCCCTGACTTCAGCGGCACCCCGCTCTTTCAAACCACAGCTGCTGTTCAATACAATTGGGGATCCGGCTCACCGGCAGCTTCCATACCAAAGGACAATTTCACAGCTGTATATCAAAAGAAGGTGAATGCCGCCACACCTGGAACATATAAGCTTTCAGGGACCGCCGATGACGGCATCCGGATTTATGTGGATAACATTAAACAAGTGGATCTCTGGAAATCAGGCACCAACAATGCCTTCAGCCGGGATATAAACCTGAGTGCCGGCCTGCATGTGATCCGTGTCGAGTATTTTGAAAAAGGCTATTATTCTAAGATAAAAGTAGATTTTGAGAAAAACGCAGTGCCTGCCGCTGCACCTGTGACAAGCACAGAATACTGGACAGAGGCCTATTATCCTGGTGCAGACTTTGCCGGTACCCCTTTCTACCGCACTGTTAAATCCCTGAATTATTCCTGGGGGACGGGAAGACCGGCCGCCGGTATTCCGGGCGACAATTTTACGGCCAGGTATCAAAAGATTATCAAACCCGCGACAGCCGGTAAGTATTTAATATCTGGTACGGCTGATGACGGCATCCGCATTTATGTGGACGGAGTCAAACAGATAGACCTCTGGAAGTCAGGCACGAATAATACTTTTAATAAGGAAATTTATCTGGCAGCTGTTCCCCACACAATTAAAGTTGAATACTTTGAAAAAGGGTATAATGCCAAATTGAAGGTAAATGTAGACCGCATTGCCACAGCGCCTGCAGTTACAGCTGACAGCTGGGTGGAGACTTATTATCCAAGCACGGGCTTCACCGGAATGCCCAAGTACCGCACAGTGAAGAGTTTGAATTATTCTTGGGGTGCCGCGGCGCCGATTTCCGGGATTCCTGCAGATAACTTTACTGCCCGGTATGAAAAGAAGATTAACGTGCCAGTGAAAAGCGAGTATGTGATTTCTGGTGCCGCTGATGATGGAATCCGCATCTATGTGGACAACGTTAAGCAGGTGGATCTGTGGAAAACCGGGACGAATAATACGTTCAATAAAACGATAACTTTGGCAGCGGGTCTTCATACCGTCAAAGTCGAGTATTTTGAAAAAGGCTTGTTTGCCAAAGTAAAAGTGGATATAAAGCAGAAAGTGCCTGCTCTTTCAACGGCATACTGGACAGAAGCTTACTATCCTTCCGCGAATTTTTCAGGCACCCCGGTATACCGGACGGCAGCTGGATTGAATTATTCCTGGAGCAATGCGGCACCGATTTCAGGCATACCGGCTGACAATTTCACAGCGGTATTTCAGCGTAAAATCAGCGTGCCAGCCGGCGGGGATTATGTGATCTCCGGAACCGCCGATGATGGAATCCGTATCTATGTGGACAACATCAAGCAGGTCGATCTCTGGAAAACGGGGACAAATAACGCCTTCAATAAAAAGATCGCGTTAAAAACAGGACCTCATACCATCCGAGTCGAGTATTTTGAAAAAGGCTTATCTGCCAAAATCAAGGTTGATGTGAATAAGGCAGCCGGAGCCGTCAGGCCGCCTGCGAATTTCACTGAATGGACCGCTCTGTATTATCCAGCAGCCAATCTGACAGGCACGCCTGTTGAGACAGCCCATCAGAGTCTGAACTTCAACTGGGGAACAGCCTCCCCGGCTGCCGGTATACCGGCTGATCATTTCTCTGCGAAGTACAGCAGGAAGATCGCGGTCCCGGCCGCCGGCAAGTACAAGCTGTCCGGAACTGCAGATGATGGTGTTCGTATCAAGGTGGACGGCGTCACGCAGGTGGATATGTGGACCACAGGATCCCATGTCATTAATAAGGATGTGACTCTGTCCGCAGGGGAGCATCTGGTGGAAGTGGAATACTATGAAGCGGGCTACAAAGCAGTAATGGTCCTAAATATCGAACAAGTATCCATCAAGACCACGACTACGTATACGAATTATAATTATACGCTTCAATCTGCGGTCGATAAGCAGGTGAAGGTGAATCCGCAGACAGATAGAAAATATGATGCATATGTAAGTGCCATGGCTTTCTCTTCCATATCCGGAACAACTGCCAAAGTAGGAACCGTTTCTGGAGGACCGTGGAATGTGCGCGGCGGGGCAGGGACAGAATACTGGGTAATGGCCAAGCTGACAGATAAGCAGAAAATCACCATCCTTTCAGACAAAATTAAAGCCTCAGACGGCGGATATTGGTATAAAATCAGTCTGCCGCTGACATGGAAAACAGCAAGCCCTGAGGATGTGAAGTATTATCTGACTCCGGAGAATTTCACCGGAAGCGCTTCAGCGAAATTCCAGTTCTTGAAGCTCTCTGGAAGTGCCGGGACGAATGCTTATGAAATAAACGAAAAGATCCTCACCTCAAGCACCGGCGTTTTAAAAGGAAAGGCAGCAACCTTCCAGCAGGCAAGCCAGACGTATAATATTAATGAAGTTTACCTGATTTCGCATGCACTCCTTGAGACAGGAAATGGCGGCTCCCAGCTTGCGACGGGCGTAAAGGTTCAAAAGCAGCGGAACTCAAGCGGACAGGTGATCTACGGAAGTGACGGATACCCGCTGCTGACCATCCTGAGCTCGACCGCCGCAAGTTATGATGCCATCGTTTATAATATGTACGGAATCGGGGCCCTTGACAGCTGCGCGCTCACGTGCGGCACAAGAAAAGCCTTCATTGAGGGCTGGACCACAGTTGACAAAGCCATCATCGGCGGAGCAAAGTTCGTGGCTGAAAACTATGTGGCCCAAGGACAGGATACGCTGTATAAAATGAGATGGAACCCCGCGGCGCCTGCCACCCACCAATACGCATCAGATATTGGATGGGCCTACAAGCAGACCTCGGGCTTCTACCGCCTCTACGGCACCCTCGAGAACTACACAGCCGTATACGACATACCGCTGTATCAATAAACACACCGAAAAAGCTGTCCCATCGTCATGGGACAGCTTTTTCAATAGGGGGGCAGCCGCTATTTCCGGGAAATGGGAACTGTCCCCGTTTCCCGGGAAATGTCGAAAACAAGGGAGGAGCGTTTACAGGCTGTTTCTTGAAAAGGATGGGGAAACAGTGTATAGTTTTAAAAGAGTTTTATAGCATGAATCGACATCCGTATACAAAAAAACACTAATGAAATTACATTTTTATACACGAGAAACCGTTCCTTAAAGAGGCCGCATGTGATGTGCGGCTTCTATCGGGTGCGGATAATGAATTTAACTGGAAAAGGGGCTGTCACTTGTGATCTATGCAGAGATATTAGCAGGCGGTAAAGGGACAAGGATGGGGAATGTGAACATGCCAAAGCAATTCCTGTCGCTGAACAACCGTCCCATCATCATTCACACGATTGAAAAATTCATTTTGAATGACCGTTTTGACAAGATACTCGTTGTATCGCCAAAAGAGTGGATCAACCACACGAAGGACATCATTAAAAAACACATCGGCGATGACAGCCGTGTTGTAGTGGTGGAAGGCGGAAAGGACCGCAATGAATCTATCATGAGCGGAATCCGCTACATCGAGAAAACAGCAGGCCTTGGGGAAGATGACGTCATCATCACCCATGACTCTGTGCGTCCATTCCTCACGCATCGCATCATCGATGAAAACATCGATGCGGCGCTCAAGTTCGGAGCCGTAGATACTGTGATTGAAGCCATTGATACCATCATCCAGTCAGAGGACGGAGAAGCGATCTCGGATATTCCGGTCCGCAGCACGATGTATCAGGGCCAGACACCGCAAAGCTTCAATATAAAGCTTCTTGTTGACCACTATAACTCCCTTTCTGACGAACAGAAGGCCATCCTTACCGATGCCGCCAAAATCTGCCTGATCAAGGGTGAAAAAGTAAAGCTGGTACAGGGCGAAGTATTCAATATAAAAGTAACTACTCCTTATGATCTCAAGGTCGCGAACGCAATCATCCAGGAGAGGATTGCGAAATGATTAACCAGGTCTATCGCCTAGTCTCCCCGCGCCAATTCGAGGTCACCTATAAGGATGCATCCCTGCAGTCGGATTATGTGGTCATTCGCCCGACCCACCTGTCCATCTGTAATGCGGATATGCGGTACTATACCGGCTCCCGCGGCAAAGAGGCCCTGGCTAAAAAGCTGCCGATGGCGCTCATTCACGAAGGGATCGGCAAGGTTGTCTATGACCGGAAGGGCGAATTCAAGCCCGGCACGCTAGTTGTGATGGTGCCGAACACCCCGGTCGAGGAAGACGAATATATTGCAGAAAATTATCTGCGCACAAGCAAATTCCGCTCAAGCGGATTTGACGGATTCATGCAGGATTATGTCTTCATGGCACGCGACCGCCTTGTCGAGCTGCCCGAGGATCTGGATCCGCATGTGGCGGCATTCACCGAGCTCATCACGATCGGCATGCACGCGCTCATCCGTTTTGAGGCAAAGGCCCATCCGCGCCGTGCGACCTTCGGGGTATGGGGCGACGGAAACCTCGGCTATATCGTGTCCCTGATATTGAAAAAGCGCTATAAAGACAGCCGGGTGGTCATCTTCGGCAAAACCGGCTACAAGCTGGATCACTTCTCTTTTGTGGATGAAGCATACCAGATTGATGAAATCCCTGAGGATCTGCGGATTGACCATGCCTTTGAATGTGTCGGCGGCATCGGAAGCCAGACGGCCATCGACCAGATCATCGATCATATCCATCCGGAAGGCTCAATTGCCATACTTGGGGTATCTGAATATCCGGTTGAAGTGAATACAAGGATGATCCTTGAAAAGGGCCTGACCATGATCGGCAGCAGCCGGAGCGGCAGGCAGGACTTTGTTAACACGGTTGAATTCATGAAAGAACATCCGGAAATCGTGGAATACTTCTCCACCCTGGTTGGAAGCGTGAATGAAGTGAAAACCATCCAGGATATTATAGATGCATTTGAAAAGGATCTTGCCACATCATGGGGCAAGACGATCATGGAGTGGAAAATATAATTACATGGCTCAGCATGCGAAAGAAGGAAGGCACAGCATGAACAAACTCAGATTACTGCCTGCAAGGCTGACTAAGCTTCTGATCAGCTCGCTTTACCGCATGTTCAGCCTTTTCTTTAAAGTGAACAATAAAAAGGTTACCTTTGCCTCCTACCGATCTGAAGAGCTGAATGGTAACTTATTTTATATCCATCAGGAGCTTGTAAAAAGACATCGGGACATTAACACGCATTTCCTGTTCAAAAAGTTCCGCAGCTCCAAACTCGGCAAGCTGGATTATCTGTTTCATATGGTGAAGGCCTGCTATCACCTTGCGACCTCCAGGTATTTCATCATTGATGATTATTATTTTCCTGTGTACGCCATAAAGCCGAGAGAGGGTGCCGAGGTTATCCAGCTCTGGCATGCAGCGGGCGCCTTCAAGAAATTCGGCCTGAGCACCGTGGGGACCCCGTTCGGACCGAGCCGGGACTATTTAGAAGTCATCAAGGTTCATTCGAATTATGCCAGGGCCTTTGCAAGTGCCTCCGGCATCATCCCTTATTATGCGGAGGCTTTTGGCATGGAGAGTGAGCGGATCCTTCCGCTCGGTGTTCCGAGGACAGACTACTTTTTCCAGGAGGAAGCCGCCGCCTCTGTCAGGGAGCGGTTCTTTCAGGCCTTCCCGGAGCTTGCAGGGAGAAGGCTGATCCTCTACGCACCAACCTTCAGGGGAAAAAGCCATTATCAGGAGGCCTTTCATTTCCCTATGGACTTTGAGAGGATGAAAGATGAGCTGGGACCAGAATACGCCCTGCTTGTCCATCTTCATCCTTATATGGATGAGAATGTCCATCTTGGGGCCGAAGGGTTTCTTTACCATATTAAAAAGGGCTTTGATATTAACGAACTAATGCTTGTTTCAGATATTCTGCTTACGGATTATTCCTCCGTCATCTTTGATTACAGCCTCCTTCAGAGGCCGATTGCATTTATTTCCTCCGATGTGGAAGAATATACAGCAGAAAGAGATTTTTATTATCCTTATGAATCTTTCATACCGGGACCGCTGTTCACAGGAGAAGGCCCGCTTATCGACTGGATTCTCGAAGAAAACTTTGATATAGCAAAAATCACCGAATTCCGGAACCGATTCTTTGATTATCGGGACGGACGGGCCAGTGAACGCATCATTGACCACCTTTTTAGAGATAATGAAAAGCATACAAAAATTGGGAGCACATCATGAATAGATCGAAAAAAATTTTATCCGTACTGCTCAGGAACAGGGGAAACCTCCCATACAAACTGCTGTCGACGAAAGTATTCAGGCTGCTGTATAAGTTATTCTGCAGGCTGCCGATTGATGAAAAGAAGGTAGTATTTGCCTCCGACAGCCGGCTTACAATCGGCGGGAACTTCGAATTTGTACTTGAAGAGCTTAAAAAGCAGGATCCCGGGCTGAGCTATTATTTCCTGTTCAAAAATGGGACAGGCGTAAAAAAAAGCGCGGGGGAGATCATCTCCCTTGCCTACCATCTGGCGACCGCGAAGAACATCCTCCTGGATGACTTCTATCCGATGGTCTATCCACTTAAAATACGTAAGGGAGCCGAGCTGATCCAGCTCTGGCACGCTGTCGGCGCATTCAAGACATTTGGGTACAGCCGCGCGGGAAAGCCGGGCGGCCCAAGTCTTGAGTCAAAAAATCACCGTAACTATACGAAGGCTATAGTAAGCTCGCAGGAAGTGGCAGAGCATTATGCAGAAGGATTCGGAATCCCTCTGGACCGCGTAGTTGCAACCGGAATTCCAAGGACAGATATCTTCTTCAATGAGTCGTATAAAGAGCAGGTGGTGGATCGCCTCCACCGTGAATTCCCTTATCTCCGGGATAAAAAGGTGATCCTGTTTGCGCCGACCTTCCGCGGGAACGGACAGCAGACAGCCTTTTATCCGACAGAGGTTTTGAACATTGATTCCTTATATAATGAACTGAAAGATGATTATGTATTCCTGTTCAAGATGCATCCGTTTGTTAAGGATTTTTGGGAAATCCCCGAGGAGTATGAAGGATTTTTCCATGATTTTACCTCTTACCGGGAAATCAATGATCTGCTGTTTGCGGCAGATATCTTGATTACGGACTATTCATCCGTCTGTTTCGAATTTGCCCTGCTGGACAAGCCCATGCTGTTTTTTGCACCTGATGTGGAAGAATATATTGAACATCGTGACTTTTACTACAACTACTATGAATTCATTCCGGGTCCGCTTGTCCGGACTACCGGGGAATTGATTTCCACAATCCAGAATGGGCAGTTCAGGATGGATCGAGTGGATTCGTTTATAAAGCATTTCTTTGACCATATGGATGGGCAGTCCAGCCGCCGTGTGGCAGAGCTGATCCTGGATAAAAGATTGCCCGTGCGTAAAAAAACTTAGGTAACGTTGAAACGGACATTTCCTATGGATAGAGGAGTTAGTCAACATGCAGCTTCAAATCATTACTAAGCCATACCTAGAAAATATTAAAGTCAGCGTCATCATCCCTGTTTATAATGTAGAGGAATATATAGAAGAAACGCTGAATTCCCTATTGAACCAGACTCTTCAGGGAATTGAAATCATTCTCGTTGACGATGGTTCCAGTGACAGCAGCCCTGATATCATCAGGGATTATGCAGCAAAACACGGGAACATCGTCTTCATGAAACAGGAGAATTCCGGCCCGGGAGCTGCCAGGAACAATGGACTGGACGCCGCCCGCGGGGAGTTCGTCAGCTTTGTCGACTCAGATGACACCCTGCCGCTCGATGCACTGGAAACCATGTATGGTGCAGCCATCGATGAGCAGGCAGATATCGTTACCGGAACATCCCTGAGCTTTAACAGCAAGGAAACCTGGTACATACTGAGCCATCTTCACAATGGCGTGTACCGTCCCGGGGCAAAGAATCTTGTCCGCAATCCTGAGCTTCTCTATTCACTCGGACCATGCAATAAGCTGTATAGACGCAGCCTGATCGACACGATCCGCTTCCCTAGAGGAATTCATGTAACAGAGGATCAGCCGTTTGTCATCGAGGCATATCTGCGGGCGAAGAAGATGTTTACCGTCGACAAAATCATCTACAACTACCGTGCCCGTGAAACGGACACCAACACATCCCTGAGCCAGATGGTGAATGTGGATTCTGTCAAGGTTCTGACTGACATCTTTAAAAGCCTTAAGCTCTCCGATCAGCTGTGGACAGATCTTGTACCGAATAAATCTTCAGGCTTTTTCCTGCGGAGAAGCTACTATCATCGGATCATCTCCCATGATATCTGGCCGGCCCTCCGGAGCGCACTTGCTGCTAAGAATGAAGAGCAGCAGCAAAAAAGCTTCTCCCTTGTCCTGGAATGGCTGCGTTCTTTGCCACTCCGGCTGATCAATGAACTGCCGCTTCTGCACCGTGTTCTTACTATTGAAGTGGCGGACCGCTATACAATGCTCAGGCCGAGGGGGAGGAAGGCCCATCTGAAGGTCATCCGCTATCTGTTCCAGGTCATTAATCCCGGGGCGATTCAAATGCATGAGAGTTCCAAGAAAGGCGCATCCTTCAAGGCTGCCAGGAAAGCGGCGCGAAGAAACAGCAGCGGCCCGCTCTCTGCCCATGCACGGCGCATGAAAATCAAGGACACCAAGCGGATGGTCAAGACAGCCGCTGCCCGCAGGATCGTTTACCCGCTGGCGAAACTGCTGCCAGTAAAGAAGAAAATTACTTTTGCCACCAATAAGTTCAATAAGCTGGGGGACAGCTTCAAATATATATATGAAGAACTGGCAATCGAACGCCCGGATTATGAAATAAAGGGCTATTTTAAAAAGAAGCGTTCTTTCACCGAGTTCTGCAAATTGTATTTCGATATTGCCACATCCAGATACGTCCTTCTTGATGATTATTACCGCCCGCTGTACAAGCTTGGCGTGCGGAAGGGAACGGATGTCATCCAGACCTGGCATGCTGCCGGGGCCTTCAAGAAGTTCGGCCACAGCGCAGTAGGATATCTTGAGAGTAATACGAGGGAATTCGAAAACCAGGCTCACAGCTTTTACACAAAGGCTGTCGTAACCAGCCAGGAAATTGTCCCGCATTATGCCGAAGCGTTCGGTCTGCCCGAAAAGGATATCTATCCGCTGGGGCTGCCAAGGACCGATTTCTTCTTTAATCAGGATGCGGTCGGTCATGTACGTGAAACTTATTACGGCACATACCCAAAGCTGATTGATAAAAAAGTCATCACCTATGCGCCGACATTCCGCGGCGGTCCGGGCAAGCGCTCGAGCTTTAAAATCAAGCTCGACCTTGTACAGATGGTCAAAGAACTTGGTGATGAATATGTATTGGTGCTGAAGCTCCATCCATCCGTCACCAAAAAGCTCGATATCCCGGAAGAAGCACGCGATTTCGTCATGGATATGAGTGCCAACGACATCAGCAATGTTCTTTCTATTACAGATGTCCTGATTTCGGATTATTCGTCCCTTGTATTCGAATATGCCCTGCTAGAGCGCCCGATGATCTTTTACGCCTATGACCTGGAAGACTATCTCCAGGACCGGGGCTTCTACTATGACTATGAAAGCTTTGTGCCCGGACCGATCGTCACCACTACAGACGGCATCATTGAGGCAGTCCGCGGAGGCCATTTTGACATGGATCAGATCAAGGCATTCAAGGATAAATTCTTCGACCATCAGGACGGAAACTCAGCCAAACGTTTCGTCCAGACACTGATCGAAAAATAATTCCGGAAAAAGTGTAACTTAATCCGGACCCGCTCCGTCTAATATACTGAAACGAAAGCTTGTTCAATTCCAGAACAGCCCTTGCTGAAAAGGGGAATGGGTGTGTACGCCCATTTCCCTTTTTGCGGGAAAGAGGGACGGGACGGTAGATAAGGCCCTGAAAATGGCTCTCCAGCCAGAGCCAGTGTCCCCCATGACAGGAAGCTTTTAGGGTTTGAATTAATCACCCTTTGGATATATAATGTGTTGAATGACTATAACCATAACATTACTAATTTAATAGAATGATTTATTAACACAGAGTGGTTTTTTATAAATGTCTGTAAGGTGACTTTATGATTAAACAAGGTTGATTGGAGCGGAAGGCGCGAGACTCCTTGCGGGATATGCGGGACAGGTGAGACCCCGCAGGCGAAGACGAGGAGGCTCACCGCCCGCCCCTAAGGTCCGCGAGTGCCTGGAGCAAAGTCAGCCTTTTTGACCATGTTAGAAAAAATAGATTGTTAGATAAAAAGTACATTACAGCGAGGAGTTGAGAAACGATGAAGAAGGTACTGACTTACGGAACGTTCGATCTGCTCCACCCGGGGCATATTAATCTGCTGAACCGCGCCAAAGCGCTTGGCGACTATCTGGTTGTGGCGGTTTCAACAGATGAATTCAATGCTGGAAAAGGCAAGGATGCCTATCACAGCTATGAGAACCGGAAACTGATTCTGGAGAATCTGCGCATGGTGGATGAAGTGATACCTGAGGCGACCTGGGATCAAAAAATCCAGGATGTGCTTGACCATAAAATAGATATCTTTGTGATGGGTGATGACTGGAAAGGGCATTTTGACTTCCTGAAGGAGTACTGTGAGGTCGTTTATCTGCCCCGCACAGTAGGTGTATCCACGTCAAAAATAAAGAGTGATCTGCATTATGTCCACAATGGTTAGGGAAATTGCCATCACGCTGTATCTATCCATGGTCAAAATGATATTCATTCTGTGCAGAATCCTTCCACAAAAAAACAAAACAGTCTTCATGGTTTCATTTGGGGACAATACAAGGTATGTGTATGAACAATTGAAAAAGCGCACTCCTGAGCAGGAAGCGGTATTCTTATGCAAAGGACGCGCTTTTGACGTGTTTCGGGCCGATTATGGCAGCGAAACGGTTGTGCCGTTTGAGTCGAGGAGCCCTAAGGCGCTGTTTCAGTCGGTTTATCATCTGGCAACAGCCCGGCATGTGATTGTGGACAACTACTACGGAATCCTGGCTGCAGCTATCCTGAAGCCGGGCACCGAAGTGATCCAGCTGTGGCATGCTGCGGGGGCCATCAAGAAGTTCGGGCTTCACGATGAATCCATCAAGAACAGGAGCAGACGTGCAAACCAGCGTTTTTTAGGTGTCTATAAAAAATTCGACCGGGTTGTTGTCGGCTCGGATGCAATGGTCCGTATTTTTACGGAGGCATTCGGCCTTCCCCAGGAGAATTTCCTGAGAACCGGGATCCCAAGAACGGACTTCTTTTTTGATGAAAGCCTGAAGGATGGAATCATTGCTGATTTTAAAGCAGAATATAAGGATATTCAGGGCAAAAAAACGATTCTGTATGCACCGACCTACCGTGACAATGAGCTTGACGAGTTCAAGCTGATGCTCGATATCGAACTAATGAAGCGGGAGCTGGGCCAGGAGTATGTGCTTTTGCTCAAGCTTCATCCCGCTGTCCAAAAGACAGTCGACTATGAAAGAGAATATCCCGGCTTTGTCTATGATTTCACATCTTCCGGAAAGCATATCAATGAACTTCTCCTGGTCACTGACATCCTCATTTCCGATTATTCTTCCATTCCGTACGAGTATTCGCTGCTCCAAAAGCCGATGCTCTTCTTTGCTTACGATCTGGAGGAATATACACGTGACAGAGGTCTGTGGGAGGAGTATGAGACTATGGTTCCCGGGCCTGTTGTTTCCGATACAAGGGAGCTTGCGGAAGTCATTAAGAGAGCGCAGTTTGACCTGGAGGCTGTCAGGAGCTTTTCAAGAAAATGGAATAAATATTCCACCGGGAAATCCAGCAGCAAACTCATCGATTATCTTGAAAAGGGCGCAGCTGCCGAACGGCAGAGAGGCGTTATGTAGAAGAATTTGATGACAGAATTAATGTGTACTATAATAAATGGTGGTGCTTGCCCGGACTAAGCAGAGTCCGGAGCTATTATTTAGTGTCAGCGCGCCATGCGGTGCGCCTGATGTAATCTATGTGCGGGAAGGTACAACATGATTTCAATGTTTAAAGTAATTAAGGAACAGATCAGCTGTTTTTATTTAATTCGCAGGCTTTCTATGTTTGAACTGAAAAGTGCGAACAGCAACCATTACCTCGGGATGCTCTGGGAGATCATCAACCCGATGATCCAGATTGCCATTTACTGGTTTGTTTTTGGATTGGGAATCCACAAGGCGCGGCCAGGAAACGACTTGGTCCAGGGAGTGCCATTCATTTACTGGCTCATTTCCGGGATTGTTGTCTGGTTTTTCATCAATCCGGCCGTCCTCGAAGCATCGAAGTCGATTTATACCCGGATCAATTTTATATCTAAAATGAGCTTTCCAATGAGCGTCATCCCAAGTTATGTCATAATGAGCAAGTTTTATCAGCATTTGATGCTGGTTGGCGTGATCACGGTGATTCTGCAGTTTACGGAATTTAAGTTTACTGTCTATTTCCTATCACTGCCTTATTATATGTTTGCGCTGCTTGTCTTTTTAGTGGCCCTTTCATTAATCACATCCACACTTGCCACAATCGTGAGGGATGTACAGATGGTGGTTCAGTCCATCATCCGTGTTCTGTTATATCTGACGCCGCTTTTATGGGCGCCGTATGACTTCAAGTATAATTATCTCTTGGAACTTAATCCTTTTTACTACATTGTCGAAGGCTATCGCTCAGCCATGCTTGGACAAGGCTGGTATTTTCTTGAGCATCTGCAGTACACCGGTTATTTCTGGGTAATCACACTTGTGCTGCTAGCTATCGGTTCGGCACTTCATGTGAAATTCAGAAACCATTTTGTTGATTATCTATAAAATGGAAGTGAACTTATGACAACAACAGTTAAAGTAGAAAATGTATATAAAAAATATAAAATGCACAGCAAGGCAACAGAGAAGCTGCTCGACATCCTGCTTCCGAGCGGCTACGGTGAGGACTTCTATGCGCTGCAAAACATCAGCTTCACCGCCCAAAAAGGGGATGTCATCGGCCTTGTCGGCGTGAACGGCTCAGGAAAATCGACTCTGTCCAACATCATTTCCGGCGTCATGCCCCCGACAAGCGGGAACATAGAAACAGTGGGGCAGACCTCCCTGATTGCCATTGCTTCCGGCCTGAACAATAACCTGACAGGCCGTGAGAACATCGAGCTCAAATGCTTGATGCTCGGCTTCAGCAAAAAGGAAATCGAGAAGCTTGAGCCGGAAATCATCGAATTTGCCGATATCGGCAAGTTCATCGATCAGCCGGTGAAAAAATACTCGAGCGGTATGAAATCCCGCCTTGGCTTTGCCATTTCCGTGACGGTTGACCCCGATATCCTTGTGATTGACGAGGCTCTGTCTGTTGGGGACCAGGCTTTTGCTGAAAAGAGCAAGAGCAAAATGTTCAGCTTCCGCGATGAAGGAAAGACCATTTTCTTTGTCAGCCATGCCATCCACCAGATCAAAACCTTCTGCACGAAGGTACTTTGGCTGGAATACGGAGAAATCAAAGCATTCGGAACAACAGAGGAAGTGGTACCGCAATATGAGGAATTCCTCAAGCGCTATAAAGCCATGACACCTGCCGAACAGAAGAAATTCCGCGAGGATGCCATCCAGAAGCAGAGCCAGAGAATAGAAGCGGTTCAATCATAAATCAGGGTGCTTCCTATGGAGGCCCCTTTTTGCATTAAGGGATTGTTAAGGAAGGCATACTATAATTGACAGGATAAAACCGTGTCGAAGGACTGAAAACCATGGAGAATCAGCAAGTTGAAATACTCGGCATCCCCTTTACAGGCGGAACGAGAGTGGACTTTATCAATAAAAGACTGAAACCAAGAATCATGAACGGAGAAAAGACCTTCATCGTGACGGCCAATCCTGAAATTGTTGAGCTTGCCGTCCATGATCCCGAATACAGAATAAATATTAATCATGCCGATTACATCGTGCCGGATGGCATAGGAATCATCGTAGCTTCCAGAATGCTGAAGCAGCCGCTGCAGGAGCGGATCACCGGCTTTGAGACAATGCTCGACTTATTTACACTTGCTGATGCCAACGGACTCAAGGTCTATATGCTCGGTGCCCAGGAACATGTGGTGAAGAGAGCGGCAGAAAAGGTGAAAACGGAATATCCGGGATTGATTCTGGCAGGCTGGCATCACGGCTTTTTTGATGTGGAGAAGGATGCTCTTGCTTCCGAAATCGCAAGCCTCGAGCCGGACCTCATCTTTGTGGCGACCGGTGCCCCGCGTCAGGAGAAGTGGATCGCCCTGCATCAGGGCAAGTTTAAAAAAGGCTTGTTCATGGGAGTGGGAGGCTGCTTTGACATACTGGGCGGCGAACTGAAGGGTGCCCCGCCGCTATGGAAAAAGTACCATGCCGAGTGGCTGTACCGCCTGCTCGAACAGCCATCCAGGTGGAGAAGGATGCTCGCCATCCCAAGGTTTCTGGTGCGGGTGGCAAAAAGCAGGAAAATGTGAAACCTTTAAAGGGAAAACATCGTCTATCATTAAAGGAATTAATGCGACAAGGATTGGTGGACGTGATTCCACTACTAGGTGAATGAAGGACATTTAGGAGCTGCCAGGCCTGTGAAAAGTCCTTCATAAGCTGCATATCCGCCGTCCATTAACATGTTTCTCATACTGACCGAGTTCATTCCGTGGATTCCCAATTGCCCCCCGGCACACAAAGGATAATACCCCGCCTCCCGGGAAAGGTAAAACTGACAGCTTCAGCCATTTAGCAAGCCGGCTTTACCGGGTCATTTGGACTGTTTTCTATAACAAAAATGACGCACATATGACAGGGTTAGGAAAAACTCATCAAAATAATCGTCTTTGTAAAATTTTCGTGGAGAAATTTGTAGAAACACTTTATAATGTATAGTTAAGGACACAAAGAAGAATGGGAATTAAGACCAGATTATGCAAATAAGTTACAGATTTCAAAAAATGGGTAATTGTTTAAATACATTTAAACTGGAAAAGGAAAAGAGGTGGATTACTTGCTGCTGTTAGCTTTCTCTCTCGCTTTAATTATATCGCTGCTTATTACTCCATTAGTCATCAGGTTTGCGCTGAAAGTGGGGGCGGCAGACAAACCTAATAGCCGCAAGGTCCACACGAAAATCATGCCTTCGGCAGGGGGGCTTGCGATTTTCATCAGCTTTATCGCCGTTATGCTGATCGTGAACCCTGATATACCGTACGGCTATGATTATAATGTGACGGCCATTTTAGTAGGAGCCTTCGTCATTGTGCTCTTTGGCTTCCTGGATGATATCCACGAAATGAAGGCCAGGACCAAGCTGATCGGGCAGATTGCCGCAGCCCTGATTGTTGTATACTGGGGCGGTATTCAGGTTGAATACATCAACCTGCCGTTCGGCGGGCAGCTGGACTTTGGGATGTTCAGCATTCCGATCACCATCATCTGGATCGTCGGGATCACCAACGCCATTAACCTTATTGACGGACTTGACGGGCTTTCCGCCGGTGTTTCCACCTTTGCCCTGCTCAGCATCTCCGGCATGGCGATGATCAAGGGCGACATGTTCGTTGCCATCACGGCATTGATTATTACTGGCGGCACATTAGGCTTCCTTAAATATAACTTCTTCCCGGCAAAGGTGTTCATGGGAGATACCGGGGCATTGTTCCTGGGATACATCATCTCGGTGCTGTCCCTGATGGGCTTTAAGAATGTAACCTTCATCTCTTTGGTAGTGCCGATCATCATCCTCGGTGTACCAATATCCGACACTTTCTTCGCCATCATTAGAAGAATCGTGAACAAGCAGCCGCTTGCGGCGCCTGATAAATCCCATCTGCATCATTGCTTGCTGCGGATCGGCTTTACACATAAACAGACCGTTCTCCTGATTTACGCGCTGGCCGCATCATTCGGCCTGGCAGCATTCATCTTCTCAATGTCCACTGTATGGGGTGCCATGCTGTTCATCACCATACTCGTTGTAGCTATCGAGATCTTTGTAGAAAAAATAGGGCTCGTCGGCGGCAATTACCGGCCGCTCCTGAAAATGCTGAACTCCAAAGTGAACGCGAAAGACAGACCATAAATCAAAGCCCCGGCCATCCTGGCCGGGGCTTTTTTGGTGTGGAGCGGGGAGACTGGGCAGGACCATTGCAAAAGCCTTATTTCATCAAGACGGTAAGGGCCTTTTTCTCTATTCTGTTTCTGCCTGCTATAAAAAGATTGAAATTCCATCCAGAAACCTCTATTATTAAAGAAAGATAATTAATTAATTTAATTAAGTTACAATAAAACGAAATATAGAGGTGAATCCAAATGACAATCTATCAGTTCATACAGAGTTTATTGGATTACGGAATCCGCCTGAATCTGCTTGAAGAGCCAGATGAGGTGTATGCACGGAACCGCCTGCTGTCCCTATTTGGGCTCGAGGAATGGAAGCCTTCAGAAGGAAGGGAGCTTCCGATTCATGAGATACTTGAAGGGATGCTCGACTTTGCACAGAAACAGGGGATTTTAAAAACAGACACGGTGACTGAACGAGATATATTAGACACAGAGATCATGGATTGCCTGATGCCCCGTCCATCAGAAGTAGTGCGGCAATTTGAGAGCGATTACAGTTTAAGTCCGGAGGCAGCGACGAACCGGTATTATCAAATGTCCCTGAGTTCCAATTACATCCGGCAGGACCGGGTGGCGAAGAACAAACAGTGGAAAACGGAGACGCCGTATGGGGAAATCGATATAACCATCAATCTCTCCAAGCCGGAAAAGGACCCGAAGGAAATCGCACTGTTGAAAAATGCGCCCCAAAGTTCGTATCCAAAATGTGCGCTATGCCGGGAGAATGAAGGCTACCGCGGAAATATCCGGAATGCCGCAAGGGCGACGCACAGAATCATCCCGGTTGGGCTGAACCATGAAGACTGGTTCCTGCAGTATTCTCCATATGTGTACTATAACGAACACTCGATCATCTTCAGGGCGGAGCATCTGCCAATGAAAATCTCAGGGGATACATTTACACGCCTGCTGGAATTTACTGAGAAGTTCCCCCATTATTTTGTAGGCTCAAATGCAGACCTGCCGATTGTCGGCGGCTCGATTTTGACACATGACCATTTCCAGGGGGGACGCTATGAATTTGCCATCGAAAGGGCAGAAACAGAAGAAAGCATAACACTTCCGGGCTATCCTTCCGTAACGCTGGGAATCGTGAATTGGCCGATGTCAGTCATCCGGGTGCGAGGCGGGAAGGATGAAGTCCAGGCAGTGACCGAGCATATCTGGAGGAGCTGGCAGACGTACAGCGACCCGGAGGCAGAGGTGAGGGCCGCAAGCGGCGATGTTCCGCACAATACCGTAACACCGATTGCAAGAAGGCGAGGCGGACTGTTTGAGATGGATGTGGTGCTGCGCAATAACCGGACCTCAGAGGAGCATCCGGGCGGAATCTTTCATCCCCATCAAGAACTGCATCATATCAAAAAAGAGAACATCGGCTTAATCGAGGTCATGGGTCTTGCCGTTCTGCCGGGAAGACTTGCAGATGAGCTTGAGCTGGTAGGCGGCTATCTGACCGCTCCGCGGCCTCTTGAAGAATGGGATGAGAGCGTCGTCAAGCATTGGGAGTGGGCAGGCCGGATTCTCCAGAAATACGGAAATATTACCGAAGGCAATGTCAACAAAATCATCGAGGATGAAGTAGGCGCCGTATTCCAGACAGTCCTTGAGCATGCCGGTGTATACAAACACGACGAAGCAGGAAAGCAGGCATTTATCCGTTTCCTGCATTCCCTGCAGAAATGATGGTGCTCAACTGATAGGTAAAATAGGCTGTTTTTGCAATTGTATTGTGGCTGCCTGAATAAGAAGGCTGATTTACTCTGCAGGCACTCAGCCTGAGCGGGACGGGCGGTGAGCCTCCTCGTCTTCGCCTGCGGGGTCTTAGTTCGCAGCTGGATCAGAAGTCTCGTGCCTGTAGCGGAAGTCACCTGGTATAACGATATATTCACCTCATTAACTCAAAAGAATAAATAGACAACAGCCTAATAAAAAGATAAAAACGGGAGAAGGTTGATAATGATGAATGCAGCTGGATTAACAGAGTTGTTTGAAAAGCAATATGGTTATCGTGAAGGAGTGCGGATCTTTTTTGCCCCGGGCCGGGTCAATTTGATTGGCGAGCATACGGATTATAACGGAGGCTATGTGTTCCCGGCAGCCCTTACGTTTGGCACGTGGGCCGCTGCTGCGCCGAGGTCGGACCGCGAGTATCATCTGGCTTCCGCCAATTTCTCAACGACCGCATCATTTTCAGCTGCGGAGGAGCTGGTGTACCGGGAGGAAGATGACTGGGCCGGCTATCCGAAGGGTGTACTGAAGGAATTGATCACACTTGCCGGTGATGCGGCAGGAAATTACAGTGGTGCTGATATCTTATTTTACGGAAATATTCCGAATGGGGCCGGACTTTCCTCTTCTGCTTCCATCGAGCTTGTGACGGGTCTTGCGTTCAGCCGGCTGGCGGGATTAGAGATTCCTATGATAGAATTGGTAAAATTAGGGCAGAAAGCTGAAAACCATTTTGTCGGCGTCAACTGCGGCATTATGGACCAATTCGCGGTCGGCATGGGACGAGCCGGTCAGGCAATGATGCTGAAATGCGATACGCTGGAATATCAATATGTTCCGGTGAAGATTGAAGGCCATAAGATTGTTATTACGAATACAAACAAGCGCCGCGGCCTTGCCGATTCAAAATATAATGAGCGCCGTGCGCAGTGTGAGGAAGCGCTCCAGATCCTGCAGCAAGAGCTCCCGCATATTAAAAACCTTGGCGATGTCAGCGTCGATCAGTGGGAAATGGTTAAACATCTCATTCAGGATTCTATCATCAGGGCTAGGGCTGAGCATGTGATCTCTGAAAATGAGCGCGTGCTGCTGGCTAACCGGAAGCTGCAGGAAAATGACCTGGCTGCCTTTGGCGAGCTGATGAAAAAATCTCATGAATCACTAAGGGACTTGTATGAAGTGACAGGCTTTGAACTGGATACTCTATTTGAAGAGGCATCTGCCGTTCCAGGCTGCATTGGCACACGGATGACTGGTGCAGGCTTTGGCGGCTGCAATGTGAGCCTGGTGAGAGAAGATGCGGTAGAGGAGTTCAAGAAGCTGGTGTCTGAAGGCTATACAGTGAAAACTGGCCTGAAACCTGACTTCTATGTATGTGAAATCGGGGATGGAGCGAAAGAAATCATTTAAGGGGGAAGAAACATGGCAATTTTAGTTACGGGCGGAGCAGGTTATATCGGAAGTCATACAGTGGCAGAACTGCTGAATCAGGGTGAGGAAGTTATCGTCGTCGATAATATTTTGACCGGACATGAAAAGGCTGTCCCGGGCGGCACCTTCTATGAGGGAGATCTTCGCGATAAAGACTTCCTTGATTCAGTATTCTCAAAGCATGATGTTGAAGCAGTGATTCACTTTGCGGCCAGCTCCCTTGTCGGAGAAAGTGTATTGGAGCCGCTTAAATACTACGAAAACAATCTGATTGCATCACATACCCTGGTTTCGGCCATGGAAAAGCATGGCGTGAAAAAAATAGTGTTTTCTTCGACTGCGGCTACTTACGGGGAGCCTGAGCAGGTGCCGATCCTTGAAGGCGATGCCACGAATCCGACAAGTCCTTACGGAGAGACCAAGCTGGCCATGGAAAAAATGTTCCGCTGGTGTGACGGGGCATTCGGTCTGAAATCGGTATCCCTGCGTTACTTTAATGCAGCAGGCGCTCATCCGGACGGAGAAATCGGCGAGGATCATACGCCGGAGAGCCATCTGATTCCGATCATCCTTCAGGTAGCACTCGGCCAGAGAGAACATATCAGCATCTTTGGCGATGATTATGCCACAGAGGATGGAACCTGTATCCGTGACTATATCCATGTGATGGACCTGGCGAATGCCCACTGGCTTGCCCTTGAGCATCTGCGCAGCAAAAATGAGAGCGACGTATTCAATCTGGGCAACGGACGCGGCTTTTCTGTCAAGGAAGTGATTGAAACAAGCCGCAGTGTGACGGGCCACAGCATCCCTGAAGTGGTAAGCGGACGTCGCGCCGGCGATCCTGCCATCCTGATCGCCTCTTCAGAAAAGGCACAAAGCGTTCTTGGCTGGAAGCCTAAATACAATGATCTGAAGACGATCATTGAAACAGCATGGAAGTGGCATCAATCACATCCGCATGGATATAGCAGCAAGTAAGGCAGAGGGGGAGCAGCGATGACTGAAGCGGTTGAACGAGTAAGGAAGTTTATAAATGAAAAGAAGATAGACGGTGTATTGTTCCGGAGAAGAAACAATTTCTCATGGCTGACAGGCGGGAAAGTGAATCATATTGTAAACACCACTGAATTTGGTGTGGCTGATTTATTGATCACGCCCAGCACAAACTATTGCATCACGTCCAAAATGGAATCAGCCCGGATCCACGATGAAGAACTCGAAGGATTAGGCTATGAATTCGTGACTCCGGAATGGTATGAGGACCAGGATGCCGTTGTGCGCGGGATGTGCGAAGGCAAGAAGATTGCAGCTGATATCCCTTTTGACGGCTTCCTTGACTTTGGGCAGGAGCTGGCAAGTTTGCGTTACACACTGGGTGCAGAGGAAATCTCGCTGTACCGCTGGCTGTGCCAGAAGGCTGCGAAAGCAGTAGAATCCACAGCGCGTGAAATCGAGCCTGGCTGGACTGAGTACGAAATCGCGGCGCATCTAGGGGCAAAGGTTGTAAAAGACGGCATCAACCCGCAGGTAATCCTTGTGTCCACAGACGAGCGCGTCTTCAAGTACCGCCATCCGATCCCGACCGGAAAGAAGCTTGAGCGTTATGCCATGATTGTTATCTGTGCTGAAAAAGGCGGACTTGTGGCCAATGTGACCCGCTTCGTGCACTTTGGGGAGCTGCCGCAGGAAATCAGGGATAACAAGCAAAAGCTAGTTTCCATTGATCTTGCCATGAACACAGCCACCCGGCCGGGAGCCGCGATCAAAGACATCCTTCAGGGCGGCTTTGATGCCTACAGCGAAGCCGGACATGGCGATGATTGGCGCTTCCTCCATCAGGGAGGCCCGACCGGCTATGCATCCCGGGAGTTCCTGGCCACCCCAGGCGTAGAGGGCATCGTCCAGGTAAACCAGGCCTTCGCCTGGAACCCGGCCATCCGCGGAATCAAGTCTGAGGACACCCTGCTGGTTGGCGAAGAAGGCAACGAATTTATGACTCATACAGGCGAATGGGTCTATATTGAAGCAGAATACGAAGGCCGGACCTATCTTCGTCCTGACATATTAGTGCGGTAAGGAAGACGGTTCTGGCGCCTTTTAGACCACAGGCCTCCCCGGTGGAAACCGGGGAGGCCTGTGGTCTTTTTTATTGGCTATTTATTCGAGACAACTCTTTCGTTCGATGAAGAAGGTTGATTTCCGCTCCAATCAACCCGGTTTAATAATCAATCTTAACCTAAAAAAAGCACCCAATATTACTCACAATTGTACATAAACGACAAAAATCAGACTCCCTTCTACAGCAATCAGCATAACCCCTCCCTTTCCTGCATAAATTAACAATAACTTCTCACTGGCTGGACAAACAAATCTATGATAGAATAAAAAAGTAAGGAAAGTAAGGAATTCTTGTAAAACAAGGAAAACAAGGAGAAGTGAACATGGAATTTTCGAAGCTGAGTTCGAAGGGGCAGATTACGATACCCAAACATATCCGGGATGTATTGGACCTGCATGAGGGTGAGAGGATAGCTTTTATTGAGGAAAAAGGGCTGGTGATCATGACAAAGGCGGATCTGCAATCTCTTCATGATATACAGGACATTGTCAGCGACGAAAAGTTCAAGCAGCTTATCCGCAAGGCAAAAACTCATTTTGGTGAGGAATAGGAAGGGAGTTCATGGGCATGGATATTCGAGAAGGAGATCTGCCTGGAATTGGGCGGAAGTTTGAGGCGGTCACACGTAATAATGACAAAGTTGTTGTAATCATCCATGATGATGGGCGCAGGGAAATGTATCATTACGATGATGATGATCATGAGGAAAGCATCTCCAATATCACACTGAATGATGCGGAAGCACGCCAGCTGGCCGCGATTCTTGGGGGAATGGTATATGAGCCTAAGGCACTGGAGAATATTGAACTGGCCTTTGATGAATTGATCATTGAGTGGTTCAAGGTGGAGCCGGGAGCGCCTGCTGTCAATCAGACAATAGGTGACATCGATGTGAGGAATAATTACGGAATCACCGTCTTGGCCATCATGAAGAAGAATAAAACAAAGGAAATGACACCAGGTCCGGAGGCGGTCATTGAAGCAGGGGATACACTGGTCATTTCCGGTGAAAGAAAGGAATTGCGCAAAATCATCAGCGATCAGCTCACTAATAAGGGGGGATAAGTATAGATGGATCATCTTATTTTTGAAGTAGGTACAGCACTGCTCCTCGTAGCCCTGGCTGCGATCCTTGCAAACAAATTCAATTTCTCGATCATCCCATTTTTAATCGTAGTCGGGATGCTGGTCGGTCCCCGTGCCCCGGAGTTTGGAATACTCAGTTTACGGTTTATTGAAAGCCAGGAGTTCATTGGATTCCTGGGACGTATCGGTATTCTCTTCCTCCTCTTTTATCTGGGACTGGAGTTCTCGGTTGGAAAGCTTATAAAATCAGGAAAGTCGATTGTGGTCGGCGGGAGCATCTATATTTCAATCAACTTTGCGCTCGGTTTCCTGTATGCACTGCTTATGGGTTTTCCAATCCTTGAAGTCCTGATCATTGCCGGGATCATCACCATTTCATCGAGCGCGATTGTCGCCAAAGTTCTTGTAGACTTGCGCCGGACGGGAAATAAAGAGACCGAGCTGATTCTCGGGATCATCATGTTCGAAGACATTTTCCTGGCCGTTTATCTTTCCATCGTCTCCGGTCTGATACTGGGAGACTCTGCATCGATTGGCGGAATATTGCTGTCTGTGCTGATTGCCCTTGGCTATATGCTGGCTTTCTTCATCGTTGCACGAAAGGCCGCACCTCTATTAAACAAATTGCTCAATATTAAATCAGATGAAATCTTCATCATTGTGGTTTTTGCCGCATTGTTCTTCATTGCCGGCTTCTCAGAAACCATCCATGTCGCTGAAGCCATCGGCGCTCTTCTCCTGGGCCTTGTGTTCTCAGAAACAAATCAGGGCGAGCGGATCGAGCATCTCGTGGTTCCATTCCGGGATTTCTTCGGAGCCATTTTCTTCTTCAGCTTTGGTCTCAGCATCGATCCATTCAGCCTTGGCGGGGCAGTATGGCTTGCTCTTGGCGCTGTAGTGATTACCATCATCGGCAACTTCACGGCCGGGATGATTGCCGGCAGAAAGGCGGGGCTTTCCCATAAAGCCTCGGCCAATATCGGGCTGACCATCGTCTCGCGCGGCGAGTTCTCGATCATCATGGCAAACCTCGGCCTCTCCGGGGGCCTGATGGGCATCCTGCAGCCGTTCTCAGCTCTTTATGTGCTGATCCTTGCGATCCTTGGGCCGCTTCTGACAAAGGAATCCAAGCATATCTATAATGCTTTGAACAAAATCTTCAAATGGAAGGCGCCTGCGCTCAAAAAGGAGAAGCTGAAGGAAAAGCCGGAAGTCTAAAAAAAGGAACGCCCCGTTTGTCCTGGGACAAACGGGGCGTTCCTTTTTCTATTTCACGACAGGAGCAACCTGCAGCTTGCTGCTCGGCTCCTGGTTTTTTATAACGGGCCAGCCCTTTTTCCATGAGATTGGATCGATCATAAGCGGGCGGCGTGTGATCCCGGAAATCATTTTTGGCTCCTTGACGTCGATGGCATGATAAATCATCCAGTCGCGGCCCTTTTCATCTGTGATTACCGCATTATGGCCTGGTCCGGCAAACTTTTGGCTGCCGGTCATGATGATGGTGCCCTTCGTATCCTTGATATCGGCACCCGTCTGGTCGAGGTAGGGGCCGGTTATGCTTTTGGAGCGGCCGACAGCTACATGATAGGTACTGTCTTTACCCTCACAGCAGGAGCCGGAGGAAAGGAACATATAATAATATCCGCCCCGCTTCACGATATAAGGCGCTTCAAATGCATCGCTTCCCACCTGGAACGGCTTGCCGGCTGTCTTCATGCCGTCTTCTGTCAGCTTCACGCCGTAAATGCCGTGGAAGCTGCCCCAGAACAGATAAGGAGTGCCATTATCATTAAAGAAGGCAGGGTCAATCGAATTTTCCACCCCGATCTTCTTGCTGCGCAGCACCTCGCCCTTATCCGTGAACGGTCCCTGGGGCTTGCTGCTTACTGCCACACCGACCCCGGGATCCGGATCTCCCCAGGTAGACATCGAATAGTAGAGATAATACTGATTGTTGTAGTAGGAAATATCAGGCGCCCAGATACCGCCTTCCTTCCAGTTGGGCTTATCCACGGCCTCAAAGGCCTCACCCGTATAATCCCACTTCACCAGATTTTTCGAGCGGATGACCGGCACATATCTCGGTCCTTTGCCATCGCCCCAATTGTCTTCCGTCCCATAAGCATAATAGTAGCCATCTTTTCCTTTAATGATGGAGGGATCGGCAATCACCGGCTCGAACACTGGATTTTTATATTGTTTCCCTTTTGGCTTTTCTTCATCTGCGGATTGCCCGCCGCAGCCGGAGAGGGCAAGGACAACCGCTAGCAGCATGCCAGTTAATCGCTTTTTCAAGATAGCACAACCTTTGTCTGGGATATTTTCTTAGTTAAATAAATTAATTTACCTATCCGCATTTTAACGCACTTGCTGGCAGGCTTCAATTCTTTTCCAACTATATGAAGCAGGTATTCTAAAACATTAGTGTTTTATTGATCGTTTTGCGAGGTAAAGTTTTAATAAAAAGGAAGTTTGCAGTGCAGGGGGCAGGATTCCTTATCCAGCTGCGATTCTCAAAGCGCGAGTTCTGCACAAAGCTCTTGATATCAACGGGTTCAGCATCCCAGGTAAAAGTATAAAACCCTAAGGAAAATTCCAGAAGCGCCAGTCGCTGCACGAAAAAGAGAAGAACGGCCATGCTGAGATCCCGCTTCCCAGCACAGCCTCTCTTATTATGCTCATATTCTATTAATTTTTTTGTTGAAAGCGTTGACAAATATCTCAGTCAGGATTATGATAATGATACAAAGTAAATTAATTTAATTAACTTAATTTACTTAAAAAATCAAGCAATCAGGCTTCTAGTAAGCCATAATTAATTTTTTATCCGAGGGGGATAACTTGAATGAACAAGAAGAAGTGGCTTGGCGTTGCAATGTCTGCGGCTCTGGCAATTGGTTCTCTGGCAGGATGCTCCAGCAAGGATTCTGGATCTGAAAAGAGCGGCGGAAGCGAGAAAATCACCTACTGGGCTCCATTCTCTGGTGCAGATGGCCCGCGCATGAAGAACATCGTGAATAATTACAATAAGTCTCAGGATAAATATGATGTAGATCTGCAGATCGTACCGCAGACAGATTACTATAAGACAGTCGACCTTGCTTTCTCAGGACAAAAAAGTGCCCCGGATCTGATGATCATGCACACAGACCAGCTTACAAACTACGCTGAAAAGAATCTGCTGAAAGACATGACTTCCACCATTGAAAAAAATGGCGTCAAATCTGAAGATTACTCAGAAACAGCATGGCAGGCAGGAACGATCAAAGGCAAGCAGTATTCCATTCCTTTAGATATCCACCCGCTGGTATTGTACTATAACAAAGACATGTTCAAGGCTGCAGGCCTTGACCCAGAAAAAGCTCCAACAAACCGTGAAGAATTTGTAGCTGCAGCTAAAAAGCTTACAAATGAATCCAAAAAGCAATACGGCTTCGTTGTTCCAACACTATGGCCGAACCAGTTCATCTACCCAACCGTCTTCTTCCAGAACGGCGGAGAGCTTTTGAAGGATGGCAAGCCTAACTACAACAGCCCTGAAGGCGTTGAGGCACTGACATTCTTGAGAGACCTTGTTCAAAAGGAAAAAGTTTCACCAGCCAATGTACAGCAGGACGGGGAAGTAACACTTTTCCTTCAAGGCAAAAACGCCATGCAGCTTAACGGTCCATGGATGATGGAACAATGGGACAAAGCAGGCATCAACTACGGTGTAGCCCCAGTTCCACAATTAGGTACAAAAGAGCAGGCAGTCTATGCAAACGGTCACAACTTCGTCATCCCTGCTTCTGTAAAAGATTCTAAGAAACTCGAAGGAATCTCCGATTTCTTGAAATATGCGGCTGACAACACAATGGAATGGGCTAAATCAGGCCAGGCTCCAGCGTCCAAAGCCATCTACGAAAAAAACGAAGAATTTAAAAAGATGGTCCAGCAGCCACAGGTTGCCAAGCAATTCGAATACGCCAAGTTCGCACCGCGTGTAGCTAACTGGGGACAACTTTCAGAGCCGCTATGGTCTGAAGTCAACCTTGCCCTCCTAGGCAAAAAAGACCCTAAAAAAGCACTGGACGATGCAAACAAAAAAGCAGAGCAGCTGGTTCAAAAATAAACCAGCCTCGCCAGGCAAAAGAAAGACGGGACAGGTGAATAAACAAAATCACCTGAACCGTCTTTTTTACAACAAAAGCGGAGGCGCCTTGGTCAGACCCGACAAGCATAAGACAGGCAGGCCGTGAGAAGCGCCCTTCCTTCTCATGGACTGGCAGGCTTATGACTCGAGGGTCTAGGCGCCGGAGCTAGATGAAACCAAAAGCGGAGAGCGGTGCCTTCATTTAAGATTCTTTAAAAGCACCCTGAGCTGCGATTCTAAAGAGAACACCCAAACTGCTTAGAAGGCATACATCCGAAAGGCATAAGACATGCGGCGGCTAAAGGCCGCCACTGCCACTGGATGATGCCTTCAACCATAAGCTTCAAGACAACAAGTTAGCAAAAAGATACTCTATCAAACCCGGAAAGGGGGATACGCAAATGAACAATACCACCTGGAAATCGAAGCTGACGTCAAGTTTATTCGTTCTTCCATACCTGATTTTGTTCACTGTTTTCCTTCTGATCCCTATTGTGTATGGGGCTTGGATGAGCCTGCATAATTGGGATTTGCTGAATCCTGTACATGAATTTGTCGGCTTTAAGAACTATGCTAAAATATTTGATCCTTCTTCATATCTGAACGGCTTATTTTTTGACGGCTTGAAAAATACGCTGAAATTTGTTGTGTTCAGTGTTCCCCTGCTAGTGATCGTAGGATTGGGACTTGCGCTTCTGGTCCATGCCCTGCCTGACAAAATTAAGGGGATTTTCCGGACGATGTATTTCATTCCTTATGCTGTATCAGTGTCGGTCGTAGCGATTATCTGGCTGTGGCTGCTTGATACGAACAGCGGATTGATCAATAACTATCTGACAGGCATGCACCTGGATGCCATTCCATGGCTGACAGACATGCCGTGGGCGTGGGTGTCCATTGTGATAGCAACTCTATGGTGGACCATTGGTTTCAATATGGTTATTTTCATTAACGCCTTGAATGATGTTTCTGAGGAATTATATGAAGCTGGCTCGCTTGATGGTGCCAGCAGATGGCAGCGCCTGATCTATATCACCCTGCCAAGCATCAAACCGACCATGTTGTTTGTTTTGATCACTTCAACTATTGCTTCCTTCAATATCTATGGCCAGCCGTACTTGATGACACGCGGAGGCCCGGGTACTGAAACGAAGGTTCTTTTAATGAACATCGTGGATGAAGCCTTCAGGCAGCGCCAATTGGGCAATGCGGCGGCTATGTCCCTGATGATGGCTCTTCTCATGATCGTCATTTCCATTGTCCAGCTTAAAATTTCTAATAGAAAGGAGTAGACGTCCATGCAAAGCAAAGCAAGTAAAACGGTCATTATCATCATTGCTGTATTGATTGCGCTGGTTTTCCTGCTTCCGATCGTCTGGATGCTGTTTACTTCCTTTAAAACAGATCAAGAAGCATTCACCGCAGGCTTGAAATGGATACCAGAAGTATTTACCCTGGAAAACTATCAATATGCCTTCCAGAGCGGCGGAGAAACGCCAGTCCTCCAGTGGATGGCAAACTCCCTTCTTGTCGGGATCACCGGAACACTGATTGTGCTGATTGTCGATACATTAGCGGCCTATGGTCTCGCAAGGCTTGATGTGCCGTTCAAGAAGTTTTTCATTGCCATGTTTATCGGATCGCTTACGATTCCCTGGGTTATCACATTCCTTCCGCTTTACATGGAATTTAACACCTTCGGACTTCTCGATACGTATGCCGTACTGATTCTGCCATACTCAGCGAACGCGTTCGGCGTGTTCCTTTTGTATCAATATTTCCGCGGATTCCCGAAGGAGCTTGAGGAAGCGGCATTCCTGGACGGCGCCAACAAATGGCAGGTATTCACACAGGTGGTTCTGCCGTCTGCACGCCCGGTCATCTGGACGCTCGCAATCTTTACCTTCATGGGAATCTACAATGACTTCCTGTGGCCGCTCGTTACGACCAACTCACCGGAAATGCGTACCATCACGACAGGTATTGCCGTTATGCAGCAGGGAAGCTTTGTATCATCCCCAGCCAAGCTGATGGCCCTTACTTCAATCGCTACCATACCGGCCGTGCTTCTGTTCGTAATCGGTCAGCGTTCATTCATTAAAGGTGTTACACAGTCAGGAATCAAATAAACAGCCACTACATTTTGGAAGGATTTGAAAATACATGTCTATTCCCCGCAACGATTATCCAAGACCCCAGTTTGTCCGTGCAGAATGGGAGAACCTTAATGGGCAATGGGATTTTGCATTTGATGATGAAAATAAGGGACTGACCGAAAAGTGGTTCGAGCAGTTCCCGCAGAGCCGGGAAATCACGGTTCCATTTGCCTATCAGACCGAAATGAGCGGAATAAATGATCCATCATTCCATGATGTGGTCTGGTACCGCAGAACGTTAAGTGTGCCTGAGAAATGGGCCGGCAGACAGATCATCCTGCACTTTGGTGCCGTGGATTACCGCTCATGGGTGTACATCAACGGAAATCTCGCTTTCCACCATGAAGGCGGGAACACGCCATTTTCAGTAGATATCACTCATCTCTTAAACAAAGACGGCAGGGAGGACGAAGTCACTCTCCGCGTTGAGGATCCATCTGAAGATGTGACCATTCCGCGCGGGAAGCAGTACTGGCATGAGCGGTCGGAATCCATTTTCTACACACGGACCACCGGCATCTGGCAGACCGTCTGGATGGAGCCTGCAGCACAGACCGTTCTTTCCGGCATCCGCTGGACTCCTGAGATCGACCGCGGTGATATTGAGCTTGAATTCGAAGTGGGCGGAGCGTTCTCAGAGGGACTTGCCCTTGATGTAGAAATCTCATTCAACGGTAAAAAGGTAATCTCTGATTCATCCAATCTCCTGGAAATTTACAACAAGCGCAGTTATAATGTGCGGAACCGCTTTACAGACCGAAGCAACATCCATGGACCAGGCTGGTACTGGTCACCGGAGCATCCTAATCTGTTTGATGTGACACTAACACTCCGCAAGGGAGAGGAAGTGCTCGATTCTGTTGATTCCTATTTCGGGATGAGAAAGGTTTCAATCGAGAACGGCGTATTCATGCTGAACAATATGCCTTATTATCAAAAGCTAGTGCTTGATCAGGGGTATTTCCCTAAGGCGCTGCTCACAGCTCCGACGGATGAGGCGCTGAAAAGGGATATCGAGCTTGCGAAGGAAATGGGCTTTAACGGCGCACGGAAGCACCAGAAGGTAGAAGATCCACGCTTCCTGTATTGGGCTGACCGCCTTGGTTTCCTCGTATGGGGCGAAATGGCGAACGCGTCTGAATACAGTGAAGAAGCGGCACGCCGCCTGGCAACTGAATGGTTCGACGTCGTGAAGCGCGACTACAGCCATCCTTCCATCATTGTCTGGCTGCCGCTGAATGAGAGCTGGGGCATTTCCCGGGTAGCTTATGACAAGCATCAGCAGGCACATGCCACGTCCATGTACTGGCAGACAAAGTCAATCGACCAGACCCGTCCGGTTCTGTCCAATGACGGCTGGGAGCATACGATTTCTGACATTTGCGGCATCCATAATTACCGCAGTGCCGAAGAAATGGCTGAAGCATACAAGGATGTGGAGAGCGCCATCTCTACGACTCCTGCCAACCGCGTGATTTATGCGAATGGTTACTCCTACAGGGGCGAGCCGATCCTGATCACTGAATATGGAGGCATTGCCTATAAGGTGGACGAACAGGAAGGCTGGGGCTACTCTGCTGTCCAATCTGCCGAAGACCTTGTGGAGGAATACCGCAGAGTAACCGGCGCCTTGACTTCCAGTCCGGTTGTCCAGGGCTTCTGCTACACGCAGCTTACGGATGTGGAGCAAGAAATCAACGGCCTGCTTACGTACGACCGCGAACCAAAATGTGATTTGAAAAAAATCAAGGAAATCAATGATCAAAAGTAATGGACTGCACCCGGCTGACTGGCCGGGTGTGTTTTTTGTTCAACCGGCCAGAGGCCGTGTATGAGGATAGTGCACGTCATAGGCATCCAGGAAGTAAATCACACCCCCGAGCCGGGGAGTGACTTGATTTCATTCGAGGGAGACGCAGAATATACGTTGCCAAATGGAACTGAAGTAAACGATAAGGAAGCCCGGCGCTGCTGAGCATTTTTTTATTGGTTTTGAAAGAATTTTTATGCGGAAATTGAGCAGGGAAGGATATAAATTCATATTTTATGAGCTTTTGAGTGTGTAAATGTGTATCGCTGCGCTGCAGATTGAAAGGTTACTAGCCGAACACAGTACTTTACTCGCGGAAATGGATGATTTACTAGCCGAATGGAGAACTTTACATGCGAAAATGGCTGTTTACAAGCCGAATGGAAGACTTTACTCGCGGAAATGGCTGATTTACCAGCCGAATGGAGGTTTTACACGCGAAAATGGCTGATTTACCAGCCGAATGGAGGATTTTACTCGCGAAAATGGCTGATTTACTAGCCGAACGGAAGACTTTACTCGCTGACAGGGCTGATTTACCAGCCGAACGAAGTATCTTACTTGTGGGAACGGAGGACTTACTTGCGATACGCAGCCCTTACTTGCGAAAATGAAGTTTTACTTGCGGAAACCTCCACCTCACGTGCAGAAAGATCGTTGACAGCCGAACACAGTAGTTTGCTGAACGGCCGCCACTAGCAAATAACACAACAAAAGCCCCGGGATAAACCCCCGGGGCTTCAACAATCATCGTTACTTCTTAATATTTTGATCTACAATCTTCTGTGAAGCAGCAGCCGCTTTTTTAGGGCTTTCTCCGCCGAGGACAGACTGGATGGAGCTGAGTACTGCTTTTTCCACGGCCTCATCCGGGATGAGGTAACGCGGCTGGAAGCGGGTTTTCTTTTCGGACCAGTCTGAGATGTTTTTCAGGTCTTCTGATTCGTATTTAACGTCCTTCAGGGTTACCTGCTGGCTTGTTTTGTTGGCATACAGTTCAGCATTTTCTTTTTTGCTCAGGAATGCCAGGAACTGCTTCGCTTCTTTTTTCTTCTTGGAGTTTTTGTTCACTCCGAGAAGGAAGGTAGTGGTATGGATTCCTTCGAATTTTGCTTCGCTTTCCGGCACGGTGATTGGTGCCAGAAGGCCGAGTTTGATGTCTTTATTCAGGTTGCGGATGCTCGCGATGGCATAAGAGCCCGATGCAAGCATAGCTGCTTTTTCCTGGGCGACCATGGCGATGGCGGAATCATGCTTAGTGCCAAGTGCATCTTTTTGGAAGTAGCCTTTGTCATTTAATTCCTTGAACTGAGTAAGGGTCTTGACCCACCATTCATCAGTCAGCTTGGCATCGCCCTTCATAAGTTTGGCGAAGATTTCTTCATCCGGTGCATTGTTCATCATCATGCTGTTCATGAACTGGCCGGGGCCGATGTCGGCACCAGGGAATGCGATTGGTGTGATGCCTTTCTTTTTCAGCTCTTCACACAGCTTCAGGAAGCCTTCCCAGTCCTTTGCAGGCTCCAGTCCCATTTTTTCAAACATAGAGGCGTTATATACCGGCTGGTTATAGACAAGCTGATACGGAAGGGCGAGCTGCTTTCCGTCCACCTGGGCAGCCTCAATTAGTTTTGGATTATAGTTCTTCACGAAATCTTCGTTGGTGAGGTCTTCATAAAAACCGAGTTTTTTCAAGGATTCAAGCTGAAATCCCGGGTTGGAGGCGAACACATCGCCGGTAGAGCCGTCACGGAGTACAGTCTGTACAGGGTATTGTTCGGAAGGATAGATATTCATTTCCACTTCAATGCCGGTTTCCTTTGTGAACTTTTTGATCAGTTCTTCGAAAACCTGCTTATCTTCACCGCGCCAATGCATGAAGCTGATCTTTTTGTTTTTGGAATCAGAGCTTTCCGAGTCCTTGGAAGAGCAGCCTGCAAGCACACTGGAAACAACCAGCAGCAAGGCAAATAGGTAAAGGCTGACTTTTTTCAATTGATTTCCCCCTAATCAAAATATTATGTATACTAAATACAATAACTCATTCCCTATTATTCCGGCAAGTAAACTTATCATTAAAAATTTTAATCAACTGATTGATTAAAATATGGAATAAATACGTTTCCGGCGGGGGGAAATAGGGTACTTAAGTATTTAGGAAGTTATTGCTAAAAGGGGTGGGCATTACACTACATACAAAATAGAGAAAGAGAATGACTTTTCTAGGGGGACCATTAGAGATGAAGTTAAAACCAAATAGGGCTCTGTATTTCTTTATTCTGCCAGGGCTGATCCTCTACTTGATTTTCTTCGTATATCCTACGGTAAGCGCGCTGTTTTACTCGTTTACAGACTGGGATGGACTGACGGCGGATTTCAATTTCGTAGGAGCGCAGAATTACGTTAACATCTTCACGAATGACTCAATCTTCGTTAAGGCAATGGGCAACAATGTGAAATTCATGCTGTTCGTCGTAATCTTCCAGACGCTGTTTTCACTGGTGTTCTCCATGTTCCTGGTTAGGAACTCAAAAACCACGGTCTTTTTAAGGGCCTTATATTTTTTCCCAACGATTCTTTCCTCCGTTTCTGTTGCCTTTATCTGGGCATTCATTTACGACCCCAACATGGGAATCCTGAATACAGTTTTGGAAAAATCCAGCCTGGGCTTTTTAACACAAAACTGGCTCGGCAATAAAGATATCGCAATCTTCTCCATCGCGGTGGTACAAGTCTGGTTCCATACCGGGCAGATGATCATCCTGTTTGTCGCCGGACTGCAGGGAATTCCGAAGGACCTGTATGAAGTGGCAAAGATCGAGGGAGCTTCAAGATGGCAGAACTTCCGATTTGTGACCTGGCCGATGCTTGCTCCTGCGGCAACGATTGTCATTGCTTATACGACCATCCAGTCGTTTAAAGCCTTTGATTTAATTTATGCCATGACGCGCGGCGGCCCGAACTATGCCACCGAAATCCTTGCGACACTCATCTACTCCACGGCATTCAAAGGATTCAAGTTTGGCTATGCATCTGCTGAAGCCGTTATCTTCCTGATTGTGGTCGCCCTCATCACCTTCCTGCAGTTCCGCATCCTGCGTGCAAACCGTACGGAAGAATAAAGAAGGGACTTAAGGATGAGCCGAATAAAAGCCAAATCAGAACGAAAAGAGGAATAGCATGAAAGTACTTAAGGGCGGAATGCTTACGATATATGCATTGCTGGTCATTATTCCTATATTGGCCATTTTCTTCACCACATTCAAAAGTCCGAATGAAATGTATGAAAATGTTTTGGGACTGCCAAGCAGCTTCGGCTTTGGCAATTATGCCGAGCTGTTCCAGAGCAAATCGATGACCACCTATATCCTGAACAGCGTCATCGTCACTTTATGCTCGGTGGCCATAACCCTGTTTTTTGCGAGTTTGATTGCTTATTCGGTTACCCGGATGACGAATTGGATAGGCAATACCGTGTTTGTGCTGTTCACGCTCGGGATGATGATTCCGGCCCAGGTGAACATGAGCTCGCTGTATAATTTGATGTACTCGCTGGGCTTGACTAACTCGCTTGCCGGCCTTGTGATTGTGAATGCGGCCACAACGCTTCCAATCGCTGTGTTCATCCTGACCGGGTTCATGAAATCCCTGCCGAAAACATTGTTTGAAGCGGCCATGATAGACGGCGCCACGAACTGGGGAATCTTCCGGAAAATCGCGATCCCGCTGTCCATGCCATCGCTGGCTGCGACGTCCATCTTTCTGTTCGTCATGCACTGGAATGATCTGTTCTATCCATTGCTCCTGATCACAGACAAACAATACAAAACCCTGCCGCTCGCCCTGCTCGAGTTCCAGGGGGAGTATATCACCAACTACCCGATGCTGTTCACTGGAGTGATCATCGCTTCCGCTCCAATGGTCATCGCTTACATCTTCCTGCAGCGCTATTTCATTGCGGGAATGACAGCAGGTTCTGTAAAGGGTTAAAAAAGGCGCTGTCCCGTCATCGGGGCAGCGCTTTTTGGGTTTAGCGGGGCGCGGGGCAAAAGGGGAAGCCCATGCAGGGGGGACTTGCCATTAAGCGTTCTGTCCCATTTTCCCGAGAAATGACAGGAATTTTCCCAACCTGTCCCACCCCCAAAGGGCGGGCTGGCCCTGACGAATCTTTTTAAGAAGGAAAAACAGCCTGGTCCCTAATGGGCTGCGGCCGTTTCAGAGTTGCGTGATGTGAAGAGCTCGGCAAGGATGAGGGCGACTGCGCCCATGGCGGTGGCGTCTTCACCAAATTTTGATAAAATAATTTCTGTTTCTTTGGCAGGCTGGGTAAGCGCACGCTGACGGACCGTTTGGGTGATGCTGTCCATAATCAGGCTGCTGGCATTGGAGATGCCGCCGCCGATGATGATCCTTTTCGGATTGACAGTGTGAATCAGGTTGGTCAAACCCACGCCAAGGTAGCGGCCGGCCTGCTCAAGCGCAGTTTTTGCCAGGCTGTCACCTTTCAAGGCTGCTTCGTAAATCAGTTCTCCCGTAATATTATCCATATCTTCTGCAAGTTCATGAAGCATGCTTGTATGGTCGAGCCGCATTTCTTTTTTTACACGCTCGACGATGGCGGGGCCCGAAGCAAAGGTCTGCAGGCAGCCGTAATTGCCGCAGGTGCACTGCGGTCCGTCGATATCGATGACCATATGCCCGATTTCGCCGCTGATAAAATGATTCCCATGGTACAGACGGCCGTTGATGATGATACCGGCACCGATTCCGCGGCCGACGTTGATGCAGACAAAGCTGTCAATGCCGGCGCCATTGCCGAACCACAACTCGCCAAGACTCATGGCACGGCCGTCATTCTCCACTTTTACAATCATGTTAAACCGCTCTTCAAGCACGGTTTTGATAGGGATGTCCTGCAGGTTGAGGTTCGGGGCGAAGATGGAAACTCCCTGTTTCACATCTACGATCCCGTGCATTCCCACGCCGATTCCTACAATCTTTTCTTCATCAATGTCCACCGCATCGATGATGTTCTGTACCGAATCGGTAATGAGGCCAAGCAGCATATCCTTGCTGATTTCTGACGGCATCGGGACAACCGTTTTTCTAATAATTTTACCCGTGATGCTGGTCAGGATTGTCTTGATATTGCGCGATCCGATATCCATGCCGATCACATGGAACATTTCTTCATTCAGCGTAAGGAGGGTAGGCTTGCGCCCGCCGCTTGATTCCCCAAGCTTCTGCTGCTCGATGACAATCTCGGCAAGCAGGAGCTCCTTGACCAGGCTGCTGACAGTAGGCGGCGTCAGCTTGGTCAGTTTGGCGATTTCCGCCCGTGAGATAGGGCCTTTCTCACGGATTATATTCAATATGAGTGAACGGTTAATGGACTTCATTAATTTGAAACTGCCTCTTAGGAAGTTTTTTACCATATGGATTCCCCCGTGTAAGTCGGTTAAAAGTTACTTAATTAAATTTAATTATAAACTACTTCTGTGAACTATTAAACCTTATTAGGAAAATTGGGCAGAAAAGGGAGGGGAATTAAATGAATAGTATGTCCTATTTTAAAAAGGTCTCTTTATTGGTAAATATTAATAAAATTACTCATATTGACACTAAACCCAATTTTTAATATCATTTTGCATTGTGATAGTTGCAAAAAGGGTTTTGGTGTGGGGTATTTTACAGACAGGAGAGGGTGCAGAGATGGATAGCGGATATACTCCTACATTGCCTTATGATCCCGGGACGAGACTGACCCGGAATGAACTGAAGGACATTCTGGATGATTGCATTACGGGCTTCAGGGATCTTGAAATCAGGGTGCCTGGACAGGAAGAAGTAAGGCTCAGCAAGGTGAGGGCCACCAAACTACTGCTCGACAGGCTGGAAAAGGATCAGATAATAGAAATCATCAATCAGCTTTATCTGATTAATCTTAGAAACTCAAACGAGCTTTCTTTTTTAAAATTCATTTTGACTGGGCTATTGAGTGAGCAGGCTGGAAATTCATAATTCTGCGTGTCTGGTCTGATGGTTAAAAGCGGATTTAGGAAATTATAAAACTTTTACTATACTATTCTTTTTCTGAATACTCAAACGTTTCAAAAAAAGGCTTCCCGGTTGGGAAGCCTTTAATGCTTACTGCTGGATTGTACCTTCCGCGGAATCGAATCTCGCCGTCTCCTCAGGTGTCAGCTCCAGATGGTTCTTGAGCGTGTTCCTGATTTCTTCAAGGGAAATTTCATCAAGTTTATAATAATAGATTCCCTGGCTTGTATCATCCGTGCCCTTGAGTCCGAGCGGTTCAATCTGCGGACCGTCCTGTGACAATACATATTTAAGGAATGCCTTCATTTCGCTGAATGTCAGGTTTGTCGTCATATTCGATCCGATAGCATCGATGACTTCTGTATATTTAGAGATAGCACCGGCTGAAGCGGCTTTGGAGGCGATAGCCTGGATGACCTGCTGCTGCCTCTGTCCACGGTAGATATCGCTGTCCTGATGCCTTGTCCGGACGAATGCCAGCGCTTCTTCACCATTTACCGTCTGTTTACCCTTTTCTAGATGGATGGCATCTTTCCTGTCCTTGGAATCCTGCTCGTGCATTTCATAAGGAACATCCACAGTTATGCCATTCAGGGCATCGACCACATCCATAAAGGCGTTGAAGTTCATCTTCACGTAATAGTCCACCGGCACCTGCATCAGTTCCTCGACGGTTTCAACCGTGGCCTTTGTGCCCCCGATAGCATGGGCGTGGGTGATTTTGGTGTAGCTGTCGTTGGCAGGGACGTGAACATATGAATCACGCGGAATGCTTACGAGTTTAATGGTTTTTTTCTTGGTATTGAAGCTTGCCAGAATGAGAGCATCGGAGCGTGTATTGCCCTTCAGCTTCCTTTTTTCACTGTCATCGATCCCGATGAAGAGGATGGAGATATTATCTTCGGTTGGATCAACAGCCTCTGCCCGCTTGGAGGATTTGCCAATCGATTCAAATGAACCGCTGAACACATTCTCGGCTTTATTGTAAAGGTAGGCGGCATAGCCTGTGCCGACGAGAGCCAGCACCAGTATCGGCACTAAAATGAAGGAGAGCAGCCTTTTGCGCCTTCTCCGTTTCTTATATACTTTATAAACTCTTCTGTTAGAAGACATGGTAGTTTCTCCTTTAAGTTTCGATAGTAATCTTTGACTTTATCGGCAGTATCCACAACATATTTTACAATTTATCACAAATTTCGTAAACCGCATTTTAACCAGCAGGGTTTCATGAAGAATACGGAGTCTCCTGGTAAAGGACCTCGCCCTTTGTAATCCGTGCCTGGCCATTTGTCAGCTCTGTCATCCATTCTGTGAAGGCAGGGGCTGCGCTTTCCTCGGCATAGGCATGAATTTCAACTGCTTCGCTGTACTTGATTTCCTTAATTGTGTAAACCGAAGAGCGAAGCTCGTTTTCCAGCTTGCCGAGCCAGGTATAGTCCACGGAGGTGTGCATGACCCGCATCAGCCTGCGTTCGACGATGCCGGCTGCATCGAGCCCTTCAGTGACCGACTTGCCATAGGCGCGGATCAGGCCGCCGGCACCAAGCTTAATGCCGCCGAAATAGCGGGTAACGACCACAACGGTATCCTTCAGATTCTTCTTTTTCAGGACCTCGAGCATCGGGACGCCCGCCGTGCCGCTTGGCTCGCCATCATCATTCGCCTTTTGTATCAGATTATTTTCCCCAATTAAATAGGCAGAGCAGTTATGGTTCGCATCAGAATGCTTTTTCTTGATGGAAGCAATGAATTCCTGTGCCGCTTCCTCCGTCTCCGCCCGCTCCACATAGGCGATGAAGCGGGATTTCTGAATCACAATCTCCCGTTCCCCATAACCCTTCACCGTCAAATAAACCGGCAGCATCCAATCATCCTCTTTTTGGGGACAGTCCCCCATTTCCTGGAGAAGCTTCCCTTGTTTTTTACATGATTTGATAGAAAACGTCAATTATTTCCCAACATCCTAATCACCTATTATAATGTTTTCCCCCAGCAAGGGCAATGGATGTTGTTAGGAAGTCTGTTAATCTTTTAAAGGGCTGGGAGGCTTTTAGGGGCATAGGACTCGCCGTAATTGTTTTTGTGCAGGATTGTAAACGAATCTTAATATTACTAAAGACATGGCATGTTATAATGAAAAATATTCAAATAGATATATTTCATTATATCTGTATAGCAATAACTGGGAGAGTGTGCCTGGGTATAGATGAAAATACCCCGGAGTCACTGGCTTTAAAGTAAAATGGAATGCATAAAAAGCAATATGTTCTAAACTATCATGAGAAAATGGTTCTATCATGCGTTTTTCTAAAACATAGGTCCTTTTAACCTTTTTACCCATGACCTAATTTTCCCAACCTCAAAAAACGTTGAATTCTGAAAATTTCTGTTACAATATAAGATAGATTAGTGACAGGATTTTTAGGCTATAAGGTGATTGCATCATCCATACATAGACGTTATCTAGTAGAATAGTACAGTTTTTAAAAATGGGAAAAACGAGAGACAGGACAGAATGCCGAGAGGCTGAATTTTTTAACAGCGGGGTAAAGAAATGCCTTTAAAAAAAGTGGATACCAAGGTATTGGATTCTATTTTAGAAACGATGGTAGATACCGTAGGGCACAGCAAAAATGAAATCTTCCATATCGGGGAACAGTGCCGGCATGATTTTGAATCTCTGTCTGCTGAATTGAAGGAGATTAAAAAGACGGTGCTGAAGGTCATTGATGAAGGCGATAAGCTTGAAATCAATGCCCGGTTTGCGCGCAAAAGGCTCTCAGAGGTCAGCCGCCATTTTAATCAATACAATGAAGAGCAGGTCAGGGAGGCATATGAGAAAGCACATGCGCTCCAGGTGGACCTCCAGATGAACAGGCAGACGGAAAAGCAGCTCCGCGCACGAAGGGATGATCTCGAGCGGAGGCTTCAGGCCACGCTTGAAACGATTGAGCGTGCCGAGCAGCTGAATTCCCAGATTTCTGTTGTCCTCAATTATCTGACAAGCGATCTCCGCCAGATGGGGGAGGCGCTTGCGGATGCGAGAAGAAAGCAGGAGTTTGGCCTGAAGATCATCGAAGCCCAGGAGGAAGAACGCAAGAAGCTGTCAAGGGAGATTCATGACGGGCCGGCCCAGATGCTGGCGAATGTCATGATGCGCTCGGACTTAATCGAGCGTGTTTTCCGTGAAAGAAGCACAGAGGAAGGCCTGAATGAGGTCAAGGACCTTAAGCGGATGGTCCGCAATGCGCTGTATGAAGTGCGGAGGATCATCTATGACCTCAGGCCGATGGCGCTTGATGACCTGGGCCTTGTTCCGACGCTGCGGAAATATCTGCAGACGATCGAGGAGTATAACCAGGGCGTCCGGATCAGCTTTGTGAACCTAGGTGAGGAAAAACGGCTGCCGGCGAAAATGGAAGTTGCCCTGTTCAGGCTCGTGCAGGAATCTGTACAAAATGCCTTGAAGCATGCTCAGCCTGAACATGTGCAGATCAAGATGGAATGCCTGAAGGACCGGGTGACCGTGGTGATCAAGGACGATGGCATCGGCTTTGATTCGTCAGCCAAAAAGGAAGGCAGCTTTGGCTTGATCGGCATGGGGGAGCGGGTCGACCTCCTGGAGGGAAGCCTCAGCATCGACTCCAATATCGGGGCAGGTACCGTAATCATCATTCAGGTGCCGCTGAAAGCAGCTTCGGCCATGCGTTTATCATAAGCTTCTAAGATTCCCGTTCAGGGATGACTTATTCATAACCAGGTCAGATAGAAAAAAAGAGTACTAGATAAAAGGGAGGCGAAGGCGTTGACAACTGATATTGTCATTATCGATGACCATCAACTTTTTCGCGAAGGGGTCAAGCGCATATTGGATTTTGAACCATCATTTGAAGTGGTAGCAGAAGGGGATGACGGCTCCGAAGCCATGGGGCTCGTTGAAGAAAACAATCCGGACGTGGTAATCATGGATATCAATATGCCCGACATCAACGGCATTGAGGCCACACGCCAGCTTGTTGAAAAGTATCCGGAATCCAAGGTCATCATCCTTTCCATCCACGATGATGAAAATTATGTCACACATGCACTCAAAACTGGTGCACGAGGCTATTTATTAAAGGAAATGGATGCAGATGCATTAGTCGAGGCAGTCAAGGTGGTTGCGGACGGAGGCTCATACCTCCACCCGAAGGTCACCCACAACCTGGTATCCGAGTACCGCAGGTTAGCTGCGGTCGAAGGCAAGGAAAAAGACCATCGCCCGGCGTATGAAATCCGCAGGCCGCTTCATCTGCTGACGCGCCGCGAATGCGAAGTCCTGCAGCTGCTTGCTGACGGACAGAGCAACCGTGGAATCGGCGAAACGCTGTACATCAGCGAAAAAACAGTCAAAAACCATGTAAGCAACATCCTGCAGAAAATGAATGTAAACGACCGTACACAAGCCGTAGTTTTGGCCATCAAAAACGGCTGGGTCGAAGTAAAATAATATACTGGTGCTGACGTACTTTAACAGTAAACAGCAAACAAAAAAGCTCAGGGCCATAAAAAGCTCTGAGCTTTCTCTATAGAAGTGCGTTTTTGGAAGGGAATTATATAAAAGAGATCCCGCTGACCTAAAAGAGTGGGTTAACCATTCATTTCCACCATTGCACCCCGCTCATCAAATATGGAATTAGGGTTATATGCTACCTCCCAATAATTATTTTCAGGGTCCATGAATGCCCCGCTTCTTCCACCCCAAAAAGCATCATGTGCTTCAAGGGCAATTTTAGCTCCTGCTTCTCTTGCTTTATCTATAACCTCATCTACTTGAATAGGTTCATCCACGTTAATACTTAAGGTAACTCCTCTAAAATAAATTGGAGTTTCAGAAACTGGAATGTTTACGTCCTTCGTCATCTCATGAATAGACCATATAGAAAGCATGCCGCCGGCTGTTTTAAAGACAGCGTAATTATCGCTGCTCCAATCAGTTTCGCACCATCCTAACTTTTTATAAAAAAAACGAAGCAAAGGAAGGTCCCAAGCCCCTATTGTAATCAAACTCATTCGTTGTGGAATCATCTTTATTTACCTCCATTTAGTGTTCACTATTATTTCTCCTTATAAAGTAAAATCTCCTTCTTTAACTAATCTGACTGTTGGGAAATAATCCAGAAATAGTGGATTCCCCCATTTCCGGGAAATGGGACAGTCCCTCCAAGGATGATGTATAATGAAGAAAAATACGGAATAAGGCAGGTTTTTTTATGAGAACGGCTGTTGTTACGGATAGTACCGCTTATATACCCCAGGCGACGCTTGGGAAGTTTGATATACATATGGTTCCGCTTAATGTGATTTTCGGCGAGGAGTCTTACCGTGAGGAAGTGGACATTACGGCCGGGGAGTTTTATGAGGAAATCAAGAGGCAGGAAAAGCTGCCGACGACCTCCCAGCCGGCTGTCGGCGAACTTATTGCGAAGTATGAGGAGCTGGCAGGAGAGTATGACGCGGTTATCAGCGTCCACTTATCAAGCGGCATCAGTGGTACATACCAGGGCTCCATCACGGCAGGAAACCTGGTGGAAAACATCACGGTCTACAGCTTTGACACCGAGATCAGCTGTATGGTCCAGGGCTTCTACGTACTGGAGGCGGCGAAAATGGCGAAGGAAGGCCGAAACCCTGAAGAAATCATAGAGCGTCTTGAAGATATGAAGAAAACGTCAAATGCCTATTTTATGGCCGACGACCTTTCCCATCTCCAGCGCGGCGGCCGCCTGAGCAGCGCCCAGGCTTTCATAGGCAGCATGCTGCAGATCAAACCCCTCCTCACATTCAAAGATAAAATCATCATTCCGTCCGAAAAGATCCGCACCCGGAAAAAAGCGATGAAACGAATTGAAGAACTCCTGCAGGAGGCGCAGACGGGCGAACCGATGCAGGCTGCCATCATTCATGCCAACCGCGCGGCGGAAGCCGAGGAATGGATGGCAGAGCTGTCGCCGAAATTCCCGCAGGTCGAGTTCTGCATCAGCTATTTCGGTCCGGTCATCGGCACCCACATCGGCGAGGGCGCAATGGGCCTTGGCTGGGCAAAAAAATATTAAAGGTTTCACGAATTCGGTGCCGAATGATAAAGGGGCACCGAATTTTTTATTGGAGGTGGATTCCCTGAATCTGTTAAAGCTTTTTGCCCCTAAACTCCCTTCCCAAGAACCCCCCGTACCCCGCTCCAATCCCCTTGTTCGCTTTGAACATTCACCAGGACTACAGAAACATCTCGCCGGCAGGATGCTGCTGCATGACGAGCTCCTTGATTATCACAGCCTCCTCGAAAGCCATCTCGAACACGGCTATATCGGCTGGATTCCCGGTCTCACAGAAGGAGGCGGCCGCTCCACCTGCAGCCGGTGTGTAAACACCGAACCTCATCTTTTCGCCGAATTCCCCTGCAGTGCGTGCGGAAAAAGCTGTGCATACTGCCGCAGCTGCATCATGATGGGGAGGGTGAGCTCTTGTTCAAAACTGTATGTGTGGAAGGGTCCGGAACCGGCCTATCCAAGCCTGGAAGAACCGCTCGCCTGGAAAGGTACGCTTTCCCCTGCACAAAAGGAAGCGTCGCTGAAGGCTGTAAATGCTATACAGACACATGGTGAACTCCTTATATGGGCCGTCTGCGGCGCCGGAAAAACAGAAATTTTGTTCGATGCCATTGCCGCCGGCCTGGGAGAAGGGAAGCGGATCTGCTTTGCCGCCCCGAGGACGGATGTGGTCCTTGAGCTTGCTCCGCGCCTCCGGGCCGCCTTTCCGATTGCTGTGACCGCCGCCCTGTACGGCGGCAGCGAGGAGCGTCACACACCGGGCCAGCTGATTCTTGCCACCACCCACCAGCTCTACCGCTTCCGGCAGGCATTTGATGTGATGATCATTGATGAAGTGGATGCATTTCCCTTTTCAGCTGATCTTACCTTGAGACAGGCCGCTGAGAGAGCCAGGAAAAACCCATCTTCTCTCATTTATTTAACCGCCACACCCTCCTCTTCCCTTAAACATCAGGCTGTATCAGGCAGACTCCCCTCCGCCTTAATCCCGGCACGCTTCCACCGCCATCCGATCCCTGTTCCTGAGCTGCAGTGGATAGGGAATTGGGAGAAAAACCTCACGAAAAAGAAAATCCCGACCCGTGTGAAAACCTGGCTTGAAGAACGCCTCCAGCTTTCTCTCCCCTTTCTCCTCTTCTTTCCCAGTATTAAAAAGATGGAAGAAGCACTGCCGCTGTTTCAGGCACTGGATCCGGAAATTGCTTCTGTCCACTCAAAGGACCCCCACCGGAAGAAAAAGGTCCTCGCGCTCCGGGAAGGGCGGGTGCCGGGACTTCTTACAACCACAATCCTTGAGCGGGGTGTGACAATACCGGGGCTTGATGTCTGTGTGCTCGGCGCCGAGCAGCCGGTCTTCACTGAAAGCGCCCTGGTCCAGATTGCCGGCCGGGTGGGGCGGAAGGCTGAGCATCCCCATGGCAGCATCACCTTCTTCCACTTTGGCCGGACAGAAGCCATGCTAGCGGCTGTAAAACACATTAAAGGAATGAACAGAGAAGGCGAAAAAAGGGGGCTTCTGAATTGAAGTACTGCTTATACTGCGGCTCCAGACAGGAAGAAAACATCACCTGGTCTTCGCTCTTTGCAAAAGAAAAAGGGGAAAACCGCTTCTGCCGGGACTGCCTGGAAAAGCTCGCGCCCATCACCGGAATCCGCTGTCAGATATGCAGCCGCCCGCTTTCTGAAATATCCTCCTCTTCCTGTTCAGACTGCCGCCGCTGGGAGGAAGATTCTCTTTGGCAGGGAGTCCTCACTCAAAATACATCCCTTTATCAATACAATGACTTTTTAAAAGAACTGCTTGCCCGATTCAAATACCGCGGTGATTATATTTTAATAGAAGGTTTTAAGGCGGCACTCGCAGAAGCGCTAAAAGCTCTTGAGTTTGATCTAGCCGTTCCGATCCCTCTAAGCAGTGAGCGGCTGGCAGAAAGGGGCTTCAACCAGTCAGAGGCCGGAATTTCTGCTATCGGGCTCGAATCCTTTTATGCCCTAAAACGGACTCACTCAGAAAAACAGTCCAAAAAAACAAGGCAGGAACGGATGCGGCATGCGCAGGTTTTCTCTCTTTTAGACGGGGTGAATATCACTGGAAAATCCATTTTACTGTTCGATGATATTTACACCACAGGCTCAACACTGAGACATGCAGCCAAAGTGTTAAAGGTTAATGGTGCCGCCCGGGTTTCTTCCCTTACCCTTGCCAGAGGGTAAAAAACCGGCCTTTCGTGCCGATATAATAGTATAAATGGAATCAAGGGGAGATAATGGGATGGCGGAAATATTGAACTGTCCAAGCTGTGACGCGATTTTTGTCCAGAATAGTGTGCGGGACGTGTGCGAAAGCTGTTATAAAAAAGAACAGGCAGATTATGAAAATGTTTATAATTATATAAGAAAAAGGGAAAACAGGATGGCCACAATCGAGCAGGTTGTAGAGGCGGTTGGGATTGATAAGGAATTGCTGCTTAAGTTTATCCGTACCGGCAAATTAAAGCTCGCTCAATTCCCGAATCTCGGTTATCCATGTGCTAAATGCGGGACCTTGATCCGTGAAGGAAAGCTTTGCGGCAGCTGTACTTCCAGTCTAAAAGGTCAGCTTGAAACGCTGGCCAAGGAAGATTCCAGAACCCAAAATATTGAAAACAAGAATGCATTTTTTACTAAGAGAGGATAGAAATCCCTCAAGTAACACTTTTGCAAAACTTGTCAACAAAAAGTAATATAAATAAATTCAAAAAAGTGCCCTTTCATCCGATAATATAGACATGGAGAAAAACGAACGACTGAAGGAGAGGTATTACCTATGAAAATCAACCATCTCAGTTCGGCAGGCATGAACCCATACAAGCGTCAGATCCAGAAAACAGACGAAATCAAGCAAAGCTCGCTGAAGGCAGATAAAGTAGAAATTTCAAAAACAGCAAAAGAGCTCCAGCACACCTCCCAGATCCCCGCACAGCGCGAGGCGAAGGTTGAAGAGCTTAAGCAGCAGCTTAAAAACGGAACGTACAAAGTGGATGCCGGAGAAACGGCAAAAAGCATCATCAAGTATTACTTTGGTAAGTGAGACTGACCCCACGCGGTCAGTTTCCATTTTTTTGATCATAAAGGAGGCGCGGAGAACATGTCTGCCCAGAGTATCCTGAACACCATGGAAAAACAGCTCAAGCTCCATCAGAGCTTGTATGACCTGGCCCAGAAAAAAACAGAGATCATTAAAAAAGGCGACATGCCGGCCCTGAATAAAATCATGATTCATGAACAAAACCATGTGAAGGCTATCGGCATGCTGGAAAAAGAGCGGGAAAGCTATGTGAATACATTCCTCGCAGGACAACCTTCGGGGACAGAGCGAACCCTCACGGAATGCATACGTACCGCCGCCCCCGAAGAGGCAGAAGCGCTGCAGTCGCAAAAAGTGCGGCTGTCAGAACTGATCCTGAAGCTGAAGGATGTTAATTACCTGAATCAGCAGCTGATCTATCAATCGCTGCAATTCATCAATCTATCACTGGATATGGTCCGGCCGAAACAGCAGAACTTCAATTATGAAAAGCCGGTGCAGCAAAAAGGGCAGAAGCCGGCAGGCAGCAGGTCCTACTTTAACTCGAGAGCATAAACGGAGGAACAGAAGATGATATCAACCTTTCATGGCTTAGAAACGGCCAAGCGGGGAATGTCCACCCAGCAGAACGCCCTTTTTGTTACCGGCAATAATATATCAAACGCCAACACCCCGGGGTACACCCGGCAGCGCGTGAATTTCACCCAGACCGAAGCCTTCCCGCCGCCATCGATGAACCGGCCGCAGATCCCGGGCCAGATGGGAACGGGAGTGACCGCAGGCAGCGTTGAGAGGGTAAGGGAAAGCTTCCTCGACGTCCAGTACCGCAGTGAGTCAAACAAGCTCGGCTACTGGGAGACAAGGGCCGATTCCCTGCAAAAGATGGAAGAAGTGCTGAATGAGCCGTCCGAGGCCGGTTTGTCCGCAGTCATGGACCAGTTCTGGGGATCGCTGCAGGATTTGTCCATCAATCCAAACAACTCTGGTGCCCGCTCCGTTGTGAGACAGCGCGGCATCGCGGTTGCAGAAACCTTCAACTATCTGAGCAGCACCCTGAAAAGTGTCCAGGGTGACCTCAAGAATGAGATGGATGTCTCAGTTACGCAGATTAACTCGCTGCTTCATCAAATCAATAATTTGAACCAAAAAATCGCAGACGTAGAGCCGCACGGACTTCTGCCGAATGACTTATATGATCAGCGCGATTCGCTGGTTGATCAGCTGTCTTCCATGGTCAATATCTCAGTGAAATCAACCGGTACAGGCGGCATGCCGGCCAAAAAACCGGACGGCACACCAATGGCGCTTGGCAAATATACCATTGAACTCGTCACGGCGAATGGCACACGGCCATTGCTAAGCGGCAATTCGGATACAGTGAATGAATTAAAAGTAAATTATGATAAAGACACCAAGATGGTCGAGAGCATTTCCGTAGGCATGCGTGTGCTCGATGCAAACGGCAAACCTACTGAGGAGATTAGCGGCACTCCAATTGATATAGAAGCATTCACGGCAAGCGGCAAGCTTCGCAGTTTAGTAGATTCGTATGGCTTTGAAACAAAAGCGCTCGATCCTGTTACAGGCAAAAATATTGTAAAGGGCTTGTACCCGGAGATGCTCCATAAATTGGATGAAATGGCCTATGAATTTGCCGCGAAATTCAATGAAGTGCATCAAAGCGGCTGGGATGTGAAGAGCATAGCAGCCGGCACCCAAACACCAAGGAGCTTTTTTGACGGTGTGGGCAGCGCTGATGGTGCAGCAGGAAGCATTAAACTGCATAAGGATATCGCAGATTCCCTTGACCATATTGCAGCTGCAGGAACCAAGTCAATCGGTGACGGCAGCAATGCTCTGAAGCTGTCTGAGGTTAAAAATCAGCCGCTCTCCATCGATGGCGAAACCAGCACCATCAAAAGCTATTATGAAGGCGCCATCGGCTATATGGCTGTCCAGTCACAGGAAGCGATCCGGATGACCAACAACAGCGGCATCCTCCAGCAGTCAGTGGAAGAACGCCGCCAATCCGTCAGCAGTGTCAGCCTGGATGAAGAGATGACGAATATGATCCAATTCCAGCATGCCTACAATGCATCAGCCCGCATGATCAGCCTGGTGGACGAAATGCTCGACAAAATCATCAACGGTATGGGAACCGTCGGAAGGTAAGGTGAGAACTAAATGCGCGTAACACAAAACATGCTTGCGGGCTCATCCCTCAAGCACATCAGCAGCAGCTACCAGCGGATGGGCCAATACCAGGACCAGCTGTCCACAGGCAAAAAAATCACCCGGCCATCCGATGACCCGGTCGTTGCCATGAAAGGTATGTTCTACCGAACGAACCTGACCGAGGTGGAGCAGTACAAAAGGAACCTATCTGAATTGAATCTTTGGATGGAGAATTCGGATGCCGGTATGGATCAGGCGAATACATCGCTGCAGCGGATCCGTGAGCTTTTGCTGCAGGCGAAGAATGGTACCAATACGGTGGATGAGCGGACATCCATAGCGGCTGAGATTGACCAATTAAAGCAGGACCTGGTGAATGTAGCGAATACCAAGGTTGCTGACAAGTATATCTTTAGTGGCACAAACGTTGATAATGCTCCAGTCGAGCTCAATGCTGACGGGACATTAAAAAAACCATTAAATACGGAAGCATTTAATGTAGCGGTGGGTTCAGGTGTCAATCTCAGAGCGAATATCAATCCGGAGAATGTCTTTTCAGAGGATCTTTTTAAAGACTTAACAAAGCTGGTTCAGGATCTGAAAGACAACAAAACATCGGAACTGGATACTGCACTTACAAGTCTGGATACACATCTTAACAATTTATCTTCAGAGCGTGCAGACCTTGGGGCGCGTTACAATCGTCTGGAAATGATCTCATCCCGTATAGATACTCAGGAGGTTTTCGCAAACCGGGTATTATCTGATAATGAAGATGCCGATATTGAACGGGTCATCACCGATCTGAAGACCCAGGAAAGTGTACACCGTGCCGCGCTAAGTGTAGGCGCACAGATCATACAGCCGACATTAATGGACTTTTTACGATAAGCTATTCTATATGAATAGCTTTTTTTTCAATGCGGAATAGGGAGGGTAAGCCTATGAATATACCTCAGATACGCCTGCAGTCGATACATGGGCAGCTGGAGATGAAAACCATACAGCCTCAGCAGAGAATTGAACAGCCTGCTGCAGATCTTTCCATCGAGCAGCCTAAAGCAGAAATCAATATTGAGACAACACCGGGTAAACTGACCATTGACCAGACCAGGGCAAGAGAAGATGTAGACCTAAAAAGCATATTCAAGCGGACAGAAGAATTTGCCCAGCAGGGTTATGGGGATTGGCTGAGCGGGCTGGCCCGGGTGGCAGCGGACGGCGATGAATTGATGCAAATAGAGAATGGGTTTAAGGCTATTGCAAACCAGGCAAAGCGTAATAGTGAGAATCCTATATACGATTTTAATATTGGCTGGATTCCCTCTCATGGCAGCGTTAAGATTAATTACGAGCCGGCAGAGGTAAAGGTGGATGCTGTGCCGCAGAAACCAAGGATAACGGCCGAGGCTGTTAAACCGATCCATGAATATACACCAGGACAGACTGAAATCAGCATAAAGCAATATCCGTCACTTTCCATTGAATTTACCAATGCGATTGATAAAAAATACTGAGGAGGGTAAAAATGATTATTCAAACTAAGTATCATGATAAATTAGATGTAGCGGAACAGGAAGTTCTCGCATTCCAGGAAGGAATTCCTGGTTTTAATGAGGAAAAGGAGTTTATTATTCTGCCGCTCTCTGAAGAAATTCAGGTATTGCAGTCTGTAAAAACGAGGGATGTTGCTTTTGTTCTGGTAATCCCGTTCCTGACTGAACCTTCCTATGAGTTCACATTAGATGATGCTGCCATCGAGCAGCTTCAGATTGAAAAGCCGGAGGATGCGGAGGTATATTCCATCATGTCTGTCAAAGAACCATTCCAGAGCTCTACGATTAACCTTGCAGCACCAGTGGTAGTGAACCGGACAAAGCGCCTGGGCAAACAGGTGATTCTAAATGACTCGGCCTACTCAATCCGGACTCCCCTGCAAAAATCCGCTTCAGGACAGAAGGGGTGAATATAAAATGCTCATACTAACCAGAAAAAAAGGCGAATCCATCCAAATTGGCCCGGATATTGAGATTAAGATTCTGTCAGTCAGCGGGGATCAAATCAAAATAGGCATCGATGCCCCGAAAAATGTAGATGTATTCCGTAAAGAAATCTACCTGGAAATACAGAATGAAAACAAGGATGCCTTAACATCCAGTGTTAATCTTGATTTTATAGCTTCCATAAAAAGAGAAAAATAATTATGCAAAAACTATTAAAAGAATCTTTGTACCTCCGATAATACTATTGTAAAGGTTGAAAGGCGGCCGACTTTCAAGCCTTATAATAGGGCACACAAGGATGTGGGCCATACCATTCAAGGAGGAAATTATTAATGAGAATCAATCACAATATCGCAGCTCTTAACACACACCGTCAATTAACTTCTGCTTCTAATGCACAAGCTAAAAACATGGAGAAGTTATCATCAGGTCTACGTATCAACAAAGCAGGCGATGACGCAGCTGGTCTTGCAATCTCTGAAAAAATGCGCGGACAAATCCGTGGTCTTGATCAAGCTTCACGTAATGCTCAAGATGGCATTTCTTTAATCCAGACTGCTGAAGGTGCTTTGAACGAAACTCACGATATCTTGCAGCGTATGCGTGAATTAGCGGTTCAATCATCAAACGATACAAACACAGACAGCGACCGTACAGAGCTTCAAAAAGAAGTGGATGAGTTAGCAAAAGAAATCACGCGTATCTCAAATACTACTGAGTTCAACACTAAGAAATTGCTTGATGGTCAAGGTGGAAAGTCTCTTGATTTCCAAATTGGTGCTAATGAAAAACAAACTATGAGCCTTAGCATTAATGCAATGGATGCATTTTCATTAGGCGTAGCAGCAACTACTGCAACTGCAACTGACAATGCAAAAGCTGTTGCGGATGATCCAGCAACAGCTGGCACAAATGAGTATGTTGAAGCTAAAACTACAGGTGGTCTTAACATTTCTAAGTCTGGAACTGGAACTACTGCCGCCCAAGAAGCAACTAAAGCTATTACAACAATCAACAAAGCTATCGAAACAGTATCTGCAGAACGTTCTAAACTCGGTGCAAACCAAAACCGTTTGGAGCACACTATCAACAACTTAGGAACTTCTTCTGAAAACCTGACTGCAGCTGAGTCTCGTGTACGTGACGTTGACATGGCTAAAGAAATGATGTCTTCAACTAAGAATGGTATCCTTTCTCAAGCTGCTCAAGCTATGCTTGCACAAGCTAACCAGCAGCCGCAGGGAGTTCTTCAACTTCTTCGTTAATCTTATACAAGGATGGTAGTCCTTTATGGACTACCATCTTTTTTAAATTATTTCATAGAAGATAACTGTCTAAGGATTCAACGCTATTTAGAGCAAATCATTAGTTTACACACATATCGATATGTATATGTTGAATTAATTTTTCTGCAACTATTAAACAGGTTCTTTCACAGCCGATAATAATAATATAAAGGTTGAAAGGCGGCCAACTTTCAAGCCTTTAAAAAGGGCACACAAGGATGTGGGCCATACACATTCAAGGAGGAAATTATTAATGAGAATCAATCACAATATCGCAGCTCTTAACACACACCGTCAATTAACTTCTGCTTCTAATGCACAAGCTAAAAACATGGAGAAATTATCTTCAGGTCTTCGTATCAACAAAGCAGGTGATGACGCAGCTGGTCTTGCAATTTCTGAAAAAATGCGTGGGCAAATCCGTGGTTTGGATCAAGCTTCACGTAATGCTCAAGATGGTATTTCTTTAATCCAGACTGCTGAAGGTGCTTTAAACGAAACTCATGACATCTTGCAGCGTATGCGTGAACTTGCTGTTCAATCATCAAATGATACAAACACAGACAGCGACCGTACAGAGCTTCAAAAAGAAGTGGATGAGTTAGCAAAAGAGATTACCCGTATCTCTAATACGACTGAATTCAATACAAAGAAATTGCTTGATGGGCAAGGTGGAAAATCATTAAGTTTCCAAATTGGTGCTAACGAAGGCCAAACAATGTCTCTTACTATCAATGCAATGGATGCATTTTCACTTGGAGTAGCTGCGACTACTGGAACTGCAGCAGAAAATGCAGCAGCAATTCCAGATAATCCAGTTACTACAGGGACAAATGAGTATGCGGAAGCTAAAACTACTGGTGGACTAAACATTTCTGTTGGAAAAGCTGCAGTTGCTGCTAGCGATCCTGATGGTACACCGGCTAGTGGAGATGAAATTGCGGCTTCAGCTGCGACTACTGCAGGACAAGAAGCAACAAAAGCAATCACAATAATTAATGCAGCTATTGAAAAAGTATCTACTGAACGTTCTAAACTTGGTGCAAACCAAAACCGTTTGGAGCACACAATCAACAACCTGGGAACTTCTTCTGAAAACCTGACTGCTGCTGAGTCTCGTGTACGTGACGTTGACATGGCTAAAGAAATGATGGCTTCTACTAAGAATGGTATCCTTTCTCAAGCAGCTCAAGCCATGCTTGCACAAGCGAACCAACAGCCACAGGGAGTTCTTCAGTTACTTCGTTAATTTTATCCGCTTCAAAGGAGGACCTTAGGAAATTCCTAAGGTCTTTTTTTTGTATAGATTTTGAGTAAGACAATCTGTTAACAGAGAAGAGGCTAATTTGTGAAGATTAACCATAATATAACGGCTTTAAACACCCAGCGCCATCTATCGTCAATCAATATCAATATGAGTAAGTCTATGGAAAAATTAACATCGGGATTACGAATTAATCGTGCGGGTGATGATGCAGCAGGCCTAGCCATTTCTAAAAAAATGCGTTCCCAAATCAGGGGGGGTAGAGCAGGAATAGCGAAACATTCAGGATAGTATATCTATGCTGCAGACAGCGGAGGGAGGAATGGAGGAAATTCATGCTTTGCTGCAAAGGGGCAGGGAGATATCCGTGCAAGCGAAAAATGACACCCTGACAGACGATGACCGTAAAGCGATTCAGATTGAAGTAGACGAAATAGTTAAAGAAGTGGACCGGATTGCCATTAATACTGAGTTTAATACGAAAAAAATTTTAAATGTTACATCTTCAGCCGATAGCCAGGAACAACAGAAGGCTGTCGAAGCGTTGCAGAAATATTGGCTGAAAAATAATGAAACCCAGTAGCCACCTACTACGGCTTACAAGCGGGGATAGATGATGCACCGCTTGACATTCAATTCATTCAAAACTCTGGTGATGGCCGAGTTGCATGGGTGCAGGGTTCTTATTACACGACAGGTACTGATGGAAGAGACATCAACCAAAAACTAGTATTGGATATGAGCGACTTCACACCCGTGTCTATGCCTAACGGCGGAGGATCTTGGATTTCAAATGATAGGATCATAGCGCATGAAATGACACACGCCATTATGGGAAGGACGACTAATATGCGTGACCTCCCAACATGTTCATAGAAGGTTCTGCGGAGTTCATAGCTGGTGCAGACGAACGTTTAAAGATAGATTCCAATAACGGAGCTGATTTTGCTGCTTTGAAAAACCAAATTGATTCATGGGATAGTACCAGTGAGGATTATTCCGCAGCTTATGCAGCAGTAAAATATCTAGATTCTAAGCTTCCAGGCGGAATTAAATCTTTATTTGATGAAATTAAAGTGGGTGGATCTGAAAAAACTTTCGACCAGGCTTTAAATGACCTTTTAGGTGCCATTGGAGGTGAGGCCTCTTTCCTAACTGATTTTAAAACGAATGCCACACTAGCCAATTCAAATATTAATTTATTTGATGCAGACACAGGGGCAATTGGCGGTGGAGATGATAACACAACTGTACCGGATACCCTCAATCCTAACTTACTAAATCCTTTAACCGCTTTTATAGAAAGATGGCCAGCCATAAGCACCGCTTCTGCTTCCGTAAGAATTGGACCTTCAATGAACATCGAATTTGTAAATGTAACCAGTCAGTCGTTAGGTATTGATAATGTTAGCATCTTAAGTAAAACAGATGATAACATCTCTATATTTGATGGAGCAATCGCCTATGTATCATCAGAGCGTTCGCGCTTAGGAGCTTCTCAGAATCGATTGGAAAAAGCAATATCAGTTTCAGCTATCGCTGATGAAAATCTTACTCTAGCCGAATCTCGAATCCGGGATGTCGACATGGCAAAAGAAATGATGAACCAAACAAAAAATTCAATTCTGTCGCAGGCTGCTCAAGCAATGCTTGCGCAGGCTAACCAACAGTCACAGGGTGTACTTCAATTGCTGCGTTGATTATGAATGTATATAGAGTAAAAATATAGACTCTAGGATATTCCTAGGGTCTGTATTTTTAAGGCTCTCTGTAGATTTTAATTTAAACGATTTTTATTTATAGAGTCCCATGACCCTAAAACCAAGTTGTTCTGGAATAATAATCTATTTATAAATAAAAAATTAAATAAATAAAATTTCTTTCCGATAATAAAAGTAAGATTAATGCGCATAGCGGAGGATTATTTTGATGGAACGCATAACTTTGAATCTATCACCTGCTGCAACCAGAATAAAAACAGAGAATATACAGACTAAAGGTGCAATCACGAGCGAACATGAAAGCATAAAAACAGAAGAAGGTTACAGAGACCGTCCAGAAATTACAAAAGAAAAAGTTAATGACATAGTGGAGACATTTAATAAATTCTTAAACCCCACCCATACAGCTTTGAAGTTTGAATTTCACGAGAAACTCCACGAATACTATGTGACTATTGTAGACAGTGATACAAATGAACTTATAAAAGAAATTCCACCCAAGAAGCTGTTGGATTTTTACGCCCAAATGACTGATTTCTTGGGAATTATGATCGATAAAAAGATTTAATAGAGGTGAGCCAGGATGACAACGAGAATCAGTGGTCTCGCCAGTGGTATGGACACGGACCAGATGATAAAGGACTTAATGAAGGCGGAGCGGGTTCCGCTCGACAAACTGAACCAAAAGAAACAGTTTACAGAATGGCAGCGTGACGATTTCCGATCAATAAGCAAGGCTTTGTTCGAATTGGATCAGAGCATTTTTGACGGGATTGGCAAGCAGGGAAACTATTTAAAGAAAACTGTTTCAATATCGGACCCCAATGCAGTAGGCATTAAAAACATTAATTCTACTACAGATTTCAGCGGGTCGATTAAAGTAACACAGTTAGCTTCTTCTGCCACAATGTTCAGTAAGTCAAAGATCACAATGGATCCTAAGACAACTCTTAGTAATTATGGTATCTCTGGGGAACAGACAATCACCATAAATGCTATTGATAAAGAAGGAAGAATGCCGGCTAACGCTATAGAGATAAAATTTGACCCTACTAAAGAAACGCTGCAGTCTGTGATTGATAAGGTGAACAAGGAATCTGGTGTAACGATGTTCTTTGATTCAGTCAGTCAGAAGCTGTCCGTTACTGCTAAAAACTCTGGGAATGCAGGGACAGATACAGACCCAGAAATAGTTCTAACCGGAGGCTTTTTGACTTCTAACCTTGCACTTGAAGCAAATAATGTACTTGCTGCTAATTCGATACCAAACAAAACAGGCTCCTTAGGAGTGAATGCTAAATTTGAACTGAATGGTCTTAATACTGAAAGACCGAGCAACACATTTCAAGTTAATGGGGTAGAGTACTCATTAAAAGCTCCAACTACAACATCCATTACTTATTCCTCCAGCTCTGATGTTGATGCGGTGCTGGATACCATTACAAAATTCGTAACTAAATACAACGAAACCATCGCCAAAATCAGCGGTGAGGTTTCTGAAACACGCTACCGCAGCTTCCAGCCTTTGACGAAAGAACAAAAAGCTGAAATGGAAGAGAAGGAAATTGAGCAATGGGAGGAAAAGGCCAAGAGCGGGACATTAAGAAATGACAGCGTCCTGTCCAGCGGCTTGAACCAACTGCGTACTGCTTTATATACTCCAGTTAGTGGTACCACTGGTTTCAGTCAGCTTTCTCAAATTGGCATTACTACAACTAGCAATTACCTGGATAAAGGGAAACTGACAATCGATGAAACCAAGCTGAGGGAAGCCATTGCCAAGGATCCGAATGCCATCTATGAGCTTTTTCAAAAAGAAAGCACTACAAACTCAACAGCGGACCAGGGGCTTGCTCAAAGGATGCGTGATTCTATTAAGAAGACCATGCTTAATATTGAGAAAAAAGCAGGGAAGACGACAATGACAAACCAATCTTTCACGATTGGGCGGTTGCTGGACAATATGAATAATTCTATCAACCGGTTCGAAGACCGCCTTATACAGGTCGAAGACCGCTACTACCGTCAGTTTACAGCCATGGAAAAAGCAATTTCAAAAGCCAATTCGCAGTCTGCTTACATAATGCAGCAGTTCAGCGGGGGCTAATAAGAGAGGAAGAAACAGATGGCATTGCAAAATCCTTACCAGGCATATCAGAATAACAGCGTCAATACTGCTTCACCGGGCGAACTTACATTAATGTTATATAACGGTTGCATTAAGTTTATCCACCAGGCAAAAGCTGCTATAGAAAGGAAACAAATACAAGAGAAGAATACAAATCTTCAGAAGGCGCAGAAAATCATTCAGGAATTAATGGTCACTTTGAATATGAACCTGGAAATTTCTCATAATATGATGGCTCTATATGACTATATGAACCGCCGTCTCATGGAAGCGAATATCAAGAATGACATTAGCATCCTTGATGAGGTAGAAGGTCTAGTTGGTGAATTTCGTGATACCTGGAAGCAGGTCATCCAGGCAAACCGTCAGAAGCAATATGGACAGGGTGGGGCCATTTAATGAACCGCCTGCTGCCATATCGCAATCTTTCGCTTAAGCTTATAGATATCATGCAGTCATCCACAGAAGAAAAACGGGAAGAGCAGGTTTCTGAAATTGAAAGGATCCTGGAGGAGCGCCAGTCGCTTCTTGCAGCAGCCACAGCGCCTTTTTCAGATGAAGAAAAAACGACAGGCCTGCTGCTAATCGGTCTTGAAAAGCAGGTAAATGACAAACTGGCTGAAATCAAAAGAGAAATACAGCGGGACATTAAAAAACTTCAGCAGAAAAAGTCCGGCAGCCAGAAGTATATCAATCCATATCAAGCATTAGCTACCGATGGCTATTTCTATGATAAACGGAAATAATTAGCAGCCCCAACTGCGGGCTGTATTTATTTTGTGAACAAGTACTGAAAAGTCATAACATATTTATTTAGATCTAACGGCAATTTCCAGGGGTTAAAGAACAGAAATTGACCATTCTTGAGCCTGGAGCAGCTACTGTCCGCAGCCTTCAAAAAGGAGAGGAGATTTCCTTTAATAAGCCGGGCAGGTATGAAATAACCATTTCAGCTTCAGATGAAGCAGGAAATGCTGCTGTGAAAAAATACACGCTGTCTGTTTATATCGGGGCAGAAATAGAAGTAACGCCAAAAGTAATCAAAGGCAACAAAGGAATATTTACCGTGAGGGCAGAGCTTCCTGCCGGAGTGAACGGTCAAATGAATTTAGACCGTACTTCACTTAACGGAGTAAAAGCTCTTAACAGCAATAACGGATACTACAACCAGGCGAAAAACGGCCAGTTCAAATTTGAACGATCAGATTTCGACTGGAACGCTTCAGAAGTAAGAGTGGAGCTTCGGAGTGAAGTAAACGGGTATTTAGTGATTGGAAGTACCACTGTGAAGGTCCAAAAGTAAAAAACCGAAGGCCCCCCCGAGATCGGGAGGGCCTTTTATTATGTTTGTAAGCGAAAAGGAAAAATGACAAACACGAAAAATAATCCATCGGTCCGGCATTTTTTATTTTCACACGGCTTATACTTAGATAATCCCTTTTAAACCGGTAACAGCAAAAAAACTTATATATTTCGACAAATTTTTTATTAGTTTATGAAGGATTTGTAAAGGGTATCGTAGAATTTATAGGTATACCTTAATAAAGGAGGATTCATCTATGAATTATAATGTTCGTGGTGAAAACATTGAAGTAACTCAAGCTTTGCGGGATTATGTGGAGAAGAAGATTGGCAAGTTAGAGAGGTATTTTAATGACACTCCAAATGCAAATGTGCATGTTAATTTAAAGGTGTATAACGATAAATCCACCAAGGTTGAGGTGACCATCCCGATGTCCGACCTGGTCCTCCGTGCTGAGGAATCAAACGGCGACATGTATGCAGCCATCGACCTGATTACTGATAAATTAGAGCGGCAGATCCGCAAGCATAAAACGAAGGTCAATCGGAAGGTCCGCGAAAAAGGCGGCATCCAGGATATGTTCGTATCAAGGGAAAGCGAAGCCGAAGCGAGTGCGGCGGTTGTGGACCTTGAGGATGACAATGAGCTCGAAGTCGTCCGTAATAAGCGCTTCGACCTGAAGCCGATGGACAGCGAGGAAGCCATCCTGCAGATGAACATGCTCGGCCACAGCTTCTTCGTCTTCACGAATGCCGAGACAAATGTGACGAATGTCGTGTATAAGCGGAACGACGGCCGGTATGGGCTGATTGAACCGAGTTGAATATATTAATAGAAAAAAAGTGCCTCGCTCATGAAGAGCGAGGCATTTTTTTGTAGAAATACGTCATATCTAAGGGGTTTTTTGTCTGAAAAAATTAGTAGAAAAGTTGGTATTTTGAATTGACACTTTATTTTTCTGGTGATATATTGTTCTTTATAAAGAACAAAAATAGTCTCATATAACTAAAAACGTTTATATATAATGAAATGTTCGGGGGAAAGCCATGAGTGCAATTACAGGGATGTTACATAGCGGTCAAAATCCAATCCGAACAGAGGATGCTGCTGTCCTCATGGAAGGCTTGAGCCGGTTTCCTGCTAACGATGTGAAAACCTGGCAGGATGGCCGCATTTTTCTCGGCTGCCTGTCACAATGGGTGACTCCTGAATCGGTCGGTGAGGTGCTGCCATTCTATCATGCTGACAAGCAGCTGGCCATCACCGCTGATGCAATCATAGATAATCGTGATGAGCTGTTCAACAGATTAGGAGTCAATAAGAGTCAGAGGCATGAGATGCCTGACAGCCAGCTGATCCTCCTGGCCTATGAAAAGTGGGGGGAGGAATGTCCGAAGTATCTGATCGGGGATTTTGCGTTTGTAATCTGGGATGGGAAACAACAAAAGCTTTTCGGGGCAAGAGATTTTTCAGGAAGCCGGACACTTTACTTTATCGATACTAAAGAGTCCTTTGCATTCTGTTCAGTGATCATGCCATTATTGGAGCTTCCCCATGTCCCAAAGGAATTGAATGACTCATGGCTCGCCGAGTATCTCGCGGCGGGCGGCATGCTGGATGCTGTGGATTCCAGTCTCACGCCTTATCGGGGCATCCGCCAGCTGGCACCCTCCTGCAGCTTCTCTTTGAAAGAAGGACGGCTTTCCACTAGAGCCTATGAATATATCACACAGAAACAAAAGCTTAAGCTGAAGTCTGATCAGGAGTATATAGAAGCATTTCAGGAAGTTTTCCAGGAGGCGGTGGGCTGCAGATTACGTACATACCGTAATGTGGGTGCACAGCTGAGCGGCGGCCTGGATTCCGGTTCAGTGGCCGGTTTTGCGGTGAAACAGTTAATGAAAGAAAACAAGAGACTTCATACCTTCAGTTACACCCCGCCCGATGACTTTGTGGATTATACACCTAAGCGGCTGATACCAAATGAAACGAAGCTGATTAAAATGACAGCTGCCTATATCGGTCATATCGATGATCAATACTATAGCTTTAAAGACCGGGATTCTTATACAGAAATAGACAGCTTCCTGGATATCATGGAAATGCCCTATAAATTCTTTGAGAACTCGTTTTGGCTGAAGGGAATGTTCGAGGCAGCCAGAGAGAAGGATGCTGGTGTACTGCTTTGCGGGGATAGGGGGAATTACTCCATTTCCTGGGGCTATGCACTGGACTACTATTCCATTCTCCTTAAACGGCTCAGGTGGATGAAGCTGGTCAATGAGCTAAAGCAGTACAGCATCAGGACAGGTGGAGCCCGGTTCAGCAATATGTCAGTGGTTGCCCGGATCGGATTCCCTCTGATTGATAAGCTCTTTCCTGATGGCAGCAGGTATCAATTCCCGCCTCTTATCAACCCGGCCTTTGCAGGAAGGATGGGCGTATATGAGAAGCTCAGAGAGCATGGGCTGAATACCCAGGGTGAGTACGCGAGCAGCAGTATCTATGAAAATAGGCAGCGCCATTTCAGGGATCATTTCACTTGGAATGCCGGAAGCACGCTTTTCTCCAAGCTCTCCCTGCGGCATGCACTCGTAAAGAGAGATCCGACCAATGATATCAGGGTCATCCGGTTTTGCATGTCGCTCCCTGAAGATCAATATGTAAAGGAAGGCATGGACAGGGCGTTGATAAGGCGAGCTGCCGAAGGATACTTACCCGACGATATCCGGCTCAATCAGCGCTTCCGCGGAGTGCAGGGGGTGGATTGGGTACACCGGATGAAGTCCCAATGGACAGCCTTTGTTGAAGAGGCAGGTCAGCTGATTGAAAGTAAGCTTGTCCTAGAATATATGAACAGCCGGGTGATCAGGGAAGCACTGGAAGCCGTCAAGTCTGGCTTTGATCCTAAACAAGCTGTGAACCCGCACTACAAGATCCTGATGCGCAGCATCATTGTAAATCGATTCCTAAAGAGATTTGAAAGGAGGTGAAAACTATGAAAAAAGAATGGCAGAAGCCTGTGCTCGAAGTTTTGGATGTTAAAATGACGATGCTGGGGAATAAGGGTGATTTTACAGATGCTGCATTTCCGGATAACACACCGAGAGGGAAACTGACTTTCAGCTAATAAAGAACCGCCGAATGTCTGCTTGGCATCTTACATACTAAGAACGAGTGGATAAAACCAAAGGCTCTTATACAACCATTAAGTATAAGAGCCTTTACTATTATTACGAAACAGGAGTGAAATCCATCATGCTGCACACAGGTAAAAAGACTGTCTATAAAGCTTTCGGGCTTCTTATAGCAAGCGAGATCTTAATGCCGGAGCTGCCTGAAGCCTGGACTGGGCTGCCATTCAGTGATGTTGAAATTTTGCTGGGGGATGTATCAGAAGAGTGGCGTGAGCTGAAGGATGATCTAAACGAATTTTCATTCAGCAAAGATCGCGTTTTGTTTGAGGTGGCCGATGCCGCCATATTTTCCATTGAAAAAGGCAATAGAATTATTGTCACCCCTTTAAAGAACTATGATGAAGATATCGTACGGTTATATATTTTAGGCACCTGCATGGGGGCTATCCTCTTGCAGAAAAAAATACTTCCACTGCATGGAAGCGCCATAGCTATTGATGGAAAGGCATATGGAATCATCGGCAATTCCGGTGCAGGGAAATCTACATTGGCCTCGGCACTTCTCTCGTTAGGACATGATTTCCTCAGTGATGACATAATTGCCATTTCACTTTCGGAAAATGATGGCCATCCGGAAGTCATTCCTGCCTATCCCCAGCAAAAGCTATGGAGTGAAAGCTTAGAGAACTTTGGAAAAGAAGCAGGCTCCTACCGGTCTATATACGGACGGGAAACGAAATATAATGTGCCTGTCGAGAATCGGTTTCATTCTGAACCATTGCCATTGGCAGGTGTATTTGAGCTTATTGCAGAAGATAATCAGGACAATACAATCATAACTATCCGCCATTTAAAGCGGTTTTTCACTTTTTATTATCATACCTTCCGGAATTTTTTGATTCCATCCTTAAATCTTATGGAATGGCATTTTCATATGTGTTCCAAGCTGATAAGCTCCATTCCCATTTATCAGGTAAGACGGGCCAGCAATGGGTTTACTGCTTTACAGCTGGCTGAACTAATTTTAGAAAAAGTAGAGGAGAATTAACATGAAAACCATATCGTTAGATAATGAAGTGATTCAGACACCAGGTAATTTGGTGAGCGATATGAATGGCGAAAAGGTCATGCTGAGTGTGAAGAATGGGAAATACTATAATCTCGGAGAAGTGGGCGGCGAAATCTGGATGCTGCTGGAAAAACCTATAACCGCGAATCAAATCATTTCCGCCCTTATTCAAAAATTTGATGTAAATGAAGACGAGTGCAGGGAACAGGTGACTGTGTTTTTAGAGCATCTATACAGGGAGGACCTGATTGAAAATTATTAAGCGGGAAGGATTCTTGAGGTGAACAAAATCAAAGCATTCTTATCTTTCAGTCCCAAAGTGAGATGGTTGATGCTGGAATCTGTTTTTTATCTGGGCTGGGCGCGGATCTTAAAGAGCATTCCTTTTTCAAAGACTGTGAAGACGCTTGGAGATAAAGGGTCAGAGACTTCCTACGTTGAAAAAGGAGATAGATTCCTGCTGAGGGATATTTCCTCAGCCATCAGCACCGCAAGCAGATATACAGCCTGGGAGAGCAAGTGTCTGGTCCAGGCCATAGCGGCGATGAAAATGCTGGAAAGGCGGGGGATCGATAGCACTCTCTATCTTGGTACAGCCAGGGACACAAATGGAAATATGGTTGCCCATGCTTGGCTGCGGAGCGGTCCGTATTATATAACCGGTTCTGATGGAATGGAATATTATACAGTTGTAAGCCAGTTTGCCAAGCGGTTCGACAGCCGCGTTGTTTAATGGGAACAGCGCACTGAACCCTGGCTGGTTATCGGGTGGGTCAATGCCCCTCATGGGAGGATAAAGCAGTGAGACAGTTATGGTACTTTATCAAGCAATTAGTAAAGGTTTCTGGAAATAAATTATATGTGAATATGGCAGGTATGGTATTGGTTGGATTGTTTGAAAGCTTCAGCTTGTTTTTACTGATCCCTCTGCTTGGAATTTCAGGAATTCTGCCAGCATTAAATAATGGCTATAGCGAGAAATTCGCATGGATGGCAGAGCTGCTTCAGCCCCTCTCGGAAACAGCCGGCCTTATCCTGATTTTATCCTTCTATTTACTGCTCATGCTTTGCCAGAGTCTTTTCCAAAGGTCCCAGCTTCTTATGAATATGAGGATTCAGCAAGGTTTTGCAAAGCATCTGAAAAATGATACGTATCAAAAACTTATCTATGCAAATTGGGGCTTTTATTTACGTAAAAGAAAATCTGATATTATAAATTCAATGACAACAGAGATTTCACGGGTAAGTGCGGGAACCACGCTTTTTCTGCAGATGCTGTCTTCCCTTCTATTTACAATGGTCCAAATTGGTGCTGCCTTGTGGCTTTCCTATCAATTAACAATTTTTGTAGTCTTATTTGGTGCCTCTATTATCTTTGTATCCCGAAAGTTCCTCAGGCGTTCGCATTCCTATGGCAGCGAATCAGTGAAATTGTCTCAAACATACCTGGCAGGTGTGACGGATCACTTTAATGGAATCAAAGAAATAAAGAGCAATGGGCTGGAAAAATCGCATATTAACTGGATTAACGGCATAAATCAGAAAACGGAAGAAAACATAATGAATATCATGAAAATTTCGACCGTGTCTCAAGCGTTGTTCAAAATTCTCTCTGCCGTTCTAATCACGGTTTTTGTGTTTTTTGCCATTAAATTGTACAAAGCTGATACTGCATCATTAATTCTGATCATGGTTATTTTTTCGCGGTTATGGCCCCGGTTTTCCGGCATACAATCTAATTTGGAGCAGGTATTTTCCATCCTTCCGGCGTTTAAGGAGCTGATGGACCTCCAAAGGGAATGCGAAATATCAAGGGAGAATATAATCATGAAAGAGGCTGCTCCACTCAGACTCAAGGATGGAATCGAATGCAGTCATGTTTACTTCAGCTATAATCAGGGGGCTTATGCTTTAAAGGATATTACGATTACCTTCCCAGCCAATCATATGACGGCTATCGTAGGAAAGTCCGGCGCCGGGAAAAGCACACTGATTGATCTTCTCATGGGTCTGAATATGCCTGGCAGGGGAGAAGTCCGGGTGGATGGCAAAACTCTCACAGAAGAGAGCCTTGGGTCTTTGAGGAGTACCATTAGCTATGTACCTCAGGATCCGTTCCTCTTTAATGGGACCATCAGGGATAATCTAATGGCTGTAAAACAGGATGCTACTGAAGAAGATATCTGGAATGCGCTGATTTTTTCTTCTGCAGCGGAGTTTGTCAAAAACCTGCCGAAAGGACTGGATACTTTGATAGGCGACCGTGGTGTCAGGCTTTCAGGCGGCGAACGGCAGAGGCTGGTGATTGCAAGGGCTGTCCTTAGGAAGCCGTCCATATTGATCCTGGATGAAGCAACAAGTGCGCTGGATTCAGCCAATGAAGAGAATATCCAGGAATCCCTGCAGAAATTGAAGGGACAAATTACAATCATAGTGATTGCCCATAGACTTTCAACAATCCGGAATGCCGATCAGGTCGTTGTGCTTGAGGAAGGAAGGATTGTACAGAGCGGGGGCTATAAACAGCTGGCAAATGAGAAGAGCGGAAGATTCCAGGAACTGCTTCTAAAGCAAATGGGGTAGAAATATAGGAATAATTGCAGAAAAGCGTTGACATGTTCTTTATAAAGAACTACTATAGGCATATAATATCAGATTATTGAATACACATCATCAATTGATATTTTTTTTGCTCTATTTGTTCTTTATTTAGAACAACGGTAGGAAGGTGGAACTATGAATCATTCAAGTGAAGAAAAGAGTCAGGCAAAAGAAATCAATTTGAAGGAGATCATGCTAGTCATAAAAAGGCGTTTACTCCTTGTCATTATTTTAGCCGTAATAGGCACAGCAGCTGGAGTTCTTTATACGAACATGAATCAACCGGCACCCCTATATCAAGCTTCCTCCAGAATTATCATTGATGCCAATGCTGAAAGCAGGGCCACCCTCCAGGTCATTATAAGGGATTCAGTGATCTTAAAGAAGGTCATTGAGCAGCTGGACCTGCCGAGCACTCCAGAACAGCTTGCAGGGCAGATTACTGTGATGAGCATTGAAAATTCACAGGTCGTAAATATAGCGGTCGTTGATACAGACCCAAGTATGGCAGCAGCCATTGCGAATACTACTGCACAGGTTTTCAAGGATGAAATTGTTACGATCATGGGCTTTAAAGGGGTGAAAATATTATCGCCTGCAGAAGTTGAAACTGCTCCTATTAATGAAAGAAGCAATAAGGTGATACTAATCGGACTTATTGCCGGGATCATTGGGGGGATCGGGCTAACATTCCTTCTTGATTCACTTGACGATTCACTTCGTTCGGAAGAGCTCGCAGAGGAATTGTTTGAAGTCCCTGTATTGGGACGGGTGAGCAGGATCAAGCCGAAAAAGGATAAAAAAAAGAACTACGAACAAATAGTGCGGGGTGAATCAGTTGATATTAAATAAAATAAAAAACTTTAAGTCACCCAAAAGAAGAAATTTAGTCTCCATCACAAATCCAGACTCCAGGATTTCTGAACAGTACCGTTCAATCTGGGCAAACCTTAAATATATAAAGCGGAACACAAGAAGCCAGCGGCTGCTGATTACCTCGCCGAATGAGGGCGATGGGAAATCCACCTCTGCGGCAAATCTGGCAGTCACGATGGCTATGCAAAAAGAAAAAGTGCTGCTGATTGATGCGAATTTAAGAAACCCTGCCCTTGATTATATTTTTAAGCTGACAAATGCCAGAGGGCTATCAGATGTATTGATAGGCAGCCATTCCTTTGAAGAGGCGGTACATCCTTCAAGGATTGGAAGGCTCGATATATTAACGAGCGGTCCACTGTTAGACTATCCTGCCGAACTAATAGAATCTGAGCGCATGGGCGAGCTTTTAAAAATGGCAGACTCACTCTATGACATTGTCATCATTGATGCGCCTGCCATTCTTAACATAACAGAAACGAAACTGCTTGCAAACAAGTGTGATGGAGTGGTGATCATAATAAAAGATTCTAAGACTAAGAGAGAAGATGCCTTAACAGCAAAAAAGGCCCTGAAACGTATTGAATCAAATATAGTTGGTTTAATTATGAACGGCTAAAAATTTTTAACCTGTTTGTTCTTTATTAAGAACTAATGCGTATACTCGGTGATGTCTCCTTACCGTTAGCAATGGAGGCACTCGGTCATGCTGTGGGTTCAGCCTTAGACGCCGGTCGTCGGGAGTGTGATGTGAGGGAGGGTTAAATGCCCTGTTTTATTAAAGTTTTTACCATGAAGTTTTATCAAAGACTTCATGAATAAGAACTTTAATAAAAAGTAAGGAGGAAGCCATGAAAGAACTGGATAAATATCCAAAGTCCATTGCGAAGGCCGTTCGCTATATCAAGCAGGATGCGCCTGCAGAGCAGCTCGAGGAAATCAAGAACCTTATTAATCAAGCAATCTGGAAACGGAAATTAAAGCTGTAACTCTACTATGTAAAACGAAGGAAGGATGAAATTTGACTTATCGGCAAAGATTGTCTTTATTTATCATTATTGATTCCTGCATTGTATTGACCGCCATTTACCTGGGCAGATTCCTGGTTGACCCGAACTATAAAGTGATGGCAGAACCGATTGTCGCCAGCTCCCTGGCCATTGTAACAAGCCACTTGTTTTTTTCCTTTTTATTTCATCTATACAGAAAGTCATGGGAGTACGCAAGTACAGGAGAACTCATTTTAATCCTGAAAACCGTGACTGCTACCATTATTGCAGCATCACTGATCCAATTGCTCTTATTCCAGGAAATATCTTTCCGATTGCTCGCTGTTACCTGGATGCTGCATGTAACCTTTATCTGCGGTTCAAGATTCTGCTGGCGCATGTTCAGGGATTCACTCTTTACGAGGCCTTCAAATAAAAAGAGGACCATGATTATCGGTGCCGGCAGTGCAGGGATGATGGTAGCGAGGCAGCTCCAAAAGAGCAGGGAATCAGAGCTTCTGCCTGTATGCTTTGTGGATGACGACCCTAAAAAGTATAAGCTGGAAATCTTTAATATACCCGTAATGGGCGGTATTAAGAAAATTGAAGAAATAGTAAAGGCGGAGCGCATCGAAAATATTATCATCGCCATTCCTTCCTTAAAAAGAAAAGAGCTGAATGCCATCTTCAAGGAATGTGCTAAGACCAATGCCCAGACCAAAATATTGCCAAGACTTGAGGATCTCGTAACCGGAAAAGTATCTGTAAATCAGTTCCGCGATGTCCAGGTCGAGGACCTGCTTGGACGGGATCCTGTCCATCTGGATATCGACAGTATCTCCGGCTATGTGACTGGAAAAACCATTTTGGTATCCGGTGCAGGGGGATCAATAGGATCTGAAATATGCCGGCAGATCTCTAAATTCAAGCCAGGCAGGCTGATTCTGCTGGGACACGGGGAAAACAGCATCTATTCCATTGAAATGGAGCTGATTAATAAGTATAAGGACTCAGGCATTGAATTCTTCACTGAAATCGCAGACTTACAGGATGCGCAGAAGATGATGATAGTGATGGAACGCTACCTGCCAGATGTCGTGTATCATGCTGCAGCCCATAAGCATGTGCCCCTGATGGAACGCAATCCTGAAGAGGCCGTCAAAAACAATCTGATCGGCACGAGGAATATCGCTGAAGCAGCCGGGCTGAGCGGGGTAGGAACATTTGTCATGATATCAAGCGACAAGGCTGTCAATCCAACCAGTGTCATGGGGGCAACGAAGCGGTTGGCGGAGATGGTCATACAAAATCTCGATCAGAGCAGCACGACCCGGTTTGTTGCCGTCAGGTTCGGGAATGTCCTGGGCAGCCGCGGCAGTGTTATCCCTCTCTTTAAGAAGCAGATTGAAGAAGGCGGACCAGTCACCATCACGCATCCGGATATGAACCGGTTTTTCATGACAATCCCTGAGGCATCCAAACTCGTCATCCAGGCTGGGGCACTGGCCAGGGGAGGAGAGATTTTTGTCCTTGACATGGGAGAGCCAGTCAAGATCGTCGACCTGGCAAAAAATCTTATCAAGCTGTCGGGAAATACAATCGAAGAAATCGGCGTGGAGTTCACGGGGATGAGGCCGGGCGAGAAACTATTCGAAGAGCTGCTGAACAGCAATGAAATCAATGAAAACCGGGTTCATCCGAAGATATACGTTGGACAATCTTCAGAACTATTAATTCCAGAAATAGAAGAGCTGATCGCAACCTTTGCGCTTCAGAATAAGGAGGCCATCAGGCAGAGGGTGCTTGACCTGGCAAATTATAAATCGGAGCCAGTACTGGCCTACTAAAAAGGAGTGTTTAATCGTGAGAGTGCGAAAAGCCATCATACCTGCAGCCGGTCTCGGCACAAGATTCCTGCCAGCCACAAAGGCGATGCCGAAGGAAATGCTGCCGATTGTAGACAAGCCCACAATTCAATATATCGTTGAAGAGGCGATCGAGTCGGGCATTGAAGACATCATCATCGTTACCGGAAAGGGGAAGCGGGCGATTGAAGATCATTTTGACCACTCATTTGAACTGGAGCAAAATCTGCTGGAAAAAGGGAAGCTCCAGTTGTTAAGCGAAGTCCAAAAGACTTCTAAGCTTGTAGATATCCATTATATCCGCCAGAAGGAACCAAAAGGCCTCGGCCATGCCATCTGGTGTGCCAGGAAGTTCATCGGTGATGAGCCATTCGCCGTACTGCTCGGGGATGATATTGTCCAGGCGGAAAAGCCTTGCCTGCAGCAGATGATGGAATTGTATGACCGTTATCATGCATCCATTCTCGGTGTCCAGACCGTGCCCCAGCAGGATGTTTCAAGATACGGAATTGCTGATGGCTTCAAGATTGCCGAACGCTTTTATAGCATTACGAGTCTAGTAGAAAAGCCGAAGGTAGAAGAGGCGCCCTCCAACCTGGCCATCATGGGAAGATATATTCTAAACCCAAGAATCTTCAGCATCCTGGAAGAACAGCAGCCGGGCGCAGGCGGCGAGATCCAGCTGACCGATGCGATCAGCAGGCTCAATCTTCATGAAGCAGTCTATGCCTATGACTTCGATGGAACCCGCTATGATGTCGGAGAAAAAATGGGATTCATCCAGACCACAGTAGAACTTGCACTTAAGCGCCGGGATCTTCGCGAAGAACTGCTTCACTATCTGGCTGAGATCCTTGAAAAAGAGAAAGTCGCGGACTAGACAATGGCAGGGAAGATCTTATTTTGTGCCACCGTCGATTATCATTTCAAGGCTTTCCACCTGCCTGTGATGAAGTGGTTTAAGGAGCAGGGGTGGGAGGTTCATGTGGCGGCTGGGGGAAAACTAAAGCTGCCGTTTGCTGATCAAAAGTTCGACATACCTATTCAGCGATCTCCTTTTAAACTAAAGAATATTAAAGCATACAATGAATTAAAGAGAATCATTGAAACAAATAAGTATCATCTGGTGCATTGCCATACTCCCATGGGAGGAGTAATTGGGAGATTGGCTGCCGGAGGGTCAAGAAATGACGGCACAAAGGTCGTTTATACTGCACATGGATTCCACTTTTGCAAAGGAGCTCCCTTACGAAACTGGTTAATGTATTATCCCATGGAGAAGCTTCTAGCTTCTATGACTGATACGTTAATCACCATCAATACAGAGGATTACAACCTTGCGAAAAAGAAGTTCGGCCCACAGGGCATTGAACATGTTAAAGGTGTTGGGATTAATACAGAATTATTTAGACCCATTGCCAAAAGTGAGAAATTAAACTTAAGAAGGCAGCATGGTTTAAAGGCAGAACATTTTGTCATGTTTTATGCTGCAGAATTTAACACCAATAAAAATCAGCAGCTGCTTATTCATGCATTGGCTTCGATTAAAGATCAACTTCCCAACGGGAAATTATTGCTTGCCGGAGAAGGGGTTCAACTAGAATCTTGTCAGCTGCTTGCAAAAACACTACAAGTCAGCCATATGGTTGATTTTTTAGGTTATCAGCAAGATGTACGTGAAATCCTAAACATAAGTGATGTTGCTGTGGCATCAAGCCTAAGAGAAGGACTTCCAGTGAATGTCATGGAAGCTATGTCATGCGGCCTCCCGATCATTGCGGTGAAAAATAGGGGGCATGGGGAGCTGGTGATCAATAACGTAAACGGTTGGTTAGCAGGCAATAACCCGCTTGAATTTGGTTTGAAATTGCTCGAACTGGCAGGCGATCCAGAGCTGCGTGCTGCGTTTGGAGTTAAAGGAAGAGAGTCGATTTTAAATTACTATGGCATAAACAGGGTTCTGGAAGCCCAAAGCATTATATATAAAAGAATGATAGAACAGAAGGAGCATGTGAAGTGGGCGGTCCAATAAGGGTATTGCATGTTGTGGTTAATATGAATCGGGGCGGAGCAGAAACCCTGCTAATGAACATCTACAGATCCATTGACCGATCAAAGGTTCAATTTGATTTCTTAACTTCAAAAGAAGGTGTATTTGATAAAGAAATTATTTCTTTAGGCGGGAGGATCCACCGTATTCCTTATGTAACAGAGGCCGGTCATTTTGGCTATCTAACAGCCCTTGATAATTTCTTCAATGCTAATAAAGATTACACAATCGTTCACTCGCATTTGGATAAGATGAGTGGTTTTGTTTTGAGGGCAGCGAAGAAGGCGGGGGTAACTGTAAGAATTTCCCACAGCCATGCTACAGCAAGCGAAGGAAATATAGCTGCGAAAGCATATAAATGGTTGTCAGGAAAATATATTATTCCTAATGCTACCGAATTTTTTGCATGCTCTCAATCAGCATCCAAATGGTTGTTCAATTTAAAGAAAAATGAGGCCAGGATACTTAAAAACGGTATTAAGCCAGAAGAATACATTTATTCTGCTGAATCACGAAACATACTCAGGCAAGAATGTAATATTGATCCTGATATGTATGTAATTGGACATGTAGGCAGATTTGCACGGCCAAAGAATCACTCGTTCTTAATTGATGTTTTCTATCATTATTCTAAGATTAATGAAAACTCTATTTTAGTCTTAGCAGGTGACGGACCTATGAGAGGAAGTATGCAAAAAAAGGTTCATGATTTAGGGCTGGAATCGAAGGTAAGATTTTTAGGAATAAGAGATGATGTACAGAAATTGCTGCAAGCTTTCGATATTTTCGTATTTCCTTCCTATAGTGAAGGATTGCCTGTAACCCTCATAGAAGCTCAAGGAGCCGGACTATCTTGCGTCATTTCTGATTCAATCACAAGAGAAGTGGATCTAGTCGATGGGTTAGTTACTTTTTTGCCTCTTAACAATATCGATAAATGGATAGAAACAATTCATGAAACAGCAAGTATTAAATTTATAAGAAGTAACACCAATAAAACATTAAAACAAAAAGGTTACGATATACATGAGACCGCTAATCTATTACAAGACTATTATTTAGCCTGCGGGGGGTGAATATATGAAACTGTTAACGATCTTTACTCCTACATTCAACAGAGCCTACTGTTTACACAGATGCTATGAAAGTCTGCTCCAGCAATCAAACAAGGATTTTATATGGATGATCATAGATGACGGTTCAACAGACGGTACTAGAGACTTGGTTGAACGCTGGCTTCAAGAAGAAACCATAGAAATTCAATACGTTTGGCAAGAGAATCAAGGGATGCACGGAGCCCATAACACTGCATATAAGCTGATAGAAACAGAATTGAACATCTGTATAGATTCTGATGATTATATGCCGGAGGATGCAGTTGAATCTATCTTATCATATTGGGAAAAACACGGAGATGAAAAGTTCTCTGGCATTGCAGGGCTAGATTCTTATAGTGATGGAGAAATAATTGGCACGAAGCTGCCTGGAAATATGGGTAGCTGCACACTTTTTGATTTATACAACAAACATGGTGTCACAGGTGATAAAAAGCTGGTATACCGGAGTGAATTAACAAAGCAATTCCCATATCCAGTATTTGAGAACGAGAAATATGTCGGGTTAGCGTATAAGTACTACAAGCTCGACCAGTATTATGAACTCCTGCTGCTTAATAAAGTGCTTTGCCGTGTGGAATATTTAGAGGATGGATCCTCACGAAATATGCTCAAACAATATAAAAAAAACCCAAAAGGTTTTTCTTTTTACCGAAAAGAGCTAATGAAACTGCCTTTTGCCAGTGACTTATTTAAGTTTAAGCAGGCTGTTCATTATGTATCGAGCAGTCTAATAGATAAAAATTTTAATTTTTTACTAGAGTCACCTGCCAAAATTACAACATTGCTAGCCTTACCCCTTGGAACTGTACTTTTTCTCTATGTACAGATTAAGACCAATTCTTCCTAATATTAAGATAAACAATTTGAAAGGATTAATTAGATGACTGTCCTTTGGGTTAATCTTATTTTAGTGTCTGTATGTTCATTCTTTTCCAGATATTTCGCTGTACAAACATCCGCATTAGGTTCTTATGTAAGAGTAAGGCCCAATGGCTTGTTAATAGTTGGAGCGGTTTTATCATTAATTCTTATATCTGGACTTCGGAATAGCATTGGTGATACCTACTATTATATGCATGCATACAGTATGCATGAATTCACATGGGATTTTGTAAAATCCCAGAAGGATATGGGCTTTGGGGTATTTCAGATGCTCTTAAAGAAATATTCTTCTGATCCTCAAGTCTTAGTATTTACAACCGCCTTAATAACTAATGTGCTAATCATAGTTACATTATATAAACATTCTAGAATGATAGAGCTGAGTATCTATGTATATATAACCAGCGGTCTTTATTTAGTATCTATGAATGGGATACGCCAAATGCTCGCAGCATCAATTGCATTTGCAGCAACTTACTTTTTATTCAGAAGGCAAGCTTTTTATTACATATTAGTAGTGATAATTGCCTCAACCATACATGAAAGTGCATTAATATTAATACCTGCATATTTTTTATCTGGTTATAGAGCTTGGTCCAAATCCACAATATATCTGCTTGGAGCAGCTGTTCTCTTTGCCGTCGGTTATAACCAAATATCTTCATTTTTATTTGCAGCTATTCAAGATTCCCAATACTCCCATTACGAGAATTTTTCTGAGGGAGGGGCAAATATAATAAGGGTTGGAGTACAGGCAGTACCACTTATTATTGCCTACCTTGGGAGAGATAAGCTGAGACTCATCAATCCATATAGTGATTATATAGTCAATATGTCACTCATGGGTTTTGTTTTTATGATTATTTCAACACATAACTGGATATTTGCAAGATCAGCTATATATTTTAGTTTATACCAGCTGTTGCTGATTTCATGGATCATTCTTCTCTTCAAAAAGAAGGAACAGAGATTGGTGTATTTTGCATTATTGATATGTTATTTTGCATTTTATTACTATGAAAGTGTAATAAGCCTTGACGTTATATATAGAAGTAATTTTTTCTCTTTATAGGCTATCGGGGTGATTAGGAGGGCATTTTTATAATGGATAATATAGATAAATTCACCGAAGCTCAGTTAATTCAAGTCCTGTCATATTCAATTGATAAAGATAAAAAGGGCCAAGAGGTTAAACTTATAGAATTTATAGATGATATTAAATGTCAGATAATAAATTGCATAAACAAGTGCGAGGACAATGAAGGGGTTTTCTAAATTGAAAAGAATATTTGATGTGTTCGCGTCCATAATACTATTATTTTTCCTTATGCCCTTTATTGTCATAATAGGTATTGCAGTTAAATGTAAAATAGGGTCCCCCATAATATTCAAACAAAAACGTGCAGGTTATAAGGGAAAGGAGTTTTTTTTATTTAAATTTAGAACTATGAAAGAAGACGTTGATAGTGTTGGGAACTTACTTCCAGATCATTTAAGGCTTACAAAGCTTGGGAGTTTCTTGCGCAAGTATAGTTTAGATGAGCTCTTACAGTTGATTAATGTAATAAAAGGAGATATTAGTATTGTGGGTCCTCGCCCTTTGTTAATGGATTATTTGCCTTTATATACTGCCTCTCAAGCAAAAAGACATTCTGTTAAACCAGGAATAACTGGCTGGGCACAAGTGAATGGGAGGAATGCAATCAGTTGGGAGAAAAAATTCGAGCTCGATATTTGGTATGTTAATAATCAATCTTTCTTACTGGACCTTAAAATCTTGTTTATGACTATCTGGAAAGTATGCAAATCTCAGGGGATAAATCAAGAAGGTAATGCTACGGTTGAACCATTTAAGGGCAGTATCAAAAGTGTTGGCGAGGGAAGCTGATGAAGATAATAATTATTGGCCATGGGGGCCATAGCAGGGTAATCCAAGATTTAGTAATCAAAATGGATGGTTGTGAGATAGCAGGATTCCTAGATGAGCGGTATAAAGAACTGAAGGAAAAAGAAGGGCTGTATTATGGACCGGTAGATTCAATCCATATTCTCTTGAAGGAATTTACAAATATTAAGGCTGTTCTAGGTATTGGTGACAATCAGACACGTAAAATGCTTTATGAACGACTAAATATCCCTTTGGATAACTACACCACTCTAATTCACAAATCCGCAATTATAAGTCCAAGCGCTACTATAGGTAACGGCACAGTTATTATGGCAAACACGGTAATTAATTCTTCCGCCTCTATTGGGAACCATTCAATTATTAACACGGGAGCAATAATAGAGCACGATAATAAAATTAGCAATTATGTGCATATCTCACCTGGGGCTACCTTAACAGGTGCAGTAAAGGTTTGCGAAGGAGTCCATGTTGGAGCAGGTGCCATTGTTATACCAGGAGTGAGAATAAAGGAGTGGTCAGTCATTGGAGCAGGAGCTGTGGTTACTAAAGATATTCCAAGTAACTGCAAAGCGACAGGAGTTCCTGCTAAAGTAAAAACAGTGAAAGTGGGTGTATAAATGACTACTTACTTAAAAGAGAGGATTTTTCTATCTCCGCCTCACATGAGCGGTAATGAAATGAAATATATCCAGGAAGCGGTCGATTCTAACTGGATTGCTCCATTAGGTCCCAACGTCGATGCATTTGAAAAAGAAATAGCAAGCTATATAGGAGCCAATGAAGCTGTTGCAGTTAGTTCAGGAACTGCAGCCATTCATTTGGCTCTTTGTTTATTAGAGGTGAGTGCAGGGGACAGGGTTTTCTGCTCAAGCTTTACCTTTGTAGCAAGTGCGAACCCGATTTTATATGCAGGAGCCGAGCCTGTATTTATTGATTCTGAACCGGAAACATGGAATATGTCTCCTGAGGCGCTTGAGAGTGCCTTAATCGACGCAAAAGTTGAGAATAAGCTGCCCAAGGCTGTGATTGTCGTCAATTTGTATGGTCAAAGCGCAAAGATGGATGAACTGTTGGCACTTTGCCGGCAATATGATGTCCCTATGATTGAGGATGCTGCCGAATCACTGGGTTCTATATATAAGGGGAAGTCCAGTGGTACGTTTGGGAAGTTTGGGGTATTTTCCTTCAACGGGAACAAGATTATCACTACTTCCGGTGGTGGAATGCTTGTGTCAGATGACAAAGATGCACTCCAAAAAGCCAGGTTTCTTTCCACTCAAGCCAGGGACCCAGCTCTTCATTATCAGCATAGCAGCATTGGTTACAATTATCGAATGAGCAATATCCTGGCGGGAATTGGGAGAGCTCAGCTGGAAGTCCTGGATAAACGTGTTGAATGTAGAAGGGCTATTTTTCAACAATATTTTGATGAATTGAACTTCCTGCCAGGTATCAGCTTCATGCCTGAACTGATAGGTACGATATCCAACCGCTGGCTTACAGCTATGATAATAGATGAAGCTGTGACCGGAATTTCCCCACAGAAAATCCTTCTTAAACTGGCTGAAAATAATATTGAAGCAAGACCAGTCTGGAAGCCGCTGCATTTGCAGCCCTTATTTAAAGGGGCAGCATTTTACTCCCACAGTGAGGGATGTATATCTGAGAATCTATTCAACAGGGGAATCTGCCTCCCATCTGGTTCTAATATGGATATTGGCGATATGGAACGGATCATAGGCAGTATAAAGTCTGCGATGAGCATACCTGCTCGGTCTAGTTAACTTCGCCAATAAATATGAGTAATGAGGTCATTTTATGATTGGAAAAACTATAAGCGAATTGCGCAAAAGACGGGGTCTCTCCATTTCCGAGCTTGCTGACAGAGCCGGAGTTTCCAAGTCTTATATAAGCAATATTGAAAGAAATATCAATAAAAATCCTTCCATTCAAATCATAACCAAAATTTCGGCCGTACTGGACACAGACATCAAAACTTTGCTAATAAAGGAATCACCAGAAAAGTGCCGGGAGTTGGATCAAGAATGGATTGAGTTTGTGCATGATTTACAGGACTGCGGTGCAGAAAAGGAAAATATCCACCAATATAAGACATTAATTGAATTTATTAAATGGCAGGCAAAGACCAAGGTGAAGAAATAAGGAGAGATCAGAGCGTTGGACAAAATACCAAAAATCATTCACTACTGCTGGTTCGGGAATAAGGAAAAGCCTCCGATCGTCAAGCGCTGCATCCAAACCTGGAAGCAGGTACTGCCCCATTATGAGATTGTGGAATGGAATGAAACCAGCCTTGATCTTAGAAGCAATCAATATGTCATTGAAGCGTATAACAGCGGGAAGTTCGCCTTTGTCAGCGATTATGTAAGAGTATATGCTCTTTACCATTTCGGGGGAATTTACCTGGATACAGATGTTGAGGTTTTCCAAAGCTTTGATGACCTTTTATTTCACAACTCTTTTTGGGGATTTGAACAGGAAAATTTTATTGCCACAAGTACGATTGGTGCAGAAAAGGGCAATAAAGTCATTGAAATGTTCCTGGAATCTTATGAGAAAAGATCCTTCATCCTGGACGGAGGAGCCCAAGATACACTCACAAATGTAGCGGTGGTCACCAGCCTCTTAAAAAGCCTGGGGATAAGAATGGACGGCACAAAGCAGGTCCTGCCAGGGCTCGGTGCCTTTTATCCGCAGACTTTCTTTTCTCCCTATGACTATATTAACTGCCGGAAGTTTATTACGGATGATACGTATGCGATGCATCATTTTTATAAGAGCTGGCTGTCTCCGAAGGCCAAACTTAAAAGCGCGGGAAAAACGTATCTAGCAAAGATCATAGGCGGTAATAATATATACAGGCTGCGACAGGCAATATCAAGAGTGCAGGTGAAATCATGAAGAACAGAATCTTGCTGGCCACATTCGACATGGAAGTGGGGGGAGTGGAAAGAAGCCTTCTCAATATGTTGAATGACTGGGATTATGAGAGACACAATATCAATCTATTGCTTTATAGGCACCAGGGAGCATTCATGGAATTCCTTTCTAATCAGGCCAATTTAATAAAGGAAATTCCAGAGTACGCAACCTTCCGAAAATCTGTAAAGGAATTAGTAGCAGAAAAGAACTTTAAAATCGCTTACACACGAGTGCTCGCTAAATGGAAGGCAAAGCAATTCGCAAAAGCAAGCAACTTTAGTGATTCCGGCTATCTGCAGATGCAGCTGATGTGGAAATATGCACTCCCATACCTACCGCAATTAAATGAAGAATACGATGCTGCCATCAGTTATCTATGGCCGCATTATTTTGTAGCTGAAAAAGTAAAGGCGCGCAAAAAAATTGCCTGGATCCATACCGATTACTCAACAATAGATACAAACATAGAGTTGGATTTAGAAATGTGGAATAAATTTGATGACATTGTGGCAGTGTCTGAGGCATGCAGGGAAGCCTTCCTGAAAAAGTACAAGCCCCTTGAAGCTAAGGTTTCAGTCATAGAAAACATTAATTCACCTGATTATGTTAAAAAAATGGCTAAGGAAAAAGTAGAGAATCAGATGATGCAGGATAATCGGTTTAAGCTATGCACTGTAGCAAGGTTATCACATGCTAAGGGAATAGATCAGGCTGTCAGAGCCCTAAGAATATTAAAAGATAAGGGGCACGATAATATAGCCTGGTATGTGGTTGGATATGGAGGAGATGAAGGTGAAATCCGGAGGCTGATTAATGACCTTGGTGTGGGCGATCAGTTTATACTGCTGGGTAAACAGATTAATCCTTATCCATATATAAAAGCTTGTGATCTATATGTTCAACCTTCTAGGTATGAAGGCAAAGCTGTAACGGTGACCGAAGCTAAAATACTTGGAAAACCAGTTATTATTACCAGTTATCCTACAGCGTCGAGCCAGATAGTAGATGGGGTAGATGGAGTTATAGCTGAATTAAATCCGGAGGGAATCACTAAAGAAATCATTAGATTAATAAATAACAAGACGTTAAGGCAGGCACTGATCAATAATACAAAAAATAGTAATTATTCAAATATTCAAGAATTAAACAGACTGTATGAATTATGTCAGGAGGTTTAATCTTGCTTCCAAAAGTCAGTATAATTGTTCCGGTTTTTAATAACGAAAAGTACCTACCGCTTTGTATAGAAAGCATAATAAACCAAACGTATGATAACCTTGAAATTATTATCATTAATGATGGTTCATGCGACAAATCAGAAAAGATAATAAAGAGATATCAAAACAATGACTCTAGGATTGAGTATAGATATCAACAAAATAGCGGTCCATCTGAAGCAAGGAATAATGGGCTGAGAGTATCAACAGGGGAATACATTGCTTTTATTGATTCGGATGACACTGTTAACTCTCTGTACATTGAAAAGTTAGTAGAAAAGCTGGTTGCCACAAATTCAGAATTAGCCTGTTGTGGATATGTGGAAATATCGAAATTTGGGCAAAAAAAACTAACAGATTTTAAATTCACTACCAGTGTGAATGTAAATGAATTTACTGATTTAGTTTGTAAAGGCACAGGTGGAGTCCTATGGGGGAAGATCTTTAAAAGGAGCATTATTGCAGAAAATCATGTCTTTTTTGACCCGAATATATTTATGTCGGAGGATTTAGTTTTTGTACTTCAATATATTACCCATTGTAATCGTTTTGTCGCAATTCAAGAATATTTATATCATTATAATAGATTAAATGAAAGCAGCATAAGTTCAAACATTTCGATAGCATATATGGAAAACTTTATATCTGTAAGTCGCAGAATCCGACCTTTATTAGAAAGAAATCTCAATGAAGCAGAAGAAGTAAATAAAATATTAACCCGAAGATATCAAGATGTAGTTATTTTACTTGTAGATCAGCAGTGCAAAAAAGCAGGAAGCACTGGCTTTAGACAAGCTGCTGATAATGTAAAACTGATACTTAATAACCCTGATATAAGAAATTACAGCAGCTACTTTTCTACAAGCAACGTGATTTTTAAGCCTTACATTTACTTATTAAGAAATAAGCGTTCACAAACAAGCATTATCTATGGAATTTTCCTGAATTCGCTAAGAAGGCTCAAAGCCAATACAAGAAGAATGATTAGGTGAATTTATGAAAAAATGTTTGTTATTGATTCGCTGCCTTTTGCGACGCACAGAGCCTGGAGGATTCTAAATAAATGATTTATTAGTACAAATATATATGTTGGTGATAACCTTCAATATACAGTGATTATATTGATAAGAAAGGAGCGAATTAGATGAAGAAGGTATTTGTAGATATTTATTTAAATTTTAATTTAGGGGATGATCTATTTTTAGATATTCTCTTAAGCAAGTATCCTAATACTCAATTTACGATAAATTATCTTGGCAATGATTATAATGATTTTATTTCTGGGTATACGAATGTCCAGAAAAGAAAATATACGCTAATTAACAAAATTGGCCAGCGTCTAAAAATTAGTGATTCAATTACTAACTATGATCGCGTGGCTGAGGAACACGATACACTAATTTTTATAGGAGGCTCTATTTTCAGAGAAGAAGATTATCATAAAGACTTATACAGAGATCGAGTTAATTTAGTAACAGAGTTTAGAAAGAGAACTAAGCCTGTGTATGTTTTAGGTGCAAATTTTGGGCCGTTTCATTCTGAAAGATTCTTAGAAGATTACCGACATTTTTTTTTAATGTGTGAAGATGTATGTTTTCGAGATTTATATTCGTACCAACTTTTTAAGGAATTGGATCAGGTGAGATATGCACAGGATATAGTATTTGGTTTAAATGTGGATGAATTTAAGACCATTAAGCCAGTTCTTAATAGGGTAGGTTTATCCATCATTGATGTTACGCATAAACAAGGACTGTCTCATTATCAGGAAGAATATTTTAGCACGACTATAGCTGCAATCGAGGCATTAGTTGAAAGAGGTTATGAGTGCTATTTAATGTCTTTTTGTGAAGGTGAAGGCGATTTAAATATAATAAGAAAGATGGTAGGGCAGCTAAAAAATACAGTATCTAATAAAGTACATGTATTTAACTATACGGGGAATCTCAAAGAAGCTATATCATTGATAGCTTCTTTTAATTTGCTTATAGCAGCTAGATTTCATGCCAATATTCTTGCGCTTTTACTAGAAGTTGGACTTTTGCCAATAATATATAGCCCAAAGACAGAAAACATGTTGTCCGACCTCCAATTAGATAAATTATTAATTCGAATGGACCAATTAAGCCTTCAAGTAGAGGCTAGTACACTAATAAAAGCCATAAATAATAAAGTTAGCAGCAATACCTTTTTAGATAAAACGGATCAGTTTGAAAAATTAAATGAATTTCTATTTAAAGATCAAAAGCTGTTGAAGAGAGTGTGAAACCCCTTTATTACTGTTAGTTTGAAAGGGAATTTAAAACTAAAGCGGTGGATATATTATGAAAAGCCAATTAAAGTCAGGCGCCATCCTGTCCTATATTTCACTTATGTTGAATAGTGTAATTTCAATTATTTATACACCAGTAATGCTCGACTTACTAGGTCAATCACAATATGGATTATTCAGTCTGGCATCGGCAGCAGTGGGGTTTGTTAGTATAATAAACTTTGGACTAGGAAATGCTGTAATCAGATACACAGCTAAAATTGATAAAAAAGATGAAGAGGCACGTTCAAATCTTTTTGGTACTTTTTTTATAATGTATGTCATCTTAGGGCTTATAGCGCTAATAGTAGGAATTATTCTAGTCTTATATTCTCATATATTTTTTGCTGACACTTTAAGCCCCTCAGAATTTAAAACTTTGAAATTACTCATGGTCATTTTGGTAATGGGTACTGCATTAGGTATAGGAACCGGTTTCTTCAGCGTAATATCTCTTGCATATGAGAAATTTATATTTCAAAAACTGCTTACAATATTATCTGCTATATTAAACCCCATAGTGATGCTGCCTCTTCTTCTTCTTGGATATGAATCAATAAGTATGGCAATTGTAACTACATCTATTAGTATCTTGAATATATTTGCCAATATGTTTTACTGTTTTAAGATTTTAAAAGTAAAAATTAAATTCACGAAGTTTCAAAATGGTTTATTTAAGGAAATTATTACATTCTCTTCATTTATATTCATTAATATGATTATTGATAAAATTTATTGGTCCACTGATCAAATATTACTTGGGATTTATAGTGGTACTGTTGCTATTTCAATTTATACAGTAGGTGCAACTTTTACAGGCTATTTTTCTGGCTTCGCTACCGCCATTTCCAATGTTTTTTTAAGTAGAGTTACAGTGATGGCAAGTTTGAAGAATCCTATGGCAACATTATCTAACTTGTTTATAAAGCTAGGCAGGATCCAATTTATAGTTTTATCTTTTTTAATGGGTGGATTTATCGTATATGGCCGTGAGTTTCTTAATTTATGGGTAGGTGAGCAATATAAAGATTCATTTATTGTGGCTGTTCTAATTCTCATTCCCATGATTTTATCATTAATCCAGAGTATTGGTGGAGTTATTTTACAGGCTATGAATATACTGAAATTTAAAACTTACTTGTATTTGGTTATAGCATTATTAAACTTAATTTTAAGTACGTTCTTAGTTCAAAAATGGGGAGCGATAGGATGTGCAGCTGCAACTGGAATAGCATTTACAATTGGAAACATAATAATAATGAATTTATATTATTGAAAAAAAATATCAATAGATATACCACTATTTTGGAAGAACATTTTTAGTTTGAGTAAGTCTCTCTTGATATGTGTCCCTGCCGGTTTACTATTGAATAACTATTTACCAGCCAGTGGATGGTTTTTATTTATAGTTAAGATCACAGTCTATACATTAATATACACTTGTTTAATATGGTTTTTAGGCATGAATAAGTATGAACAAAATTTAGTTAAAGAGCCGTTGAAAAGACTATTCCAAAGATTCATCAAAAATAAAACTATTGGGTTATCCTCATAGTTATTTTTAAAATTCATAAGTCAGAGAGCAGTTGTACGCTTTTCTCTTTTCTGTGGAATCAATAGCTTTGTATAGATTTAGATTTATCACCTTTATTTTAGAAATTGGGGATGATACGCAAATGATATTCGGCGGAGAAAGAATTTTAGTACACTCCAGCTTTGTAGAGGGATAGCGGCTATATCTGTAGTCTTCTACCACGGAGGCCAGTTAGAACCTTTTAAGATCTTAAAACGAAGTGATAAACATGCCTTAAAGGAGCTGCCATCCTAATAATGCTGCTCCTTAATTTGTTCTGTCGCAAAGACGAGGGAGATCTCTACTCTACTTTTCCAACTCTGAATGGAGAACCACTATTTATTTTTTTGTGGTTACTACTTCTATGTATTGTATCTTCTTATCTAATTATTGTTATTTTACCTACTTGTAATAGGGATTTATTGAATAAGGAAGAAAAGCCCAAATTTTAGGCAGTGGGAAAGTGGCAAGCTGACATACCATTCCGAGAATTCTAATTAGGTAGTAGTCTTACAGATAAGATTTTGAACAAGCATTAACGGGAAAGGATGATGTGGAATTTGGAATGAATAGGATTATGATTAACGTAAATGTCCCAATATAAATGAGATGGGGTAGTTAAATTGGTAAGACAGAGCCTAAAAGAAAACTTGATATTGAATTTTCGCATTATGGATAAATTTTTAGACGGAAAGGTTTCAATATATTTAGACTTGATCAGAGGTTTAGCCGCCATCTTAGTTGTAATGGAACATTTAAGTCCTCTATTGTTCAGCTATTCAAATGAAAGTTCAATTATTCAGGTTTTGTTTATGGTAAACCTGCTAGGTGGAGCCTCAGTAAGGATTTTCTTTGTACTTAGTGGTCTTTTTATATCCAGAAGTATTATAAGGTCTTTTTTGGATGGAAAATGGAGTTGGGCTTCATATCTAATTAATCGTTTTTCTAGACTGTATGTTGTTTTATTACCTGCTTTATTGTTAACCTTCACACTGGATGGGCTATCTTCAAATCTATTTAATAGTCACCTTAATCCAACAAATCAATCTATTTTTACTTTCTTTGGGAATCTACTATTTTTACAAGAAATTATCCTCCCTACGTTTGGTTCTAACCACCCTTTATGGAGCTTGAGTATTGAATTCTGGTTTTATTTAATTTATCCACTTTTACTATTAGCAGCAATGAGGAGCACTAAGTTAATTGTTAGAGTTTTATCTTTTATTTTGGGTTTATGTATTTTTGGCTTCCTAGGATTAAAAATAAGTTTCTATTTCATTATATGGTTTTTAGGCAGTGTCATTTTGTTTATGCCGGCTTTTTCCTTAAGAAAAAAATGGTCTGCTCTAATTCCTTCTTTTTTCTTTTTTATAATTTCAACATTCTTAAGACCGCTAGCCAATACAGATAAACTAGGAGAAGGAAAGATAATATTACATGCAGTAGATATTTCAATAGCTGTATCTTTTGTATTGTTTATTTATGTACTCATAAATACTAATTCAAATAAGATAACAAGTAATAAACCAATGTATTATAATATAATAGATAAAATATCAAAAACATTAGCTGGCTTTTCATTTAGCCTATATTTAATTCATCAACCCATATTAATGTTTCTCAACGGCTTGGGTAGGTATTTTGGTTTTGTGAGAATGAATCCAAGTGTTATAACATTTAGCATCGAGATAATTTTGGTAATGTTGATGTGCCTGCTGGCATATTATTTTTCACTTGTTACAGAAAGAAAAACTACACTCTTACGAAATTTTTTAGTTTATAGAATAAATCACCAAATAAAATCTAAACAGGCAGCATGATTATAAAGTATCAATTATAGAAAGAAGAGATGATTATTTCCCCTCTTCTTTCTATATTACTGCTAGCTAGAAGATAATGATTTTACAATTATTAGCTCATTTTGGTCCAAAGGCAAAATTGTATAATCTACTATAAAGATTGACTCAAAAAGGAAGTCCGTTAAAGTAGGAGAAAGAAATCAATCTGACAGAATCTTAATTAGGGCAGTTTCAATGTAATAGAAAACGTCCATGTGGAAATAAAAGCCCGATCACCTTCCAAACCCGCCTCCAGCAATTATTGACCGTATCCCATTCAAAAACCGATTTCCCATTTCCATTCCCGGAAACCGCGGTCTCAAATTCCAATTCCTCATGCCCGAGAACCTTGGGTTCCTTATATTCCTTCAAACTCTTAACCTATTCTTTCATACTATTCCTCCGTTCATCTGCTGTAGGAGCAGGTTCCGTTTTCAAAATCCTGGAATTTTACAATTTCTATATTGCCGGCTTATCTACGCTGTAGTATTCGATGATGTATGTCAGCAAAAATATTGAATGGGCCGGTATATGTAATCCATGGGCAACGGATGATTCGGTAAAGTTTTCTTTCACTCCGGATTTGTTGTCGAAGGCTTGAAGTGTCACGTTTAAACCGACGATGTCATGGTCGACATCAAAGATAGTTTCATAACTTTATGAGTCTCCGGTGTTATGGTATCTGGGTCAATGACTGTGATTATTGCTGTATCATGGAAGCCGCCTTCCTTTTTTGTTATCGTGACGATGGCGTCCTGGTGATGCTGGAGTGGCCATTCTCTATTCGGAAATATTAGAAAAGATGCAGATGATAGTTTGGCTGGCCCCATTTGCGGGCTTAATGATTGCTGAAAAGGTCTGTCCGCTGTCTCGGATAGCAAGTGGCAGGCCATACATAAACTTCCTAAACGATTTTTCCTCCTTTTTTCCTATAGGTTAATTTGTTCTCTTTGTTAAGAATGAAGAAAAGGAGCGGTTATGGGAAAAAATAAATAGGTCATAACTCCTTTAAAATGTTCTTTAAAAAGAACAAATCATATATTATAATCATATTAACAACTTTGAGAGTGCGCGTAACGTTCTGTATAAAGAATATTGTCGAGAAGGGAAGAAAGAAAATGAAAAACGTAAGTAAGAATGCTATTCCTAAAGTACTATCCCACCAGCCTGTCCAGTTTGAAACTGCCCAGAGCTGGAATCCTGGCCGGGGAAATCAAGATCACCCTGGAACTGGAAATGGGGGCATCCATTTTCCGCCTGGCAATCCTAACCCTCCTGGTGGAGCAGGTACCCCGGGACGGGGAAATGGCAGAAATAAATAATAACTGCATTTATCTCACAGTTAGAGGAGTAAGGACACATGTTAGAGATCTTTACTACGGTAGGTGAGCATCAAGTCCATATCAGCTGCAAATCTAAAAATCTCGTAAAAGAGATACATGAAAACTTCTTTAGAGTACCCGGTGTAGCATTGGAAGCTGATATGACGATCTGGATAGAGGATGGATATGGAATTCCTTTTCAAGATTATGATGTAACGATTACAAAGGAAGAAAGCGAAATTGTTTTTAGGAGAAGTGACTATTTAATTTCTGCTTCCCGTGATTACCGTCAGGCAAAAATAGCCGTTCATGATGAGCTCGCGTTAAAGCATGCTTTGCTGACTCTGTACAGCTCCTTCATTGTCCATCATAACTGGGGCCTGCTTATCCATTCCTCCTGCGTAATTGAGGGAGGAAAAGCCCATATCTTTGCTGGACAATCCGGCGCCGGCAAGTCCACTGCAGCAAAGCTCTCTTACCCAAGAGAGCTGCTGTCGGATGAAGCTACGCTCGTCAAGGTATCCGCAGGGGAAATCAAAGTCTTTGATTCTCCGTTCCGCAGTGAACAGAAACGGTCTGGTGACAAAGAGCCGGTGCCGCTCCATTCCATCCAGCTGCTGTATCAGGCTTTGCAGAATAGAAGAGTGATGATAAAAAAATCAGAGGCATTGCTTGAGCTGATGGATAAGGTTTTTTATTGGAGGCATGAGGCTGAGGAAACGCAGAAGATTTGGGGCCTCCTGATGCAGGTGATCAGCCGCACACCGGCCTACAGGCTTCATTTCCAGAAGAACAACACATTTTGGGGGCTGATTTCCTGATGAGTTTATATATTCAAAGAAAAAACTATGAGGCAGCCCAGCTCGAAGATGAGTGGGTGATCCTTAATACTGATACATTCACCATTACCCGGCTGAACGAAGCGGGAGGTGCCTGCTGGTCGCTCTTAAAAGAGGCGCATTCGGCAGAAAGCCTGTCTCGAGAGTTGGGTAGTATGTTCAGTGCTGAAGCTCACCACCTAAGGAAGGATGTCGAAGTGTTCCTGCAGGAGCTGGCTGGAGTCGGGTTAATTCAACATGCTGGATGAATCCATCATCCAGCTTTTAAAAGCTTCTATTAAAAAAGAAGGGTGGATTGAGCTTCCAGCTTCCGGACTTAGCATGTTTCCTGTATTGAAGAATGGGGATGTCTGCCGTTTTGTCCGCTGTGAACCGGCTTCTCTTTCAAAGGGACATATTGTGTTATTTGAGCTGAGGGGCCAGCTTATAGCCCATCGCTTCATCCAGCGTCTCTCCACAGATGACGAGGACATTTTTTTATTTAAAGGAGATACCAATCTCGCTGTGGATGAGCCTGTTTCTGAGGGCAGGATTATTGGGAGACTTGCTGTAATCAGGAGAAGCGGCAATGAGCTTGGGACCTCGGGTGCCGCATTTAATTTGTGGGGAAAGCTTATCACCGGATATCCTCTGCTGACTATTATCCTGCGCAGGTTCCTATATCAGAAAAACCGGTTCAGCCAAAAGGTGTGACTAAAGGATGGAGCTAAGACTGAGGAACTTAAGGTCCTATTTTAAAATGAAGGATTTTAGAAGGGTATACGATTTGCTCGCACCACTGATCCTGAAAAACAAAAAGTATTATGCTGGCTTATCCCTTCTCCTTTTTACAGATATCTTTTTTACCATTGCCTTTGCTTCCTTTTACGGGCATGTTACGGATGCGGCGGTAAGGGGGGATCTGGCGGAATTGAGAGGAATGCTCTGGCGAGGTGCGGCCTTGATTCTGCTTGGTGCGGCCAGCGGTTACTTGAACATTTGCCTGGAGACCGCAGCCGCCAATGGGGTTAAGCGTGATCTAAAAAATCTGCTGTTCAGCCGGATATTGAGGCTTCCGGCAGGGAAATCAGCTGCTTTTGTTTCAGGAGACCTGATGTCCCATTTCACAAATGATATCCACCATGTGGATGGAGTGATAGGCTCAAACTTAATAGAACTGGTGAGGCTGCCCCTTATCTATATAGCCGTATTCGTCTACCTGTATCAAATAAATTCCGTACTTGTGCTATGGAGTCTGGCGGCATCACCGGCCGCCATGATTGCCGGCGTAGTATTTGGCCTCCTGCTCAGGCGCACAAGCCGCCGGATGAATGATTTACTGGGGAGGATCAATATCCTTCTGTCAGAAACATTCCAGGGATTTCAGGTTATAAGGTCATTTACTCTGGAGAAAAGCACCTATCAGGACTTTGCTTCAAAAAGTGAAGACTTGTATAAGCTCGAAATGGGGTTTGCAAAGGTCCAGGGCTGGTTTTATAGCGGAGGGCAGCTGGTAAATTCCTTTGTTTTCATCCTTTGCCTGTGTCTCGGTGCCTTTTATGTTTCAAAGGGTGAGATGTCGGTGGGGTCCCTGCTGGCTTTTACAAATCTGGTGGGCCATCTTGTATATCCCCTGACAGGGATTGCGGGGCAATGGGCAGCCCTGCAAAGGTCGATTACGGCTCTTGAGAGGATCGGCAGGGTCCTGGATACTGACGGTGCTGTGAAAGAGCTGCCTTCCTATGAAAAACCAGATTCCCATACCGCAGATATTGAATTTCAGGATGTAACCTTCAGCCATGAAGAAGGGCAGGTTCTATTCCAAAACTTGAATTTTGTCATTCCCGGAGGCATGACCGCGGCCATTGTCGGCCCAAGCGGAGCAGGTAAAACCAGTATCCTGAATCTTCTGCAGGGATTTTATGAGCCGCAGAACGGAAGAGTCCTGCTTAACGGCTCATCAATTGAAGATATGACTGTATCGAGTTTGAGAAGCATGTTTTCACTCGTTTCTCAGGAAACCTTTTTATTCGCCGGAACAATAAGAGAAAACCTCGTACTGGCAAGGCCGGGTGTTACGGAAGAGGAAATGATAAATGCTGCACGCCAGGCTGATATACATGATTTCATCACCTCCCTGCCCGATGGCTATGATACAGAAGTGGGGGAACGGGGTGCCAGACTTTCCGGCGGCCAAAAACAGAGAATAGCGATTGCCCGGGCCTTGCTGAAGGATGCGCCGATCCTGCTGCTGGACGAAGCTACTTCAGCTCTTGACGCAGAAACTGAAAACCAGGTTCAGCATGGGCTGGCTGAACTGACAGCGGGGAAAACATCGGTGATTATTGCTCACAGGCTATCTACGATTAAATATGCTGACTGGATATTTGTCCTGGATGGGGGAAAAATCATCCAGCAGGGCAGGCATGAACAATTGATTAACCAGGAAGGTATATACCAGAAGCTGTATCAGTCCAATTTCAAAAGTTATGGAGAAACACGGGAGCTTGCATCCATTTAAGGAGTGACTTATGAATCTATTGGAAATATTATTTGATCCAAAAGCCAGCCTGCCTCAGAAGGGGCTGGATTATGAGCGGATGCTCGCAGACATAGAAGCGTCCGGAGTGGGTCCACAGACGTATTACCTGCTGAGGAAATCAAAAAAACTAAAGCAGGCACCCGAATATTTTGAGGAGAAGCTTAAGCAGCGCTTTCATGAAGCGCTTCTGCAGAATCTTTTCATCAGAAACCAGGGCGGGTCCATTCTGAACCGATTTGAACAGGAAGGAATTGACGTAATTCCGCTAAAAGGGACTTTCTTTGCTGAAAGATATATGGGGCATCTTGGTGCCAGGCTTACCTCGGACATTGATTTACTGATCAGGCCCGAGGATGTGCAAAGGGCGGGAGATGTCTTGAGAGAATTGGATTTTCAAAAGTGTGAGAATGATATTCAGGGACATTTCCATACTAGCTTTTATAAGGACATGAACCAGTCCGTGTCCCTGAATGTTGAACTGCACTGGGATATATTAATAGAAGAAACGGCCAGTTTTGATATCAGGGAATTCTGGGATGGAGCGGCTGCTTATGAGGGTCACAAGCATATCAAAGAACTCTCGCTGTATCACACGTTTTATATGATCTGCCTCCACGGCTGGCGGCATAACCTGGATTCCCTTAAATATTACATTGATATTATCGTGCTTATCCTTCAACTGCCAGACAGCTTTCAATACAGCAGGCTGATGAAGGATGCCCGCAGGCATAAAACGTTCAGGCGCATGCAGAGGACCATCAGCCTGGTTTATGGCGCACTCCCCATGCTGGATGAACGAGTGGAGTTTTTGTATAAAAAACCGTCGAGATTCAGGAAAAACCTGATTGCAAAAGGCAGAAAAACAACGCTGGCGGATTATTTTGATTTTATTGAGTATCAATTCCTGAGCTTTGATACAGCCCGGCACAGTCTAAAGGAATTAAAGAGCTGGATGAACGCCCCTGCTGAAAGATAATGTAATTAGGATCTGTCAGCTCTTTTCTCCTTTGGAGGATGTAAAAATTGCAAGATTGTTAAAAAGAGCAAGGCTGCCAGGGAGTCCAGTAAGACATCCATTATTGAAGCGGTTCTGCCAGGCATGTACATCTGATGGATTTCATCGGCAGCTGCATACAGGGTAGTCAGCAGCCAGGAGACGGCGCTTTTCCTCCGTAAAAGAAAATCAGTAAGGATGGCAAGAATTCCAAAGACAGCAACATGAGCCGATTTCCGCAAAAAAGCATTTAACGCCACCGCACTATTATAATCGGGCATAATATGATTCTGGATGAAAGCCAATGTACTTTCTCCAGTTGCAAACCTCGAAGCAGTTAACGCAAATATGAATAAGCAGCAGAGAATTGTCGGTAATAAGTATTTAGTCCTCATCGTATCAGCTCACTTCTTTTATACTACTGTTCCTAATCGGGAAATCAGGTTAAAGCTATTGCAGTATTTTCTAAGGGATAAGCACTCCCATTATGTTCTTTTTAAAGAACTATAATACATAGTATAAGGAACGAGGCGGCGATTTAAAAGTTATATCTGGAGGTAAATCATATGTATCGAAAAAATTGCTACCGGTGCAGCCGCCCTTCTTTCAGCTGTTCGGAAATGGGAAAGTGGCTTTGTCCCTATTGCGGCAATGACCTTTCTCTGCAAAAGCATTTCAATGCTGTAGCCTTTGAAAAGATTATGGTTGAAAGAAAGAAGAAGGTTTAATTTATCTATTTTTCGAGAAAGTTAGACATGAAATTATCTGATAATTATCAAAAGTGAGATATTTAACGGATTTTTTAGTTAAAAACTAAAAAATTCCTCAAAAAAATAGGCAAAATCTTGAATTTATAAGACAAGAACCTACAAATTATTTTTTATGTGTCCTTTATAATGATGTTAACTATTAACTTTGCACTATATATGTGAGAATAAATGGCAAAACTGCTGAAAGGCAGCGGCGCAAAGTCACGGGTCTAAGGTTGCAAATACTATGACGGCTGGACTGCCTTAGGATATAGGCAATTGGGAGGTTACTCGGTTGGTTATTGAATCTGTTAAGCAGGAACTGGATCTTGAGTGGGTTAAGCTCTTTAAACGGGCAAAGGATTTGGGAATCAAGGTAGAGGAAATACGCGAGTTTCTGCAGGAGACGGCCAGCGGGGAGAAATAGATTATTAATTTATACATACAAAACAGCCAGACTGATGGCTGTTCTTATTTTGTCAAAAAAAAATCTTATTTCAGGCTTATGAACGCTGAAATAAGATTTCTTTTTTACTCCTTTTTTTGTCTCCACTTATTGAATTCAATGAATTCCCTGAACTGTTCTTTTGTCACACCAGAGTCTACAGCTTCTGCCATGATTTTCATCCATTCACTGTCGAGTGAATCCTTGGAAGGAGTGTCAAACAACAGGGAGTCAACCGGGACGCCCAGGACCACGGATATTTTTTCAAGAAATTGAATGGAGGGATTGGTCTGCAGGTTCCTCTCCAGCGAGCTCAAGTAAGACTTAGCCACCCCTGCCTTTTCCGCTAACTCGGACATGGACATTCTTTTTTCTTTTCTAATATTTTTAACGCGATCTCCTATCATGATCTCACATCCTGAAGGCTTTATTTATATATAATCAAAATTAGCTGCATACTATGTGTTTTTATATAATTTATATTACTATAATTTTTGCCAATTACCTAGTGCTTTTATGACTTTTTCATAGGGGAAAAAGGACTTATTTTGCGTTAAGTTGTACCACTGATTCAGAAGTGATAAAATTAGAGATAGTATTTGTGAAGTATAGTAAAGGGATTTTCCTGTTTTTTGGCGAATTCTTTCTTAATTAAATATATATTCATCAATGGGTGCCCGAATGCCTGGGCTCATTTACTTTTATAAAAGAGGAGCGCTTTTCATGCTGGGGATTTTAAATAAAGTGTTTGACCAGAATAAACGCGAAGTAAAACGCCTGGAGAAACAGGCGGATCAAATAGAAGCACTGGCATCGGATATGGAGCGTCTGTCTGATGCTGATCTGCGAGCGAAGACGGAGGAATTTAAAGGCCGCTTTCAAAAGGGCGAGAAGCTGGACAGTATGCTTCCTGAAGCATTTGCGGTTGTGCGCGAGGCTTCCCGCCGTGTGCTTGGGATGTATCCATTCCGCGTTCAACTGATGGGCGGTGTCTCGCTGCATGACGGTAATATTTCCGAGATGAAAACCGGTGAAGGTAAGACCCTTACTTCCACGATGCCTGTTTATCTGAATGCTATCACCGGCAAAGGCGTGCATGTGGTAACGGTGAATGAATACCTGGCCAGCCGTGATGCGACGGAAATGGGCGAGCTGTACAATTTCCTGGGATTGTCTGTCGGGCTGAACCTGAACAGCATGACGAAGGAAGAAAAGCAGGAAGCATACGCTGCTGATATTACCTATAGCACAAACAATGAGCTTGGCTTTGACTATCTGCGCGACAATATGGTGCTCTACACCGAACAGAAAGTACAGCGCCCGCTATATTATGCCGTAATTGATGAAGTCGATTCCATCCTGATTGATGAGGCGCGGACGCCGCTGATCATTTCAGGAACTGCCGAGAAATCGAATGTTCTCTACATCCAGGCGAATGCGTTTGTCCGCACCCTGAAAAAGGATGTTGACTTTAACTATGATGAGAAAACCAAGGGTGTGCAGCTGACGGAGGATGGAATTACGAAGGCTGAGCGTGCCTTTGGCATTGATAACTTATTCGATATTTCCCATGTAACGCTTAATCACCATATCAACCAGGCCTTGAAGGCGCATAACAGCATGCAGCTTGATGTGGATTATGTGATTCAGGACGGGGAAATTGTCATTGTCGACCAGTTCACCGGCCGGCTTATGAAGGGGCGCCGCTACAGCGACGGACTCCACCAGGCGATTGAAGCCAAGGAAGGCGTGGAGATCCAGAATGAAAGCATGACGCTTGCGACGATCACCTTCCAGAACTATTTCCGGATGTATGAGAAGCTTTCCGGGATGACCGGTACAGCGAAGACAGAGGAAGAGGAATTCCGCAATATCTATAATATGCAGGTCATTGCGATCCCGACGAACCGCGACATTGTCCGGGATGACCGCGCCGATTTGATTTATGCTTCAATGGAAGGAAAATTCAATGCGGTGGTTGAAGAAATCGCAGAACGCTATGCAAAGGGCCAGCCGGTGCTTGTCGGTACGGTTGCCATTGAAACATCTGAATTGATTTCTACTCTTTTGACTCGAAAAGGTGTAAAACATAATGTCTTGAACGCGAAGAATCATGGACGCGAGGCGGAAATCATCGCTCATGCCGGCGAGCAGGGTGCTGTGACCATCGCCACGAACATGGCTGGCCGCGGTACGGATATCAAGCTTGGCGAAGGCGTGAAGGAACTCGGCGGCCTTGCAGTTGTCGGTACAGAACGCCATGAGAGCAGACGGATCGATAACCAGCTCCGCGGACGTTCCGGACGTCAGGGAGACCCGGGTGTGACTCAGTTCTATCTTTCCATGGAGGATGAATTGATGCGCCGCTTTGGTTCAGATAATATGAAAAACCTGATGGCGCGCCTCGGCATGGATGATTCCCAGCCAATCCAGAGCAAGATGGTCACAAGAGCGGTTGAATCCGCACAGAAGCGGGTTGAGGGCAATAACTTTGATGCCCGTAAGCAGCTGCTTCAGTATGATGATGTTCTCCGCCAGCAGCGTGAAATCATTTATGCACAGAGGAATGAAGTGCTTGAAAGCGAAAACCTGCGTGATATCGTTGAGCGTATGGTCAAGACTTCCCTTGCCCGGAACTTCGAGGCCTTTGTTTCCCCTCATGAGGATGAAGAGGAATGGAACTTCACAGGGCTTATCGACTATATCAACGGAAACCTTCTGCAAGAGGGCGATATTAGCGAGGACGATCTGAAGGGCATGGATCCTGAGGAAATGCAGGAGCTGATCCTTGAGAAGATCAAGGCCCGCTATGATGAAAAGGAAGAACAGCTGACAGACGAGCAGATGCGCGAGTTTGAGAAGGTCATCGTGCTTCGTGCAGTCGACAGCAAATGGATGGATCATATTGACACGATGGAACAGCTCCGCGAGGGAATCCATCTTCGTGCCTATGGCCAGATTGATCCGCTCCGCGAGTATCAGGAGGAAGGACTTGCGCTGTTTGACGCCATGATTGCGGCTATTGAGGATGATGTGGCGAAATACATCATGAAGGCCGAGATCCGCAGCAACCTGGAGCGCCAGGAGGTTGCACAGGGACAGGCCGTTAATCCTAAAACAGACAGCGAAACCTCTAAACGGCAGCCTTCCCGCAAAAAGGCGGATGTCGGGCGCAACGATCCGTGTCCATGCGGAAGCGGCAAGAAATTTAAAAACTGCCACGGGCAGCTGCAATAAGGAACAGGGCAGGAGACGGTAAGCTTTCATGGTTTACCGCCTTTTTCCTGTTTGTAACAAGCGGTCCAACACGTTATAATAGATTTTTACTATAATAAAACGAATCTTTATATATTATTAATTTAAAAAAAGAGGTGCGTCAGGCATGGAATTATCAGAAATTCGTAACGAGCTTGAGAAAACAGCTAAGAAATTAGCGGACTTTAGGGGGTCTCTTTGACTTAGAAGAGAAGGAAGCCCGCATTGCCCAGCTGGAAAATGAAATGTCCCATCCCGACTTCTGGAACGACCAGCAGAAAGCCCAGGGAGTCATCAATGAAGTGAACGGTCTAAAGGATGCGGTCGTTCAATTCAACGAAATGTTCGAGACATATGAAAATCTAGACCTGACATTTGAGCTTGTGAAGGAAGAGGAAGACGAAGAGCTCCGGGCGGAGCTGGAGTCTGAATTGACAGAGCTTGGTGAGCAGCTGAATCAGTTTGAGCTGCAGCTGCTGCTTAGTGAAGAATATGATAAAAATAATGCCATCCTTGAGCTGCACCCCGGTGCCGGCGGAACAGAGTCCCAGGACTGGGGTTCTTTGCTGCTCCGCATGTATACACGCTGGGCTGAGAAGAAAGGCTTCAAGGTGGAGACACTGGATTATCTGCCGGGCGATGAGGCCGGGATCAAGAGTGTGACGCTTCTGATCAAAGGCCATAATGCGTATGGCTATCTTAAAGCTGAAAAAGGAGTTCACCGCCTTGTGCGTATTTCTCCTTTTGATTCCTCAGGCCGCCGCCACACATCCTTCGTGTCATGTGAGGTTATGCCTGAATTCAATAATGAAATCGAAATCGAAGTGCGGACCGAGGATCTAAAGATTGATACGTACCGTGCGAGCGGTGCAGGCGGACAGCATATCAATACAACAGACTCCGCCGTCCGTATCACACACACGCCAACAGGCGTTGTCGTGACCTGCCAGTCTGAGCGTTCACAGATCAAAAACCGCGAGCAGGCCATGAAAATGCTGAAGGCAAAACTCTATCAGCGTGAAATCGAACAGCAGCAGGCCGAGCTTGACGAAATCCGCGGCGAACAAAAGGAAATCGGCTGGGGCAGCCAGATCCGCTCCTACGTCTTCCACCCATACTCCATGGTCAAAGACCACCGGACCGGCAACGAATCCGGCAACATCCAGGGAGTCATGGACGGAGACCTCGACTCCTTCATTGACGCCTACCTGCGTTCAAAACTTGCTTAATATGCATATCCGGGAAACGGGCCTCTGCCCCGTTTCCTTTTTTAATGGAAAATAGCTTCGGGAAATAGGATTGTCCCCTGGAAATATACATTTTACCTGGTGCTTTGAGATTCTGCAGCCGAAATGCCAGCAAGGAAAAACGGCTGTTTTTTCATTTTGAAGGTATTTATGTGCGATATTAGGAATTGCTTCCTCTTTTCGAAGGAATATTTTGTCATAAATGTAAGAAAAATTAAATAAAAATGAAACATTTTACATTCAGCAGTCGTCTAATATATATCAGCTTTGTTCCAGTCTGGAATAGATACATATAGATACCAATTGTCAGGGGGTAAAATATGAAGTTTGTGAGAATACTTTTGATTTATGCAGGAAGTCTTTTCGGAATATTAATGATCAGTGTGATCCCGAAGGTCATTATAGAAAAAGGACTGTTCAATATTACCGGCTATGTCGAGGAATTATTGAAGCTGATCCCTGCATTCATACATCCAGGTAATTGGATCATGAGCTATAAGCAAGCCTCCTTTCCCATTTTAGATTTCATTAAAGAACCATACTTATACTCAATGTTTATTCTTGGAAGCTCGTTGTTAATAGGCCTTCTGCAGGCTCTTTTGTTTACCCGGCTGTCTTTTTTGCTGCCTGATATTGCAAGACAGTTTGCGAAAAAAATCTTCACCTTTTTCTCACAATGGCTGACGGGACTTTTGGCGGGATTCTCAGTGATATTTGTCCTTCAAAAATTAGGGGTGCACACGGGCGGCAAACCTTACATATTTCCCATGCTGACTCTGTCTATTATCCCGGCTGCCGTACTGCTTGGAATTTTTTTATCCCTGGAAAAGAAGGGGGAAAAGCCAGACGTAAAACTGAGTATAGCTGCTTTTCTGGCTTTAATTAAACATAGGATTCTGCTTAATCTCCCATATGTCCTCGCTAAGTCAAGAACTCTGTTATTGGCAGCTGCGGCGGGTCTATTAGGGGTTGAAGTCCTATATGTAAGCAAAGGGATAACATTCTATATAACCTCATCCTTCAGCCCCATCCTCATTGCTGTTTCATTGTCATTTATATTTACACCTTTCTTTATCCTTTATCATGGTGCAAAGATCTGGTCTGATTCTAGAAACGACAGCTTTTCCCCAGAAGAAAGCTGGAAAGAACATCTTCTTCGCGCTGGAAATACCGTCAAGATACATTTGGCTAATCCAAAGTTCACAGTTGGCTTTGTTTTTTTATTCGGGCTGCTTGTATTTAGCATTTGCTGGTCAGTATTTAAAGAAGTTCCGATAAAAAAGGCGGTGTTATTGACAGATGGACACGGCAAAGTATTTAGTTCATCCCCTCACCCCCCTTCCTCTTATATGTGGTTCGGATCGGATGGAGGAGGCAGGAGTATAAGGGATCAGCTGTTTGTAGGTGCCAAATATACGATTTTATTTGGGTTGATTATTGCACTGTTACGGGTGGCAGGGGGGTTTATGCTGGCCATTCAATATACCTTTCATTTAAAGGACCAGACGCGGAAATTTATTAATAAAGTAGTCGACTCTATACACTTTCTACCGTTGAGCTTGATTGCGGTTATTTTATTGTCGCCTATTTTATGGGATATGGGTGGAGGCAGCTGGGAATTCTCCTTATTGGAGCGAATTGTACTAGAGGTAGTCATATTGAGTTTGATCGTTATACCGCTGACAACGGTCTTGATTGGCAGCGAAATGAGGCTGATTTCTCACCAAATGTATATTGAAAGCGCAAGGACATTGGGAGGGGACAACCGGCATATTCTCTGGAAGCATATCTTTCCTCACCTTGCCCCGAGGCTGTTTATCATATTTGGACAGCAATTTATACAAACTCTGCTCATATTTGTACACCTTGGTCTATTTCACTTGTTTTTCGGAGGAACCCTTGTCTCGGTCAGTGAAACTCCTGATCCGCCGCGAAGTATAACTTTCGAGTGGTCAGGGATTATGAGTGATGCTAAGGATGCAATTGGATATGGCAAGTACTGGCTGGTCGTACCTGCTCTGCTCGCTTTTATGCTTTGTATAATTGCGATGCAGCTTATCGTACAAGGAGTCAAAGAAGTGCAGCAAAGAAAAGTTGGGGTTCTTGTACCGAAACGTATCAGAGAAAAGCAGGAAAAGACCAGTCAACAGCTGGTTCCATCTGAAACATCATTGTCTCTGCTGGTCAAAAATCATATGGATATCAGCGGCTGATTGGTGCCAGTGAACATCATTATAGGATTGGGGGACAATTTTTTTGGGTTTGATGGTAAAAGCTATTAGAATTCTTTTCTATTATATACTTGGCATAATCGGTATCTTGTTTGTAAGTATTGTACCAACTGTGGTAGCATCCGGTAATATCTATAACATTCCTGTTTATCTACAAAAATTCTATGAATTTGTGAAAGTGTTCCTGAAGAGTGAAAACTGGGTCTATTATTATAAAAATGAGCCTATGCCGATCATCGAATTTCTGAAGGAACCTTATATATACTCCGCAAAAATCTTTATCAGTGCCATCCTGATAGGATTTGTCATAGCTCTATTACTGGCTTTTCTGACATTTTTACTGCCCGCTTACGTTATGAACCCGGTTAAACGTATATTAAGTATTTTGGAAGCTATGCCAGATTTATTAGTTGCTGTTCTACTGCAGCTGTCACTCGTTTTTGTTTTTAAGAAGACTAATATTCTCCTGTTTAAGTTTGCTGTGGTCGGCGAAGAACCCATTTATATGGCCCCCATCCTGACTCTTTCCATTCTGCCGGCCATTTTTTTGTACCGAGTGATTTTGATGCTGGCTGAAGAGGAGTTATCGAAGCCGTATACAGAATATGCTTTTGCAAAAGGAATGGGTAGGCTGCGGATATTAGCGGTTCACATATTTAGAAACATTTTTCCTTCCATCTTCCATCATTCTAAGATCGTCGTTTGGGGTACTATGTCCTCTTTGTATATTGTTGAATATATTTTTAATACAAGGGGGCTTACTTACTATATTGGGCTGGATTTTAAGCCGATAGTGCTGGCAGTATCACTGCTGTTGATTTACACACCTTTCTTTATTCTTTATCAGGGGGGGCAGGAGTGGCTGGACAGCCTTGAGGAGAAAAGGAGTTCTGGGAGGGTCAAAAGAAGATTTGCAATCAGCAGCAGCCCTAACCTTAGAAATGCCGTACACTTCCTTTTGAAATCATTGATCAGCCAGCGGAAAATCATTGCTATGTTTGCTTTATTTGCTGGTTATTGTGCAGTATATCTTCATAACAATGAAGACCCTGTAAAAAAAATGCTTCTTTCAGCAAGTGCCAGAGTGCAGGATGAGAGCTCCGGCGATCAAAGTATGCTAGTTTCAAATAGTAAAATTAAAAAGCAGCTCCAGCCGATGCTGACTTCTGTAAATAAGAATGACGCCAAAACATTTTTATCTTTCCAAAACAAATCCAATAATATCTTTTATAAAGAACAGAAGAGCTGGATACAGGATGTAATCAATTTAAAGAAGCATGGCTGGGAGTTTTCCGTTGATATAGGAGCGGTGAATGTAATGTCGGCCAGGCGGGGCACTATTGAGCTGATAATTGGTTTGAAGGCAGAAGAATCCGAGCAGCAAAACTATAAAGTGACTTATTCTTTAATTAAATCGGATAAAATTTGGAAACTAAACGATCCTCCGTTTATGAAAAAGTCCTATAAAACAATATCCGTCTATTATAGTAAGGATGTTGAAGAAAAGGCAGATAAATCACTTATGGAAGCGATATCGTTAGTCCGCCTGTACGAGCAGGAATTTGGATGGAAACCTGGGGAAATTACGATCAAACTATATCCAACAGTAGAGGAATTGTCCGCTACCGTTCCAACCTTTCCTGCAGATCGATACAGCAGGCCAGGCGAATCAATCAAAATTTCAGTGGATGAAGAGGAGGGCATGGAAACCACCCTGGCCATACTTGCGGAACAGCTCGCTGATAAAATGCTCGCGGATTTAACGAATGAAAATGCCTCTGTCTATATTAAGGAGGGATTTGGGACATTCTTAAAAAATGTTGTTCAAGATGATGGGAACGGGTTTTCTTTTAATTTTGACTTTATGGATTTAACCGAGTCGGACGCTCTTAGAACTGTCAAAATCCCTGTGCCAATAGACCAAATTAATGCGCTTACTGGTAAGGATTTAGGGAAAAAGCTTTCATCGGGCATCTTGCTAACCAGCTATTTAATAAGAGAGAAAGGAATTGAAAAGTTCACAGCCTTTGCTGAAGAATTAAAGAAAAATAAAGAAATCGGCAAAGAAGGCTGGGAGAAGGTTGAGGAAACGGATGCGCTCACATTAAAAGCAATAGAGAAAGTATATGGTCCTATTGATCAGTTATCTGAGGAATACAAAAAGTATTTCATCAGCAAAAGGGCTAATACATATTAGAAGTTTAATAGTGCAGTGATGTTAGGGACCTATGACAGGTCCCTTCTTGTTCCGCTGTTGGATTATGCAGTAACTCGTTTTACATTTCGCCGGCTCTTTAAGCAGGACAATATATTTATAATAACACGCGGATTTTATCGGTTTACTATCCAAAACCAGGCGTTTACTGTCCGAATTCGAAGCTTTACCCGCCAAAATCCCGATTTTACTATCCGGTTCCCTATTTCTCTCATATAACTCCTTACGACTTTCTGTAGTTTATCCATATCCAAAAACGGGGATATGTTACTAAACGATAAAGAGGAGGAGACCTTTTATGAAACTCGAAGTGTTGTGTAACGTTGAGAAGTGCACGTACTGGGCTGAGGGAAATCAATGTGTTGCCGACTCCATTTATGTCGTTGGCCTTGATAACAATGACGCTGATACTGTTGAAGAAACGGCCTGCAAAACCTTTGAGCGAAGACAATAAAAAATATGAAGTGGAACCGGATGGCGGCCAGCCATCCGGTTCTTTGTGTTTTCGCCCGGAAATGGGGGCTGTCCCGCTAAAGGTTGTTGAGTATCCGGGTGTTCCATTCTCGGGAAATAGGGGACAGTCCCCATGGGGGCATGGTATAGTATGTTTTGTGGATTTAAATGGATACTATTTGTAATAGATTATGGAGGATATGTGGTATGCGGAAGAGAAGGGGTACGGAGGTTTCGCACCCGGTTTTGGATAAGCTCCTGGAGATTGGGTATGTGCTGTTTGGTTCTGCGGTTGTGGCGATTGCGTTTAATGTGTTTTTGCTTCCAAATAAGATTGCGTCCGGCGGTGTGAGCGGGATCAGTACGATTCTCCATGCGCTGCTTGGCTGGGAGCCCGCTTATGTACAGTGGGCGTTCAATGTGCCGCTGTTCATTGCCGGCCTGGTTTTTCTGGGAGCACAGTTTGGGGCGAAGACGCTGCTCGGGACGGTTTTCCTTCCGTTCGTGGTCTTCCTGACGAGCGATTGGGAGCCATGGACGACAGATCCGCTGCTTGGTTCGTTGTTCGGCGGTATCGGTGTCGGCCTCGGGCTTGGTGTAGTATTCCGAGGGGGAGCTTCAACCGGCGGGACAGACCTGGCTGCTCAAATTATTAATAAATATACAGGACTCAGCCTCGGGACATGTGTCGCTATCATCGATGGAATGATTGTCCTTGCGGCTGCCATTTTCTTTGATATTGAACGCGGGCTCTATGCCCTGATCGGGCTGTATGTGACGAGCAAAACGATCGACCTCGTACAGGTCGGGATCGGCCGCTCTAAAATGGCCATGGTCATTACAGCCAAGGAAGCGGAAGTCCGCCGCGGCATCATCCATGAAATAGACCGCGGCGTAACAAAACTGTCGGGAATGGGCGGCTATACAGATGACGAGCGGCCTGTGCTGATGTGCGTCGTGGATCAGACGGAATTCATCAAGCTGAAACTGCTGGTGAAAAGCATTGACCCGAATGCTTTTGTAGTGGTCATGGATGCCTCTGAGGTGCTCGGTGAGGGTTTTAAAAGAGTGTGAGCAAGGTATAATGGAAGATGAACGTGCCTGACAACCTGGGGCATATCCAACCAAGGAGCGAATGACGATGAAAAAAAAGCTGATGACCGTATTGCTTGGAACAAGCTTGATCCTGACTGCCTGCGGCGGCGGTGACAATGCAGGTCAAAAGGAAGACGGCGGAAATTCCTCTGAAAATACATCAGGACCTTCTTCTAACGGCGAAAAGCTGTTTCAGCGGAGCTGCTCAAGCTGCCATGGCGAAAAGCTTGAAGGCGGATTCGGCCCTAAACTGACCAATGTCGGGGCTGAGCACTCACAGGAAGAAATTGAAGGAATCATTAAAAATGGTAAAGGGCAGATGCCTGGCAATATCCTTAAAGGCGAGGATGCCAAAGCAGTTGCCGAGTGGCTGGCATCAAAGAAATAAACCCTGAAAGCAGCATTCCTGATCCCAGGAATGCTGCTTTCATTATTTTGGCACGAATATCCAAATAGTAGTTTTCCGGGAATCCCCTGGGGTAAAAAGGAGACGAAGGGTGCTCTTGCCCGGACAAAAAATACCAGGGAGGTTTTTGAATGTTCCATCATGTAAAAGAATTGCAATTCGAAGCGAGGCCCGAAAGGCCGGATCCGTTGTATGCCAAAAAACTGCAGGAGCTGATTGGCGGCCAGTTTGGAGAAATGTCTGTAGCCATGCAATATCTGTTTCAGGGCTGGAGTGTACGCGGAAACGAAAAGTATAAGGATTTGCTTTTAGATATTGGAACAGAAGAAATCGGCCACATTGAAATGCTGGCAACCATGGTAGCAAGACTATTGGACAAGGCTCCTTTAAAAGATCAGGAAGCGGCAGCGAAGGATCCCATCATCGGCAACATCCTGGGCGGCATGAACCCGCAGCATGCGATTGTATCAGGTCTTGGTGCGCGTCCGTCTGATTCAGTCGGCAACCCCTGGCAGGGAGGATATATCATTTCAAGCGGAAACCTGCTTGCGGATTTCCGTGCCAACCTGAATGCTGAATCCCAGGGACGCCTCCAGGCGGTAAGGCTGTATGAAATGACTGATGACCGCGGAGTCAAGGACATGCTGTCTGTGTTGATTGCACGTGACTCCTATCACCAAAATCAATGGGCAGCTGCCATCGCCGAGCTAGAAGAAGCAGAAGGCCTGCTCGTTCCAAGCACCTTCCCGCGTGAAAAAGAGCGGACAGATATCGCGTACTCTCTGTACAACTTCTCGCAGGGCGACGAGGCAGCAGCCGGCCGCTGGGCAAGCGGACCAAGCCTTGACGGACAGGGTGAATATAAATTTGAAGAGCCGCGAATTGAAGGCTCCAGGCCAATCCTCGAGCCGGCGCCGCTCAGTGTACACAATACTCTGCCGGCAGAGGAACTAAAAAAGAACTTAAAATAATCTATTGAAATGAATTAATATGCAAAAACGCCGGGACACCGCCTGGCGTTTTTACATTTTGTTAAATTTTAAGCTTCATGCCCTCATGTGTCGAACTAAATCCCAGCCGCTCATAAAACCGCAAAGCATCCGGTCTTTCTTTATCGGTAGTCAGCTGCACCAGATGACAGCCCCGTTCCTCCGCACGCTGGATAGCCCATTTAATAAGGGCGCTTCCGACACCTTTTCCTCTTGCAGATGCTGCAGTCCGTACTCCTTCGATGGTCGCTCTCCACCCGCCCTGATGAGTGATATACGGAGTGAACGTAATTTGCTGCACTCCGACCACCTCATTTCCGTGGACAGCAACCACCAGCTCATTATTTGGATCAGCTGATATGGCCTCAAAGGCCCGCCTGTAGCTTTCAGGAAGCGGCTGCTCCCAGCGCTCGCGCCTGCTTCCCAGCATATCATCGGCCAGCATAGCAACGATGCTGTCCAGATCCTCCTCCACGGCAGTTCTAAAGTGTATTCCTGCATCCATAAAAGTCCCTCCTCCTGGAAACTGTCTTACTATTATGCTAACCTGTCTGGTGCCATAAGGTAATGATTTTATGTTTATGACCTTGCATAAACAATGGTTATGAGCTCTCAGTTTCGGTTTGAATTTCCGGCAGGGAGAACGTAATAAACAGGTCATTCTAATCATGATAACCAGGGCTGTGTATCTTGAATGAAATGAAACTGTAATATAATTATCCTTAAAACTTATAGGGAGGAGTGTTATAATGTTTTGAGGCAAAAGAAGAAAAGGGGTTGCTTTTTCTTTCATTTTGTCGTTTTTTGTTGTCTGGCAACATCCAATCCATTCAGGTGAATTTTATAATAAATCTTTAAACTAAAAGGCCGGGTGAATTACATGATTGAAATGTCGAATGTGTACAAGACTTATCCGAACGGCGTCACTGCCATAAACGGGATCAACGTCAAGATCAATAAAGGCGAATTCGTTTATGTAGTAGGGCCGAGCGGTGCAGGTAAATCTACTTTTATAAAAATGATGTTCAGGGAAGAAAAGCCGACCAGCGGCTCCATCGTCGTGAATGGGGTGCAGCTGGCAAAGCTCCGTACCACGAAGGTTCCATTGTTCCGCCGGAATCTCGGGGTTGTATTCCAGGATTATAAGCTTCTGCCTACGCTGACCGTTTTCGAGAACGTAGCGTTTGCCATGGAAGTCATTGAAGAGCATCCGAAAGAGATTAAGAGACGCGTAATGGAGGTCCTGGACCTTGTGGGGCTGAAGCATAAAGCGCGCATGGTTCCGACCGAGCTTTCCGGCGGTGAGCAGCAGCGTGTTTCCATTGCAAGAAGTATCGTCAATTCCCCGCAGGTCGTCATAGCGGACGAGCCGACTGGGAACCTTGATCCGGAAACTTCCTGGGAGATCATGAACATTTTTGAGGAAATCAATACACGCGGCACTACTGTCGTGATGGCCACGCATAACCGTGATATAGTCAATAATCTGAAACGCCGTGTAATAGCCATTGAAAATGGGAAAATTGTGCGGGATGAACAGCGAGGTGAGTACGGATATGAGCTTTAGAACCATTCGCCGCCATTTTAGGGAGAGCGGGAAGAACCTGACTCGTAATGGCTGGATGACTTTTGCATCCATCAGTGCCGTAACCGTGACCCTTCTTTTAGTCGGTGTATTTTTTGTAGTAATGATGAACTTGAACCATATAGCTGAAAACGTCCAGAAAGACGTAGAAATCCGCGTTCACCTGGATTCAGCCGCAGACGAAAATAATAAGAAGCTTGTCGGGCAGAAGCTCGAACAGATCCCGGAAGTCAGTACCGTCACTTTTTCTCCAAAGGAAAAAGAGCTGAACAATCTGATCAATGAGCTTGGCGAAGACGGCAAGACATTCGAACTGTTTGAACAGGATAATCCGCTTAACGACGTATATGTAGTCAAAACGAAAGAACCTGCTGATGTTATTAAAACAGCAAAATCCGTTGAAAAGTATCCGTCCGTATCAAGTGTAAAATATGGACAGGGTTATGTAGAGAAATTGTTTGATGTGGTCAGCGTTGCCCGTAATATCGGGATTGTATTAATCCTTGGCTTATTATTTACCGCAATGTTCCTCATTTCAAACACCATAAAGATAACAATTGTTGCCAGAAGAAAAGAAATTGAGATCATGAGATTAGTAGGAGCCACCAACAGCTTTATCCGCTGGCCGTTCTTCCTTGAAGGAGCCTGGCTCGGAGTCCTTGGGGCTGTCATCCCGGTTGCATTCATCGCGGCCGCCTACCACTATATTTATGATTTCGTTTCACCTCGGATCCAGATCAAGTTCGTGGAATTGTTGGAAGTAAATCCGTTCATCTGGCAGGTTTCTCTCATCCTGCTTGCACTCGGCGCCGTCATCGGTATCTGGGGAAGCATGATGTCTGTGAGGAAGTTCCTGAAGGTATAAAGTGAAAAAGGGTGAGGCTCCATTACAGGGAGCTTCACCCTTTTTATTTTATCCATTAAACGGGGTATTTTTTGCGCGTTCAGTCTCAACAATCCGATCCGGATCAGTTTCGTATAACTCCTGGGTGCGGGCGGGCGCAGGCCTCAAAAACTGCACAATCAAAAATAGCGTAATGATTATGATAAACGGCCAGAACATGGAGAACTCCCCCTTTGTATAAAAAGCTGCGGCTTTTACAATATTATAGTATATATTGAATATTTTGACAAATGCAGCAGCTGCTGTATAACCGAGAAGAGAGAAGATAAAGGGTATATTAGCGGGTTAAACCATCCCTTGTCATTCATTTAGAACCATTTCTGCAGAAATCCCATCTGATTTAGGTTCTAAGGGTCCCTTTTGAACCAATTCTTCCCGGATCACAGCCGGTTTTGGTTCTAATCATGCATTTAGAACCATTACTGCTGAAATCTCAGCCTTTTAATGTTCTAATCCTTCCATTAGGACCAATTCTTCCTGGATTGCATCCGATTTTGGTTCTAATCATGCATTTAGAACCATTTCTTCTCAAATCCGAGCTGTTTTAGGTTCTAATTATTCAAGAACCAATTATCCCTGGCTGCCAGCTGGTTCCGGTCCTGCCAGCAGGATGTCTCCACGCCGTCCCAGTTTTATTTACAGCCGCCAGCCATTTTCGTCCCCCTCCCGCCAAACCTGTTCATAAAATCCAGCCCCCTTTCATATATAACTAAGGACAAGTACCAGATTCGTTAGGATGTGAGAGAGGAGCTTAGTATGGCTAAAAAGTGGGTAGTGCCGCTGACGGCTGCTGTTTCGCTGACTGTTGGGGCAGCGGGCGGTGTGTACGGCGGAGTGAAGTATGGAGGCGGGGATTTGGGGGGCAAAGAACTCCAGAACGAGCAGCAGAGCGGTACGGCCGCTGAGGAAAAGTCTTTGGTAAAGGTACATCAGGCTTATCAGCTGATAAAGGATAATTATGTAGAGAAGGTAACGGGTCAGAAGCTTGAGGAGGGAGCCATCCAGGGGATGCTGTCCACCTTGAAGGATCCGTATTCAGTTTATATGAATAAGGAAACAGCTCAGCAATTTAATGAGGCACTCGATTCGTCTTTTGAAGGCATCGGCACGGAGATCGGAGAGGAAGACGGCAAGATTATTATCATATCCCCCTATAAGAATTCACCTGCCGAAAAGGCCGGCCTGAAGCCGCGCGACCAGATTCTTAAGGTGAACGGCGACAGTGTGGAGGGATTGAATCTGTATGATACCCGTCTGAAAATCAGGGGTAAAAAGGGGTCTGCGGTGAAGCTTGAAATCAAGCGGCCTGGTGTTTCCAATCCGATTGTTGTGAAAATGGTGCGTGATACAATCCCTATTCATACGGTTGAGTCCAAGGTTAAGGAACAGAATGGAGAAAAGATAGGCTATATTGCCCTCACTTCCTTTTCGGAGCATACGGCAGAGGATTTTGAAAAAGAGCTGGGAAAGCTGGAAGGGAAAAATATCAAAGGCCTGGTCATTGATGTGAGGGGAAATCCAGGCGGCCTGCTTTCATCCGTTGAGGCAATTCTGGGTGAATTCGTAACTAAGGAAAAGCCGTATATCCAGATTCAGAAGCGGAATGGAGACCGTAAAAAGTATTTCACAACACTTGGTAAAGAAAAGCCTTACGGAGTGGCCGTCCTGATTGATAAGGGAAGCGCGTCTGCTTCCGAAATCCTCGCAGGGGCGCTGCATGAGGCAGAGGGCTATCAGCTGATCGGCGAGCGCACCTTCGGAAAAGGAACTGTCCAGCAGGCAGTGCCGATGGAGGATGGCAGCAATATCAAGCTGACTCTGTATAAGTGGCTTACGCCTGAAGGAAATTGGATTCATAAAAAGGGCATAGATCCGACCATTGAGGTTGCCCAGCCGGATGCCTTCCATTCGCAGCCTCTGGATGTTTCGGAACCATTTGGAAGAGACAGCAACGACGAGCAGATCAAGCATGCCCAGGAAATGCTGAACAGCCTCGGTTTTGAGACAGGCCGTGAAGATGGTTATTTCGATTTGCGGACTGAAATTGCCGTTAAGGCGTTCCAGGCACAGCAGGATTTAAAACAAACCGGGATTCTCGATAGCAGGACGGCTGATGGCTTGGTGGCAGCTGTCCAGGACTATATTAAGGACGAAGAACATGATCTGCAGCTGCAGATGGCATTAAGCTATCTCGCAAAATAAAAGACGAACCCTCAGGCATATGGTGCCTGAGGGTTTCTTATGGTTATTCGGCTTTCTTTAATCCTTTGAATGGAATATTATCAATTCCCAGCTCAGCCAGCTGTTTTTCCGCCTTATCAATCAAGGCCTGAGCTTTTTTCTTTGTATCGGCATCAAGGCCGTTCAGTGCTTTTTCAAGGCCTTTTCTTTTTTCGGGCAGGCCGGCACCCAGCTTCTGCAATTTCTCCTTCGCATCCGCTTCAGTGATCTTACCAGCCTTCAGCTGTTCCATGATATTGCGCGCCTTTTCTTTGTTCTCCTCACTAAGTGAAGCGAAAGGCCCGCCAAATTTTCTGCGTTCCGGCAGGCCGGCACCCAGCTTCTGCAATTTCTCCTTCGCATCCGCTTCAGTGATCTTACCAGCCTTCAGCTGTTCCATAATATCGCGCGCCTTTACTTTGTTCTCATTACTAAGTGAAGCGAAAGGCCCGCCAAATTTTCTGCGTTCCGGCAGGTTGGCACCCAGTTTCTGCAATTTCTCCTTCGCATCCGTCTCAGTGATCTTACCAGCCTTCAGCTGTTCCATGATAGCTCGCGCCTTTACTTTGTTCTCATCACTGAGTGAAGCGAAAGGTCCGCCGCCATGTCCGCCAAATCCTTTCCCTCTTTCCTGCAGGTCCGCACCAAGCTTCTGCAATTGTTCTTTTGCCGCAGCCTCAGTGATCTTGCCATCCCTGAGCTGATCCATAATTGTGCGGGCCTTTTCCTTATTGGCCTCGCTCATAGAAGCGAAAGGCCCGCCGTCACGGCCCCTGAATTTCTTTCCCTTTTCCGGAAGATCTACGCCCAGCTTGTTGAGGTCTGCCTTCAGGCTGCTTAAAATCCTGTTTGCTTCCGCTTTTTGTTTACTGGTAAGTGATGCCTTTACATTCTCTGCCTGCTTGGCTTCCTGTCCTGCCCCCGATTCTGCTGCTGCGAATGCAGCACCTGCCCCGCCAATGATTCCTGCCGTCAGAGCGCCTGTCATGATAAGTCCAGCCAGCTTCTTTTTGTTCATGTACATACCTCCTGTTATAATAAAATTTTGATGTGTATTCCCCGGTGGTTCCCTCATACAATGCCTACTTTATCCGCCGACGGTGAAAAAATGGTGAAAAAAATAGGACAGCCGAAAAAAAATTGAAACCTTTTAAAGGACCAGCCGTATACAGTAGGCGAAGTCATGCAGGAAAGGCTGAGTGCCTTTCGTGTAATATATTGGAACTGTAAATTCCAAAATGATAAAATTTAAGAAGATTTATAAGAATGCCAAACTTGGGGGAGAGTGCAATATGGCCATTTCATTGCAAAAGGGACAAAAGATCGACCTGACAAAGGGCCGGGCCGGACTGACCAATATTACTGTCGGCCTTGGCTGGGATCCTGTGAAGAAAGGCGGTCTGTTCGGAGGACTCCTGGGCGGGGGAGCTGATGTGGATTGTGATGCATCTGTTCTTATGCTAAGCGATCAGGATAAACTGACTGACCAGAAGAAGCTGATCTATTTTGGCAACAAGACGAGCAAATGCCGCAGCGTCAAGCATACCGGCGATAATCTGACCGGTGCGGGCGAAGGCGATGACGAGCAGATTCTTGTTGACTTGAACAGCGTTCCTGCCGATGTACATAAACTGCTGTTTGTGGTGAACATCTATCAGGCTAAGCAGAGAAAACAGCACTTTGGCATGATCAAGAATGCATTCATCCGCATCTTTAACAGCAGCACAGGAGAAGAATTGATCAAGTATAATCTGTCTGATGATTATTCAGGACTTACTTCTCTATTCCCAGGCGAGCTGTACCGCCATAATGGAGAGTGGAAGTTCTCAGCTGTCGGCCAGGGGACGAGCGACCTTTCAATCGGGGATATTGCAAACCGTTACCGCTAATTCAAAAAAATTTAAATAAAAGTGAGGGAATTATAATGGCTATTTCATTATCTAAAGGACAAAAGGTAGATCTTACAAAATCCAATCCGGGACTTCAGAACATTGTGGTCGGACTTGGCTGGGATGTTAACAAATACGATGGCGGCCATGACTTTGACCTGGATTCTTCTGTTTTCTTATTGAACGCTTCCGGTAAATGCGACAATGAGAAGGACTTTATCTTCTTCAACAACCTGGTAGGAGCAAATGGCGCAGTAGAGCATACAGGCGACAACCTGACTGGTGATGGTGACGGCGATGATGAGCAGGTGAAAATCAACCTTTCCCAGGTTCCTGCCAATATCGAGAAGATTACTTTCACCATTACCATCCATGATGCTGAAGCCCGCAGCCAGAACTTCGGGCAGGTTTCCAATGCATTTGCCCGCATTTTCAACCCGGCTAACGGCGAAGAGCTGATCCGCTATGATCTTGGTGAAGATTTCTCCATCGAAACGGCAGTAGTAGTCGGTGAATTATACCGCCACAACGGCGAGTGGAAATTCAATGCAATCGGCAGCGGCTATCAGGGCGGACTGGCTTCACTTGTACGCGACTTTGGATTGAATGTATAATTTCTTACATCTATAAGCAGTTTCTAAGCGGAATTTGCCGTGTGCAAATTCCGCTTTATTGAAAACAGAATCTATAGAAAGGGTGACTTTTATGGCGATTCAATTAGCCAAAGGCCAGCGGATTGATTTGACTAAAACGAACCCAGGCCTGACAAAGGTCATTATCGGTCTAGGCTGGGACACCAACAAATATTCAGGCGGAGCTGATTTTGATCTGGATGCCTCTGCATTCCTTGCCAATGAACAGGGCAAGGTGCAGGATGATTTGGAATTCATTTTTTATAATAATTTAAAAAGTCCAACAGGCGCTGTGGAGCATACCGGGGATAACCGGACCGGCGAAGGGGACGGCGATGATGAGCAGCTGACTGTTGATTTCTCGCTGCTGCCTTCTCATGTGAGCAAGATCGGGATTGCCGTGACCATTCATGACGCAGACACAAGAAAGCAGAACTTCGGCCAGGTATCCAATGCCTTTGTCCGGGTTGTGAATGCGGATGATAACCAGGAGATTCTCCGCTATGACCTTGGCGAGGATTTCTCCATTGAAACCGCAGTCGTCATCTGTGAACTATATAAGCATGGATCTAATTGGAAATTCAATGCGATTGGCAGCGGATTTTCAGGCGGCCTGGCCGCACTCTGCCGCAATTACGGCCTGGAGGTCTAACCCCCTCTGGCTTTTAAGAAAAACAGTTTCATAATGAAGGAGATTAAAAGTTAAATGGAATTCATTCAAGATTTATTATCAAGTTATGGGTCGTTCTTCTCTTGGGATGCCATCAAGACCGTTTTATCTGACCCTGCATCATGGGGAGTCATCGGGACACTGATCATCCTTGAGGGTCTTCTGTCTGCTGATAACGCCCTTGTTCTTGCCGTAATGGTTAAGCATCTACCGAAGGAGCAGCAAAGACGTGCCCTGTTCTACGGAATTCTGGGTGCCTATTTATTCCGCTTCCTGGCTATCGGCCTCGGAGTATTCCTCATAAAAATCACCTGGATCAAGATCGCCGGCGGACTTTATCTCCTTTGGCTCGCAGTTTCCTACTTCATCAAGAAAAATAAGGAAGATGATGAAGAGGAAGTTAAAAACAAGCCGATGGGCTTCTGGCGCACCGTGCTTTCCGTTGAAATCATGGATATTGCCTTCAGTATCGACAGTGTTATCGCAGCGTTTGGTGTATCTGATCAGATCTGGGTCCTGTTCCTTGGGGGAATCCTTGGAGTTCTCATGATGCGTGGAGTGGCACAGGTATTCCTTGCCCTTATTGAGAGAATCCCGGAATTCGAAACCACTGCCTTCGTCATGATCGCCCTCATCGGTATCAAGATGATCGCAAGCCCTTGGTTCCATGTGGAGGAAATAGTTTTCTTCAGCATCCTGGTAGCTGTTTTCCTAAGCACATTCATCGTCCATAAAATCAGGAAAAACCGTTCAAAAGAATCTCATGCAAGCAAGTAAGCTATAGCAAAAGAGGGAAGAAACGCAATTTGTCTCTTCCCTCTTTTTTTATAAAAGCTCTAACTAGAAAAATAACTATTTTATAAGTTATATAAGGAAATTTTATTACTAAACCAGGTTGATTGGAGCGGAAAGCGAGTGCCTGCAGCGGAAATCAACCTGCTTGTTTAAAAGCCTCAACATTTGCGAATACAGCCTTTATTTCCTTAAGAACAAGGAGGATAGCGATGATTACAGCATGGATTGGAAGTTTGGCTTTCTTTGCCGTAGCTGTTTTGTACATCTTGCTGGTTTTAGGTTTTCCTTACGGAGATTTTGCAATGGGTGGAAGGTATAAAGTAATGCCTAAACAAATGAGGATAGCATGCTTTATCTCGGTATGCATTCAGTTCGCTGCCATCCTGTTTTTGCTGCAGGCAGGTCATGTCATTGCGATAGCTGCTTTAAGAAGCATGGCAACAGGAGCTTGTTATGTTTTTGCATTCTATTTAATCATCAATACCATTATGAATGCCTTTTCCAAAAGCAAGAAGGAAAGGCTTGTTATGACACCATTATCACTTCTCACAGCGATTTGTTTTCTGGTGACGGCGATGAACAGTTAATGAACAGTCTTTCAGGGTGAAAAGGGCGGTTACTTAAGAGAAAGTCAATAATAGATATTAATGGAGCCAGATAAAAAATGTAAAAATTTGGTTCATCCATTCCGAAACAGGGAATGTATAATTGTTATGCTGCGTATAAAAGGTTACCACATAGTAGGTTAGTAGAGCAGGGAGGAAATCATGGTGAAGCACTTTGGTTATTTAGAAAAAGAAGAAAGAAGACAGATTTTTAAGCATGAGCCAGTCGAGTTCACCAGGAATTCCGATTCAGAGCTTTTATCGCATGCTCTCGGCGCAGCGCTTTATATGCCCGGCACCCGCTCGCGGATCTCTAATGATGTACTATCTGGTAAATTTTTATCTGGGGCGCATGAGGGCCTGACTTCCATGGTGGTCTGTCTTGAGGATTCGATTGCCGATGGCGAGGTAGAGGGAGCAGAGCTTAATCTTGTCACACAGCTGCAGGATATTAAGCGTGCGGTTGACACGGGCCTTTTCCGCATGCAGGATTTGCCGCTTATCTTTGTCAGGATCCGGAATGCCGGCCAGCTTCATAAGCTTGCTGATAATCTTGGCGGTGCTCTTGAGCTGTTAAGCGGCTTTGTGTTCCCGAAATTTAACGCTAAAGATGGAGAGGTTTATCTTAAGACTCTATCGGAGATAAATCGGGACTATTCTCATCAGCTCTTTGCCATGCCCATTCTTGAAACGCCCGAGATTATTTATAAAGAATCCCGGCTGGACACATTATTGTCCATAAAGAATCTCCTGGACCGGTACCGTGGGATGATATTAAATGTGAGAATCGGCGCGACAGACTTCTCCGGCTTATTTGGCATTCGCCGGGACCGGGATACAACGATTTACAATATCCATGTAATTTCTGACTGCATTACCGATATAATCAATGTATTCGGCAGGCAGGATGGCTATGTAATATCAGGTCCGGTATGGGAATATTTCGGGAGGCAGAGGATCCTGAAGCCCAGGATCAGGCAGACTCCTTTTGAGGTTTCAAGCGAAGGCATGGAGCTGAGAAATGAAATGATCGCTAACAACGATGATGCCTTGATTCATGAAGTGATCCTCGACCGTTCGAACGGAATCATCGGGAAGACGATCATCCATCCTTCCCACATTAAAGCCGTCAATTCGCTGCATGTGGTCACCCACGAGGAATTTTTGGACGCATCCGCTATAATAGAGAGTGCGGAAAGCTTTAATGGAGTGATCAAAAGCAGCTTTTCCAATAAAATGAATGAAATAAAGCCTCATTATAATTGGGCGAAAAAGATCATTTTAAAGTCAAAAATTTATGGAGTGTTTCATGAAGAACAATCTTTCATTGATCTCCTTACCGCAGGAGCAGGGAAATCAATACACATACAGCATACTAGATAATATAAAAGTGGATATAACTGTCAGGGAGAATCCATTTGGAATCAGCCTGGACACGCTCTTTGGCATGGCTGCCCGCATTAATAAAAAACGCTCCTTCCTATTTGTAAGCAAAGTGCTTGGAAAGCATCTGCCTGTCGATCCTGCCGTGGCCCTGCTGACGGGTGCGTCGCTTGCTGCCCGTTATGCAGAAAAAGTGTACGGCTTGACGCATCCCTATATACAGGAGCTGATTGGCGGCATTACGGGTGAGCACCAGCCGAATGCCCGGCTGCTTAATTATCATATCGAGCTTCCGGAGCCGGCCCTTTTTATCGGTTTTGCGGAGACGGCCACAGCGCTTGGGCATTCTGTTTTTGATTTTTGCGAGAATGCGAGTTTCTTCCATACTACACGGGAGCAGATTTTGGATGCAGAGTCTGTTATTACGTTTGAAGAGGAGCATTCCCACGCCACATCGCACCGATGCTATGTGGATGCCTCCTGGCTTAATAACAGCCGCCCGGTTGTCCTGGTTGATGATGAAGTGACAACAGGCAAGACGGCCTTAAATATTATTGAAAGCATCCATGCGAAATTCCCGCGGAGCGAGTATACGGTGGTATCGATCCTTGACTGGCGTTCGGAGGAGAACAGGGCGAGATATCGTGCCCTTGAGGACCGTCTTGGTATTACCATTCATGAAGTATCGCTTATCTCAGGCGAAATTGAGGCTATTGGCAGCTCCTTAGAAGGAAAACAGAAGAGTTCTGTTTTCAAAGACCGTCCTGCGACGGTCAAGACGATCGACATGACCCCGCTTGAGATCCCAGTCACTGATTTTGTTTCAGAAGAGGGGCCGTCTGCGCCGTACCTGAAAGATACTGGCAGATTCGGAATGTGGGACAGCGCGAAGTTTGATGCTTCGCACTGGTTGGACCGGGCAGCGTCATATCTTGCCGGCAGGCGGGAAGGTGAAAGAACACTGTGCCTTGGGACCGGCGAATTCATGTTTATTCCGATGAAGCTCGCTTCTCTCATGGGAAAGGGAATCAGTTATCAATCTACCACAAGAAGCCCGATCCACCCTTCAGGCAGGCTCGGCTATGCTATTTCGCATGCCTTCAGCTATACAAGCCCGGAGCATCCTGACACCACTAACTATTTTTACAACATCGAGCCGGACATGTATGACGAGGTGTTTCTGTTCCTCGAACGGGAAGTGCCGGAAGAAGCGCTGGCACCGCTCCTCGCCCAGCTTGAAAAAGTGATTCCGCTTATTCATGTCGTGCCGATGAGTACCGCGGCCGGGAGGGAATAATCATGGAAACCATCCAAACAGTCAGAAGCAGCTACCGTGAGCAGGATGTTATCTTCCTCTTGAAGGATATCAGCAATGCCAATCTTGAACAGAACACAGAGGATCGGGAAAAGCAGATGCAGACGGGCGGCCATTACTCGGAATCGCTTCCGATTGAATATCAGCCTTCAGCGGAATATACTGACCTTTTCCACGAGTCGCTCGAACGCCACAAATTGAGGCTGGCAGAAGCTGTCCGTACAGCCGCTGAAAAAATCCGCGCCGAAAAAGGAGACAGCATCATCCTCGTTTCTCTTGCGCGTGCAGGAACTCCTGTAGGCATCCTGATCAAAAGATACCTGGCGCATGCTTTCGGTATCAAGGTGCCGCATTATAGTGTATCCATCATCAGGGGACGGGGACTGGATCTCAATGCATTAGACTATATCGTCAATAAGCATGGTGCAGAAGCTGTCCAATTTGTGGACGGCTGGACCGGCAAAGGCGCGGTCACAAAAGAACTGGTTAGCTCTGTTGCAAAGTTTAATGCATCCCGGGGCACAGAGGTTTCGGCGGGCCTCGCAGTCCTTGCCGATCCGGGTGAATGTGCGGATATTTACGGAACGCGCGAGGATTTCCTGATTCCGAGTGCCTGTCTGAACTCTACTGTCTCCGGACTTGTCAGCCGCACGGTATTGAACTCTGATTTAATCGGACCGGATGATTTTCATGGAGCTAAGTATTATCAAGAATTTGAAACTGCGGATTTATCAAATGACTTTATTGATAAGGTTACGGCATGCTACCCTGCAACTATCGGGCGGGAGGCTTCAAGTCTTCCGAAAACCTGGAGGGGTCTTCGGGATATTGAAAAGGTGCAGGATTTATTCGGCATTGGAAACATAAATCTGATTAAACCGGGTGTCGGGGAGACAACCAGGGTGCTGCTGCGCAGGGTTCCGTGGAAAATCCTTGTGAAGGATGCGGAGAATCCTGAACTGAAGCATATTCTGTATCTGGCAGAAGAGCGCGGTGTACCGGTGGAAATTTATAGCGATATGACGTATTCCTGCATGGGCCTGATACAGCGGGTTGGAGGGGAACAATGATATTCGCTACCGATTTAGACCGGACCATAATCTACTCCAGGCGAGCCTGCGGCAGCGAGCTCGAACGTGATGATATTGCGGTGGTCGAGAAGACATCAGAACGGGAAATTTCCTATATGACCGAAAAGGGAATTGAACTGCTCCGAAAAGTTAATCAAACGATTGATTTAATTCCGGTGACCACGAGGACAGTTGATTTATACCACCGGATCGGGCTCTTCCGTGACAGCATTATGCCGAGGTATGCCGTGGTCAGCAATGGCGGAACCATCCTTGCTGATGGCAGACCGGATGAAGAGTGGGCATCACTCCTTAGGCGGAAGCTTGAAGATGAGTGTGCACCCCATCAGGATGTGATGAAAAAGCTTGAAGAAATCCAGCATGAGGACTGGGCGCTTGGCTCCCGGGTGTGTGACGATTTGTTCTGCTTTACAAGTGTCCGGGATGAACAGGTTCCGCACGATGTTATTGAAGATTTCGGCCATTGGCTTAAGGGTCAGGGCTGGAGTCTTTCCCTGCAGGAAAGGAAGCTGTATCTGCTCCCGAATGCAGTCAATAAATGGGCGGCGGTCGCTTACCTGAAGGAAAGAACCGGTGCCGGAGCGGTTGCCGCCGCCGGGGACTCTCTGCTTGATATGTGCATGCTGGAAGTCGCAGATATTGCCTACACGCCCCGGCATGGAGAGCTTTTCCAAAAGGGAAGCGGTCTTCCCAGCAGGGTAAAGGTGACAAAATCAGCCGGCATTTCAGCCGCAGAGGAGATCCTTGAGGGCGTCCTTGGGTCTTTTGAAGGAATTATCGTTGGGAACACTGATGAAAGTGGTGTAAGATAGTACTATACTGATTTTATTGGAAAGAAGCTGAAAAAGATGCCTAAATTTCTCTCTTCTCAGTTTATTGACATAAAACAAGAGGATTGGGCAGGCATCCTGAGAACTCCAGTTGATTCGAGGGGTACACCGGCAGCCGGGGAAGGACATTCCTCCAGACAGGTAGCGGGAGTTTTTCTTGGGGTGCATCCCGATCCGGATGATTATCTGGAGCTGCTCTATAAGCTCGCCCATGAATTTCCTGTGAACGTGACCATCCTAAGTGAAAATCTCAATAAGCAGATCGAGCCGGAGAAATTCCAGGCAGTCCAGAGAATCCTGATGATCCTTCAAAATGAAAAGCTTTCCATCAACCGGTTCATCGCCTTTATGGAAGGCGAGAAGCTGATTCCCCAATTCCAGGATCCCGGGAGCCAGAAAAAAATCCGGGAAGCATTCAAAACAGTGCTTGAGCGGTTTGATGAAGGAAACACCGGCGGCCTGCAGCATCCGGATTTCCGGAGGACGTCTGTTGATCTTGTAAAATGGATGTGGAATCACGCTTATCCATGGATGGAGGCAGCGGGATTTCCCGCCAGCGCCCCGAAAATACTCTGGTATGGCCCTGCATCAAAGAGCGAGGCATACTTTTTATACTTCCTGATTCTGCTGGGCCTGGATGTGCTGATTTTCAACCCGGCCGGGAGCAATGACCTGAAGACAGCGGACACCGAGCATGAAATTCCGGTCCTCGAGTTTGGTTCTGTCCAGGAAAAGCTTGTTCCCATCCCAGAAACCAAGCCGGTCAGAAGAACGACGGTCGCCTTCCGTGCCTCCAGGGAAATTGAACGGGTCCTCCACACGGATGACTCCATGCTGTATAAGCCGTGGCAGTTCAGATCTTATACCCCCGCCGGCCTTACACTTAAGACAACGTACGATGAGCTCTTCATTTTGGCTAAAGAAAAAGCCTTTGTCCGGCCGAACTTTGAGGTACGGGATGAGACAGTCTGGATTCCGAATCTATTCGCAAAGGTATCCGGCATCTCAAAGAATCGCCGGGAATACTGGGACAGGGCCAGGGCATTCTCGGAGGGGGAACTGGCACTTAAAATCAGTGCCTACCCATTTTCCCGGGAAGGAAAGGCAAACCATGTGTTCCACTATCAGCACTCGCTTGGAAAAGACGGCACCCTTGATCCCGAAAAGATGCTCGAAGGGTCGTGGTGGCGGTATAAACAGCTTCCTTCCGGACTCCAGCACGGCATAGCTCATGCCATATCCCGGTATTGTGCAAACCCGAGATTGAAAAAACTGCAGCATGAAAGCAGGCAGGACCTGCAGCTGTATCTGTTCAATCAGGCGATGGACATCCCGCTGGATACGATGAGGCTGCTGCAGAAGTTTGATTATGCGCAGGAAGTGCCGCGTCTCGTGCTCTTCAAGTCTGATCAGGGCGGGAACCACATGAGCCGCTCCGATGCCAGCCTTCTCCTCCTGTTGAATGAAATTGGGGTAGACATCATCATCCTTAATCCGACCGGACAGAATGACATCGAAATGTATGTGGATGAAGAGCAGTATGACACTCATTGGCTTGAGGATGTAAGCTTTGAACAGGATACCGGCGAGACTTCGCTGTTTAAGAAATTCTTCAAAAAAATCTTCTAAAAAGGGGACAGACGTATGAACAATCCTAATTCTCTTGAAACGATCAGCCTCGAAAAGATAGATGAAACGATGGAACAGCAGCCATCGGAGCTGAAGGTCCAGCTCAGGAACCATCCTGAAGTCACACAGCTTGCAAAAAGTATTGACTACAAAAACCAGATCGCCCTGCTTGAATTCGGCAAAGAGCCTGCCAATGAAATCTCGAACTTCTCAGGCAGGATCCTGAATTCCATCAAATCCAGCAGCATGGAAGAGTCCAGCGCACTTATCAAGCATCTCGGCAAGATTATGGACAAGTTCGACAGCAAGGATTTCGCAAAAGAAAAAGGCGGCCTGATTTCAAAGATGTTCAACCGCGGCCAGAAGCTTGTGGAGAAGCTTATGAGCAAATATCAGACCATGGGCTCTGAAATCGATAAGGTGTATGTGGAAATCGTGAAATACGAAGACGATATGAAAAAATCCACGACTACATTAGAACAGCTGTATGAACAGAATTACCTGTATTATATGGAGCTGGAGAAATATATCGTGGCCGGCGAAATGAAATCCGAGGACCTGAAGCAGCAGCTTCCGGAGCTTGAAGCAAAAGCCCAGACAGGAAACCAGCTGGCCGTCATGGAACTCGACAGCATGCGGAATGCCATCGAGCTCATCGACCAGCGCGTTTATGACCTTGAAATGGCCAAGCAGGTTGCCTATCAATCTGCCCCTCAGATCCGGATGCTGCAAAGAGGGAACACGAAGCTGATCGGTAAAATCAACTCAGCCTTTGTGACGACCATCCCGATCTTCAAGTCAGGCCTCATCAATGCAATTGCCGCCAAGAGGCAGAGCCTTGTAGCCGAGTCCATGAGCGAGCTTGACCGCCGCACCAACGAGATGCTGCTGAAGAACGCGCAGAACATCTCCCAGCAAAGCGTCAACATCGCCCGGATGTCCGGCCAGCCAAGCATCAAGGCTGAAACACTCGAAGAAACCTGGCAGATCATCATGCGCGGAATGCAGGAAACCAAAGCTATCGAAGACGAAAACATCCGCATCCGCGAAGAAGGCAAAAAACGCCTCAGCCAGCTCCAGGAGAACTTCAAAAACCGCCAGATCACAGGCTGATAGCAGGGACAGATCCCATGTACCGGGTGCTGTATCCTTTTATATCAACGGATTCACGCACTGCTGTGATTATTTCCCGGACCCTGCTCCATTGTTTGGAGCAGGGTCCTGCTGTTTTTCAGGAGAGTTTTTTATACTGGGAATTACCGGGCAGTAGGGACAGTGCCCCTAAATTTTGATAGAATATAGGCATACATATATACCAGAAAAGGGGATGGTAGACGGTTGGCGCAGGAATGGATTACAGAATTTTTAAGTGGTGCTGGTAAGCTCCTTCTTCATCCTTTATTTTATATAAGCTTCTTGTTTGCGCTCGTCATCGGCGATCTCCGGATCAAGCGGGAGCGCCGTGATTTTAACACCCGTGTCGAGGATATGTACCTAGAGCTCAGGCATGTGCTGCCCTTAGGCCTTGTCATGGGGCTCATCCTGTCAGTCCTTGCCATTATAGCCGGCCTGACAGTCCCGGCTGCCTTGCTCGTGATCATTGCTCTACTGTCGGTTTTGGCATGCGCAGTGTTCAAGCTTAAGCTGCTTTCACCCGCCTTCACTGTGGGGCTGAGTTTCTTCTTTCTGTATTTGATCAACGGCCGGGACATCCCGGTACCGTTATTTGAGGAAGCATTTCAGTCACTGAATGGGGCGGTTTATCCGTCTGCGGCTGTGCTGCTTGGTCTCCTTCTCACGGTGGAAGGGCTGCTGATAGGCAGGGATGGATATATCAAGACTTCACCCAAGCTGATTAAATCCAGGAGGGGGGCGCTTGTCGGGGCCCACGTTTCAAGACGGCTGTGGCTTGTCCCGCTGTTCCTCTTTATTCCCGGAGGAAGTCTAGAGCCGCCATTTTCCTGGTGGCCGGTCTTCACCCTTGGCGAGAGCACCTTCACACCAGTGCTCGTCCCATTCTTGATTGGTTTTTCCCAGAGAGTACAGGGATATCTCCCAAAGGAATCCATTAAACTCAATGGCAGGCGCACAGCCTTTCTCGGTATAATCGTGCTTCTTCTCTCAGCAGCGGGCTGGTTTTATGAAGAACTCGCCATCGCAGCAGCCGGAATGGCGGTGCTTGGAAGGATCTTGCTTCATTTCCTGCAAAAGCAAAGTGAAGAAAGAAGGCCGTTCTACTTCTCAAGACAGGATCAGGGTCTGATGATTCTTGGAATCATCCCAGGATCACCCGCTGCCAGGATGGGCCTCGAAGTGGGCGAGATCGTTACAAAGGTCAATGGAGTCAAAGCGCTGAATGAACAGCAATTCTACGAAGCCCTTCAGCGGAACGGCGCCCACTGCAAGCTCGAAGTACTAAACACCAACGGCCAGATCCGCTTCGTCCAGCGCGCGCTGTATGAAGGCGAGCATCATGAGCTTGGCATTTTGTTTGTTCAGGAGCAGAAGAAAAGGGAAGCTGCAGGATGATTTTGTAAAAATTCGTAATTTCTCGGAATGTGTACAGAATTAATCGGAATAACAGAACTGTGAGTTATAACATCTGTTGTCACTAGTTATAATGACTATTGACACTCGTTTATAACTTTAATTGACACAAAAAAGGCTTAAAAACTAGAATTTATTCCAGTTATTAAGCCTTTTTTTATTTATCTTAATTTAAAATATACGGACTATGACATCGGTTTTATAATGGGATTAGAAAGTTTGGTCAAACTCTAAGGGGGAGCTTTGCTTAAAATCATTAGAACAGACCGAATGGATAGAAGCATTAAGGAATTAGAATTAATTGCAAATTTGATTAACGATCCGTTAGTTTTGGCGGGTACAAATTAAGTAATAACAAATGAAGCATAGTTGAATAGACAAGAACTCTGGAATAAAAAATCCCCCTCAAAAAAGTGGGGGATTCTCCTTTAGTATATCAGTAGATTTGGAATCTGTTAGTCTATCTGTTCCGATACCCGTCCCGATCTTTGTCACGGTCTTTGTTACGGTCTCTGTTACGGTCTCTGTTACGGTCTCTGTTACGGTCTCTGTTACGGTCTCTGTTACGGTCTCTGTTACGTTCTCTGTTACGGCCTCTGTCACGTTCTCTGTCACGTTCTCTGTCACGGTCTCTGCCGCAGACTCTGTCGCAGTCTCTGTCACGGTTTCTGTCACGGTCTCTATCGCGTTCTCTGTCATGGTCTCTGTCGCGGTCTCTATTGCGGTCTCTATCACGGCCTCTGTCGTAGGTTACAAACATCAAATTGTCCCAGAACTGCAATTTATTCACCTCCGAAACTTTTATACAAATATAGTATCCACTATTGAAAAAATGGCTTGTGTCAACGTAACCAGTATTAAATATTTTTTATAACAAGATTTGAATCATTTTTAATTTAAGTAACGATAAAGACTATGAAGAAGGGTAAGAGAGAATGAAATATGATGTGAAAATTAACCCTGATAAAACCATTGTTAATTTTTTCAGAATTTTTTTTCACCAAAAAAATATAGAGCTTCGTCAACTAAAGGGTGCGTTAGTTGAAGATCAAATGGCTGATCAGGCAGCATTTTTGTAATTTACTATACAAACCACCTCATTGGCAGCTTCAGTTACCTACTAAAACATCCGTGGGTTTTCAACAGTCCTAACCCCCTACTGCTCAAAAGAAGAAAAATTAAACATCCCTCCACTCCCTCTCAGTTATTCCATAAAATGTCACTGTTACAACTTGTTCCCATCCCTTATAATCAAAATATGTAATAAAAAGCTGAAGAGAAGAGGAAAATGATGAAAAAGTTTTTTGGTGTCTTTCTTTCCCTTGTTTTACTGCTCTCGTTCTTGCCTATTACCTCTCTTGCTGCCGCAAACTCCACCTCTTTTGAAGAAGAATTGACTGCCTACCTGGAAGAATTAAGTGACATTCGGGGCTTTGAAGTCACAAAGGATGACATTGAAGGTTCTCTTTATGCCTATGGAGAAAGCCTAGAAGATTTTAATTCTATTGAAGAATTAAAAGGGACGTTAGGTGAACCTATTGCTGCTGACTATAGTAACTTGGATGAAATCCTATCCAATTACAGTATAACAATGGACGAACTGAAGCAGATTCTTGAGGAGAATGATGATTCTCTAGATTACTATGTTTTCTTATGGGATCTGGATGATGCTATCTATTTTTATACAGAAGACTCCTCCGATTTTGATCCAGAGATGATTAAGGATCTTGTAGTAGGTATTCAAGATGAACTAGGCTTAACCAATCAAGAAATTGAAAATCTAAAGAATCATTTAATTGCACAAAACATTGATCTATCTTCGGACGAAATCAATGCGAAGCTCGAAAAGCTTGGGGAAAGGATGTCAGCTTTTGACCAGTTTGAAACACTTGATGAATTGACTCCAGACCAGGTAAAAGAATTTCTTTCTATTTTTGATGAGCTGTTTGCGATTTTCCAAATTAAAGCAGACTATACACTAATTAAAGATGGGAAAAACACTCAAGTAACTCTGTGGAATGTACTGAACATGGACGAGCTTACTAATGCCAAACTGAAAATCAATATCTATGATTTAAGTGGCAAGTTTTTGGCTGACTTGCTTATTACTGGAGAAATGGTTGGCTCTGATATTGTAAAAGATGTTGGTAAAGACATCGAAAAAGCAACAGAAACTGCTAAAGAAACCAAACCTGCTGCTTCGACACCCGTGAAGAAAACCTACATTAAAGCCAAGGAACCGGTCCTCGCTCATGTGAAAACGGTGAAAGGTGGACAACTTCCTAATACAGCCGGAAATTATATAGAACAAATCCTAATTGGACTCCTTCTTCTTTCTGCTGGCATCATGACATTTCGACAAGCAAGAAGGGCTACCTAAATGAATAAAAAAAGGACTGGGTTACTTGTTATAGCCTGTCTTTTTGTAGTATCTGGAATTTGGTTTACGACCACTAATGCCTATACCTTATTAAAAGGGTATTGGTTATACAAAATGGACAAGCCGGCTGCCGCAAAAGTGGAAAAACCTAAAAAAGCAGAAGCTTCTGCTTCTCCTTCCAAAACGGAAGTCCAGGATTTATTATATAAAGTCCGCCCTAAAGTTGGGGATGAAATGGGGACATTATATATTCCAAAATTAAAGTCAACACTTCCTATCTTTCATGGAACGGACGAAGATGAATTGGCTAAAGGAGTCGGTCATTTTGCCGGCAGTGTCCTACCTGGAGAGAATGATAATACCGTTCTTTCTGGACATCGTGATACAGTCTTTAGAAGGCTTGGCGAAGTGGGTAAAGGTGATTTACTAGTGGTGAAAACAAGTGCAGGTGAGTTTACCTATCGGGTAAGGAACACAAAAATCGTGGACAAAAGTGACCGCAAAGTGATCGTTCCAAAACCTAGGCCAACTCTGACTGTTACGACTTGCTACCCATTCCGATACATTGGCGATGCCCCAAACCGTTATATCTTGATCGCTAATTTAATATCCAGCAAAAAAGCAGTATGAAGTAAAAGCCTTTTGATTACAGTGAAAAGTTCCGTTTTGATGTGCCTATTATTTTGATGACAATAAAAATGGCTTGTTGGCTGAATCAGTCTTAGCAAGCCATTTTTACTTTGTGTATGTCAATAAATTTACTCGTTGATAAGAGTAAGAAAGAACTTCTAAACACGTTCCTGAAAAGACATCTTCCTATTAGGTTCATTCAATCAAGTCTAGAGATGATGAAGAAGATGAAGATACCAGGCGAGTTTAATCTAATATCCGTTTTCGATTCAATTCCTATTAGAAACGATAAAACATAAATGTAGTTAGGTTAGAATAGGTTAGTTAAGGAATTATTTGAAGGGGGGGAATAGATGTACTATTTATGGGTTTCCATTTCGCTTTTAGTTTCAGCAACGCTTAGCTGTATCTTCTTTCCTAAGCCATTTGGAGAATTTCCCCTTTTCGGTGATATCACAACCTTAGTATTCATTCCAGCTTACTTTGTTTTATATAGTGTATTTTTAAATCTTTCAATGTGGATAGTAAAACACAAAAGGATTAAAGTAGTTGTGTTGGTTCTTTTATTATTTCTACTTGGGGTCTCTTCAATATTCTTATTTAGACAAAATTATAGTCAATTAACATCTTATTTCTTAACTTTTATTGGGCTAATGTTATGTTTCCTTCATTTTTCTTTATCAGAAGTTTTACGAAATAGGCGACCATAATTAATTGCATTACGGGTTCTCTACTTCAATAAAAAAGTAAAATTAAGGACCTCGGATTAGGTTCTTTATATCGATTATCAGCATTATTGTTTAACAGAGCCTAATTTATATACAAGAATGTGAAGTAATATACTTAAACAAACGGGTGCGTTAGTTGAAGAACGTTAGACTGCTTCGGCAGTCTTTCTCTTTGTCTCACTAACCATTAGGTAGGGTTAAACTTCAGATGTTATAATTTAATGAACTAATCTGATTCATGGAGGATCGAAATGCCTTCAAATGAAAGAACAATGATGAATACAGCCATAAAACAGCTGGTGATACCAATATTAAGACAACAAGGATTTAAAGGTTCCTTACCGCATTTTAGAAGATTAAATGAAAACAATGTAGATTTAATTACATTTCAATTCAACAAATGGGGTGGCTCTTTTGTTGTGGAGTTGGCAGTTTGCCCTAAAAATGGAACAACAATGGATTGGGGAGAAGAGGTTCCACCTAATAAAGTTAATGCTCACCATATGGATAGGCGTTATAGGTTAGGAGCAGTTTCATTAGGAAGTGACGGAAAATGGTTTAATTACAAAAACGCTGTAACAGACGAAGATTATACAAAAGTGGCAGAAGATATCCTCAAATTATTAAAAACATCCGATAGTTCTTGGATTAGTTCGTTATTAAAATAAATTTTAAATAAAATCCATGAGGACTGATTACCATGAATGCTAAGACTGTTTTTTATATTGACAATGAAAAAAGTGAAATGTATAAAAACTCGGTTTTACTTTCTAGTAAAAAACTTTTCCAATTACCTACATTTAAAGAACTCCGACAGATGATTTTCAATGATCAAGTTTACAAAATCTTTGTTTGTGACTACAACGATGGGACACGGAGTAAATTAAAACTTTTATCTAAAGAGGAAGTCAAAGCTAACTGGCATACACAGTATAAAAGTAATATTAGTTTAGAGAAAAAGGTGTATTTAGAGGGTTTTCCAAAAGAATACTGTTATTTGGTTGAACTCTGGAAAATGGAAAACGAAAATCCAATATTAGTCCTTTATTTAATTCATTAGTATTTTTAAATACCTATATCACATAACGGGTGCGTTGATCCAGGAAGGATTAGCGGCCTTTTTTGTTGAATTCCTTATTGAACAAACTGGCAGTTTAGTTGCATAAGGAAAAGGGAAAAAAGGATATCAATTATTTTGCAGAATATTAATTTTAGCAACATATGAAGTTCCAGTAGAAGGAGAATGTTAATGAGTAATATGATTAAGCTGCTACTTACTATGAGGAAATTACAATTAGTCATATTAAGTGCGGTACTACTGTTGACTGGTTGTTCAACGAGTGAAAAAGTAAATAGTAAAGATAATCTAGTTTCAGACATCAAAGGTCCGGCTGATGATTTTCTAAAAGAAAAAGGTTATAAAGTTGTATCTTATGAAGGAATGACCAACTACACATTAACGAAAGAGATACTTCTTTCTCAAAGTGAAATGGACTTTTGGGGTGTTCAAAAAGAGAAACCCGATAAGTACATAAATAAGACCTTAACGCTAGAAACATTTGTTGTAAAAAATCATCCTTTAGATAAGAAATTTCAGGGGGACGAAAGATATCTAAAACGGGTTAGAACTATGGTTTTATATCGAAACGGAGATGTAATCGGAGGAATTTCTTTTCCAACCCATGAAGAATTTGTAGGTAATCCTTACTCAATAGATGGTAAAACAATTGAAGAAATAAATGGACTAGATTACCAATCTTGGAGTGAAAAATGGAAATCAATGTATAGTAAATAATTCAGTTTAACGCAAAGGTTCTTTCTACCTTATTAAACTAATCATGCGTTAGTCGAACAAGATTCCTTTAAAAGTCATATCAATTGATATGCCTTTTTTTGTTCTAATTGAACTATATTTAAACTTCTCGCAGATAATTGACGGTAATGTAATTAGGATTTTGACACGCACCTAACATCATCCCCTTTACTCTGTCCTTAGTAGCTAACTTCTTATTTTGTTGTAAGAATTTGAATCAGTATAGGTAGTTATCGAGATATTTAGTAGCTACTCCTTGAAATCTATCCATCCAATCCCTAAGACGTTTATGAAAGCTATGGACATGCTAACCTCAACATATAGGGTTTAAGTTCGTGAAGAAATGTACTTAAAGTAACGGGTGCGTTAGTTCAAGAAATAAGCTGCTTCGGCAGCTAATTTGTTTTTTTACTACCTGACGGTTTGAGGGGAAGAAGGGTTATTAAGGTTTTTAGACGAATATTGTTTTTAGATACATATCGGAGGGGAGTAGGAGTAATGCAGAAAGTAATTTGTAGAATAAACCATTGGATACAATCGTTACCAAAAGAATACAACGAGATGGCAGATGCAGAAATAAATAATCGACCATCACCGAATAAATGGTCTAAAAAAGAGATATTAGGACATCTTTGTGACTCTGCAATAAATAATATTGAGAGGTTTGTAAAGATTCAATATGAAAACCAACCTTATGTTATCCAGTCTTATAATCAAGAAGAATGGGTGGCAGTTCAGAATTATCAAGAAAAACCTCTAGAAGAATTACTTACTCTGTTCCAAACCCTTAACAAACAAATAATAAATATCTGTATGAATATTCCCGCCGAGAAATTATCTTATCTTTGTGATATTGGGAATAACCAGCAAAAAACCCTAGAATGGCTTATACAGGACTACCTTGAACATATGGAACATCATATTAACAACCAAATTTTAATTAGAAAATAAGGCCAATTATTATTTATATTTCTTCTTAAACTATCGGGTGCGTTAGTTAAGGAAGAAGGGCTGCAAGAGCAGCCCTTTTTGCACGTTTAGTGTTCTCCAAAGCCCGTAAGCTATTTTGGAGCAACAACAAACAAGGTTTTGAATTAAGAGATTCTTATTAAGCTAACGTGGCAGTTAAGTTGAAGAAGGAAAAACGTTTTTTTCAGAATAGGTATATAAAATAGTTGTGTTAAGGACAGGAGGAGGATTAATATGAACGAAAAAAAGGCTTTGATGAAATCCTTATTAAACAACGGTTTCTTGACTTCTCTTACAGTAATGATTTTGGGAATTATAGTGTTAATTTATGTACTTATATAATTTCTCCAAATTTTAAATTTTGGTGTTGATCCAATAAGGATTAACACTCTTTTTATAATTTACTTATTGAACAAACGGGGAGGATAGCTTAACAAAGGTATTACTCGATTTAAAATTAAAGTTGGTTAATGGTGGCGATTTGCAATGAACATTATAAAAAGAATAGTTAGGAAAATTTTTTTCAGTGATTCCGAAAAGTTCTGCCGCAGGCTTGGATATTCAACTTGGGATAAGTTAATGGATAATTCCTTCTACATATTTTTAATTCCACCTGATGCAGAGTGGTTTGTAACCCATTTACCAAATAAAAAATGGGCAGTATGGAATGATGAAGGACATCCACCTTTCGAATACAAAGAGTTTGAAAAGTGGGAGGAAGCTATAAGGTACTTAAGGGATATTTTTGATAAGAATGACTACCCAGAGGAGAATTGGGAACCAGAGGGTTTTGAACAAAATGATGATATCTATTCTTTAGAACCTGATAAGAACAAGCGAATAGAGTATTAAATTACACCAAGTGTACGGAATCCAAGATGTAGAGTAATTGACCTTTCATTGAATTTTATTGAGCTATCGGGGCAGCATCCCTGTAATAAGTTTGTGAATAAGTGTACTTAAACTATAGGGTGCATTAGTTGAAGAAAAACCAGTGCCTTAGTGGACACTGGTTTTTTCTAGATCTGTTTCGTCTGCCTGGGTGAGTTCATTCAGTATAACAATCATTTGTTCCAAATCATTAAAACTTAAACTTATTGCTTCGATTCGTTCTGTTTGCAAATGAAGCGATGCACTCATTTGTTCAATAGAAGCGCTTGATTCTTCTGTTACGCTAGAGATATTGTTGACTTCATGGCCGATAGCCTGTGATGTTGCTTCTAGGTTACTCAACATTTCCTGAATTTCTGCTGCTTTATTTAAAACATTGTTCATATTATCCGTGATCATATGGAACACGCCATTGGATGACTCCGCAGCCTTTTGGCTCTCCTCGATAGCTTCATTTCCTTTTTTAATTTGAAAAGAAACCGCGGTGGTTTGCTTTTGGATGTCTTGTAAAATAAGGGCTATATCTTTTGCGGATGAACCGGCACTTCCAGCCAGCTCCCGAATTTCATCCGCGACAACGGCAAAGCTTTTGCCGTATTCACCGGCTCTTGCTGCTTCAATAGAAGCATTCAATGCTAACAAATTCGTTTGAACCGCAATCCCTTCAATAGCGTTTAATATTTTGCTGATACTTTGTGTTTTTTCTTCAAGGGCAGTCATTAATTGAACGGTTTCATCCTGAATGCTATATACATTGTAGAGCCCTGTTTGCAAGGTTTGTAACATTTCATTTCCTTGATTGGTAACGTTAGAGGTAGAGATCGATAGCTCTTTTAAATCATTAGAATGTTCTGATACACCGGTAATAAATTCATTTGTTCCCGAGATTTTTTCGTTAATATCTACAATTCCAGACGCTTGCATCTCGATCCCTTTTGCCGTTTCCATGTACCCTGCAGAAATTTCTTTTGAAATTTCTGTGGTTTGGGCTACATTTTCATTTAAATTTTTTCCAAATTGCTTAATTTTCTCGACAGAGGTTGCAATTTCACGGAGAAGGTTGGTTACCTTGCTTTCATTTTCTTTTACATCAAGCAGCATTCGTTTCCCCATTATGGTAATGCAATAAGCGACTACACCAAGCATTACAATAAGTATATACATAACTATATAGTCAAAGAGCTCTTTACCTTGATAAAAGGGGTTGAAAATCAAGTAAATGGTGTTCACGACAACCGCATAGCCGGTTGCAAGTATGATGACATTCCCATTTAAGTAAATTAATGAAAGAATCATGTACAAGGGTAAGGCTCCCCAAATTTCGCCTGTAGGTATATGCCATAAAAATATTAGATCAATTAAAAAGCACATGGCTGATATATAATATTTTCCTTTAAGATGGCTATGTGTCTTTTTATAGACAAGATAAACAAGACCAACTAAAGCAGGTACCATTAATGTTAAAATACAGAATGTTTTCCATGTAAGTAAATTAAAAAGGGCCACAGTTAAAAATATAGGGACACAGGATAACAATAAGCCAATTAATGCATAAGTAAGGATTTTGGAGCTCAATTTCTCATAAACAGAAACTTGCATAAATATTTCCCCTTTGTATTTGAATAAGCAAGACCAAAGAACCAATTACTTTATTATATATCGTCATTTATCTTGGTCTCTTAACATAATTAAATTAAAATATTTTAATTCAAGATTTTATAAACCCGGAAGAAAAAAATTGGCTAAATAGAAAGTAAAAATTAGGTTATTAATTGGGGAAGAATTTTCTTCTAACGAGTGAGTTATTTTAAAAATGTATGGCTGCTTTGGCAGCCTTTTTCTGTATTTCATTTACGGGATGAGAAATGCATTAAAAACTTTCATGTTTAAATATAAAAAATGAGGAGGGATATCCTTGATGCCTATACAGGTGTATCGATTGGAAGAAACTAGACGGACGTGCCCATAAATGATGCTCCACCTTACCACGCATTTTCCCTTCGAGGCTTCTTGCTCGTTTGGCTTTCAGTGCCTTTAAGCGTCACCAGACGTTTCTCCTCCCAGCCTTTGCTGACTGCAGCTTTCCTGTTCGCTTCTGCTGGTTGGCCCGTCCAGAGCCCATTCGTCGTTTCAGCTCCTCCCTTTACTGAGCATTAGCCGACACCCATTATTAATTCCATACAATATAAAAAGGCTACCCTGCTGGCAGCCTTCTTCCTACTCTATTGGATTGATTGGTACTTTTTCCTGGCGTGCAGCAGAAAAGTATTCATTCAGCACGCCTAAATCCGGAACCATATCCTGAATGGTGTATTGATCCAGCACTTGAAGAAACTGTTCAAGAGCAGTATTAAGAACGTGCTTCAATGTACAGACAGGAGAAATAATGCAATGATTTTGCTGGTGATCAAAGCATTCGACAATATAGAAGTCTTCCTCCGTCCTTCTCACCACTTCACCCACATTAATATCGGCCGGAAGCCTGGCAAGCCGTATTCCGCCATTTCTGCCCCTGATGTTTTCAATATGCTGCTACAGCAGCCTCTTTTCTAGTTCCACTAACGGGCAGGTTAGTTCAACAAGGTTCAGCAAAAAAGAATAATGGTTTAAGCGCATATATAAATCGGGTATTAAAATTGAATATAAATAATTGACCACTAACATAGAGCATCTATGGGGAGGCAGCACTATAGCTCACTTGTTGGGAAATCTAAAACATCTTTAGAGCAAACCAAGAAAATGACTGTTTGTGAAAATATATTTTTTATTCCGAGTTACAACAGTTAAAAGGGAGACCATAATGTGGAATATAATTTGAAATTATCCAATGGAGAACATATATTTTATCACTTTGAACAAATTGACTATTATATAGAGAATGCTGTCTCTTTTATAGTCTCCGGTATTAAACAAGGAGACCATATAATATTAATCGAAAATGAAAGCATTTCTGTAAGAATATTAAATAAAGTTAGATTAGTGCTTACCGCTGAAGAATTGTGTAGCGTACACTATACAGACAACTTTGCTTTCTACTGTAAACACGGGGATTTTCATACGCCAACGATTGTAGCGGATTTTGACGAAATTTTAAAACCGTTCCTTAATGAAAATTTAACGATTCGAACATGGGCTCATGTAGAGTGGGGGCATCAGCTAGAAATAGAACAAAAAATAAATCAATTTGAAGAAGTAGCAAATAAAAGCGTAAATAAAATGGGGTTAGTATCAGTTTGTGCATATGATACAGCAACAATAACTGAATCTTTAATGCAAAATTTAATGAAAAGCCATGAATTCCTCATGACAGACATTGAACTTCGTCCTTCCGCTTATTACATCAGAACAATTATAGTATAGTTGCTATAGTTTTGTTCTCACCTAATTCATTTTGATATTTTAAACTGACTGCATGAACGGCGGCTTTTTTCTTGTTAACTAAAGGGCAGTTTAGCTTAAGAAGAAATTTTAAAATTTTTAGGGGAGTTTTCCTGGTAAATCCTATAAATAATAAAGTTGTAGATTATTTTAACGTCCACCACAAAGAACTTGTCCATACACTGCTACCTCAGACATTAAATTTAATCTGCTAAAAATTAGTTTGTGAAAAAATGTACTTAAACAAACGGGTGCGTTAGTTTAAGATCATTGGCTACTTCGGCACCTTTTTTTTAGTACGTTTCTTCAAAAAGTTAAAGAAAAGGCCGATTATCCTACTAACAAAAAGGGACATCGGCTTTTTTAGGCATCAATATTTAATTAGAAGTTATCGTCGAACATGATTAATTATGACCAACAATTGGGTGTGGTACATATGGTTCTTCTAGGAATGCCATTTCTTCAGGTGTTAATTTAACAGAAAGAGCACCTACTGCATCTTCGAGATGGGAGCTTTTCGTAGCACCGAGAATAGGAGATGTTACTGGTTCTTTCTGAAGCAACCACGCTAGTGCGATATGAATACGTGGAACACGATGTTTTTCTGCAAGCGATGCAACTCTCTCTACAACGTATCGATCTGCATCAGCAGTGGCATCATATTTAGATTTTAATATGAAATCTGTTTTAGAGCGTTGAGTTGTTTCCGACCAATCACGGGTTAATTTTCCTGATGCAAGAGGGCTGTATGGAGTTACACCGATTTTTTCTTCTTTACAAAGAGGTAGCATTTCTCTCTCTTCTTCACGGTATATGAGGTTGTAATGATTCTGCATCGATACAAAGCGAGTCCAACCATTTTTTTCCGCTGCATGCAACGCCTTTTGGAATTGCCAAGCATACATGGCAGAAGCACCAATATATCTTGCCTTCCCAGCTTTCACCACATCATGCAATGCCTCCATGGTCTCTTCAATAGGGGTATTGTAGTCCCAGCGGTGAATGATATAAAGGTCTACATAATCCGTTCCCAGTCTCTTCAGACTCTTATTAATTTCACTCATGATAGCTTTTCGAGAAAGACCCGCACCGTTTGGACCTTCATGCATTCGCCCATGTAGCTTTGTTGCAATTACAACTTCATCACGATTGGCATAATCCTTTAAAGCACGACCAAGAAATTCCTCGCTGGTTCCCATGGAATATACATTTGCCGTATCAAAGAAATTGATCCCAAGATCAAGTGCTTTTTTAATAATTGAGCGGCTTTGCTCTTCATTGAGTACCCATTGATGTATCCATTTTTCTGCTTCGCCAAAACTCATACAACCCAGACAAAATCTAGATACATCTAATCCTGTATTACCTAGTTTCACATATTCCATTTACTTACCCTCACTTTCTTTTATTAGGACATTTTAATTTCATCTTTGTTATTGCACTTTTAATTATGTCAGGATGTTGGACAAACCGGAAACCCATTAGTATCATGTTTTTGCCTAATCCTATCAAACCACTTTCTCACTCAACGATTATCAAGTAAAATGAAACCATCAAAAATGAAGGGAAAAGGAGATTGTTATGGCTGGGGAAATTAACAAGCAGGATGTACTTGGAAAAGCTATTGAGCTTTTTACAGGTCAAGATGGTGTCCATCCTACCTCTATTCCATCATTATTTCTCATTCGTGAATCCATTATCACCGAACCCATCTCCAGAGTTAACGAGCCCTCCTTTTGTATTATCGTGCAAGGAGAGAAAGAGGTATGGCTGGGAAAGGAATACTTTAGGTACGGTCCTGGCAATTACATTGTGGCATCTGTTGACTTGCCAGTAACAGGGCAAATTATCAATGCCTCACCTGACTTTCCATATTTGGCACTTAAACTTGAATTTTCGTCAAACGAAATCATCGAGGTTTTAAATGACATGGATATTCAATCTGGACAGAGAAAAAATGCGAAACGAGCGATGTTTATAAGTGAAGTGGAGCCATCTTTATTAGATGCAGTAATCAGATTAGCTTGTTTGCTAGACAATCCTAAACATATTCCAACACTTGCTCCAATATTTAAGAAAGAAATACTTTATTGGATTCTACAAGGTCCGAACGGGGAAGCACTTGAGCAAATGGCGTTAGAAGGCAGCAATGCTATCCGAATTAGAAATGTAATTGAACATATCATTAATAACTATGAAAAGTCCTTTCGAATAGAGGATTTAGCGGAGATAGCGAATATGAGTATCGCCTCGCTTCATCGGCATTTTAAAGAGGTAACTGCAATGAGTCCTATCCAGTTTCAAAAACAATTGAGATTGCAGGAAGCTAGGCGTTTGTTACTAGCTGAGACATCAGATGTAGCTGAAGTTTCATTCAGGGTGGGCTACGAAAGTCAATCACAATTCAGTCGTGAATATTCCCGCATGTTTGGTTTTTCACCAAAAGCGGACCTAAACCGACTGAGAGAGAACTATATTTAATTGAACAAGTGTAAGACAAAAAAAGTCGATTCCAACTAGGAACATCGACCCTCAGACTAAAACTCGCCATATCTATGAAGAAAAAAAAGGAAAAGATTTAATATTACTGAGAAATTAAATCGTTTGAAGTATGTGAAACAATGTACTTAAACTAACGGGTGCGTTAGTTAAAGAAAGTAATGATGCAAAATTGGAAGACTGGGTGCTTATGCAGCCCTTTTTGTATTCTATGAACGAACTATAAATTTCTCGTTATTTTTTACAAATAGATTAAACTTGCAATGATATCAATGTGATAAGGAGGTGAGATAGATGGGTTTCTAACCCCCACATGTACAGGAAAACAAAATTTTTGCTTGTTTGACAAACGGGTGCGTTAGTTAAGTGTGATATGGTTGCTACGGAGCTTATTTCTGTCATTCAGATAACGGTCAATTTAGTGGAAGAAGGAGTACAGAAAGTACTAATTCGTGTTCCCTGTGGATGGGTCTACTTTAAGATAAATCTAATATAAAAATGCTTAAAAGGGAAAAAGGCTTTCCGAATAGTGATACTTGATAAGCTCGGAAAGCCTTTTGTCTTTACAGGATTTACGTTTTACAATCGCTGGTTAACTACAAGATTAACCTCCGGAAACCGTTTGGCTGCAATCTCCGATGAAGGTCCTTGAGCTGATAGGTGCACCTGTTACTGTGTAAGTTACAATTGTACCATCTTCACCGGTTGCTGTAATAGTCAGATTAGCAGTATTTGGCCCTGTTATTATATATGTGAAGTCAACAATAAACTGTTCATGCGGAATTGAATTTCCAGCACCTTGTGCCGTACCACCAAGAAGAGTTGCCGCCGTTCCATCAGTGCAGCTGATCATCCCGCGTCTCCCTTCTGTCAGATTAAGGGTTTTTGCTTTAGGGGGCTGCGTGTTATCTGTAAATTTAACATTAAAGTTATCAACCTTTGGATTACACTTTGCAGCGCCGGTAAAGCATTCCTCAGAAGAAAAGTTTATGGTACCTGTTAAAGTCATTGGTGTTCCTCCGGGTGGTGTTATTGTCACAGTTGCCGGAACAGCAGCAGGGCCATTCCCTGAAATGTCCAGGCGAAACTTGCAAGGACATTGATTTCCACTTCCCATTTATATCCCCACCTTTCCTTGTTTATTTTATTAAAATATTCCGTCAGTTGAATCTTGATTGGACTAGCTATTATTTTGGGAATTAACCAATATCAACATTAAAATTAAACTTTAAATTTAACAGATCCTATGTCTTAACAGTATTCATAAGTGAAAATTTTATAAATAAAAAACGAAACAAAATATTAATGTAAGGCTGAACATACACGAACGGGTGTCGGAAGGAATATGTATTTTTAACACTTTGCTGCGGGGGTACTTATGAAAGCTCACTATTATTTAGGTTGGTTTAACAACTTTTTTCCAGAGAAACTGGCCAGAATTTTACAAAAGGATATAACTGATAGAAAATCGCTTGTGATGATCAGCTCGAATCCATCCATTTATGAAGATGATGGTGCTGCTGAACGCTCGTGGCTGGATCATGCTGGCATAATTTTTGATGAATATCATTTGATTAATTATCTTGTTCAGATGGAAGACGCCCAAATAAAAATTCAAAGTGCTTCAATCATTTTCCTGCTGGGTGGAAATACGATTAAACAAAATGATTTTTTAATGGAATATGACTTATCGGATTCAATTAAAAAAAGCAGCGCTGTTGTGATGGGAGCAAGCGCGGGTGCCATCAACATGTCCACTAAATGGTTATGCTCGAAAAACTTTGGATATGAAGTTGAAATGAACTCGGTCTATTACGGAATAGGTCTCGATAATTTTTCCGTCCTGTCCCATTTTGATCTAGAAAATAATATGGCACTGGTTCAAAAAGAACTCTCTCCCTTATCGGAAGAAATAGATATTTATGCGTCAAACAAAGATTGCGCAGTACGTGTTAAAGGTGGAAAAGTTGATGTGTTGGGCAATGTTTTTCTAATTTCCCGTTCAAGTATACGGAAATTGGATGAAACGCTCTAATAGTGGTGAATGGCTATTGCTTAATTAATTCATTCCTAAGAAGTAAAACAGGATCGTCCGGGAAGCATATATGCGGAACGGTCAATTGCACTCAACCTGACTTTAAATTTTCAAAACAATCGATGCCATCCTCTTTATGTATAAAAAACTTATTAAGAAACATGCACTAGAAAAAATCTAAATCATATATAGGTGATATCCGGTTTAAATGGTTGAGGAGGATGTCATGAAACCTATGCTGCCTATTGAAAAGTATTTCGGTAAATTAGAACTGGTTTATTCATTTTTTGGAGCAATGCCCACGGGTGTTAGTGTTTCAGAAACCGGTCGTATTTTCGTTTGTTTTCCGAAATGGGGAGACGATGTTAAATTTACGGTGGCGGAAATCGTTGGGGATAAAATGCTGCCTTATCCTAATTTACAAACCAATTTGTTTAACCCCGGGAATATCGATATGACTTTCATCAGTGTCCAAAGTGTAGTTACTGATGGAAGGGGAACGCTCTGGGTATTAGATCCAGCAGCACCCAATTTTTCTGAACCTATTAAAGGCGGGGCAAAATTAGTCGCTGTTGATTTAGATACCAATACAATAAGAAAAGTATATACCTTTACGGAAGATGTTGTCCTGCCTACCACTTATCTGAATGATGTCCGTTTTGATTTTCGTGTTGGAAAAGCAGGTTATGCCTATATAACGGATTCTTCTTTAAGAGGACCTGGAGCAATTATAGTCGTAGATTTATCAAATGGAAACGCGTTCAGACGGTTAAATGGGGCAAATTCAACTTCACCCGACCCCTATTTTTTGCCGAAAGTAGAAGGTCAAATTTTAATGAACCGTAACAAAGACGGTTCAACTTCTCCATTTAGATTGGCGTCTGATAGTCTTGCGATTTCTCCAGATGGAAAGAAATTATTTTTTGCTCCGCTAACCAGCCGTCATTTGTTCTCAATCTCAACAAAAGCCCTTAGAGACCGAACTATACCGGACATGGATTTATCTCATTATGTGGAGTATTGGGGAGAAAAAGGTGCATCTGATGGAATGATCACTGATGCTAAAGGTAACGTTTATGCTGGAGACTATGAAAATAACAGTATACGAAAAATATTGCCGAATGGAGCAATGGAAACCATTGCACATGATCCAAGGATATTATGGCCAGATACTTTTTCAATAGGCCCAGATGGATACCTATATGTTATTGTAAACCAATTACACCGGCAGGCCAGATTTCATTATGGAAGAGACTTGCGGGAAAAACCTTATAGTTTACTTCGTATGAAAATTGGAGAATTACCTGCTCCTACCCTTTGATAGTTTGCGGTTCCCCTGAACGATCATATACCGAGGGTTAACGCTCTTTCTTAAATGAGTTACTATTCTTTACAAATAGAATGAATGACATTTGGCCGTCTCCTCATTGCAGGGGCCGGCTTTTTCGGCGTTGAAATGGATAAGAAAAGGCGGAATGCGCATGATAATTGTGGAAAGAATGGCTATTTTAACAGAACTTATTAAGGATTTCGGGTGAAAAATATATGTTTTGGAAAAAGAAAATCAAACAAATCCGCCATGAAAAAAAGGACGGCAACCAGTTATTTCAAAAAAATAATGAACTGTCTATAGCTGCTGTCAAGGACCTGATTTCAAATATGGATGATGGAGAATTGATAGAACACAGTATTAATAAAGACCGGAATATAACTCTTATTTTCATCCGAACCATGATTAACGTTGAAAGGTTGAATGAATCCATCATCCAGCCGTTAAAAAACTGTTCTGAAGAAATGATACATACCTGCATTGTCTCAGTAAAAGCGGCAGCTTTGACCAGCCTTGATGAAGCACAGAAGCTGATGATGGTGGGACATGTGCTCCTTGAAGACGGCAATGGATGCTGGTGGGCTGTTCCATTGGAAAATCCATTAGGAAGAAGCATTGAACCATCGGAAGCAGAAACCATTTTATACGGTGCTAAGGACAGCTTTACCGAACAGATTGACCAAAATATCACTTTGCTTCGAAGAAGGCTGCCGGTGACTGAACTGAAAACAGAGAAGTTTTCGGCCGGGTACCTGACTAAAGCGAAAATTGTATTACTGTATATAGAGGGAATCGCCAATCCGGATATTGTTGACATCGCCCGAAAAAAAATTTCCAAAATAAATTTCGATATGGTGATTGAGCAGTCGAATCTGGCAGCGTTTATGGAGGATCATATTCATTCGGTTTTTCCGCAATTTCAGCAGACAGATCGTCCCGATCAATGCGCCTATTCTCTTGGACTTGGAAAAATCGTCATTCTTGTGGCAAATACACCGTTTGCCTTAGTTGCACCTATCACCTTTTTTCATCTCTTTCAATCACCAGAGGACTATATCCACAAATGGATGGTTGCCAGTTTCCTGCGATGCCTCCGGTATGTAAGCTACTTGGCATCTACAACCTTAATCCCTCTGTATGTTGCGTTAACCACCCATCATTATCAGGTTATTCCGCTGCAGATTCTTTATGTTTTATTAGAATCCCGGAGTAAACTGCCATTTAATCCATTCTGGGAAGCACTGTTTATGCTTGTGATTCTGGAAATTATTAAAGAAGCCAGTTTGAGGATGCCATCAAAAACAAGCACAACTCTGGGTACAATCGGTGGTATTGTTATTGGCCAGGCAGCAGTGGAAGCAGGGTTTGTAAGCAAGGTGTTAATTGTTTTGGTGGGTATATCGGCTATTGCGTCTTTTTTAGTTCCAAATTATTTGTTAAGTAAGACTAACACAATCATTCAATTTGCATTTCTAATTTTAGCATCATTACTGGGCATTCCGGGAATTGTGTTTGGAATAATCTATATGCTCGCACACCTTAATGGACTTACAAGCTTGAAGCAGCCATATTTTGCTCCGGTTGCGCCCCTCTATTGGAAAGATTGGATGGATTTCTTCATTCGGGCTCCTATTCCCTGGATGAAAAATCGTCCAGCACATGTACATCCTCTCTTTAGATGGAGATATAACCGGGGAGATGATCACTAAATGGGGAATTTTATATTATTTGATAAGACTGCTCAGCTTGGAAAGGGATATATTATAGCATTCACCAACCGTTCGCAGATGCTCTATTTTATATTATTTCTGCCAAAGTTTTTAGAGGTGCCGTATTTATTATTAGGAATACTGGCGGTAGGAATCCTATCTCAGATTAACCTCATTATTTTATCAAAGTGTCTGTCTTCTAATTATACACAGCAGGGGTATCAAGGATTTGCTGATCTTTTAGGAAGGAGGACGCTTCGTATAATAGCCTTTGCGGGGATTGCGTTCATTTTTATAAAGGTGAGTTTGATTATTCTGGGGTATGCTGAAATAGTTCATCAATTTATTTTTCCTGCTATGGAGCTGCCGTGGATGATCCTGGTTATTATGCTGCTGAGCACCTATATTGCCAGTCAGGGAATGGAAAAAACACTGCGCTTTGGCATTATTGCTTTCCTATGTACCTGTTGGACCATCATGCTTTATATACCGTATTTCTTTCCTCCTGGAGCTGAGCTGCATGATCTATATCCTTTAATCCCGACAGATTGGTCGCATAAACCCTGGAAAGGCCTATTGATGGTGTGGTCCTCTTTATCGGGACCGGAGTACTTAATTCTGGTGCTGCCCTGGTTAAATTCCAAGCAAAAGATGCTGAGATATTTATCGATAGCAAATGCGATTTCTATCTTACAGTATTTGCTGCTTTTCTTGGCATGTCTGTTCTTTTTCGGAACCACTTATCTGGGGAAAATAGGTTTTCCGGTCGTTAATATGATCAGGTACCTTCAGTCTCCTGTTTTCGAGAGAGTGGAAATTATCATGATTTCCCTGCATATGTTTCACTATGTTTTCTTTATATCCGTTATGCTGCTCTGCTTATATGGTGCCATACGCATTTCTGCCGGAACTCAGGATAAGAAAACTACACGTAAAGGTTTTTACGCTGTGTGTTTACTTGTCCTGGCGGGTGTGTTTTTCATTCAGCTGTATTTTTGGAGAGATGGAAAAGAACTGAATGGCTGGGCAAACGTGCAATTATGGTCAGGTGCCTTTACTTATTTACTAATTCCATCTCTCCTCCTGGCTGCCACTAAAATAAAGGGGAGGCGTTCCAGTCTATGAGGGCATTCACTTCCTTTATACTTTTATTAAGCAGTATGTGTCTTTTAACTGGCTGTTCACCTTTTACAGATGACAACACTGTTGAAGAAATCGCGCCTGTGACCTTTTTGTCTGTTGAAGCGGGAGAAGAGAAAGGGAAATTGAAAGTCTCTACATTGGTTCCTCCTGTCATGAAGGAAGATAAACAATTTTTTTCCACCAATGTCACGCTGTTAGAACAGGGAAGAAGGAGCTTTAATTTGAAATACTACCGGGAAATTAAGCTCGGGCAGCTCCGTATGCTGTTTATAAATGAAAAGGTCGCCAAAAATGGAATTATATCGTTGATTGACACGATATTAATCGATCCGGACGTATCTCCGCGGCTTTATCTTGTAGTCTTGAAAGGAGATTTTGAAGCATTTATCAAGAATCGTATGCAGCGGCAAAAAGATTTGGATTACTATCTATACAGGATGTTTAAGCATTACGAACAGGGGCATCAGGGAGAAATTTCGGTTACAAATATTCATGAGTTTATGGAAAAAGTGTATTCTCCTTATTCAGATCCGTATATTCCGGTATTTAAGGTGAATAAAGAAAATTTTAACTATGAGGGCACCGGATTTTTTGAAAATGGAAAGCTAAAAGGTGGTACTGATAAGAATCAAGACCAATTTTTTCAGCTTCTTAACAAGAATCATTTTCTTAAGAACATGGTCATAACCCCCTTGGACGTCTCTCTTGGTGAAGTCCGTTCACATGTTACCACACATGTAAATCTAAATGACCATACCGTATCATTTAAGATTAATTATAGAGGCAGAATCGATGAATACCGGGGCACCAAAGATCTGGACAGGCAGGCCAGCGTTTACGAATTAGTCGGCGAGCTCGAGCGCTATATGGAAGAGGGGAACGTTTCACTGCTGAAAAAAATGCAGGAGTTGAAAGTTGATCCCCTAGAAGTAGGGGGAAAGACAATGTCACCCGCTTCAAAGCCCATGCCAGAAGAAGACTGGAAAAAGTTCTGGGAGAGTGCAAAGATCAAGGTTGACTGTCATTTCGAACTTGAACCTTTATCCATATAATATAGAGTACAACGGGCTGCGATACATTTCGCAGCTCGTTTATTATACCTGGACAATTTCATTCTGCAGTCGCTGGAGGCAGTAAGGTGCTTCCATTTAAAAGGATTTTCCACCCCCTTAGTTCCTAAATCTGATTATATCGAACGTATAAAGGCCTCAGCATTTCCTGCTTCATATAAATTTTAGACTCAAGCTTTTTACTTGTGAGGTATATATAATGCCGTAAGGCGGCCGGCGGTCAGTTTAATAAAGAAATAAGGTATCTCTTGATGAAGATTACGCTTCTGTGTTGAAAGGAATAACTCTTTTCACACATTTTTTACTATATTTGGATTGAACAACATAAACATTCTATAGAAGAAAATTATTTCTATAGGAGGTTTCCATGAATCAAAAGGATCAAAAGGATCAAAATCGTCAATTAGACCAAATAAAGCAAATGCAGCAAATGTTCACAGCGAACATGAAAACGCAGCCATATCCTATGTACCCTAATTATGGTAAGATCACTCGCTACCAGGAAATCCCGATGAACTTGCCTGAACAGCGCCAGCTGCGCCATCCTGGTGTGGAAAAACTAATGGTACCCCTTCCAATTATTGAAAATCCGAACTACCAAGGGAGTGGAAAGTTATCAGGAAAAGCAGCCCTTATTACAGGGGGTGACAGTGGTATTGGTGCAGCAGCAGCAATTGCGTTTGCTAAAGAAGGCGCAGATGTTGCTATTGCATATTTAGATGAACATGAGGATGCAAACAGAACAAAAACAAGGATTGAACAACTCGGACAACGCTGCATTCTAATGCCTGGTGACTTGCGGGAAAAACAACAGTGCATCTCCATTGTAGAACAAACAGTAAAAGCGTTTGGACGTCTCGATATTCTTTGTAACCACGTTGGTATCCAATTCCAGCAGCTAAGTCTGCTTGACATTACAGATGAGCAATTCGATGACACCTTCAAAGTTAATATTTACTCTCATTTTTACACAACAAGAGCAGCGCTTCCTCATCTTAAACCGGGCAGCTCAATCATTGGCACAACTTCAGTGGTGACGTATGTAGGTGAGCAGCAAATGATTGATTATACAGCCACAAAAGGCGCAATAGTTGGCTGGACACGTGCCTTGGCTAAAAATGTCGTAAAACAAGGGATCCGTGTAAATGCCGTCGCCCCAGGCCGAATTTGGACCCCGCTTATTTCAGCAAGTTTTTCGTCAGACCAAGTTGCTGTTTATGGAGCATTTAATCCAATGGAACGAGTTGCCCATCCATTTGAACTCGCACCAACCTTTGTCTATCTTGCTTCTGATGATTCTCGTTTTGTTACTGGGCAAGTTCTTCATGTTGATGGGGGAGAATCCACACATTCCTGATGAAAGGGGGTTGCCATTTTGAGATATGAATTTAATCCAGAAGTGAAGCTGCTGCTGGTAAACCATTCAAACGAAAGAGTAAAGATGGACTATATAGAGGATTCGTGGCCAATGTCTAAAATTGCACTTAGACCACCATACTATTGCTACCCAAGTTACGAGCTGAATTATCCAATAATCTAAATAAAATCATGATACTTGCATTTTTTAGAGGGGATATTTATAAATGCAAGTGTCGGAGTCGAGGTAGAAGCAGGTTGTAATAGTATGACTTGCACCAATCCAAAGACCAAACGTTCGTTGTATATGAAGTGCGGAAGGATGAGGAAGCGCTGGAACATCATATTCAGTCTGCTCATTTTCAGGAAAACAGGAATATGGCAGACCATGTATCAACCAGAGTAGTGTATAAGCTGAAAATAATGGAATAAATTCAAATAGGGCGCGGGGGAACCATCGGAAAAACCTGTTATATGCAGGTTTTTTTGGTGTCTTTATTAAGAGGGGAACTTTTCGCCGTATCTCCTTTAAAACAGATCTTTTGATTTAGACAGATTATTATGGCTAATATATTTATATCGCTAATTTCCGATTTGGTGAGATGCTTTCAGATAATCTATCCAGCTTCCACCTGGGATGGTGATAATCGTTATAGAAAGAGGCAAATGACATTGAAGCAGGAATTGGAACGCTTAAATGATGAACAAGCTGTTGAAATTTTCAAGGCGTTGTCGAACCAGACGAGGGTGAGCATTCTTCAAATGTTAAAAGATCCCCACAATCATTTTTCAGCGCAAGCCCATATTATTGCTGATGAAGGATTTGAAGACGGGGTTTGCGTAGGGGATATCCGAAGCAGGGCCGGGATTTCGCAATCCACTACTTCACAATATTTATCGATTCTGCTGCAAAGCGGCCTGGTTGAAATGAAGCGAATCGGACAATGGACGTATTACCGCCGTAATGAGGAGACGATTAAAAGGTTCGAAAAATACATTGGTACAAAAATTTAAGGAGAATTGAAGTGAGTTTATTACAGCATCGAGCTTTTAACAGGTTGTACCAACAGGATAAAATGACGCTTGGTTTCACGATTCCGACGGCCAGGATGTCCAAAGATCCAATAATGGAAAATCAGCTGCCGCTTGCCCGCAAAATTGAAGACCATGGATTCGCGGCATTGTGGCTTCGGGACGTTACGATTCAGAATCTGAATATTGATGATAATGGTCAAATGTATGATGTTTGGATTTATTTGACCTATCTTGCGGCCCATACGAAGGATATTGCACTTGGGACGGCTAGTGTGGTCCTCCCGCTGCGTCATCCTGTCAGAGTGGCAAAGGAAGCATCATCTATTGACCGGTTATTTCCCGAACGCCTGATCATGGGCGTGGCATCAGGAGACCGGGATAAAGATTTCGCAGCTTTGGGCATATCCAGGCTCGAAAGTGGAATGCTATTTAATAATAATTATGCGTTCCTTGAACGGCTGTTAAAGGAGGACAATCCGACAATCAACAGCGATTTAGGCATCATCGATGGGGCGGATATGAGAATGATCCCCAAACCTTTTTCTTCGATTCCGACCATGGTGACAGGATTCAGTAATCAATCGATGGAGTGGATCGCCCAGAATGGGGACGGCTGGATCCAGTACCCGAGGATTATCCCACAACAAACTCAGTTGATTAACGAGTATCGCGAGCTGTCGGAAATTCACGCCCCAGGGGTGTTTAAACCTTTCACTCAGACTTTATTTATCGATTTATCGGAAAATCCCGATTCACCCCCTGTTCCGATTCCGTTAGGATTTCATGCAGGGCGCAAACAGTTATTAGAAATTCTATATCAATTCCAATCCATTGGTGTTAATCACCTGGCATTTGTTTTGTATTTTTCAAAGCGCCCTCCCGCGGAAGTCATCCAGGAGCTTGGAGAGTATGTGCTGCCTTACTTTCCGACTCATGAAATTCCAGTATTAGATTAGTTTTGAAAAAAAATTAGAAAAGGGTAGAAGCTAAACTTATGACTAAACATGCTAATAAACTAAAAAATATTCCATTTTCGGTGCTTGATCTTTCACCGATAACACTCGGAAGTACTCCTGCTGACTCTTTCCGCCATACATTGGAACTTGCACAGCTTGCTGAAAAACTTGGTTACAACCGTTTTTGGCTCGCAGAACATCATAACATGCCGTTTATCGCCAGTTCCGCCACTTCTGTGGTGATGTCCCATGTGGCAGCCGGTACATCAAAAATCCGGATTGGTTCAGGAGGGATCATGCTGCCGAATCATGCACCGCTCGTCATCGCTGAGCAGTTTGGAACTCTTGAATCATTATATCCCGGGCGAATTGACCTTGGCCTGGGGCGGGCACCCGGTACAGATCAGGGGACAGCTCGTGCATTGAGACGCGACTTGGGAAGTACCGGAGATGACTTTCCTGAGCAATTAGCGGAACTCCGCGGTTACTTTGATCCATCCCTGGCACAAGGCAACCCTATAAAAGCGATTCCAGGTGAGGGTTTGAATATTCCAATCTGGCTGCTGGGTTCAAGCGGCTTCAGTGCACAGCTGGCCGGAGAACTGGGTTTGCCATTCGCATTTGCTGCCCATTTCTCGCCGCTTAACACTCTGGGTGCACTAAAGATCTATCGCAATGCATTTAAGCCTTCAAATGTTCTCGATAAGCCGTATGCGATGGTGGCATTGAATATCATTACAGCAGAAACGGATAAAGAGGCAGCGCGCCTTTTTACAACAATACAGCAGCAATTTTTGAATCTGATGAGTGGCAGCCTTACACCGCTTCAACCACCGGTAGACGACATTTCAGAAGTGGCCAGCTACCAATTAAAGGCTCTCGAGCAGCAATTAGGCTCATCGATTGTTGGCAGCCAGCAGACGGTAAAGGACAAGCTGCATACATTTTTGGAGGAGAGCCAGGCAGATGAAATCATGGCCATTGCCCAGGTTTACGACCATAAAGATCGTCTGCATTCATACGAGCTTCTGGCAGGAATTACAAAACGCGAAAGGTAAAAAGGAGGACATCAGCAAAAAGATGCTCTTTTGATTCTTCCAGGGCATTGAATATGGTGAAACCGTGCAATCAGGTTATGAGGATGTATACAGGATTCCTTAATCAAAATGATAAAAGTTGTTAGGATAGGAGATAATGATATGAACTGCAAAATTAACCGAAATGCTGCTAAAGTGCTGAAACAAATGATGGAAAGTGAAGAGGGTAAAGGGAAAATGGTTCGTGTCTACGTTACATTGGACCATGGGGACCATGCCCATTATGAAGTAAAACTTGATACGCCCACGGACCATGATGAAATTGTGAAAACAGACAAAGGCATTGATGTTTTACTTGATAAAAGGGAACCGTTTTTAGATGGGGTTTGGATCAAGTACTTCTATGTGCCGCAAGCAGGATTTGAGATCACGAATTCTTCCAAAGGGCATCAACATCATTAAACATGTGACAGAGCGATACTAAATGTTTTGATACTTCATATATCAAGCAATATCAGTAGATTAATTGTATTTATTGTGTTAAATGAGAATAGTACCAACGATTACAATATAAGGAGGTTTATCAATAATGAGCAAAAAAATCGCTACACTAGTAACAGACTTGTTTGAAGATGTAGAATTCACAGAACCAGCACAAGCATTCAAAGATGCTGGTCATCAAGTGACCACAATCGACATACAGGCTGGAAAAGATATTACTGGTAAAAAAGGGGAAGCAGTGAAAATAGATAAAGGAATTGGGGAAGTTAAACCTCAAGACTTTGATGCTTTATTCATACCTGGCGGCTTTTCTCCTGATTTATTACGTGAAGACGATCGTTTTGGTGAATTTGCAAAAGCATTTATACAAGAAGGTAAACCTGTTTTTGCCATTTGCCACGGCCCACAAGTATTAATTGATACAGACCTATTAAAAGGCGTCGACATAACAGGTTTCAAATCAATAAGGAACGATCTCAAAAATGCAGGTGCTAACTACAAAGATGAAGAAGTTGTCGTAAGCAATAATATTGTAACAAGCCGTTTTCCGGATGATATTCCTGCCTTTAATCGTGAATCCTTAAAATTATTAGCTGAATAATAGCGTATGTACTCAATAGTATCGTTTTTTAGAAATTAATATTTCCCAATGAACTTCAACACATAAAGGGTTTAATTAAGAAAGGGGTATTACTATGTCATTAAGTGGTAAACGAGTAGTTGTTTTAGGGGGTACTTCTGGTATTGGTTTAGCAACTGCCAAAGCGTTTCAGGATCAATCAGCTCAAGTGATCATTGCCAGCCGTTCTGTTTCCAAATTAAATGAAGCAAAACAAGTTCTCGGAGGCAATGTAGAAGGACATGAAATCGATTTTCGAAGCGAAGAAAAAGTAGCAGAATTTTTCAGCAGGGTTGGGAAATTTGACCACCTTGTGGTAACAGCAGGAGAAGGAGCAATGGGGCATTTTAGCGAATTGCCTGTGGCAAGTGCAAAAGAGGCGTTTGATAGCAAGTTCTGGGGGCAATATATTTCCGTCCGTTCAGCACTTCCATATTTAAACAAGGAGAGCTCCATTACCTTAACCTCTGGTGTATATGGCGTTCGTCCTCCCGAAGGAGCTACTACGCTCGCGGCAATCAATTCAGCCATTGATGGATTGGTTCGAGGGCTTTCCGTAGACCTGGCTCCTATCAGGGTAAATGTGGTTTCACCTGGAATTGTAGACACTCCAATCTATGCTGGAATGCAAGAGGATCAGAGGCTGGGAATGTTCAACGGCATTGCACAGCAGCTTCCTGTTGGACGGATTGCAAAGCCGGAAGACATAGCTGAAACCTATGTATACCTAGCTAAAAGTGCTTTTACTACTGGTACGGCTGTTCTTATTGATGGTGGAGCCCACTTAGTATAATGGCATAAAATAGATTTTTGAACGGAAGCTTATCACCCTGCCAGGCAGCGGTTCTGACAAAAAAGAAATAAGGGAAGAATTAAAGTGATTTACTGGTGGCAATACTGTAAAAGAGTATTGCCGCCTTTTTTGTTTTAGGTACAAAAAAAGATACAAAGGAAGTGTTTTTAATGAGTGCACTGGACGAAAATAAATTAACAAAAATAAAAAATGCCCTTGAAAGCAGTGTAGTTACATTGCCAGATGGAACTTCTCTGCCACGAATAGGACAAGGAACCTGGTATATGGGAGAAAATCCTCAAATGAGAGGAAGGGAAATCAAAGCTTTACAACTCGGAATAGAATTAGGCATGAAACTAATAGATACGGCGGAAATGTATGGTGAAGGTGATTCTGAACGCTTAGTGGGTGAAGCAATTAAAGGACGTAGAGATGACGTCTTTTTAGTATCAAAGGTGTACCCTCATCATGCTGGATTAGATATGATTGCCAAAGCGTGTGAAAACAGTCTAAAAAGGCTGGGAACCAGCCATCTTGATTTGTACCTTTTACATTGGCGGGGGCGCGTGCCATTAGCAGAAACGATTGAAGGAATGGAAAAGCTGCGCAAGGAAGGGAAAATAGTAAGGTGGGGAGTCTCTAATTTTGATACCGATGATATGAAAGAGTTATGGGACACCACTAACGGAAAAAATTGTATGACTAATCAAGTATTATACCATCTTGGCTCAAGGGGTATAGAGTATGATCTCTTACCATGGCAGCGGGAACATCACGTGCCTATTATGGCATATAGCCCGCTGGCTCAAGGAGGTTCTTTAAGAAAACAACTGTTAACAGATCCAGCCATTTTACAGATTGCAGATAAATACGCTGTACAACCCTTACAAATCGCTCTTGCCTGGACAATTCGTTCTAACAATTGTATTGCTATTCCAAAAGCTGTTCAGGAAGAACATGTAATAGCAAATGCGGAAGCTGCTATGATTGAATTATCAAAAGAGGATTTAAATAGACTTAATGAAGTATTTCCTCAACCGACTAGAAAAATGCCTTTAGACATTTTATAGAAGTTTAGGGGATAGACGGAAGAAAAGGGATTGAATGTGTATGTCAATAGAGGGATTGGAAGATTTACTCCCCTGCTTACATAAGTATATGGATTAAACTCTTCATAAAGGAACTGGCGGCGGATTTATTTATGAGCTTTGTTTGATTGAAGTAAATCGATATATATAAAATAAATTTGAAGGCGTTTTCCAGCCTGCAGTCCTGATTCAGACGAAAGTTGTAATTTGGGCGCAAATATGAAAAAGGTTCTCTTTAACCTTTTCTTGTGTTGTGCAGGAGGCCGGGGGTTAATCACCCCTCCAGCTCTCTTATATAATTCATTACCCGCCGGAAAAAATAAAAGACATTCTATATGAATGCCCTTTATATTAACAGTTGATATTTGATTTTTTACCAATATCCTTAACAACATCCTCCAGTGTCACGTTACCCAATACTTTCTCCATCGCTAACTGTGCAGCTGAAAAAATCGGCTCGATTGTGTTTTGGATGTGCCTTCCCACTTGACAGTCGGGGTTTGGATTTTCATGCATTCCAAACAACTCATTATCTTGTACAACATTAACAGCCTTGTATACATCAAGGAGTGTAATTTCCGACATTTGCTTGGCAAGCTTAGCTCCTGCGATTCCTGGATGCACTTCGACCAATCCTGCTTTCTTCAACATTCCCATAAGTTTCCTGATTACAGCAGGGTTCGTGTTGACGCTTGAAGCTAGAAAGTCGGAAGAGCTAATCCCTTTCTTATTAAACTCAATTAACGACAATATATGAATTCCAACAGAAAATCGACTGCTGATGGACATAAAGCATCCCTTCCGTTTGTAATTAATTCGATTACAGGTTTATTATACCTTAAAACCATGAAGAATAACAAAGGACAAACAGTTCAATAGTTGACTTGACATACACTTGTAATTATAATGATTACAGGTAATAAAAACAGTTACAGCTTTTAAATGAATCCAGGAGGGATATTATTATGAAATTGTTAGTTACAGGCGCCACAGGAAAACTTGGAACAAAGATCGTCGATACCTTATTAAACACTGTTCCAGTTGAGCAAGTGGCTGTCAGTGTCCGCAGTATAGAAAAAGCCGCAGAATTAAAAGCCCGCGGAGTAGACGTCCGGCAAGGGGATTTTGACAGCCCGGAAACATTGGATACAGCATTTGCAGGAATTGACCGCTTGTTAATTATTTCAGCTGATGGTGACAATGAAACAAGGATCCGCCAGCATTTAAACGCGGTTGCTGCAGCGGAACGCTCGGGTGTTAAATTTATTGCCTATACAAGTATAGCTAATGCTCCAGAAAGCACTAATCTAATGGCTCCGCCTCATGTTGCTACTGAAGCAGCCATCAAAAAAACGGGTATCCCTTATTCATTCCTTCGCAATAACTGGTACCTCGAGAACGAAATTCCAACCATCCAGGCTGTCATGTCTGGGGCACCATGGGTTACATCAGCAGGTAATGGCAAGGTCGGATGGGCTACACAGCGTGATTATGCAGAAGCTGCTGCTGCAGTTCTTTCCAGTAAGGGCCACGAAAACACAATCTACGAACTGTCAGGGAAGTTATTGACCCAGGAAGAACTTGTGTCCGAACTAGGCAATGTCCTGGGTAGAGATGTTAATGTGCAGCAGGTAGATGACACTGCCTATGCGGCTATCATGAAAGATGCGGGTCTCCCGGAATTCATTCTCCCGCTTCTAGTCGGTATTCAGGAAAGCATTCGAAACGGTTCTTTGGAAATAGAAAGCAATGATTTCGAAAAGCTTCTTGGACGTCCAGCTACACCGGTCAAAGAGGCATTGACTGAAATGGTTAAAGAAATTTCTCAGGGAAAATAAATAAACAAAATACAACCTGCCTTCATAAATAGAACTGGCCAGTTCTTGGTTCATTATGTTTTAAAAATGGGAGGGTTCTTCTTTAGATACCCCATTATGATGACATCAGGCATATGCTTTCATGTATATCGTTTTGGTATATTTGGAAAAACCCTGTTTATCAGGTAGTTGCGGCAATCATGCCTCTTTAAGCTTTAACTAAAGAACAATTACCTATCAACAAACCTGGTACAGCAATAGGCTTGGCTTATGAAGGAATTCATGGTGAACTTTAACATTGTGAACATGTAGGAATGTGCCTGTGTAGTATAATCTGCACAGGTTTATTCTTTTGCACGTTACGGCCGCATTCTATAATATATCTTCTCTGTCGAATACGCTCAAAGCTACAGCTGCGATTGTAATGCTTGCTCGCTTGATTATTATGAACGACAACAATAAAAAACAGTCCGGATAGCAGTACTTGCAAATCTTTACGTGAAAAAATATAGAAATAACGATGCGTTGGTCCAGGAGGATTAACGTCTTTTTTTATGGTAACTAATTCAATTCTTATCCTGCTAATATTAAAAACGGTCCAACAAGTATATTGGTGGCCTTTTTTTATTTGAGTAATAAGACCTATATCAGCTCATTATTTAGGAAAAAAGAACTTATTTTTTCGCTAAATTATTACAAATTTGAGCAAGCCTATATTCTTATGGTTTAATATATGTGGAATATAATTACATTTTTAGAATATTGAGGTGTATACTCATGTCGCTTGCATCTTTATATAAGAATTTAGAAAAAAAACAAGAAGAATTGAGAAGACTTAGTGCTGCTGCTAAGGACATGGATTCAGTATATCTTGACTATGAAGAAAATCACTCTTTATGTTTGAAGCCGGAGCTGTCGGATCAAACCTGGCACGGTACGATGGCCGAAAAATTCCACACTCATCGAGAGCTAAATATTAGTGATGAATATAAAGAAATACTTATTGTACAATTTCCCGCTATTTTTTCATTAGTGGCAAATAAAATAGAAGAACTGAAAAAGGAAATTGAAGAATTACTCCGGGTAATTGCAGAAGCTGAATCAGAAATATAGGGGGCTTTTTGTATGAGTAAACAAATCAAGATTGATTATGCAGAGGTTGGTAAAGCGCTAAACGCTTTAAAAGGATCCTCAGATTTGTTAAATTCGACCCTAAAAGAAGTGGAAGGAAGCAACAAATTAGATGTAATTGAAAAATTAGTGAGTATTAGAGAAGAGATGCATAATCTGGTATTAACCTATAAACAGGTTCTGAACCATAATATTAATGCAACGGAAGAGTCTATACACTCCATGAAAGAAACAGATGAAATAATCTCCACATCCATCAGGCAATAATTTAGGAGGTTACTATGAAAATAATGCATGTAAAAGCTTTAATAGCAGAATTGGATGTTACGAATCAATCAATTAATTCGGCACAAAATCAAATCCGGCAAATTTACGAAGATGTTAAGAAATTATATTCATTAGAAGATGAGTTTCAAGGTAACGGAGCAAAAGCCATTAAATCCTTCTATGAATATAGTCACGCCCCTTTTTTGAAAGCATTTGACTTGTTCCTGATAAAGTTCAGAAGGGCATTAGCAGGAATAGCAGACGAATATCCTGTTGTTGAACCAAAGGAAGAGGGATTTATAACGGAAGAGTTCTTAAGCGGGGATGTAACCGAAGGGTTAACGAAGATTAAAAATAAAACGATGGAATTGACTGATGAGATGAATGATCTTATCCAAAGTGTGCAAGACATCGTTTCCCTGCCGGAGATTAATGATGATAAAGTTATAGAGGGCACGAATAGTTCCAAAGCCCGGGTAGAAAAAACACTGGAAAACCTTTACACTTTTGATAGTGAACAGTTGAAAAATTTACTAGAAATTGAAGAAGAAGTAAAAGTATTGATTAGATATGTTAATGATTTAAGTACCATGTTTGAAAGTGGAAAGATAACTGTGAACACGTTTAAATCACAGCAAATAGAAAAAAATGAGAACTTTAAAAAGATGAATCAGAACTTGGAAACTATCGAATGGTCTTCAATTCGGTTAGGAAGTGATGCAGATATATTCCTTGATGCGACTACTCCTTTTTCTTCTTATTCGAATACCTTTGGTACATTAACAGAATTCGCGGGAGTTACAGAAGCAGCTTACAATGTTAAGAAGCATGGAGTGAAAATAGAATTTCATAAAGGTAGTTGGATAGTGAAGAATGGACATCGCATAGGAATTAAAGATGGCAAATATCCAAAGAGTTATATTGAGTCTCAAGTAAAACGTGGGAATATACCTAATGTCGCAAAGTATGTAAGAGCATCCTCAGCTGTAAAAGAGTCGTTTAAAGGTAAACTTGGCTATGTGGGAATTGCTTTTACTGTGGGGGAAAATATGTATGGAAATATTCGTGCTAACGCCCCTACATCTAAGATTGTTGGAGATGCAATAGTTGATGTAGGTGTTGGTGCAGTCTCACTAACTTCCGGGACAGCGCTTGCAGCTTTATTGATAGCTGGTGGGGGAACATTAGCTGCTGCGGCAGGTATAGGTGCAGTAGCCTCTTTTGGATTAGGTTATGTTTTAGAAGGTATCAAATATGGAAAGTCAGAAAAATCAATTTCTGATTCTTTAAAGGATGGAGTGGAATCCGGAGTAGAGACCATAGCGGGCTGGTTAAAATGAGGCATTTAAAAAATATTACAGGGTGATTATGAATGTTAAAACTTCCAGAAGAAACAAGGTACAGACAACTACCGAACCATGTGCAATTACAATTAGAACCGTTTTCCATATTAAATATTAAACCTTTTATATTTGGGTTCACTTTTATATTATTAGACGCTATCATATTGGTTCCATTATTAGTTCCGCGTATAGAAGCTTTATTGTTTATAACTCTGCCTTTAATCGGTTTTGTGAATATTTGGGCTCTGGCATTATTGTTTCGGAAACCATATAAAACAGAACTTGAATCTCTGCTTTTTTTGGGATTTCTAGGAGGCGTGGGTGCTATTAGTTATTTTATTCTGTTTCTAAAATATTCATTCATGGCTGGGATTAATACATGGATATTTTACGTAATTATGACCGTTATTTTTTTACTCATTGTTTACTTTTTTATGAAGCATCAGCTGATTCGTTATTCAAAGATAAATAAAGAGCCTGAAAAAAAGACACCTAATTGGCATTATAAGTTACTTTCAATAGCAGCTCCAGTTGGATATTTATTGGCACAATATATAAAGGATCAACCAACGGAATTTGTACTATGTGTAATGTCTTTGGTTTTTCTATATATTTCAATCTTTTATGTTTCTTTTTTAGCAAAGTACTTACATAAATATTTATTTATTAAAAAGAATAAAAGGTTGGTTAGTCTAGCAAAAGATTACCATAATTAAAATGAAGCAGTTACTTAAATTAATTAATGAAATTAGCTAAAGGCATCTTCTATGTGTATTAGCTAGTTATACAGAATCATACATATAAAAATTATGAAAAGTAAAAATTATTTCTATAAAGGAATTAATATTATGGCCGGATGGGTGGATTAAAATTGATTAAGATTCCTGGAAATCTAAAATATAAACAGCTTCCTGAACATATACAGACCCATTTGATACCATATTCCATTTATAACGTAAGATTTGCTTTAGTTGTTTCTACCTTTTTAATGTTAGATCTGTTTAGTCTTGTTCCATTGCTGGTTCCTAAACAGCCTTTAGTCTTTTGGGTAAATGTACCGTTGATGATTTTTATAAGCATATGGGCCATATGGCTATTGATTAGAAAACCGGAAGATACAGAATTAGAGTTTGTCCTGTTTCTTGGCTGCTTAGGAGGCATTGGGGCAGTTTGTTACTTTACATTAGCATTGAAATATTTATATTTGGCTGAAATTAATTCTTTCTTTTATTTCAGTGCTTTAATTTTAATGTTTGTCGCATCGATCGTCCTATTCTTTAGGCATCAATTTAAACGGTATGCCTCTTTTAGTGAAGAACAAAAAAAGAAAACACCTGCCTGGCATTACACTTTTGCTTACGGTGCCGTGCCAATCGGTTATGTAGCTGGACCTTATTTGGCCAATGGACCAAGCGGGCTCCCAATAATCGTATTGGGCATCATCTTTTTAATCTTCTCTTCATTTTTCATTTTCCTTTTCACAAAATATGTACATAAATATATATTTATGAAAACAAATATTCACCTTGTTAGATTTATGAATAAGAAAAATAAAATCAGGAGTAGATTGAATTATGGAAAATAGATTACTAACGAATGGTTCTATAGTACTTCTAAAGGGCGGGTCAACAAAACTTATGATATATGGAAGAAAACAACTTCTTGTTACCCAGGATGACCAAAACGGTAAGATGTATGATTACCTGGCTGTACCATATCCAGAAGGATACATCTCGCCTGAATATACCTATGTATTTGATCATGAAAGCATTGACACTGTTGTATTTCGCGGGTTTGTGAATGAAGAGGAAGAAGAATTTCAAGAGGTATTAAGGAAAGCCTAAAGCTGGTACTTTGGAAATTGACAGGAGAGCCATTGATAGTTTTAAACAAAGTTCGCTTAGTGCACACTCGTTCTAAGAAGCTAATAGAAGATACGTTGGACCAGTAAGATGAACGTATTTTTTTAATCTTAACTAACTAATTCATAAGCTTCTGCATCTGCATTTGGTTAAGAACTCTACAGAGAAGATTTTATGTCAGGGGGAATTCTATGGAACATGCAGAACTTGAAAAGCATATTCTCCAGCTGGAAATGCGGCTGATGACCTATGAAAACAACGAATTAAAGGAGCTCCTGGCAGATGACTTTCAGGAATTCGGAAGTTCAGGAAATACATATGATAAAAAGGCACAGCTGGAAGCGGCAGGAAAAACGGACAGAATTGCCATACAATTTATCGTGACAGACTTCAAGCTCGACATGCTGGCGACATATAGGACGATCAGGCATCATGATGGCAAGCAGGCACTGCGGAGTTCCATCTGGAAACAAAGCGGAGGCAGCTGGAAGATGCACTTTCATCAAGGAACACCAGCCGATCATTAGAGCAGTTTATCAATATTTCAAACTGAATGAATTTACATATCATACAGCACGTTTAATACAAGAATTAATATGAACAAGATAATAATTACTACCCATACTCTACTTGCTTTAATATCATCATTTAATTTTATCTTTTGTCGTTTTAATCTATATAAGTTTTGAATTTTTCTTTGCTTTTGGATTTTATCAGGTCTATCTACACTCATTTTATTTTCCTCCCTTTTGTCGTGGAAGTCCTTCAACGGCCTTTTAGAAAGTCTTTAGTCATAAAATTTTACCATGATTTTTTTAAATCTGTTCGCTTTGATAGAAAAAAAGAATACTTGTGTTATATGAACACTGTACGCTAATCGCCGGTGCCTTCCAGGATGCCCGGGAATCAGTGAATCAAATAGTGAGGTAACAAGGATAAAGCGCCTGTCAGTAATTTTTTGCTATTGATTTGGCAGCTTCTAGAATGACAGTGTTAATGCAAGACTCCTCCACTTCTCTTGTTAGTTTCACATTCCAAGCGGGTATACACCTTTTAGTAAACACTGCTTGAACGAACAAGGGGGAACTTATACATGCAATTTTTGGAGAATTTCAGCCCGGTCACCCAGGCGCTTTTCGCCACAATATTTACCTGGGGCATGACCGCACTGGGGGCGGCTGTTGTATTTGCCGCCAAAACGGTACATACAAAAATCCTGGATGCGATGCTCGGCTTTGCAGCAGGAGTAATGATTGCGGCCAGTTATTGGTCCCTGCTTTCCCCCGCGATTGAAATGTCGGAGAATCATGCAATAGGAGCATGGTTTCCGGCAGCATCCGGTTTCCTCCTGGGAGGGATATTTTTATGGGGAGTCAATAAGGTAATTCCCCATCAGCATCCAAGCGGATCAGGAGGGAAATCTGAGGGATTTCGATCGAAGGGCAGAAAGAGAAGCACACTTCTCGTGCTCGCCATCACCCTGCATAATATACCGGAAGGCCTCGCTGTGGGGATAGCCTTCGGTGCGCTCGCAAACGGCGGGACGGAAGCCACTTTGACAGGGGCTGTCACTCTGGCGCTCGGGATCGGCATCCAGAACTTCCCGGAAGGCGTGGCCGTTTCCATGCCTTTAAGAGGCGAAGGGATGTCCCGCAGGAAGAGCTTCCTGTATGGACAGTTTTCCGGAATGGTTGAGCCTGTCGCCGCAATCATCGGCGCACTTGCCGTTTCCTTCATTGAACCGCTGCTGCCCTATGCCTTGAGTTTTGCAGCCGGCGCCATGATCTTTGTGGTGGCAGAGGAAGTAATCCCAGGGTCACAGGAAAATGGACATAAGGACTTAGCAGCCATGAGTTTGATGGTTGGATTCGTCCTGATGATGATTTTGGATGTGGCATTGGGGTAGTATAGTTACCAGCATTCATATAGTCAAAAAAGCGTTCCTCAGTGCTGGGGAACGCTTTTTTTGTTTGCAACAACAAATAAATGCTAATTTTTAATAAAAAATTATTGTAAAACAATAAATCGCGTGGTAAATTCAGATAGAAAACAAAATAGTGAGGTGCTACTTATGAAACTTGGTTCAACCCTTTTTTTAAAGACAGCCCTGCTTTTTATCGGTGCCCCAATTCTTGCTTTATGCATATTCCTGGTGCCTGAAATTGCAGAATTTGCAGGAAGTTTATATCAGGATACTGTGTATATAAAATTCTTTGTGTATGGCCTTTTTTATGCAGCAGCGGTTCCTTTTTACATAGCCCTTTATGAGGCATTTAGACTTTTAAGTTATATAGACCGAAATGAAGCATTCTCGGATTTATCGGTAAGAGCTTTGAAGATTATCAAATACTGTGCCATTACAATCAGTATCCTGTTTACGGCAGGTATGCCTTTATTCTATCTTGTCGCCGAGAAGGACGATGCACCGGGGATTATCCTGATTGGGATGGTTCTCATCTTTGCATCGATGGTCATTGCAGTCTTTGCGGCCGTCCTTCAAAGACTGCTGCAGGAAGCCATCACGATAAAATCAGAAAATGACTTGACGGTCTGAGGTGATAACATGGCAATCATAATTAATATTGATGTGATGCTGGCAAAGAGGAAGATGAGCGTGACCGAACTTTCAGAGCGGGTTGGCATCACCATGGCCAATCTCTCCATTCTGAAGAATGCCAAGGCAAAAGCGATCCGGCTTTCCACACTGGATGCCATCTGCAAGGCGCTGGACTGCCAGCCAGGCGATATTTTGGAATACCGCAGTGAAGAGGAAGATTGACTTTAGGTAAAGGAGGGTGATTTCTATGTACTTGGCACACCAAAAATATGAATCGAAAGCCATCAGGGCGGGAAAGCAGCTCGTCCGCTTCGGCTGGGAGCAGGCACTGTCCTGCTTATTTCCTGTTGTGATCTTTGCCTCGCTCGCTGTTACAAAATACGCAGCGCTGCCGCTGCTGCCGAGATATGACTGGATGCTCCTCATCTGCCTTGGAATGCAGTGGTGGATGATGCGTACAGGGCTTGAAACAAGGGATGAACTAAAGGTCATCTCACTGTTTCATCTCATTGGGCTTGCTCTTGAGCTTTTCAAGGTACATATGGGCTCCTGGTCTTATCCGGAAGAAGGGTATTCAAAGATGTTCGGAGTCCCTTTATACAGCGGGTTCATGTACGCAAGTGTAGCGAGCTATCTCTGCCAGGCATGGAGGAGACTCAGCGTTGAAACCGTGGATTGGCCGCCCTTGTGGGCAGTAGTGCCGCTGTCTGCCGCCATTTACCTGAACTTCTTTACCCATCATTTCTGGGGAGATGCGCGCTGGTGGCTGTCTGCACTTGTCCTCCTCGTCTTTTGGAAATCATGGGTCATCTACGAGGTTGGCGGAAGCCGTTACCGTATGCCGATTGTCTTTTCCTTTATGCTCATCGGATTTTTCATATGGATCGCCGAAAATATCGCCACCTTCTTTGGAGCATGGGAGTATCCGAATCAAACCGATGCCTGGAGTCTTGTTCATCTTGGGAAGGTAAGCTCATGGCTCTTATTGGTGATCGTCAGCTTTCTGATTGTCGCGTCACTTAAGCAGGTCAAGAATCAGCCTTCTTATAAAAGCACTGGGTGACTAGCTTTTTCTGGCCGAGATACCCCATATAACCGCCCCTGATGCAGCGTCAGGGGTTTTCCTTATTTCTAAAGATAGGGCTAGACACGAAGCACTGTTCGTAAATAAAGCGCTTCATTAAACGAAGGATGCTTGTTTTGTAGTAAATTCTATAAAACACGAACATTATTTTATTTTGACAAGTTATTGTTTGTGTATTATACTCGTTAATGGGTTTTGAAATAAGGCATGCGGATGACGTACCGATTTCAGCCAAAAGCTGTCAGCCTATTTCGTCGATATATATCAAATCAGTTTTATACTCGCATAAGTTTACGGAACATTCACACTTCAAAGAACAGCAGCCGAAGTGAAATTATATTTTAGGGGTGCAGAAGATGGATAATGTATTTGATTATGAAGATATTCAATTGATTCCAGCCAAGTCTATTGTTAACAGCCGCACGGAGTGCGATACGACCGTCACTTTCGGGGGGCGGACTTTTAAGCTGCCTGTAGTTCCGGCGAATATGCAGACAATCATCGATGAAAACATCGCCGTGTATCTTGCGGAAAATGATTACTTCTATATCATGCACCGTTTTCAGCCGGAGAAGCGCCTGTCTTTTGTAAAGGACATGAAAGCCCGCGGATTATACGCTTCGATCAGCGTCGGTGTGAAGGAAGAAGAATACAGCTTTGTTGAAGAACTGGCCAATGAAAATCTGACACCTGAATACATCACCATTGATATTGCTCACGGCCATTCAAATGCCGTGATTAATATGATTAAACATATCAAGAAACTCCTGCCGGAGAGCTTCGTTATCGCAGGCAATGTCGGCACACCTGAAGCAGTCCGTGAGCTTGAGAATGCCGGTGCTGATGCAACGAAGGTAGGCATCGGGCCAGGGAAAGTCTGCATCACGAAGATCAAGACAGGCTTTGGTACGGGCGGCTGGCAGCTGGCGGCACTCAGATGGTGCGCCAAGGCAGCAAGCAAGCCGATCATCGCGGACGGCGGAATCCGCACACATGGCGATATCGCCAAGTCAGTCCGCTTCGGGGCATCCATGGTCATGATCGGTTCACTATTTGCCGGTCACGAAGAGTCCCCTGGGGAAACAGTGGTGCAGGATGGAAAGCTGTATAAGGAGTATTTCGGTTCGGCCTCCGAGTTCCAAAAAGGCGAAAAGAAAAACGTCGAAGGCAAGAAAATGCATGTGGAATTCAGGGGCTCACTCCAGGATACCCTGACAGAAATGGAGCAGGACCTGCAGTCTTCCATTTCCTATGCAGGCGGGAACCAGCTGTCGGCCATCCGGAATGTAGATTATGTAATCGTGAAAAATTCGATCTTCAATGGAGATAAAGTATATTAAGAAACAACTGGGCTGCAGCTGCAGCCCTTTTTTTATGGCAGGAAGCTCCCTCAGCCTTCGTTCCAATAAGGCGGTTAAACGGCAGATGCCGCCTAATCTTTTATTTCGGACTCGACTGTGAATTTTTTGTTAAACCGGGCGGAAACGCTCCGGGCGGGTTCGAAAGGAATGTAAGGATAAGACCAATGGACCTATGTATGAAATGTGACTTTTATCTCCTGTTTTTTCTTTTTTTTAACTCTATAATGTCTTATGTAACCTAATAGAAAAAACACCAAAGAGAGGGAAATATGAAGAAATTCCTATTATCGTTTGCTGCCGTTTTTATGCTATTGCCATTTGCCGCCATTAATGCCAGTGCTTACACGAACGTTCAGGTGAACGCTACCTCCCTGAATTTACGGGAGCAGCCGTCTACTTCAAGCAGAATTATCGCAAATGTTCCGAGAGGGACGGTATTGAAGGCAATAAGCACCACTGGAAATTGGGACAAGGTCTCCTACAATGGTAAGACTGTTTATGCCTTCGACCAATATCTCAGGCTCTATATAACTAAGTATAAAGTGAACGCCACTTCGCTGAATATTAGAGAAACTCCATCTACTTCTTCCAGAATTCTGGGTTCATATGCACGGGGGACCATCATTAGTACACATGGGCAGACAGGCAATTGGAAAATTGTCACATATAACGGTAAAGATGCTTATGTGTCCAAAGATTATTTAGCAGCGGTCACAGGTTCCACTTCGACTGTGAAACCATTAACAACTCATGATGTTATTGTATTAGATCCTGGACACGGAGGACGGGACCCTGGAGCAGCCGGGTTTGGTTTATACGAAAAAAACATTACTCTCGATATAGCAAAAAGAGCGAAAACTAAGCTGGAAGCAAACGGAGCGAAAGTGTATTTAACTCGAAGTACGGATGTTTATGTTTCTCCAGATTCTCGTGCGGCTTATTCTTCAAAGGTCGGGGCAGATATTTTTGTGAGCATCCACAACAATTCGTACACATCTTCTTCAGTCTACGGACTGGACACCTATTACAATGGTTCCAGGGATGAAGATGACAATAGAATTAATCCATATCCAGCCAGAAGCAAGGAACTTGCAACATACATCCAGAGTTCTACTTACTCGGCAACCCGTTTGAAAAATAACGGAGTGAAAAGTGAGTCTTTTATCGTCCTGCGAAAGAATACAGTTCCGAGCGTACTTGTAGAAGTAGGATTTCTGTCCAACTCCAATGACGCATCTTTGTTAAAGACGAGTTCATTTAGAGACAAAGCAGCTGCCGGCATTACAAACGGAATTGTTAGTTACTTTAAAAAATACTAATTTTTATTGAAGGAACCACAGGGATTATACCTGTGGTTTTTTTTATTCAGCACTTTAAATTAGATCTTGTTTTTGTCTATTCCACTTGGAAAGCAAAAGAAATAAAAAGCCATCCTAACATTGTTCCCGACTTTCATAATTCCTATTTTATTTAATAGCGGTTCCCCCGGGATTATTAAAGCGTAATTGCATAGTGGAATGATGGCCCGGCTCCTTTTTGGCTATCCTAAGCATAGCATTTGCATCTATTTCTCTAATTGATACGATAGGGATATCTTAATTTGGAAGGGAATTTGAGACATGACAAACTATAATATACCAGTTTCTGTCCTGAACCTGGCTCCAATCCGCAAAGGACAGGGAGCAGGAGAGGCAATTGAGTCGATGGCTGTACTTGCGCAGGATGTGGAGGAAATGGGCTATAATCGCTACTGGATCGCAGAGCATCATAATTCCCCTACACTTGTCAGCTCGGCTACATCTATATTGATCAAGCATACTTTAGAGCATACGAAGAGTATCCGTGTCGGATCCGGCGGGGTGATGCTTCCCAATCATTCACCACTTGTTGTAGCTGAACAATTCGGGACTATGGCGGCCATTTATCCAGACCGCCTGGATCTTGGCCTGGGCAGGGCACCCGGCACCGACATGATGACAGCAAGCGCGCTCAGGCGCTCGCAGAATGACTCAGTGTACACCTTCCCGAACGACGTCCAGGCACTGCTCACTTACTTCGGACCGGAAGATAAGCAGGGATATGTCAAAGCCCATCCAGGCGTCGGCACCGGCATCCCCATTTATATCCTGGGATCTTCGACAGACTCGGCTTATCTGGCGGCCAAGCTTGGGCTTCCATATGTATTTGCGTCTCATTTCGCACCGAGATACATGGAAGAGGCGATCTCGATTTACCGCACCCGGTTCGAGCCGTCTGAATATCTGGATGCGCCATATATGATGGTGTGCCTGAATGTAATTGCCGCCGAGACGGATGAAGAAGCTGCCAGGGAATCGACGACCATGCAGCAGTTCTTCCTGAATGTTGTCCGCGGCTCACAGAATCCGCTGCAGCCGCCGGTTGACAGCATGGAGGGCATCTGGAGCCCGCAGGAGAAAGAAATGGCTTCCTCCATGACGAGCGTGACCTTTATGGGAAGCAAAGAAACTGTAAAAGCCCAGTTCACTAATTTTCAGGAGAAATATCAGGTAGATGAAATCATGGCTGTTTCCTATATTTTTGATCCTGAAAAGCAGAAGCGCTCTTATCAGATCTTCAAGGATATTGTGGACGGTAAGTAAAACCTAATAGTTAAAACGTTCAAGGCGGGCATCCAGTATGCCTGCTCTTTTATCTGTTCAATGAGGCAATTATATTATTTATCCTGGTGATTGGAGCGGAAGACGCGAGACTCCTGATCCGGCTGCGAACTGCTACCTTCGAGTCATAAGTCAGTCAGTCCCTGGGAGGAAGACCGCTTCCCACAGCCTGACTCATTATGCTTTTCAGGTCGCTGCTTTTAAAAATTTCATGGGTTTTATAAGATTTCTGCACACATTTATTTAGTTTGAAAAGCACCGTTCTCCGCCTTCATTGCGGGAGCTGCGGGACAGGTAAGACCCCGCAGGCGAAGCCGGGGAGGCTCACCGCCCGCCCCGCTCCAATGGAGTGCCTGCAGCGGAAATCAACCTTCCTGTTCAGGAAATGGACTGCGTGCGAAAACAGCCAAGGGTAAAAATAAGCCCAGCCCCGTACATGTAACTCCTGCTTAACTTCATGTCAACTTCAGACACCATCGTGCATAGAATATATTACTCGAAGTAAAAAAAACCTGACAGGAGGAGGAGCGAGTGAGTTATCAGGAAAAGAAAAGCGTGGCAGCCATCATCAGCTCTCTGCTCATTTTTGGATCGTATTGTCTCTATATGTATCCGAGCTTTCCAGGTGGGGGCCTTGCGTCTGTTGAAGCTGTCCGTTACTGGGGGTCCTTTATCCTCATGCTGACTTTGTTTTCCATTGTCTCTCATATTTGTATCAGCATTATGTTCACCATCATTTTCAGGCTGACCTCAAGGGAAAAGGAACCGGGCTTTGCAGATGAACTGGATAAGCTGATTGAGCTGAAGGCGCACCGGAATTCGTTTGGGGTTTTCATTGGCGGCTTCCTGACCGCCATGGGATCGCTTGTCGTCTATCAGCCCTCGCAGCTGATTTTCATCATCCTGATCGCATCAGGATTCCTATCCGATCTAACCGGATCCATCACAAGGCTCTACCACTACCGGAGAGGCGTGTAGGATGGGGAAGAATCCTGTTGGCAACCATATCCGTAAATTACGTTTTAACCACGGCGAAATGACACAGCAGCAGCTGGCTGACAGAGCTGGTGTGACCAGGCATACCATCATGGCTCTTGAAAAAGGGAAGTACTCCCCGTCACTGGAGCTTGCCTTCCGTATTGCAAATGCCTTCGGCCTGCGACTGGAAGAAGTCTTCTTTTATGAGGAGGATCCCCATGGGTCAATTGAAATTAAGGATGGAGGGAATTGAAAGATGGACGCATATAAAAGAGCGGAAAAAACCGCTGGGATATTTTTCATACTGGCAACAGTAACCGCTGTAATCGGACTGAGGCTGTACGATCCGATCCTGAATGGACCGGACTACCTGGCAGCTGGCTCCGCACATGCAAACCAGGTGATAACAGGTGCGCTTATGGAGCTGATTCTTGTGGTATCCATCATCGGTACGGCCGCTGCCATGTTCCCTCTATTAAGAAGATACAATGAAACGATTGCCCTGCTGCATATCTGCTTCAGGTTCCTCGAAGGAGTCATCATTACAGTGGGCATTATCAGCGTGCTGTCCCTCTTGACTCTGAGCCGGAAATTTGCAGGGATGAGTGCCGCAGACTTTTCCTCCCTGCAGGCATCAGGAATACTATTAATAGCAGTCCATGACTGGACCTTCATGCTTGGGCCTCTCTTTATGCTCGGTCTCAATACGATGATGTACAGTTATATCTTTTTTAAAACGAGACTGGTGCCGCGGTTCATATCCATACTCGGGATTACGGGTGCTGCTTCTGTGTTTATCTGCGCACTGCTGGTGATGTTCGGTGTGATTGAGCAAATCTCGGCTGCAGGAGTCATCCTGGCACTGCCGGTTGCGGCAAATGAGATGATTCTCGCTGTCTGGCTCATTGTGAAAGGCTTTAATCGATCTGCGTTGTAAGACATGCAGACTAAATAAAAAGGACTGGCGGCGGCCAGTCTTTTTGGTGTTGATTATCCTATCAATATCTTTTCTTCGGCTTAGCGGATAGTTCCCTTTGTCCCGGAGTTTGCGGCGAGGGCAAAGGCCAGGGTCAGCTGTCCGACCCTTCCAATGAACATAAGGAGAATAATAAGGATTTTTCCCCCTTGTGATAAATCGATCGTTACACCGGCGCTCATCCCGACTGTCCCGAATGCCTAGTCGATTAAAGAAGGATGATACCTGTCCTTGGGCCATGGTTATCATGAATAAACAGGTGCCCGCCAGAATAAGAAGGTTAAAAACGAAGGCAAGAATATGAGCTGGCTGCAGCACATCCACTACTTTTATTGGCAGGAAAAATAGAGGACATTTTGATAATCTTCCATAATATTGAAACATTTGTGTGAGGAAATCCGTAAACCTTATCAAAGGGGGGCTGTACTTGGAAAACTTGGTTTATTTCACAGATCAATTTTTCTCTGCCGGTAGAACAATGATTTACAATGAATCTCAGGAAAAGACGGGAGAATTGGACCTTAAAAGTATCTTTAATTCCAGCGTTTGTGTCGAGGATATCAACGGGAAAAAAGTGGTGGAAGGCGGGTTTCCTTTCTTTTCGGGGAAGTGGGCCGTCAAAAGGCCGGACGGAACCGAACTGGGAAGGGTGAGTACCTCATTTTCCTTCTTCTCGAAACGATATAAATATAAAACGGCACATGGTGATTTCAGTATCGAGTCGCCTCCTTTCTCTAAAGAATACTCCATAATGAACAGGAATGAAAACGTCATTGCCACCTTCAGGAAGGTGAGCGGATTTTTCCAGGCCGCAGCCTTCGAACTGAAAAATGCCTCTGACACACTCATGACCGAAGAACTCATTGCCGTCGTCATGGGCGTCAATCAAATCGAAAAGCGGAGACGCTCCAGCTCAGCCAGCGTGAACGCCCCCACCTAAAACTGCCCCGCCAGGCAGTTTTTCTTTTTGGGGGATTGTCCCTATTTCCCAAGCCGGGATATTTGTTCATTTTCTCTATAGGGGCTACAATGGGTAAAGTAATCTTATTGGTTTTAAGACTGCACTATGCTAATACGGAAAGGCGAGATAATAGATTTGAATAAGTTAACAGGAACAAAACGAACGCAGCTTGCATTACTTCTTGGCTCTTTAGGGCTGCTTGGCCCATTTACGATAGATATGTATCTGCCATCATTTCCGACCATCGTCGAGGAATATCATACGACAGCTTCATTGGTACAAATCAGCTTGACCACGAGTCTGCTCGGTCTCGGACTCGGGCAATTGGTCATCGGACCGATGAGTGACGTGCAGGGCCGCCGGAAGCCGCTGATGATCTTTTTGGTATTATATCTGCTGTCCTCGATTGTCTGTGCCATTTCACCGACCATTTATGTTTTCATCGGAGCACGTTTTATACAGGGATTCGCTGCCGCAGGCGGCCTTGTTATCTCAAGGGCCATTGTCCGCGACCTTTATAGCGGGAAAGAATTGACCAAGTTCTTCGCTTTATTGATGCTGGTTGGTAATCTCGGTCCCATCGTGGCGCCGATTGCCGGCGGCGGAGTGCTCACCTTTACAAACTGGCAGGGTGTCTTTATTGCTCTCGCAGGCCTCGGCTTGATTCTTTTTTTATCTGTTTCTGGAAAATTGGAAGAAACGCTCGATGTGGATAAGCGAGTGCCAAGCAATTTGATTCAGGTTCTGAGGAACTTTGCTTCGCTGCTAAAAGACCGCCAGTTCACTGGATACGCACTTACACAAGGATTTATCATCGCCGGCATCTTTGCATATGTGTCAGGAATTCCCTTTGTATATCAAAATATATACGGTGTATCTGCCCAGCAGTTCAGCTTATTATTTGGGATAAATGGAGTAGCACTCATATTGGGAAGCCAGCTCGTTGGCCGCTTTACAGATGTAATCTCGGATAAAGTTTTCCTGAAAGCGGGTTTGTTCATTTCGACCATCTCAGGCGCCCTCTTACTGGCAGCCCTGATTGTTAAAGCTCCGTTGTTTGCGGTGGCCGTGCCGATATTCTTCCTGGTGTCTTCCATCGGAATCATATCGACATCTTCCTTCTCACTGGCCATGGACTCCCAGGGCCACATAGCAGGAAGTGCCTCCGCACTCCTGGGACTGCTGCCATTTGTACTTGGTTCACTCACAGCACCCCTTGTTGGAATCGGCGGAGAACATACAGCCATCCCAATGGGCATTGTCATCCTGTCCGCCAGCCTGCTGGCTATGATTTCTTACTATGGACTCGTGCAGAGAGGTTCATTTAAGGCTGTATCTGCAAAATAATGTGCTTTTTCCTGAGGATGCTTCGGCATCCTTTTTTTGCTGGACTGAAAAGAATGAAATACATTTTAGCTGTTTGGTAGGGGGGAAGTCCTTCATGCGGGGTATGAAGGACTTTTAAGAGCTGATGCAGGAGCTAAAGTGCCTCATTGGGGAAATAAAGGACATTACAGAGCTGGAGCTGGAGTAAATAGTCCTTCATCCACGCGGCAAAGAACAATCACAGTAAGTGCATAACAAAAATGCCAGCTGCCGTCATTTGAACGGGCTGAATCGAATATCTTATGCTGACATCCCAAACGTGAAGGAGGGGGCAGTGTGGGTTATTATATTGCGGTAGAAAATGGTGTGAATCTTTTTGTGGAAGATATAAATCCCGGGGGAAGCAGGACGATTGTTTTCCTTCATGGCTGGCCGCTCAATCATAGGCAGTTTGAATATCAATTCAATGTGCTGCCTGCGATGGGTTTCCGCTGTATCGGGATTGATTGGCGCGGGTTCGGGAAATCGGATAAGCCATTTACCGGCTATACCTTTGACAGGCTGGCGGATGACATCCGGATTGTGGTAGATACCCTGCGTCTGCAGGATTTTATTCTCGCTGGCCATTCAACCGGCGGTGCTATTGCAATCCGGTATATGTCGAGACATAAGGGGCATGGGGTATCCAGGCTGGTGCTGATTGATGCAGCGGCGCCGACAGGGTTTACGAGAGAAACGGCACAGAAGCTCCTTGATGAAACGCTGAATGACCGGCCAAAGATGATGCAGGGGGTGACGGATATCTTTTTCTTTCAATATCTAACGAATCCATTCAGGGAATGGTTTTTCCAGATGGGAATGGAAGCGGCAGGATGGTCGACAGCCTCAGTGATTGCAATGCTGCGGGATGAGGACGTCCGGGAAGATCTTGTGCAGATAAAGGTCCCCGCCTTGATTGTTCACGGCATTCATGACCAGGTTATCCCATTTGCACAAGCGGAGGAAGTACATCGATCCATTGCCGGCTCTGAGCTGGTTCCGTTACACTACAGCGGCCATGGGGGCTTTTGGGAAGAGCGGGACAAATTTAATAAGCTGATCCTTCAGCTGCACGAATAGTATAATCACAATTGCTGAATTATTTTTTACCAGCCCGCAGCTTGATAGAATGAAGATGTGTTCCCCTCTTAATACAGCGTTATACTAAAATTAAAGTGATTTAGGGAGGGGAAAAAATTGATTAAAGGGCTCAATCATTTGTTGTTTTCCGTATCAGACCTGGATACATCTATTGAATTTTATCAGAACGTTTTTGATGCCAGGCTGCTGGTCAAGGGCAGGACCACGGCTTATTTTGACTTGAATGGGATTTGGCTCGCCTTGAATGTCGAGCGGGACATCCCCCGCAATGAGATAAAAGAATCTTATACGCATATTGCATTTTCTGTGGATGATTCTGAATTTGATTCAGCCCGCAGCAGGCTAAAGAGCCTGGGGGTAAATATTCTTTCAGGCCGCAGGCGGAACGAAAGGGATAAAAAGTCTGTCTATTTCACCGATCCGGATGGACACAAATTTGAATTCCATACCGGTACTCTGGAGGATCGCCTGGATTATTATAAACAGTGTATGGAATATATGCAGTTTTTTGAGTAGGCGCTATTAGATAGGACGAGATGGAGGAACGGCCCATGAACAAAGCAGTTGGAACAGATGAATATGCCCCCTATTATGCTGGATACATAGAACTGGTTCCTGACGGAAATCCCGTGGAGGTTCTGGAGAAACAACTGGATTTGACAATAGAGCTGCTGAATGGCATCACAGAGGAGCAGGCGCTGTACCGCTACGCGGAAGGCAAATGGAGCCTGAAGGAAGTAATCGGCCATATAGCGGATACGGAGAGGGTGATGTGTCATAGAATCCTCACGATAGCAAGAGGGGACAGGATGGAGCTGCCGGGATATGACGATAATGAATATGTGAAACATGCCTCATTCGACTCCCATCCGCTGGAGGATCTCAAGGAAAATCTTATCGCTGTCAGGCAGTCCGCCATACAGCTCATCAAGACTCTGCCTCCTGATGCGTTGACACGCAGAAGCATAGCAAATAACCATGAAGTCACAGTCCGCGCGCTGATTGCCATTATTTCAGGACATGAACAGCACCATCTGCGCATAATAAAAGAACGTTATCTGCCCGGCATGGAAAACTAGGCGATTTCTGCAAAGGGGGAACAGATGTCAGATTTAAAACTGATGGAAATCCAGGCTGAAGTTTTATTTAAGCACGACAGTTCCGGCAGACTGAGAGCGGGGGAATGAGGAGGGTGGAGGAAAGGCGCCTTTGCTCTTTCTGGGACAAACCAAGGAAGGCCGCATTTTGCGTTTTAATGCTTCTGTCCCGGAACCGGTATGCAGGGAGATCAAAGACATTGTACAATCTTTTCCAATGAACAGCTCGCTGGCGAAAATCATTAGTGCAGTGAGTGAAAATAATTCCGTTTCAAATATTTGGATGGGACCTGCCTGTGCTTTTCCAGACTGCTTTCAAAAAAGCTCCCGTGCAGTTGCCATAACAAGGGAGAACCAGGAATTATTGCGGCAGGATTTTCCTAATCTTATAGAAGAGTTTCACCTCCGACAGCCGATCTTTGCCACGGTAGAGAGAGGAAGGGCGGTATCCTTGTGCGTCAGTGCCAGAAAGAGTGACCTGGCGGCAGAGGCGGGCGCCTGCACCCTGCCGGCTTATCAGGGGAAGGGGTACGTGGGAAGTTGTGCGGCGGAAATACGGAAGGAGGGTAGAATCCCTCTGTACAGTACAAGCTGGGACAACCTTCCCTCGCAGAAAATAGCTACAAAATTACAGCTTCATCAATATGGCTTGGATCTACATGTAACCTAAAGTGCTTTCTGGCTATAAAAAAGAGGAGAAACCTATGAATATAGTTTCCCCTCTGCCAGCCCTTATCTATCCAGTCTTGTAATATCCGCATCCAGGGTTTCCCGATTTAAAATCAAGTCCCTTAGTATTCGGGAGCCCAGCATGCTGTAAACTGTACCGTTCCCGCCGTAACCGAGCAGATAATAGATATTTTCTTTGTCTGGATGTCTGCCGATAAGCGGCAGATTGTCGTTAGATTCTCCGAACATGGCTCCCCATGCATAATCAATCTTGATATCAAGCATCGGAAAAAGAAGGGAAATTTCTGACTTAAGATGTCTTGCCCGATCCATGATCCAATCATCGTTATATGGCATTTCCGCCTTATCTTCATCCAGCCCCCCTGCAATGATACGGCTGTCAGCGGTCGTCCTCAAGTATAGATAAGGTCTCTTGGTCTCCCAGATTAACATTCTGTCCCTCCAATTGGAGAGATCATTTACAGGCTCTGTTGCAATCGCGTAAGAACGGTTCAGGTCGCGGTTTTTGTTTTTTATTAAGGGAGGGGCCTGATATCCGGTAGCATAAATCAGGGAGGCTGAGTTAAAGATTCCCTTACTTGTCGTTAACTCAATGCCATCCTTCGTCTCAATGATTTCTTCTGCAGAAACATTCTCAAAGATGTCCACACCTTTCTTGACAAGATGCTGAATCATTCCCCTGCTGAATTGATAGGGGTTAACTTCGGCATCGTCAAAAGTGATAAGGGCAGCAGGTTTTGAAAAGGGCAGCCTGGATTCAATTTTTTTCTGATCCCAATATTCCGCTTTAAAGCCATGCTTAATGAGAGTCTGATATTCTTTCTGAACAAGCTCTACATCAGATTCTTCACTGGCAAAGTAGAAACTTTTTCTGCGTATAAAGTCACAACTGATTTCTAATTCATCTGCCGCCTTCTCTATGCCATCGATGGCTTCACTGCACAGCCTATAAAAACGGACCGCCTTTTCTTCGCCAATCTGTTCAATCAGCTTATGAAGCATGATATCATTGGAAAACTGCAGCAGCCCTGTATTGGCAAGCGTGCTTCCACCGCTTGCCGTACCTTTATCCACTACGGCAATCTTTAGGTTCTCTTTTGTCAGAGTATAGGCGCTTAATGCGCCAGACATTCCTCCTCCAACAATGAGTACATCGTAAAAATCTGCAGCTTCAGGGTGGGAGATAGTAATTTCCTCTTTTGTATGATTCCAAAACAAAGCTCCAGCATGCAATTTCAATTTTTTTCCTCCTAAAGAAAATGGATTTTCACCCCAGCAATTGTTATAAACAAAATAGAAAATTCGTAAATATTTAGGCCGTTCGGTTATAAACTACGATCCGTTAAAAGCAGTGAGGAAAAAATAACCTGCAGGATGAGCAGTTGACAAACGCCGGCAGGACATATGAAGGAATGGGTTCTTTTCTAAAGCAAACGTAATAAATTGGGGAGCAGCATAAGGAGGGATTTGGCTGTCCGATTGCATCTGCCGACAGCCAAATCCATGAGCTTATGTGAAGCTCTTCGTCATGTTATTGATATAAGTGCTCGGATGCAGGAGCGGGTGCTTGAAGAATTCCTTCTTGTCGGTGATCTCTTCCGATACGGAGAGGTCATGACCGATCATTTCCCGCATCTTTTCAGCAAATGCTTCCCCTTTTATCAGGACGCCAAGCTCGAAGTCGTGGCAGGCGCTGCGCTCATTGATGTTATAGGATCCATGGAATACGCAGTGTGAGCGCTTATCATAGGCGATTTTCCAGTGGGAAAAGCGGCCGGTATTGCTATAGTCGAAGAAAGAGACTCCCTTGGTGAACGGCTTGTACATATTGCTCCTCACCGCAGCGCGGTTGGTTAAATGATCATTCACATTTAAAGGATTACATATGGATATGTGCTGTGCTTCTTCTTCCGTGATTTCCTTCAGCTGATCCCAAAAATCCTGATCGATTAAATACGGATTGACGATGATGGTTTCATCACCTGCATACTTGATCAAAGAAAGGTAATACTGCTGAATCAGGTTAACCGGATTGCCCGGGAAACTTGCGATTAATGTACATTCTTCTTCCCCGAAATTCCGGTCCTCATCTCCATAGTAAAAGGAGTCGTTCGGATCGAAGACATCACCTCCAAGCACCGTCCATTGCAGCGAGAAGAGCTGATTCAACGGATGAGCCACTTCTCCCTGAATGCGGAAGCAGCCATCGTGCCACTGGCCTTCCTTTCCGGGAATGCCATTCCCGCACTCTTCATCCTTACTTTTTACAGGAGTGTTATACATATATTGGTCCCCGATATTCAGACTCCCGATGATGGTGGTGATGCCATCAATGACCAGGAACTTGCGGTGGTTGATCACATTGATATCCAATGTGTATTCCTCCTGGATGAAATCCTGGACCGCCAGAGTACTCTCGGGTACTCCCTTTGCAGCAAGCTCGGCTCTTTTCTCCGGCCATTCCTCCTTGCCATAGCAGTTATGGAAGGTGTCGACAATCCGGCATCCCGCGTCCTTCAGCTCATCTGCCAATTCATTGAAACGGCCGACTTCAAGGTCCTTCTCATAGCCGACTGCCGTGACGCCATAATCCACCATGATCCGCACTTTGACCCCTCGATTCAGTGCATTCAGCAGCGCGTCCTTCACTGCCCTGCCGGAATCGTCATTAAAGAAGAGCATGACAGACAGATGGATATACCTTTCCGCCTTATCAATTTCTTCAATTATGACTCTGAGGTTGTCGGGTCCGTTCACATAAGCATCCACTTTATTATTCCAGGTAGTGTTCGGGGTCAGTGAATCCAATAGACTCAAATCAAGCTCCTGAAGCAGGAAACCTAGGCGTTCAAGCAGTCCCTGGTCCATGCCCGGCATATGGATAAGCTGGGAGTGGGTGGTGAATACTCCCCCGAGGGCCTGGCGGTGTTTTACTGCTTCAGTAAACGGAATATGTTGTTCCAGCAGCCTGACTGCTTCTTCAGAACCGGCTGCCACTTTTGACAGAGGTCCGTTCGATAGGTAGTAGTTTATAAAGTTGACTGAATTTGTTTGCAGGGGGTGGTCCCAATCTTCAAATCGTATCTTCATATGGCATCCTCTTCCATCCTGAGTAGTGTGTACTCCTCCTTAATACCCTGATTCTCTGACTTTGTAACTGGTAGAAATTGAAGATATGAAAGAGAAGCTAAAAAAGAAATCAGCGGAAGTATCAAGCCTCAAGCCTGCCGCTGATTTCTTTTCACATTTTTAATAGTACCTTTCCCGTATAAGACCGATTTTCGATCAGCCTGTGAGCATCGGCGGCCTCGCGCAGCTCGAATATCCGGGCTATCGGCAGGGAAATCAGCTTAGATGCAAACAGCTTGATTACTGCCTCTGCTGCAGGTGCCAATTTTTCAGGATGGAGCTTCCTGGTTGTGCCGAGGCTGAACCCTTTATATTGCGGCAGCTGCTGTGTACATCACTTGTTCTGAACGTCCCGATTTGGCCGCTGCTGTTTCCAAATTGGACGAGCGTTCCATAATGAGCCAGACAGTCCAGGCTCCCGGCGGTAACTTCACCTACAACTGAGTCAAAAATAATATCAGCTCCCTTGCCATCTGTTTCCCTCCATACTCTCTGTGTAAAGGTTTCGTATGTATAAACCGAATGAGCACCTAACCTCTTAATATAGGACTCTTTATCCAGACTTCCGGCAGTGCCAATGATCTTTGATATACCGGCAATCCTGGCAAGCACCACAAGCATGGAGCCGGCACCTCCCCCTGCACTATGCACAACAATCGTATGGGATTTCTCAACCTGTCCGATTTCGTGGAGCAGGATATGAGCCAGGATGGCCACTGTCGGCATGGCGGCTGCCTGCAGGAGTGTAAGGTCGTCGGGAATCTTGAAGACCAGGCTTTCGTTTGCGGCCGCATATTCCGCATACGAACCGCTCCTTGGGAAGGCGATGACCCGGTCGCCGGGCTTGAATGTAGAATCAGCTGGGGCCCTTTCAATAGTGCCTGCGGCATCCAGGCCGAGCACCATCGGAAAGCTTCCTGCTCCTTTAGTTCCTCTGCGTTTTTTGATATCGGCAAAATTGACACTGGTGTAAGCAAGCTTGATCAATACTTCATTAGGGCGGATAACAGGAATTTCAATCTCTTCGCAGGCAAGAACATCCGCACTGCCAAATTCTTTTTGGATAACAGCTTTCATTCTCTTCGCCTCCAACTCCTTATATTTAACAGAATAGCATGAGGGGGAGCTCCCGGGAATTTAGACAAAATTATCAAAGTGTATAAAAAACGCTGATATATCTATCAGAACCTTTACTCGTGGAAATAAATGGATTACTATATAAGTAATTTAATAGCAGTAACTACTAGGGGTGCCCTGTTACGGGCTGAGAGAAAAACGGAGCGTTTTTTAACCCTTTGGACCTGATCTGGATGATGCCAGCGTAGGAAAGTAGGTTAGCGGAGTTTTTTTCTGACCAACGAAGTCAGGTCCCATTATGCGGATCTGGCTTTTTTTATCCTATGAAAGTCCATAAACAGCGGTAAACGAACAGCACCTTAAGGGGTGCGTATACAGGAGGGAAAGTAATGAAAAAACAAGCAAGCTCACCCTGACCGCCATGATGATCTCCATTGGTACACTGACCAGCCATTCATTCGCCATCCCAATTGGCTTCACCCGGGTATTTCCGGTCCAGCATTTCATCAATGTTATGGCGGCGGTTCTGCTCGGTCCCTATTATGCAGCTGCCGGTGCCTTTTGCACTTCACTTCTAAGGAACATAATGGGCACAGGCTCGATATTTGCCTTCCCTGGAAGCGTGGCCGGGGCACTGCTGGCTTCGCATTTATTCCTAAAAACGAAGAAGCTGTACATGGCGTTTCTTGGTGAGGTGTTCGGGACCGGAATTATAGGCGCACTTCTTGCTTATCCGATTGCGGTGTTTATCCTCGGCCAGAAGGCGGCTTTGTTCGGTTTCATCCCGGCTTTCATATTCAGTTCATTGGCAGGAGCGGTTTTTGGGGCGGCCGTCCTTTCCCTCATCTTGAAAAAGAAATCTTCCCTGTTGAGAGGAATCCCGATGAAGTAAATCATTCCAGGATCCGGAGCAGTTCCTCCGAAATTGAATATAGCCCATCTCTATTGATCTGACTTTAAAGCATCCAGATCTTTTCCTCGAGCTCACGGTCTCCCTGGAATAATTTCCGGGACAGGAGGAGATAGTCTTCCGCCAGGAGCCGGGCATCAACAGAAGAAGGAAGGAGTCCGGCCTGCAGATAGAGCTTCGCCCGTTTCAGAAGGCTGATCCATTTTTGTGCGGACGAATCTTCTGATTTAGGAAGCCTTCCAGTCAGGACTGTCTGTTTTCAGTGTAATCATAATAATCTTACCGGTTCTTCTTCCGGGTGGAACTTTCCCTCACAAGGGGAAGAAGCTGGTTCCGATTAGGGTTGACTTCCAGCAGGCGAATCAATTTTAATAGCAATAACTGTCTTATCTGGCCGCAAGAAAAGAAGAGGAGAAAGCAAAATAAGACCAGTCCCTCCATTAAAGGGACTGGTCTTATTTAAACTTCCTGCATTCTGGATTTTAAAGCAGCTTTTAAGCTTGAATAGCATCTGTTTTTTAACATGACGCCTGAATGAACCCAATCCTTGGCCATTGACGGCCGGATTCCGCTGACCAGCATTTCTATCCCTATCAATCTGATTGATTCCTGCAGCTTGGTTATGATATCAAAGAACATAGGAGTTGTCTCTTCAATCATGGATAAATCGACAATCAGTGTTTTTGGTCTCAATTTCGTTACAGCGGTAAGAGAATCATCCAATATATATGAAAAATCTATGTCCTCTGTAATAGGCTGAAGCGGAAGCAGAGCAAGGTGATCACTTAAGGGTATGAGGCTTATAGCCATCTCTAGCATGCGGGAACTCATTTTCTTATGAGTTTCAATGTGTTGTGTTACCTCTGTGAATTCAACGAAGGCACCAGTCACTAAGTTGTCTTCTTTCATTAAATGAGTCTGGACTTTAAGGTATTTATCGTAGCTTCCCCATTCCAATGGCACAGCATCAAGAGAGAATTCCTTTTTATGCTTTAGGGTATTCTCCACATGGCGGTAATCCTCGGGTGCATCGGGCCAATATTCATAAATATTCCTGCCAATCGCATCTTCCTTTTTTATAGATAGTAAATCTTCACATTCTTTATTTACGTAGGAGATATTATATTCAGTATCGATTGCCAATATAGCATGGCTCATCTTATCTAAGAGGGTCAAAGCTAACCGTTCTGTATCTTTCATAACTTATCTCCTTCTCCATTTCAATATCTGATATACCTGACCAAAAGTGTTTCCACATAGAGTCCGGCAGGCGGAAATCCATTACCTCTTCATTATATAAAAGAGAGAAGATGACCCCTTCTAAAAGACAGAAGTAGCTCCTGGTTAAGTCGGACACCGCTTGGTCTTTTACTTCCCCAATACAGATTCCTTCTATAAACAAAGAATTTACCTTTGAAATAAGAGAATTCAATGCAAGAGAATTACGGGTATCCTTTATCCGGTCTTTTAGGTGATGAGGAGGAAAGACCACGGACCTTTTCCAGAACCTTGAGATAACAAGATCATTCTTTACGGAACCAAGATAGACATTAAAGGTAATCTGCAGCTTATCCTGTACAGATAGACTTTTTTCTTTATCCAGAATCTTAAAATGGTCGAGCATAACATCCATATAATGATTTGAAATATCTTCAATAAGGCTCATGAACAGTTCGTCCTTATTATTAAAATGAGCATAAATGGAAGATTTCCTAATTCCGGTTTGCTCTGCAATCATGTTCAATGAAGTACCTTCATACCCATGTTCAGAAAAGAGAGCCAGGGCAGTTTTTTTCAAATCAGTGTATTTACTCATTTTATATCCCACCTACCTACCGTTCGGTCGTTAAAGCATATGATATCATATTTTCAATAAATAAGTGGACAATATAAAAGTTTTAAAATTGTTGGTTAAAGGATTTTTGGACATGGAAGAGAATATATGGATTTAGAAATAGAAGAGCAGACGAGAGAGTAAGGGAGGAGGGGAATTTTTTGCACAGCGAACGATTATTGCTCCGTGAAATGAAGGAAACCGACTGGCCCCATGTCCACGCTTACGCCTCACAGGAGAGGGTGTGCCAATTCCAGCCGTGGGGACCGAACACAGAGCAGGATACAAGGGAGTACCTTCGGGAGGTACTGGAGGATGCAGCGAAGCAACCGAGGAAGCGGTATGTTTTTGCCATTATACATAAAGAAACTACAAGTCTTATCGGCGCCGTGGAATTGAGTATAAAGAGCTTTCCTGACAGTGAAGGGGAAATAGGCTATATTATCCATCCGGATCATTGGGGAAAAGGAGTGGCTGCCGAAGCGTCCCGGCTCGTTATGGGATTTGGATTCGAGAAACTGAAGCTGCACCGGATCAGTGCCACATGCTCCCCGGACAATGTGTCATCAGCAAGAGTGCTTGAAAAGCTTGGCATGGTGAGGGAAGGACGAATTCAGCAGCATCTGCGGCTGAAAGAAGGATGGCGTGATTCACTGCTTTACAGCGCGCTTGAATGTGAATGGCCAGGCTGAAGAAAATTTTGATGTAATGGAGGAAAACAGGATGGACTCATTATTGAAAACGCCCGAGCCGCCTTACTATGCAGTCATTTTTACCTCGAAACGAACAGAGGGAGATAGAGGCTATGGTGCAATGGCAGAAAAAATGGAAAAGTGGGCCTCGAGGCAGAAGGGATTTTTAGGGTTAGAAGGAGCGAGGGATAAAGGGCTTGGAATAACGATTTCCTATTGGGATTCGCTCGAGGCGATCAAAAACTGGAAGGAAGATGCGGCCCACAGGGCAGCCCAGGAAAAGGGCAAAAGTGACTGGTATGAGGCTTACACCATCAGGGTGTGCAGGGTGGAAAGGCAAAGCGGCAATAAGAAGCAAGAGAAGCTGGGGGATGCCGGCTTTTAAATTAATTGATTTTTCGATTTTTATTGACAAAATCTGCTTGTCTTATTAATATTAATAAATCGATACATTTACTAGGAATTAAGTTTTTAAGCAAATATGTGGTTTTTTTTGGATTTAATGCATAGTATATTAATAGGATTAATTAGTATTTTGAAAGAAAAAGGTCATCGTCTGGCTTTTAACATAAAAGGAGTGAAGGTAAGTGGAAGTGTTGTGGTTTTTTCCTACTGGAGGGGATTCGAGGTATCTTGGCACCTCTAAGGGCGCCAGGGAGATTACAAGTAGTTATTTAAATCAGATTGCTGTTGCTGTGGATTCGCTTGGTTATCATGGTGCATTGCTCCCAACATCCCGAAATTGTGAGGATGCATGGATCACGGCAGCGTCCCTGATTAATTCAACTAAACATATGAAATTTTTAGTTGCTCTCCGCCCTGGTATCATGTCTCCGACCCTTGCAGCAAGGATGGCTTCCACTTTTGACCGGCTTTCAGATGGCAGGCTTGCAATCAATATCGTAACAGGCAATGCGGTAGAGCATGCCGGTGACGGAGTGCATCTTGATCATACCGGACGCTACGAAATCACCGATGAATTCCTTGAAGTGTGGAAGCGTACAATGAGCGGGGAAACCGTTAACTTTGAAGGCAAACACCTGAACATCCAGGGTGCCAAAAATCAATTCCCTCCTGTTCAGAAGTCCTATCCGCCCATCTATTTCGGCGGATCTTCCGAAATCGCCCAGCAAATCGGTGCGCGTCATTCGGATGTATACCTCACCTGGGGAGAGCCGCCGCATCTTGTAAAGGAAAAGATTGATAAGGTAAGGGCTCTTGCCGAAAAAGAAGGCAGAAAAGTGAAGTTTGGAATCCGCCTTAATATCATTGTACGCGAAACAGAAGAAGAAGCCTGGGCTGCCGCTGAGGATCTTATTTCCCATGTGGATGATGAAGCGATCAAAGCGGCTCAAAGCCTGCAGAGCAGACATGAATCAGAAGGCCAGAAAAGGATGGCCGCCCTCCATGGAGGCAGCCGTGATAATCTGGAAGTCAGCCCGAACCTCTGGGCAGGCCTTGGCCTCGTTCGTGAAGGTGCCGGCACAGCCATTGTCGGAGATCCGATCACCGTTGCACAGCGCCTGAAAGAATACCAGGAAATCGGCATAGATTCCTTCATTCTCTCCGGCTACCCTCACCTGGAGGAAGCATATAGAGTCGCAGAGCTTGTCTTCCCGCACCTGCCGCTGGACGAACGTAAATAAAACAAAAATCCCGCTGTCATAACAGCGGGATTTTTGTTATTTTCTCTGACATGAACCTTAATGCTGCAGGCAGGCATACATAAAGGAAACGCCGCCAAAAAATCTTCCTGGCCACATTATGGATATATTTAATCAGATACGGGTAAATTCCCATCATAATCATTAATCCATTAATGTGTGCTAAGGGGATATGTATGAAACTTTTAAGAAATTATTTTGATCCGCCAAAGATACTGGTGCTTGGGTTTGCGGTTTTAATTATGGCTGGAGCAATTCTTCTTTCGCTCCCAATCTCAACAGAAGATGGAAATGGTCTTCCATTCCTGGACGCTTTATTTACGGCCACATCTGCTACATGTGTAACAGGGCTGGTAGTTGTGGATACAGCGGATACCTTTACAACTTTCGGAGAGCTGACAATCCTTTCGCTGATACAGGTCGGGGGGCTCGGCTTCATGACCTTTGCAACCTTTTTTGCTTTCCTCCTGGGCAAAAGAATTTCACTAAAAGACCGGCTGATTCTGCAGGAAGCCCTTAATAATGTTTCCATTGAAGGTATTGTCCGGCTTGTAAGAAGAGTGCTGATATTCACGGCAGTCATCGAGCTTTCCTGTGCTGCAATTCTGGCGCTGCGCTTTTCGTTTGATATGCCGGCAGGTAAAGCTGTTTATTGGGGAATCTTCCATTCTATCTCAAACTTTAATAATGCAGGATTTGACCTGAATGGAGAATTCCGGAGCCTGACTCCTTATGTTGATGATCCAGTGGTCGTGCTGACCGTGTGCCTTGCGATCACACTTGGCGGGCTGGGTTTCATCGTCTTGAACGAACTATACGAATTTCGTGAAACCAAGCGTCTGTCGCTGCACTCGAAAGTTGTGCTGTCTGCGAGTTTAATTCTGACTCTAGGCGCTGCCATTCTTATCTTTTTGTTTGAATATGGAAATCCAAAGACTCTTGAGCCGCTCTCTCATACAGGAAAGGTTCTTGGAGCGCTGTTTCAGTCGGTCACACCGAGGACGGCAGGGGCAAATACTCTCCCGATCGGTGATCTGACTCAGTCCACTCTTTTTCTAATCATTTTTCTAATGTATGTAGGTGCAGGCCCCGGTTCCACTGCAGGAGGCATAAAAATTACCACCCTGGCTGTTCTCATCGCTGCTATTGCCTCACAGATAAAAGGGAAGGAAGATGTGGTGCTTTTTCGGCGGAGGATTGTAGTTGAAACGATACTTAAAGCACTGACCGTTTCAATATTGGGTATTTTCCTCGTAATGATGATTACGATGGTTCTTACCATCACCGAAGGGGAGAGCCACAACTTCATCATGTATTTTTTTGAAGCGGTGTCAGCATTCGGAACGGTCGGGCTGTCCATGGGGCTTACTCCTGATCTGTCGGATTACGGCCGTGCGGTTATCATTTTTACGATGTTTGCCGGCCGGCTGGGTCCTTTGACTTTGGCGTTTTCGCTGACGATGAGAAGAAGGTCTTCTAAAGAAGCTTTCAGGCACCCGAAAGGAAAAATCATGATTGGTTAATTCTATAGCGGGGATGTGAATTTTATGGCTGACCAAATGTATGCGGTCATAGGATTGGGCCGTTTTGGGCTCAGTGTGGCCAAGCGTCTATATGAAGCAGGACAGGAAGTTCTCGGGATTGATATGGATGAAGAAAGAGTGGAAGACGCAGAACTGTCAGTAACACATGCAGTTGTCGCAGATACGACTGAAGAGGAATCATTGAAGTCAATTGGAGTGAGAAATTTTGATGTTGGAATTGTGGCGATAGGCAGCGATATGCAGTCAAGTGTTCTGACTGTGCTTCTATTGAAAGAGCAGGGAGTCAAGAAAGTGATTGCCAAGGCTGTGGACCGCCATCATGGTAAGGTGCTGGAAAAAGTGGGTGCAGACTGGGTAATCTATCCGGATCGCGATATGGGTGAACGGGTCGCCCATCAGCTGCTTTCGCCAAATGTCATCAATTACATTGAACTTTCCCGTGACTATCATATTGAAGAAGTAAAAGTGCCGCAAAGTATGGATGGAAAAAAACTTGGGGAACTGGATATTCGGGCAGAGTATAATATAACGGTTATCGCGGTGGTAGATGATGGAGACATTATCGTATCCCCGCCTGCTGACCAGGTAATCACCCGGGATAATATCATGGTAGTGATTGGCCACCGGAATGATTTAGAATCATTTACAAAAGCTAAATAAAGCTGTCCCTGGGTGGGCAGCGTAAATTAACTCAGAGCTATGACAGGCAAAAGCGACAAAAGGCCCCGGTGGAATAGAATGAGAAGCAATTAAAAAAGCTATAATGTCAATTAATGCAATAGGATATTCACTCGAACAATATTGGGCAGGTGAGGTTTGATAATGGGGAAGCCCCGCGTTGGTTTCCCTGCTTTTTTGCGCGATATTCTTTGCAGAGCAGTCGTTCTCAAGTTTGCTGTAGACTTGGACTATAAATATTAATCAGACGGTTAAAAAGCTTGTGCTGACGAGTGAACTCCACAGGTGCGCTTGAAGAAAACCGCTGTTGGGAGGATGCTATGAAACTATTTCAATTTAAAAAAGAAACAGGCAGGAAGATAACCAAATTTAATTCTGATTTTGTATTGTCGCGCATTACAAAGACAGAAAAAGCCGCCCATATAGGGGTCATGCACTTAGATGCAAATGGGCTGGTAGGCCATCACCAGGCAGCCGGTCCACAGCTTCTTTTAATTGTAAGCGGGGAAGGCTGGGTCTGCGGCGCTGCAGGCGGCTATTTCAAGCTTCAAAGCGGCGAAGCAGCCTTCTGGGAGACGGGCGAATGGCATGAGACCAAAACAGATACCGGGCTGACCGCCATTGTAATAGAATGCGAGGAGCTCGATGTTTCCGCATTGACACCTTTATAACAAAAAGATCTCCAGGGAAATGTGAGGAAAGTCCTACAAACACTTCAAACCAGGCCATCTCCTGCCGATATATCCGATAAGGAATTTTTATGGAGTAGGAGTGTTTTTCACTTGATGAATGACTTATCTGTTTTTATGATCACGTTTGAATTGTTTCATTACAAGTTTGTGCTGATGACGATGATCCTTTCGATATTAAGCTGTGTGCTGGGACTGGAGATGAGCAGGAGGATGAAGGGGAATCCCTCCATTAAGCTTCTTGCCGGCGGTGCTTTTCTGATGGCAGTGACCTTCTGGCTGACCCACTTTTTTATTTCTTATTCAATAGACCTGAATTTTTCGACCACCAATTTTCCTCTCTATTCTTTTACAAATTTCATCTTTTGCTTCATTGGATCCCTTGTGGCGCTGAAAATGACCCAGTTCCGGCTGATCAACGGCAGGTTTTTCATTCTTGGAAGCCTGGTTATTGCAATCAGTATACTGGGGGCAGACACATTAGGCTTCCTGGTGTTGTTTTATGACTCCCTGGACTTAAAGCCCATGTTCATTTTCATGGCCTTTATCCTGATCCTTGGGACATCTTTTTCCATTTTTCGTTTTCTCAATCAGTTTACGAATGAAGATAATTACCAGCTGCTGAATAAGTGGAAATATATTGGGTGTGTGGCGGCTGGGACTGCTTTGTCGGGTATTCCTTATATAGTGATCGTTTCCATTCTGGAGCTTGAGGAAAAATCTGCATTCTCTCCGGAAATGATGTTTCCGTTCATTTATGTGATGCTGGCGAATGTGCTGCTTACACTCGTGCCCGATATTTTTGGCGACAAGATCCTGGTTAAAAATATTGAGTCATACAGATCGATGTTCAATCATAATCCTGACGCTGTTTTTTCAGTGGACCTTAAAGGGCAGATCCTGAATGTGAACAAAGAGGCAGAGAGGCTGACCGGAATCAAGACAGATAAGCTGATTGGCGCGGTTATCCAGGATTTCTTCCCTGGTGACAGGGGAGAGAAAATCAGGAATTACCTGAGTGATGTCTCTAAAGGAAATGTGACCCATATTGATGCCCAGATTTCGCTTAGGGACGGCCTGAAAAAGGACGTCAGAATTACCGCAGTGAAAACGGTGGTAGAAAACAATATTGTCGGTGCCTACGGAATCGTCAAGGACATTACGGACGTCAAGCGGGCGGAAAACCAGGTGAGGTTCATGGCTTACCATGATGAACTGACGAGTCTGCCAAACAGAAGGATGATTAAAAAGGTCATGTCTGAGACAGCAGATAAACAGACTCCTTTCCATATCATGCTGATGGACTTTGACCGCTTCAAGCGGATCAATGATACCTTTGGCCATGCCTTTGGGGACAAGCTGCTGATCGAAGTCGGCAACAAGCTGAGGGAAGTGATAGGTGACAAGGGCACGGCGGCGAGACTTGGCGGTGATGAGTATTTGATCATCACAACGGAATATACGGATTCCCTGGCTGATGACGTGATCCATGCATTCCGCACCCCGCTTGTGATAGGCGGCTACGAAGTCCTGCTGACAGCCAGCATGGGTGTGGCGTCCTTCCCTCAGGATACACGGGACATCGACGAATTATATAAATTTGCTGACATAGCCATGTATTATTCCAAGGAAAATGGAGCTAACGGCTATTCGCTTTATACAAAGGAAATGGCTGATAAACAAATTGATAAGCTGGACATAGAAAATGATCTGGCCGGCGCTATCCAGAACGGAGATCTGATGCTTTACTTTCAGCCCAAATACAACACAGCCAGCGGTGAGATGATTGGATCCGAGGTGCTGCTCCGCTGGAATCATAAGGAAAAGGGCTTTATCCCGCCTGCTGTCTTCATTCCTATCGCCGAGGAGAGCGGTCTGATTGTCAGACTGGAACGGTTTGTATTCACGGAGGTATGTAAATTGCTTGCTGAATGGAGAAGTCAGGATAAGAACATGCAGCGGGTGTCCATCAACGTATCGCTGATCAGCATCCTTCAGGAAGGCTTTCTTGCTTTTATTATGGAAACTCTTGAAAGCCATGAACTTGAAGGCAGCCTGATTGAACTGGAAATAACGGAGCGGATTGTGATGGAGAATGAGGAGGAAGTGAACTGCACCCTCCAAAGGCTGCGGGAATACGGACTGGTCATCAGCATCGATGACTTTGGTACAGGCTACAGCTCCCTCAGCTATCTTGATAAGCTTCATGTAGATATCCTGAAGATTGACCGTTCGTTTATCAACAACATCCAGAACAGTAAAGAAGTGGTCACGGCCATAATCTTCCTCGCAAAGAGCCTGAATCTGAAGGTCATTGCAGAAGGAGTGGAGACCAATGACCAGGTAGAACTCCTGCGGCTGCTCGGCTGTGAGGAAGCGCAGGGGTATTATTATTCACCGCCGGTCCCTGTCATCCAGTTTGAAGAGGAGCATATGGATCCGGCAAGTGCGAAGGTGTAAAGAAAGAGACGTCTCATAAGTATCAAAAGCAAACCCGGGGATAAGGTCGGTTATTCCCGGGTTTTGCCTATTTTTGCTGACAAAAAAGAGGATGTCGCAACAAATCGTGGGGACATCCTCTTCCTATTATTTAACTAATGACTTCTTAATTGCTTCCATGGCTTTTTCATAGGCGATCAGGCCATTTATGTTCCAGTAGCTTGGATCGTCCAATTCATAGACGCTGCCAGTTTTGGCTGCAGGCATGCTTTTGAAAACGGAGCTTTCCTTTAATTTAGCAGTTCCGGCTTCGTTTGGAAGGCTGACCAGGAAGAGGTGGTCGGCATCGAGGCTGGATAAGGATTCCAGGGAGACTGGCTGCCAGGCAGCTTCTGCTTTGGGAAGCTTTTTAACCATGGCAGGCTGAGAGACTCCTAAATCGCCGTACAGCACGTTTCCTGCAAATCGATTATTTTCAAATAAATAATACTTGCCGCCGGCTGACCAGATAATAGCTGCTGTTTCATCACCGATGGAAGATTTAATATCTTTGGACGCTTTTTCGGCATTCTTTTCATAATCGCCAATTTTCTTTTCGGCATCTTTTTCTTTGCCGGTGATTTTCCCCATGATTTTCAGCTGCTTTTTCCAGTCTGCACTGTCTTCATCTTTATACACATAAACCGGGGCAATCTTTTTATATTCTTCATACTGACCGTTCTGAATTGCGCCCTTGGAGCTGAATACAATTAAATCAGGATCGGCTTCGATTGCCTGCTCAAGCGGCATATCCCAGCCGATTTTAGGGACATCTTTCAGCTGTGGCTGCAGATAATCCAGGACCGTATCCCCGATGGACCATTGTGCCGCCGGCTTCACTCCGAGTGCAGCGAGGGAATCCTCCATGTATGGAGCAAGGATCCGCTTTGGTTCAGCCGGTATGGTGACTTTACCCATGGCATCTGTAAGAGTGGTCTCCTTAGATTTTTTATCAGCGCCGCTGCTTTCGTTTTTGCCGCATGCTGATAGGACCAAAATGGAACAGAGCAGGGCCGCAAGGAAGCTTATATATTTTTTTTGTCCGTTCATGTATCGTTCCTCCTAAATACGTTCATATGCAAATGATAATCATTCTCATGAGAAAAGTCAAGAATTGTGAACAGAATGTGTTAAAACCTGCTATTTTCTACAAATATATTGAAAGCGGGAGTGCTAAATTTTATACTTACTAGAGCGATAAGCGTTCTCAATACTTTAAACAGATAGAAAGAAGGAAAAGCCTTTGAGGAGAGAATCCGTTGAAAATACAAAGAAGCCGGCTGGACGGGCAGTCCGGGCAGCCTGGCTGACGATGTGCTCCCTCTTCCTCCTGATTGGTGTGCTGTTTCTTTCACTTATATATGGAATTGCTCACATCTCAATAACAGATGTGATGAATGCACTGTTTCATTTTGATCCTGGTTTGAAGGATCACCAGATCATCCATGATATAAGGCTGCCGAGAATTCTCGCGGCGGCCATGATCGGGGCATACCTGGCCATTTCGGGAGCCGTCATGCAGGCATTGACCCGGAACCCGCTGGCTGAACCGTCCTTGATCGGAGTTTCCCAGGGTGCTGCCTTTGCCATGGTGGTGGCGCTTGCAGCGGCGCCCAGTCTTTCAGCTGCGGCATCCGTCGTCCCCGCTATGATCGGTGCCGGTTTAAGCGTCATTCTCGTATTTTCCCTGGCCTCCATGTCAAGGGGAGGGGCGGCGCCTGTGAAGCTTGCGCTTGCCGGGATGGCAATCGGGATGTTCCTCGCCTCCCTGACTTCCATCATTGCCCTCCATTTTGGCTCTGCCAAGCAGCTCAGCTTCTGGTATGCGGGCAGTCTGGACACGGCGGACTGGCAGGAAGTGAAGATTCTGGCGCTTGCCGGTGCAGCCGCGCTTCCACTCATCGTCTTTCTTGCCCGGCCCCTGACTCTATTGAATTTAGGGGACGAGGTGACAAAGGGGCTCGGAATTAACCTGCGGGTGGTGAACGGACTCGGGATACTGGCCGTGCTGCTTATGACCGGCAGCTCTGTGGCCGCTGCGGGAACGATTTCCTTTGCCGGGCTGATCATCCCGCATATCAGCCGGATGCTGGCAGGTCCGGACTACCGTTTGAGCCTTGGGTTATCGGCGGTATCAGGAAGCCTTCTCCTGGCTGCGGCTGATTTGGGCGCCAGGATGATCAACCCGCCGTATGAAACGCCGATCGGTGTCATAACGGCTGTTATTGGTGTTCCGTTTTTCTTATATTTGGTCAGAAGCGGAAGGGGCAGATTATGAATAAGAAGCAGAAAGCTCGTTTTATTCAGATTATGGCCCTGCTTTGCAGCATCCTTATCATCGCCTGTCTTGTATCCCTAAGCCTGGGGGCAGCGTCCATATCGCCCAAGGAAGTCTTTGCGGCACTGACAGGCAGCGGGACACCTAAGCAGGAACTTATTCTATTTCAATTCCGCATGCCTGCGATAGTGCTTGCCATCATGGTGGGAGCCGGCATGGCTGTTTCCGGGACCATTCTTCAGAGCATCACCCGGAATGAACTGGCTGATCCGGGGATTCTCGGCATCAATGCAGGTTCCGGGCTCGCGGTCGTTATTTATATATCCTTCTTTCAGACAGCGGTCGGCGGGCTTAGTCTCGCAGGAACCTTCATCCTGCCGGCAGCCGCCTTTCTGGGGGCTTTGCTTGCAGGAGCTGCCATCCTGCTTCTGTCATGGAAAAAAGGCCTCGATTCCATCAGGCTGATCCTGGTCGGGATCGGTATCAATGCCGGCCTCAGTGCTGTCATCATTGCCATGCAGCTGAGGCTTTCGCCAAATGATTTTATCAAGGCCATGGTCTGGCTGGCCGGAGATCTCTGGGCATCGCAGTGGCCGTATGTGTGGGCTCTGCTGCCCTGGTTCATTATTCTCTGGATCTGTGCCTTTTATAAGGCTCATGCCCTTAATATCATGCAGCTCGGCAGCGGCATGCCGCGTGCCCTCGGCCTTGGGGAACTCCGGGAAAGGGTCCTGCTGCTGGTGCTTGCCGCTGCACTAGCCGGTCTCGGTGTGGCAGCAGGGGGGGGAATTGCCTTTCTCGGCTTGATCGCACCCCATATCGGACGGAGGCTTGTCGGCCCAAGGCATCAGCTCCTCATCCCGGCTGCGTCCATGATCGGTGCCATCCTGCTCACGGCAGCCGATGTGATCGGGAAAAATGTGCTGGCGCCGACAGAAATACCCGCCGGGCTTGTTGTGGCCCTGATAAGTGTTCCATATTTCCTGGTCCTTTTAATGCGGGGCAAGTAAGGAGGAGTTAGGATGACAATCCTTTCAGCTGATAAATTGAACATCGCCTACGAAGAACGGACCATAGTAGAGAATTTAAATCTTGAATTCAAGCCGGGAAAGATAACGGCCATCATCGGCCCAAACGGCTGCGGGAAGTCGACGATTTTAAAAACCATGGCAAGGCTTCACCCTGCCGCGTCGGGAGCTGTGTACCTGGACGGAAAGCTGATCCACAAGGAGCCTGCAAAGGGAGTAGCCAAAAAGCTGGCCATCCTGCCTCAGTCTCCCCAGTCTCCTGAAGGACTGAGCGTGCATGAACTGATTTCCTATGGGCGCACTCCTCACCAGACCGGGTTCTCAAGGCTAAGTGCCCGTGATCTGTCTATGATCGAATGGTCGCTTGAAGTGACAGGACTTAAAGATCTGAAGGATCAGGCAGTGGACACGCTTTCCGGCGGACAGCGGCAGCGTGCATGGATTGCCATGGCCATTGCACAGGAAACAGACCTGCTTATGCTTGATGAACCTACCACCTATCTCGATCTCTCCCATCAGCTTGAAGTGCTGCAGCTCCTGCAGAAGTTAAATCATGATAATGGGCGGACGATTGTTATGGTGCTGCATGATCTGAATCAGGCTGCCCGTTTTGCCCACGAGCTCGTGGCTATCAAGTCCGGCAGGATTGTCCGGCAGGGGACGCCTGCCGAGGTCATGACTCCAGACATGCTGCAGGAGGTTTTTAATATAGAAGCGGAAATTGTGGCAGATCCCCGGACAGGAAAGCCGGCCATGATTTCCTACGACTTGATAAGGTAAAGGAGAATGGCCATGCTGCAACAGGAAGCGATCTGGCAGGAGCTTGAACGTTTTAACATATGTCATGAGAAAAGAGCAGATTTTACTGTGAGCCCTGATGATCCGGCACCCTTACTGGAGCTCGCCCAGGCTAGGACAAAGGCGGAGATGCCTCATGCCATGGGGTCTGTATTGATGCGGAATGCCGCCTTCATCTTTGTTGCCCGCTTATATATGCTGAGCAGGCACAGACTGGCCTGGAAGGGTGAAAGCAGCCGGATCGGGGTACGGGATCATGAAGCATATGGCCGCTGGTCGCCGCAATGGGTGCTGGGTGCTGGAGAATGGGTCCCTGTAACGGAAGAACAAGCGGCAGAGACCCTGTGCGATATTGTCTGTACAGACTGCGGGGAGCTGATCCGCTCTGTGGCTGCTGCAACCAGATCCTCTCAGGTTGTGCTGTGGGAAAATGTATGGGGCTATTTACTGTGGATGTATACCGGGTTATTTAAGGAGAAGGGTGAAGAGGCCGGCCGCGCCAAAATTGATCTGAAGCTCCTGCTTGAAGATGAAATCTGGCGGGGCACTCAGCGCCGGTCGCCTTTCCAAAAATTTTTAAACGGCATGACTCCTGAAAAGAGCGTGGAACAGTACGCACGCGTTACCTGCTGCTTATTTTATCTGGTGCCCGGGAATGAAAAATGTTCATACTGTCCTAAGCTTTCCCATGAACTTTGCCTCACAGAAAATGAATGAAACCACCCGCTTAAATGTGGCGGGTGTTTTTTTTCATGGCACTGATTCTCCCGGATATCCTAATCAGTATCTGAGTTAAAAGGATTTATGAATGTGAGCTCATCCCGGATTGAAGAATTTGATCAAATCGTGAATTTAAGAAAAGTTTCGAATGACAGACTGATTGACTATTGGCAGCAATATTCAGATTTAGCCCTTATGGTATGATGGCATCAGGCAGTCTAAGAGGGGGATTTAGCTTGAAGAAAGAAATGCTCAGAGAGGCAGAGGAGTTCATTCGAACTTACTGTCAGGAGCTGGATAAAAGCGGGCAGATGGAAGCAAGGCTCGCCAAAATAGCAAAAAGCATACATATAGATGGATTTTATCAGCATTCGTTTGAGGAACTGGAATACGGGGCGAGGATGGCCTGGCGGAACAGCAACAAATGCATCGGCCGCCTGTTCTGGGAAAGCCTGCAGGTGCGGGACATGCGGCATCTCCATACGGAAGAGGCCGTCCGGGACGCCCTGTTTGACCATATTGAGATTGCCGCCAACAAAGGGAAAATCAGGCCGTTGATTACGATTTTCCCTGCAAGCGGGAGCGGAGTTGACATAAGGATTTGGAATCAACAGCTGATACGTTATGCAGGATACGAAACGGAGCATGGAACATTAGGAGATCCGGATTCCATCGAGTTCACCAAGATCTGCAGGAGCCTTGGCTGGGAAGGTGATTATACACATTTTGATGTATTGCCTCTGGTTATTCAGGTAAACGGGAGAACACCCCGCTTATTTGATATACCCCGTAAGCTCGTGCTTGAGGTTCCGCTGCGGCATCCGAAATTCGATTGGTTTGGAGACCTTGGGCTGAAGTGGTATGCCCTTCCCATCATTTCCAATATGAAGCTTGAAATCGGCGGAATTGAATATAGGGCGGCTCCGTTTAACGGCTGGTACATGGGGACAGAAATCGGGGCAAGAAATCTGGCTGATGAAACGAGGTATCATGCACTTCCCCGCATTGCCGGGCGGATGGGGCTCGACACCAGAAGAAATGCTTCCCTTTGGAAGGACCGCGCCCTGATCGAACTGAACGCCGCTGTGCTTCATTCCTACAAAGAAGCAGGAGTCACCATCGTCGACCATCACACAGCTGCCCAGCAGTTCAAGCTGTTTGAGGAGAAGGAAAAGGATAAGGGCAGACACTTAACAGGGAATTGGTCCTGGCTCATTCCTCCGGTTTCCCCGGCAGCTACCCATATATTTCATAAACCTTACAAGAATGAAGTAAAAAAACCAAACTATTTTTATCAGAAAAATCCATACTGAAAGATAACATCAGCCGGAATATGCTGGTGTTTTTTTTGAGCGTAAAGGGGCGCAGCTCCGCTTACATGCCTGCGATTGCCCCGCTCCTTATTTAGTTGTTCCGGCTCTTGTCTGGTCGTAAAAGTCTTTTAAGTTTTTGCGCTATAACGAACACTTCTCCCTCAATGCAATCCCCGTGACTCACTCAAAAATATAAAAAAATTACTCATCCTCAGCCTAAATGCAATGAAATTTTCAAAAAAAACAGACTTTTTTCATGAAATTTTCACAACTTTGTCAAATTTTTCCCAAATGTGTGTTCGGTTTACAGACTCTTTTTATCTGCCGGACTCTCATTTTTTCTATTAAACAGGTCCTTTCTATGGTTACCAAACCTATCAGCGTGGGTGGTTTTTTTCCCAACACCACTGTCTGTCATTCTATGATTTAATTAGTTTACTCAAATAAAAGGAGGAGTACATATAAGCTAGAGGCGCAGTGATTTAGCAGTTTCGCAGATTAGTTGCAGTTGCCTGCTGGGCGGCAAGGTTACGCCGGCAGGATGTTGGGTGACCGCGTGACGATTAAAAAAAGATGATCATGGAGAAGGAGTTGTATTGAATTTGAAAAAGAAATTCTTAGCAGGTACTGTCTTGTCTTTAGGTCTGATGGTTTCCGTATTGCCCCAGGGGGATGCTTTTGCTGCAAAGAACGTCTTGAGCCAAGAAAAGTTCAATAAGGAAAAGGATTCTCTTGAGTTCCGTTCCGGAAACCTGACCAAGGCTTCCAGGCTGGGTGCCGAGGAGATTGTCTTCAATTATCTTGATCAAAACAAGCAATCTTATAAACTTGGCAAGAAAGCGGCAAAGGACTCATTCATTATTAATAAAAAGAGCAAGGACGAGCTTGGCAATACCGTGGTGAAATTACAGCAGACATTTGGCGGGGTACCAGTATTCGGCTCCACGCAGGCGGCTGTGATAAATGAAGAAGGAGTTTTGACTGTCCTCTCCGGAACAGTGGCTGCAGACCTTGATGAGAAGCTGGCCGGGAAGGTGAAAAACGGCATTAAAGCAAAAGAAGCAGTCAAGATTGCTGAAGCAGACCTGGGCTATGCTCCTTCCTACGAGCGTTCTCCTAAATCAGACCTTGTTGTATTTACCGATGATAAGGGCGGAGCCGAATATGCTTACAAAGTGGAAATGAGCTTCCTGAGCCCTGAGCCTGGCAACTACTTCTACTTTGTATCTGCTGATAAGGGGAACATCCTCACTAAATATAATACCATCCATGAAGTAACCGGGACGAACGCTGTTGGTTCTGGAACCGGCGTGACGAAGAATTCCGTTTCCTTGAACACGACCCTTTCAGGAGGCCGCTATTATCTTCAGGATAACACGCGCGGCAATGGAATCTTCACATATAACGCAAACGGCGGTTCAGCTCTTCCGGGAACACTTTGGTCAGATGCGGACAATGTGTTCAATGCAGCCTATGATGCGCCTGCTGTCGACGCGCATTACTATGCAGGCAAAACCTATGATTATTATAAAAACACGTTCGGCCGCAATTCCTATAACGGAGCAGGTGCTGCCTTGAAATCGAGTGTCCATTACGGAAACAAATATAATAATGCATTCTGGGACGGCACTCAGATGGTATACGGAGATGGCGATGGTACGACCTTCATCCCGCTGTCAGGGGGACTTGATGTGGTAGCCCACGAATTGACGCATGCCGTGACATCCACGGAATCAAATCTTGTATACCGAAATGAGTCAGGCGCTTTGAACGAAGCAATCTCCGATGTATTCGGAACAGTGGTTGAGTACAAATACCAGGCATCAAAATTCGACTATAACATTGGTGAGGACATTTATACTCCAGGAGTATCAGGCGATGCCCTGCGCTCCATGTCCAACCCGGCAGCCTATGGCGATCCGGATCACTACTCTAAGCGTTATACCGGCACTCAGGATAACGGCGGAGTCCATACGAACAGCGGTATCATCAATAAGGCTGCCTACCTGATCGCAGCCGGCGGAACTCACTACGGCGTGACAGTCCAGGGTATTGGAGTGGACAAGCTTGGAGCAATTTTCTACCGCGCCAATACGATCTATCTGACTTCAAGCGCGACGTTCTCACAGGCAAAAGCGGCACTTCTTCAATCCGCGGCTGACCTGTATGGCTCTGCAAGCTCTGAACGCACTGCAGTCAACAACGCATTCAATGCAGTAGGAGTAAACTAATCTCTTATTTCCACAACAGGAACATCGATAGCTGCTATCGATGTTCTTTTTTTGTTGAAAAGGAAAAAGGGCAGAGGTATAGAAATGATTTGGTAAGTCACTTGTGTTCAGGGAGGAATCATGAAGTATCAGGAGCCGTTTTTTTCAGAGGACTTAAGGAATTCAATTAACCGGAAGGAAGAAGGCGCATCACAGCTCATCCAGGAATTAAACCAGTATTACAAGCCAGCTTTTAGTGAGAAGGGGCTGTATTTTGCAGCGGAATTGTTCAGGAAGGGAGACGATTGCTTTGTTCCTGAGTATGAATCCGCCCTGGTTCTGGAAATTTCTGAGGATGATGAGCTGATTGACTATCATTCTATTACGGTATGGCATTGCCAGCGTACCTGGCTTGCACTGCCGGTGTCGAGGAATGTACCCGGCAGCAGAGTATGGGGGGAGCTGGCCGGTGAAACGCTGGAGGAGATCCGGGAGGAACTGGAGGATTACATCGAAGAACAGCTGGAGGAAGTTATTTAGTTTAACACATTATTTTTCCTGGTTCTGTTTGGTGATTTTCGGGTAAGGAAGGGAGAAGTCACTTTTTGGAGCTGAAAAATATGAGTAATCATAAGCCGGTTATTGGCATTACATGTTCGAATTTCGATTTTAATGGGCAAAACAGCAGTGTGCTGCATTATAGCTATGCAAAATCCGTCATGAAGGCAGGCGGGGTGCCAGTCATTCTTCCGCCAGCTGATGAGGAAACAGCCCGTGAATGGGCAGATATATGTGACGGGATCCTGTTGAGCGGCGGGGAGGATATAGATCCCCAGCTCTTTGGCGAGCAGCCTCATCCAAAGCTCGGCCGCATAATTCCGGAGCGCGATGACACAGAAATGGCGATGCTGCCGCTTCTCCGGGAGCAAAAGAAGCCTATTTTTGCCATCTGCCGGGGCATTCAGGTGCTGAATGCCGGTCTTGGCGGAACAGTGATCCAGGATATCGAAAGTGATGACAGAAGCGTCATGAAACATCATCAGGATGCTTCAACAAGGGCAGCCGCCACCCATTCTGTCACTGTGGAACGGGGAAGCCTGCTTCACGATATCGTCGGAAAAGAAGAACTCCAGGTCAATAGCTTCCATCATCAGGCAGTCCGTGACGAGGCGCCGGGGCTTAAGGTGTCCGCATCTGCACAGGATGGCATTGTAGAAGCCCTCGAATCTGAGGACAAGGAAGGCGGCTGGATGCTTGCAGTCCAGTGGCATCCTGAAGATATGACAGAAACCAGCGATGACATGCTTGCGTTATTTAAGGCGTTTGTGGATGCATGCCGCCGTTAAGATAGAAAAAGCCGATTTTTAATGCTGACAACGTGTACCGGTACTGTATCGGGCACGTTGTTTTTGTTTACTTTCGGCTTTGATGGGCAAAAATAAGGAAATGCAGGAGGAATCAAGGGTGTTTTAAATGGGAATTGACTTATCAATTTCTTCATTGTAAAATATTCTTAATTTTCAATACGTGAATATCGGCTATGAAGAGAAGAGTAATTTTGTTTCATTATTTCCAGAGAGCTCCGGCAGGTGAAAAGGAGCAATAATGATCATTATGAAAAAAGACTCGGAGCTTTCGCGCAGATTTAAGGCTTTTCTTAAGGATGGCGCGACGGGATCTCCCGTTATAGAGATAGGGTATAATCAATCATTAAAGTTGACGTACTCGAAGAGGTTGATATGGTGACATATCAATAAACTGGGGTGGTACCACGGAGCTTAAACTCTCGTCCTCAAGATGAATAATCTTGGGGGTGGGAGTTTTTTTTGTTTTTTGGCTCTGTTAAAGGACGCAGTTGAAATTTTTATTCCTAATGGGTGCTTTAATAGAAAAATGTATGGCTGCTTGGGCATTCTCTTTTTTTCACTAAACAAATACAAAAGAGACCTTAGAAAGGTCTCTAAAAATGCTTGGGATTACTAAATTTATTGCCCTCCACCCGAATAACGGTTATCACCCATCGTATGATTCATGTCCTCACCAGACTTAGCGTTAGGATTTATTGGGTTATGGGGATTGTTATTATTTTTCTTGCGTCTCCAATCAATAAAAAGTGCGAGTGCCAAAGTACCGAGAACAGCTGGAATTAACCAAGTCACACAATCACTCTCCTTTTAATCAGCATAACATTTATTTCCATTCGAGAGGATTTTATTTTTAGATTGTGGCACAGTATTCAACATCGTCCTAACAGAGCGTATTTTTTAAAAGATATAAGTAAAAAGCTATTGAGGAGTGAGATGGATGAGCAGTGAGCAGACAGAGGGCAGATTCAGGAAATTTGAATCACTAAAAACCCGGGGGATCTCAGTATACCCTGAAGGATTTTCCGTTAATTACGAGATTCTTGAAGCCTCTCAGCTTGAAGATGGTACTTCTGGTGTGCGGGTGGCGGGCAGGATTATGAGTATCAGGAACTTTAATAAATTAATATTCCTTACCATATCTAACATACAAGGCAGTTTGCAGCTCCTGCTCAAAAGAGATGAAGTAGGCGGGATTCCCTTTGAACAATTTAATGACTTCTTGGATATAGGAGACTTTATTGGTGTGACAGGCAGGATGTATACTACCAGGACAAAAGAAAAAACGCTGCGCATTGAAAGCTATGTTTTCCTGGGGAAAGCATTTCGGAGTCTTCCGGAGAAGTGGCACGGCTTAAGTAATGTGGAGCTTCGATATAGACAGCGGTACTTGGATTTAATGATGACAAAGGAGACGCAGGACCGCATGCTGGCCAGGAGCAAGATGGTACGCGCCATCCGCCGTTTTTTTGAGGATCATGATTTCCTGGAAGTAGAGACTCCGGTATTACAGCATACCTCCTCAGGCGCCATTGCCAAACCTTTTAAAACCTATCATCATTCGCTGGATACAGAATTGAATTTACGGATTGCTCCGGAAACCTATTTAAAGAGGCTGATTATTGGCGGCTTTACGAAAGTATTTGAAGTTGCAAAGTGCTTCAGGAATGAAGGACTGAGCACCCAGCATCTTCAGGAATTTACTATGGTCGAAGGATATGCAGCTTACTGGAATTATCAGGATACCATGAAATTAATGCGCGAGATGGTGCTGTATATTCTAAGGCAGACCTTTCATTCCACGACCATTGTCATAAAAGGACAATCCATTGATTTTTCACTAGAGTGGGAAGTGATTTCCTTCAGGGATTTAATTTATAAAGAAACAGGAATAGATATCAGCCTTTATCCCGATGTGAAAGATTTGCTTCAAGAAACAAAAAGGAGAAATATTGAACTGGATCATCCAGGGATAAATACTTTGGGAAGAGGCAATTTCATTGATTTGCTGTATAAAAAAACCTGCCGGCCCCAACTTGTAAAACCGACATTTTTAATTCAGCATCCGATTGATTTATCCCCGCTTGCCAGGGCTAATGATGACGACCCATCTCTTACGGACCGTTTCCAGTTAGTCGTAAACGGAGCCGAAATTATTAATGCTTATTCCGAATTGGTAGAACCCATTGAGCAAAGAAAAAGGCTGGAAACACAAGCTGCCTTAAAAAATAATGGGGATGCAGAAGCGATGGAGATGGATGAAGATTACTTAACAGCTATGGAATATGGAATGCCGCCTATTTCTGGATGGGGATTTGGAATTGAAAGGTTATTGATGGTACTGACGGATAGTGAAACCATTAAGGATTGCACATTGTTCCCCTTAACTAAGAAGGTATAGGAACATTATAAGGGGATGTGCAGGTGATTTTATAAAATTTAAATAAGAGTTATCCCATAAGCAAAAACCCAGAACCAATAGGATCTGGGTTTTTCATGTTTAGAATCAGCCGTTTTTATAGGAAAATCACATAAATCAAAGCGGCCAGCACAATCCGGTAGATGGCAAACGGCACAAGTTTGATGCGGTTGATCAGCTTCAGGAAGAAGCGGATGAAAACAAGTGCCACCACAAAGGCGCTGATAAAGCCTACAATGAAGAATGGCATGGCATCCATGGTAATGTACTCCCAGTTTTTAAGGAGGGAGATGCCGCTTGCACCAAGCATGATAGGAACAGCCATGATAAAGGTGAAATCAGAGGCTGCGCGGTGGCTCATATTGAGCAGGACGCCGCCGGCTATGGTAGAGCCTGAACGGGAGAAGCCCGGCCACAGGCCTAAACATTGGAACAATCCGACCCCGATCGCCTGCTTGTAGGAGATTCCGTCAACAGTCTGTGTTTTTGGAACTTTTGGCTGCAGTTTATCGGCGATGATCATGAGTATGGCACCGATCACCAGCCCGATAATGACGGTTTCCACCGAGAAAAGATGTTCATCGATATAACCCTCGAACAATACCCCGGTGACCCCGGCCGGAATGAGGCCGGCAATGACCTTCATCAGGCTGAGCCTGCCGCTGGCTTCGCTTCCTGCCGGGTCTTTCTTTAAGCCGAACATATTTAAAAAACGATCCTTGAATACGATAACAACAGCAAGTATTGAGCCTAGCTGGATGACTACCTTGAAGGTATTCGCCACCTGCGCTGTAAAGAGTTCCTTTGAATGAAGCAGAAGGTCATCCACAATAATCATATGTCCCGTTGAGGAAACGGGGGCAAACTCGGTCAGGCCCTCCACCACACCCAATAGAAATGCTACAAACAACTCCCAAAGATTCATGAAATTAAGCTCCTATTTCTTTTATTCTATGATATGCCTGCAAGCTACTAATTTATCATATTGCAGGATATTAAGCCAATGGAACCCAGCATTTAGTGACACTTCTTCATTATATAAAAGATTTGCTTTACAGGGGCGCGTTTTCATCGAATTTTCACTAATAGATATTAATATGCAGGTATTCAAAAAGAAAGGAGGATTACTTTTATGAAAAAAGGAGTTTTTTGGGGAGCTCTGGCAGTCAGCCTTTTCAGCATCATCCAGTGGGTGCTGGGCTTGATTTATACTCTGTCATCGGGAGGCCCGGGACCATATGGGCCATGGCCATGGACAGACGATGGGCAGCCCGGCTTTCATGGAGCACCTGCTGCATAAAAGGATTCTCTTCGCCAGCCGGATCAATGCTGCACAAACCGTCAAGCGCCTGCAAAAAACGGCTGTCTCCTTAAGTCCGGTTCACCTAGAAAGAGGACTTGCCAGGATAGAGAACCGTACCATGCTGATCGAGTCAGAAGTTCAGGCAGCGCGGATGCTGTCATCTGGAGCCGGGATATCGGAGGAGGTCATCCGCCGCAGCCTTAAAGAAGAAACAGAACAACGACTGTGAAAACTAAAACAGAACAGCAATAAAGAAGCAGCCTGACCATAAAAAAGGAAGCACTTCCCATCATAAGTGCTTTTCTTTTTTGTGCATACCCGTTATCCTATCAATATTAAAACTGCCTTGGGAAATAGGGGACTGTCCCCCATTAGGAAAAGGAGTGGTTCCGTGAATATTCTGCTGGCAGAGGATGATGAGAAGCTGGGTGAGTTGATTGTTTTTATGCTGGGGAAGAAGGGGGGATTCAAGACGGAGTGGGTGACGGATGGGCGTGATGCTTATTTTTATGCATCCACTTCGCATTATGATGTGCTGATCCTGGATTGGATGATGCCTGATATGAGCGGTGTGGAGGTGTGCAGGCGTCTCCGGAAGGAAGGATATCCGGGTGCCATTCTGGTGCTGACTGCGAAGGATGCGGTTCAGGACAGGATCGAGGGGCTGGATTCCGGAGCGGACGATTATCTTGTAAAGCCCTTCGAAATTGATGAGCTGCTTGCCAGGCTGCGGGCGCTGTCACGGAGGAATTATGCGCCCATCGTTGGAGAGGAAATTCAAATAAATGATATTCGTCTGAACCGCTCCAGTCAGACACTTGTGAGCAGTCTGGGTGAAATCCGTTTGAGCCCGAGGGAGTTCCAGCTGCTCGACCTGCTGGTCCAGAATAAAGGACAGGTGCTCCCGCGAGATCTGATCATGGACCGTATTTGGGGATATGATTCAGATGTTTCCATGAAGACCATTGATGCTACTGTGAAGCTGCTGAGGAAAAAGCTCGACCAGCTGGGGATGCAGGATCTGCTGCACAGTATCAGGGGGGTAGGCTATAAACTTGAGTAGTAAGCTGCCGCTCATTTTCAGAGAACACCGGAAGCCGGGGGAGAAGGATGTTTTCACGAGTACACAAAACCGGCTGACTCTGACTTACAGCGGGCTGCTCATGCTGTTTCTGGTTCTGTTCATTGTCATTGTTTTTGCTATTCTTTATTTTGTTATCCTTAATGACCAGGAACGTGAGTTAGAGAGTCTGGCAGGGGAAGAAGCCCGGGCCATCAAGGCTTATTTGAAGCAGGATGGCCGGCCTGGCTTTATGGGGAATTCTGCCCCGGAGATTGTCTTTGCCGGGGCTGATCAATTTTTTTACTATGTCATCAGCCCGGATGGAGAGGTAATCACCGGGAGTGAGGCCTTTCCGCCTCTCAGAGGTGAGCTTCTCAGTCTGATAAATAAGGGAGCTCCCGGGCGCGGCGGCATACGGCGGGAAAAACTGAACATAGACAAAGCCCGATTCGTGGGGAGAGAGATTAACAGGAATGGCCGTGAAATCCATGTTCCGGCCATGCGTGATGAAGTTCATCTTATGATTGCAGGCAATCCCCTGATTTTAAGAGGGCGCGAAGTCGGAACTCTATATGTAGGAAAAGATGTTTCATTTGCTTATGACTTGTTTAAATGGCTGTTTGCCGTGCTTGGAGGGATTGCGCTGATTTTTGTTGGACTTGCAGTGTATATCAGTTTCCTGATGTCGAAAAAGGCAATGTTTCCGATCTCGAAGGCCTTCAGCCGGCAGCGTACGTTTGTTGCCGATGCCTCTCATGAGCTTCGTACCCCTCTGAGTGTTATGCTGTCATCCATCAACGCCATGGAAATGACCACGGAGCTCCAGGAAGATGAATATTCCCGTAAGCTTCTTTATGGCATGAAGGATGAAGTCAAGCGGATGACTAATCTTGTGGGTGATATGCTGACACTCGCCCGTTCAGACTCTGATCAGCCCGAGCTAAACAGGGAAACTTTTGACTTTAAGGTGCACGCCCAGAAAGCTGTCGAGTCGGTGGGACCGCTTGCTGCCGCTAAAGAAATCAGCCTTAAGATAGAGGGACCCGATGCTGTACCGGCAGAAGGCGACCCTGAACGGCTTAGACAGCTCCTGATCATCCTTCTTGATAATGCCATTAAGTATACCGGCAGTGGCGGCAGGGTCGTTCTTAGGCTCACGTCTGGAAATGAAGGGCTGTACATGCAGGTGCAGGATACCGGGATAGGAATCCAGCCCGGAGAACATAAGCTGATATTTGAGAGATTTTACCGGTCAGATACGTCCAGGTCCAGGAAAATGGGCAGCCATGGACTTGGCCTTGCCATCGCCAAGTGGATCGTGGACAGCCACGGCGGGAGCATAGAAGTCGAAAGTGAAGCCGGAAAGGGGAGCACGTTCACCGTTCGGATCCCCTTCATAAAGATGAAGAATACGTAGATGGAGCTGTAAATGCCTATCTGCGTTTTTTATTTTATTCTATCTGTCCCGTTTACCATTTTGCCTCGAGAATGTTGAAGACAAATTTATCTGAGATTTTCAGTTTGAAAGTCCCTCATGCCCATGATGAAGACCTTTTTGCGCGAGAATGCAGCTAGAAAAGTTCTTCATGCCCATGATGAAGACCTTTTTACCTGAGAATGCAGCTAGAAAAGTCCTTCATAGCCCCGATGAAGACCTTTTTACCCGAGAATGCAGGTTAAAAAGTCCTTCATCCCTCTGGGGATCACCCGGCTAATAGATTTCCCAAAAACTCCGCACGGAACCGCACCATTTTTATTAAAATAAGGATTGATATGTTTACCCATTGGTTAATGGAGTCTTCCAGGTAAATCCTTGCAAGAATTCCCATAATAATCTAAAATTAATACGTATTATGATAATACGTAAATGGGGTGAAGTCATTGGAAAGAGACTATGGCCGGGAACTGGATGAATTAAAGAACCAAATGAAACTGATATTGAACTACATAAAACCTGACCTTCCGAAAGAGGATGATACTAAAGAGAGCAGCTCTTTAGCTGATGGCAGCATCCTGAAGGTCTATTACTCCGGTGAGATGGAAACCGATCAGCAAAAATATCATGGGCTGGCCCGGGAGAAAAGTCTTCCCTCTATATTGGCAGGTGAAAGTGAGGATATGGCAAGGATTCTTTCTTCGCTCGGACATAAGCAGCGCCTAGAGATTATCAAGGCATTGCTGGTTCAGCCGAGGCATGGCACTGAGCTCGTGGAGCTGCTTGGAATGGGAACAACGGGACAGCTTTATCATCATTTAAAGCCTTTGATCGGCGCCGGCTTGGTTCTGCAGGAAGAACGGGGCGGCTCCTACAGTATCCCAAGGAAAAGAGCGCTGCCGCTGCTCCTGGTTCTGTCTGGGGTAATGGAAATGTTTGATACAAGCCGCTATATCAAAATGAGAGATGTGCGGGAGCGGGCAGCCGATTATACAGGGAAAGACATCGGCATGGGCCCTGGTGCTCTCATTCTTGCTGTTCTGCACAATTCGGTAGAGGAGCATAAAGCCGGCCATTGCAGCAAAGCCCTGATCATCCTCCAGGCAGACGGAAGCGCCACGATCTCGGATGATGGCAGGGGCATTCCGGTTGAAGTGATGTCGGACGGTCCGCATTCCGCTTTGGAAGAGGTGCTGACAGATCTCAATCTTAGATTTACAGATTATAAAGCACCCGGGGCAGCCGCTGAAATGGAGATTGGCATCGTTAATGCTCTGTCTAAGAGCCTAACAGCCGTCATCAGCAGGGGAGGTTATCAATATCGGCAGTATTTCCGGAATGGCATCCCGCAGTCCGGGCCTTCCATCATCGGCGAAACAAAATCCACAGGCACAAGCATTACAATTGTCCCGAACAGTGAGCTGATAAAGGGAACATTTAATGCAAAATTACTGAAAGAAGCAATCACCAGCATCCATGAAGCATATCCTGGTTTCAACATTACACTGTTAGATCATAGAACAGATGACGAGGGAGGGCAGATATGACGCGGAAAGAAGCCATTCATTCCCATGAAGATATACTTAGTATGCTGGATACACTATTAGAAGAAAAAAAGAGATTTAACTGGGACAGCTTTTATGAAAATAGAGAAAGAAAGGTCCCTTTTTTCGAAAATCTGCCTGATGAAAATCTTGCAGACTATCTCCAAAGAGGCTGGATTAAACAGGGGAAGGCACTGGACCTGGGCTGCGGGCCGGGGAGGAATGCCCTGTTTCTTGCTAGAAACGGCTTTCGTGTTGATGCGGTCGATTCCTCCGCGGAAGCGGTCCGCTGGGGGAAGGAGAGGACTGCCGGTTATCCTGTCCGCTTTATAAAAGAAAATATTTTTAATCTTGATACCCAGGCGGGCTCCTATGATGTAGTCTATGACTCCGGCTGCTTTCACCACATTGCACCTCACCGCAGGCTGAGCTATCTGGAAATCCTGGAACATGGTCTAAAACCGGGCGGGATATTCGCATTAACATGCTTTGCTGAAAACGGCGGTCTCGGCGGTGCTGATATATCGGATTGGGATGTGTATCGGGGTATGAGTCTGAGGGGCGGACTTGGCTTTACTGAGGAGAAGCTGAAAAGAATCTTCAGCGGCTTTGAAGTTCTCGAAATCAGGAGGATGAAGGACTTCCCGGCCGGCAGTGGATTATTCGGCTATTCTGATCTGTGGGCCGGCATTTTTAAGAAAAGATAAATAGTTTTTAAGGAATAGAGGTGATGTTTTCCTCTATTCCTTTTTTATTGCAGCCGAAATGCTGCCGTTCCCCGTACGGATTAAAAAAAGTTAATATTCTTAATATTCCCCGAGCTATTAAACTTCCTGCCCAATTAGCCGTTATAAAGGATATTACACTTCAAAGAGGAATGGTCATAATGAAAAAAAGTATTTTACTAGCAATCATAGGAATCTTGCTGCTTGCCTGTGCAGGCTGCGGAGCAAAACCGAAGTCCGGCATGGCGGATGAGCCGGTCAGGATAGGGATTATGCTGTCAGATGCGGGCTTGGGGGATCAGTCGTTTTCTGATTTAGGGTTTACAGGTCTGGAAAAGGCAAGGGATGAGCTTGGCATTTCATTCGATTATAAAGAGATAAAGGATACGAAGACATATGAGCAGGGACTTGCCGAGCTTGTAAAGGATGGCAATGACCTGGTGATCGGCCTGGGCTTTTCCATGCAGGAAGCAGTGGAAAAAACGGCCAGGAAGTATCCGAAGCAGCCATTTTTAATCATTGATTCGGTGTCTGAGCTTCCCAATGTTTATTCCGTGACATTTAAGGAAGAAGAAGGCTCTTATCTAATCGGGGTTCTTGCGGGGATGAAGACAAAGAGCGATGTAGTCGGCTTTGTCGGCGGAATGGATGTCCCGCTGATCAAAAAATTCGAAAAAGGCTTTGCTGAGGGAGTTAAAGCTGTAAACCCGAAGGCTCAAGTTCTTTCCGAATATGCAGGGACATTTGATGATGTTGACAAAGGTTCGGCAATAGCGGGCAGCATGATCAAGAAAAAGGCGGATTACATTTATCCGGCAGCCGGTTACACGGGTGTAGGGGTGTTAAAGCAGGCTGAAAAATCAGGCATTTACTCTTTTGGAGTAGATACGGACCAATTCTTTCAGGCGGAAAAGGCAGTCGTCTCTTCCATGCTGAAGAAAGTGGATGTGGCCATTTATGAGCGGGTGAAGGAATTCTCCAAAACAGGGAAGCTCTCCGGACATAAAATTCAGCTTGGCATAAAAGAGGACGGAGTCGATATTGCCCCAATAAGGATCGTCAGCCTTACCCCAGCGGAAACTGAGAAATTAGAAGACTTAAAAAAGAAGTTAGCCAACCAGGAGATTCAAATCATTCAATAGGCTGGAGGTCAGGAGAACAGCATGAAGCTTAAACAAAAGATTTTATTATTAACACTCATACCAATGCTATTGTCGGCAGTCATCATCGGCGTGAATATTGCCGGCATGAGGTCGATCAATTCTTCAACAGAAAATACGGTAAAGACATTGCTGCATGCAGAGGAATTGAACAGCTCGACAAAGAGCCTGGCCAAGTCACTGGGTGCTTACTCAATGGTCCCCTCCGGAAGCAATGCCAATGATATAACACTGGATTTAAAAGACGTGGAGGCAGAAGCGGCTGAGCTGAGGAAAAAATTTGATTCAGGCAGAAAAAAGGAAGCTATACAAAAAATCAGCAGGAAATTCAATGAGCTGAAGGTCGCCGGATTAAAAGTGGCAGATGAACAAAACCAGGCTGAAGCGAAGCGCCAGTCTTTCCGGACAAGAGGGATGGCCAATGATGTTATTGAATTAAAAAAAATGATCAATGCTGATTATATGAACCTCCAGGATGCCATTAAAGACCGAATTCAGCTGATGGTTACATTCTCCCTTGGTGCAGTCATCATCCTGATTATCGGAAGCATTATAGCGGCGTTCGTATATACCGAAAGAATTGTCAGGCCGGTGAGGCAGCTTACCCGTCATGCCGAAGAAATTGCAGATGGGAACCTGAATCTTGAAACAATTAAAGTCAGGACAAAAGATGAAATCTGGTCCATGAATCATGCTTTTCAGAGGATGACAGACAATTTGCGTTCCCTGATTAAGCATGTGGGAGAGAGCTCAGGCCAGGTTGCGGCTGCCTCTGAGGAACTGATGGCCAGTGCCGACGAAACGATGAAGGGCACTGAACAGATTACAGTGGCTATGCAGCAGGTGTCGGCAGGTGCCGAGCAGCAGACTGCCAAATCGAATGAATCGGTCAAGGCCGTGCAGGCTGGGACTGAAGGTGCAGCGAGAATCGCAGAAAATGCAGCTTCTGTATTTGCACTTACTGCGGCTGCTAATGAGCAGACAAAGCGGGGCTCCCATTTTGTTGAGGAAACGTTGAATCAGATGAATCATATATCCGGTTCTGTCGAAAATGCAGGTGAAGCACTGGAAAAACTCAATAAGCGCTCCCTGCAAATCGGGGAAATTCTTACATTGATCACAGGGATCGCCGATCAGACGAATCTGCTTGCCCTGAATGCAGCCATTGAGGCGGCAAGAGCAGGAGAGGCCGGTAAGGGGTTCTCGGTCGTCGCATCAGAGGTCAGGAAGCTTGCCGAGCAGACGAGGGATTCAGTGTCACATATCTCGGAGCTTACTTCTGAAATGCAGAGAGATGCCAAAACCAGCGTGGATGCCATTCACTCGGTGAAGGAGAAGGTGCTGGCCGGACTTGAGATTGCCAACGACACGGAAGAGGCCTTTGCTTCCATCCTTTCCTCTGTTGACAATGTGACCAGCCAGATCAGCGGGATCACAGAGGCTTCGGCAAGGATCAAGGAAGATGTCTCACTTGTTGCCGAGGATGTGGCTGAAATGTCAGAGGTAGCAGCAAGCACCTCCTATCATGCAGTCGAAGTGGCTTCGGCATCGGAAGAACAGCTGGCTTCCATGGAAGAAGTGAATGCTGCAGCCGCTTCACTGGCCCGTCTGGCTGAAGAACTCCAGGATACCATTTCGGCATTCCGCATCTAAAAATTAATGTCTCCATGCCGTAGTGATTTTCACTTTTATAAGTAAAAAAGAGTGTTCTTCGTTAAGAGGCTGGCAGGAGCACAGTATAGCAATCAGGAAAGAAAAATGCTTGGAGATTATGTCTCCAAGCATTTTTCAATACTTTCCACCTATTCAAACAGGCCAATCAGCTTTCTTATCGAATGAATCAATACGTCTGGTTCATCAATTTGAATGTAATGAGCGCTGTTTTCGGCAGTCACCAATACACCATTAGAGGATATTTCAAGAATCTCTCTCTGCATTTGATTCCATAATGCTTGAGATTCTGCTGTGTAATGAGCTTTTTTACCGGCTGAAAGAACCACTAATGGAATTTTTAATTTACGTTTAGTTTCTTTTAACTGATCAAGGCTTTCCATAAATTCATCGTAATTTCCTTCGTGAATAAATTGATTGTTGTAGGCTTGCTGGAAATCTTGCGGCATGGTTGGAAGAAATCTTTCTCTATAATCTTCAGGAGTAGAGTCAACCAGGACAAGCCCGCAAACGTCATGTTCATATTCAGTTGCGAATATCCGCATATTGACCCCGCCAAATGAATGACCTACCAATAAATATGGAGGTTTAATATTGGCTTTAACAAGTAATTCTTTCAGCTCTTTAACCATTTCACGGCTTGTTCTGGGAGATAAGCTTCGTTCACTTTTTCCAAGCCCTGCTCTATCATATATGAAAACAGAAGATAGTTTTGAAATCTCTCCTATCACCGCATTCCATGACTTGGAAAAATCCCCATATCCGGCGTCCATGATAATTGTGGTTTTACCGTTGCTTTCTCCCATTAATTTGGCATATAATTTGCAGCCTCTTGTTTTTACGAAGAAATCTTTACTCATTAGATCAATCCTCTCTCATGTCAGGTGCCAATAAAGAAACTTATTTATCTGAAAGGCTTTATAGGTACCTGTTACTTTCCCCAGTAAACAATTCTGTCAATTTTAACATATGTATGATTGCCGGACCATCCTGAGTCCGGCCTTTTATCTGAACAAATCACGACTGATTTCAGCCCAGCCAATTATTGGTGCAGCAAGAAGTTAAAGACTATCCTCCCGGCACCAACTACTAGTCAGGCAGCGCGGCTGTCTGATTTCTTAGCAGCTTCATTCATTTTTCTTATACAATTGAGTTTTAAGAAATATTTGTAAATATTAACTTAAATTGGTATATTATTAATACCTAAAAAATCTATGTATGTAAATTCCTTACAGAAGGGAAATGAAAATGGAAACAGAATTGCTCCGGATTTTTGATGATAAAGGGCGTCCATCCGGCACCGCGGACCGCAGTAAGGTTCACAAAGCAGGTCTCTGGCATGAAGCGTTCCACTGCTGGCTGGTTTCATATGAGAAGGACCGGCACTATATTTTCCTGCAAAAGCGGAGTGACCGGAAAAAGGACTATCCGGGTTTGTATGATATAACGGCCGCCGGCCATCTGCTCGCCCACGAGACGATTGAGGACGGAGTCAGGGAGGTGCGCGAGGAGCTGGGCATTGTTACGGAGCTCGCGGACCTTGTGCCCATGGGGGTCATAAAATATGAAGTGATAAAGGAAGAACAGTGCTTCATTGACAGGGAAATAGCCCATCAATATTTATATGAAGGCGATTTCCCATATGCATCCTTCAAGCTGCAAAGGGAAGAAGTCTCTGGCATGGTGAAGGCTGAATGGAATTCATTCTATGAATTCTGTACTGGGATGCAGGACAGCTTTTATGCTGAAGGGTTTGAGGAGGATGCTGAAGGGATGCGCCGGGAGGTTTCAAAGAACCTGGGCAGGGCAGATCTGGTTTCCCATGATTCTTCTTTCTACCAAACGGTGGCCAGGCTGATCCGGAATCATTTAAAAACCCGCAGCTAATTAAGGAGGAAAGAGTATGTTTGCATTTAACCGTGAACTGGTGAAGGGAAGTACCTCCCTGATTATTCTCCAGCTGCTGGGTGAAAGGGATATGTATGGCTATCAGCTTGTGAAGGAGCTGGAAAAAAGGAGCAATCTCCATCTCAGCGTAAAGGAGGGAACACTGTATCCGGCTCTGCATAAGCTTGAAAAGCAGCAGTATATCCACTTTTATTGGGAAAAGAAGGAGAAGGGGGCAGACCGCAAGTATTACCGGATTACGGAAGCTGGGCGGGAAATGCTGGCAGAAAAGCAGAGGGAATGGAAGCAATTTGTGAAGGTGATGAATCTTGTGATAGGAAAGACGGAGCAGCATGGCCCAAACGAAGGCTGAGTACCTTAAAGAACTGGAACAGCGGTTAAACGGCTGCTGCGACCGGGATCAGATTCTAAAAGAATATAAAACACATATTTTGGAGCTGGAAGAGGAGAGCGGCATAACGGATGAAGCTGAGCTGATGAAATTGGCTGCTGAAAGTCTTGGAACACCCGAGGAAGCGGCTGAAGCCTGGAACCATGCGGAGTTTCCGTCCCCAGTTTGGACGCTGCGCCTGTTTTTCATCATCAATCTTTCTTTCTTTACAGCCGGGGCAGGTTTGACTGCCTTACATCATCTTAGCGGCATTTTATGGGCAGATCTGATGTGGGATGCATTGGCGCGGATGCCCTTAATCATACTCATCATATACTCCCTGTTCTGGGCGCTGATTGGCTATGAAGCCGGCCGGGAGTTTGGTTATGGCGGAAGGGTTTGGGCACCCCTTATTTTTGCCGCAGCCATCTTACCGAATGTCCTCCTGATGTGCTTAGTCCTGTTTGAGCTGGTTCCAGGGGAATGGTTCACCCCTTTGCTGAGTCTTTCATTCATCATCAGCTGCATATTTGCTACAATCCTGTTGTTTCCGCTCATTTGCTGGATGGGCTTCCGGATCGGAAAAAGATCCTCTGTCTAGCTTTTTTTTGATTGCATACATAGAATGTCTTTGTAGTGGGAGGCTGTACTATGGCTTTGATTAAACAGGCCTTTTTTTGGGGCGCAGCCCAGGCGGGAGCTTTAATGCTGTTTTTCATTTCTTAGCATCATTCTTGTGGTGCTGCCGGACAAATGGGCAGACGCTCTCGGCGATTATACCTTCTTCCAGGGGGTCATTATTTTGACCATTCTGGCTTATGCATCTATCTGGTATGCATTGTTCCTGCTTAGCAGGGAAGATGGCCGGATTCCTTTGCATACCGCACTTTTTGCGGTTATCCCGAATGCTTTTCTGGCATGGGTCATGCATCCATGGACACTTCAGGCGATGCCTGAGGAAAGCTGTTCATTCATACCTGTTCGCCTTGTGTATTTCTGCCTTCTTCTCTCCACTGTCTTGCTGCCGGGTTATGCCTTACTGCTGAATACCTATTATAACGGTGTCCCGGAGGAGATGAATAAAAAAAGGCTGATCCTGATCTGGCTTGTGCTGGCGGGAGCTGTCCTGACTGCTCTCCTGGTGATGGGGATGTTTATGGAGGATGTTTGGGCCTACCTGCTCGCATAAGCTAAGGGGCTTGTGCTTTTTAGCCTTATTGATTCTGCCCCCATATCCGTTCTGTACTGGCAAGTGTCCCGCCGTTGAAGCTCATTTTGTAGATATCAGGCATATCGAGCCTTTTCCAAAAGGAGAAATCATATTGAGTGTCAAAGTAATTCATGATCAGCACCATGATATTGCCATGGGTACCGAGCACAATACTTTGGCCTGGGTATGTTTTCAGAATTGATTTGACCGCCCTCACTCCTCTAGCCTGGGCTTCCTTGTTGGATTCGCCGCCTTCAAGAGCGATGGAGGGATTGCTCCATACCTTATTCATAGCTTCTGCGAAATCATCGACCGGCTCCGTGGAAAGCAGCCGCTCCCTCAGGTCCTCCCGCAGTTCAATGTCTAACTCAAATTCATCGGCCACTCCCTGGACGGTCCCGATGGCTCTTTGATATGGACTTGAGATTACATTTGTTATATTCCTTTTAGACAATAGTCCTTCAACCCTGATGGCATCCGCCCTTCCTTTTTCCGACAGGGGGCGGTTTATTTCGTCAGGGGTATAAATGGAATGAGCATGCCTTACAAAATAGATATCTGTATTCATATAAATGTCCCCCATTCTACAATCCACAATAATACATATTCTACTATTCTCCAATGATTTCCGACAATTTTTGTTAAATTTTTGCTAATAACAAAAGAAAAATATATAATTAAAAACATTGAATATTCTGATACATAGAAGGAGGATTTTGCTTGAAGGAATTCGTGGATAGTTTGAATGCTGTGCTATGGAGTGACCCGGTCATCTATATCCTGCTGGGAGTAGGGCTATTATTTTCTATTTTAACCCGTTTTCTGCAACTGCGTCATATCAAGGAAATGGTCAGGCTGATGTTCCAGGGCAAGAGCTCTGATGCTGGAGTTTCCTCCTTTCAGGCGTTGTCCATCGCACTCTCCGGACGTGTGGGAACCGGTAATATTGCCGGTGTGGCCACCGCCATCTTCTACGGGGGGCCCGGGGCCATTTTCTGGATGTGGGCAATCGCCTTCATCGGTGCTTCAAGTGCTTATGTTGAGTCAACACTGGCCCAGATTTATAAGGTTAAGAAAGACGGACAGTACCGTGGCGGTCCGGCGTACTACATAGAAAAGGGAATCGGCTGGAAATGGTTTGCGGTGCTTTTTGCCATCGCCGCATTGATCGCCATGGCCGTCCTTATGCCTGGTGTGCAGGCGAATTCAATTGCTCTTGGAATGGAAAATGCCTTTGGAATGAATAAATGGATAACAGGAGCTGTCATTACCCTGTTCCTTGGCTTCATTATCTTCGGAGGAGTAAAAAGGATAGCCAGCGCAGCGCAGGTTATCGTACCTTTTATGGCACTCGGCTATATCCTCCTGTCACTGGTCATCGTCGCTATGAATATTACAGAGCTTCCCAGTGTGTTTGCTCTGATCTTCCGCAGTGCCTTTTCAATTGATGCTACGTTTGGAGGTCTCATCGGGATGGCCATTTCCTGGGGAGTTAAGCGGGGCGTTTATTCCAATGAGGCTGGACAGGGAACAGGCGCGCACCCGGCAGCAGCTGCCGAGGTATCACATCCGGCCAAGCAGGGGCTTGTCCAGGCGTTCTCTGTTTATATCGATACATTGTTTGTATGTACGGCCACAGCTTTCATGATCCTTTTCACCGGCATGTATAATACAGAAGGTCCTGGCAAGACCATGATTGTTGAAAACCTGAAAGGAATTGAGGCAGGGCCGGGATTCACCCAGGCTGCAATCGATTCGGTCATTCCGGGGTTCGGTGCCGGCTTTGTGGCCGTAGCCTTATTCTTCTTTGCCTTCACAACGATCATGGCTTACTACTACATCGCTGAAACCAATATCACTTACCTGGCAAATGGAAGCAGCCGGAAAGTCTGGGTGCTCTTCTCGAAGCTCGTGATCATGGCTGCCACTTTCTACGGCGCCTCCAATGAAGCTGCACTTGCCTGGGCGCTTGGGGATGTGGGACTCGGGATAATGGTATGGCTGAATATCATTGCGATCTTGATCCTTGCTAAACCGGCGCTTGCTGCCCTGAAGGACTATGAGAAGCAGAAGAAGCTTGGCATCGATCCTGTATTTGATCCGATTCCGCTCGGAATCAAGGGAGCCGATTACTGGGAAAAAGAGTATCCGAAAATGAATAAAGAAAATGCATCATAAGCAGTAAACCGGGAAAAGTTCTTTCCCGGTTTTTCTTGTGGAAAAGGGGCGGAGCTGCATGTAGTATGCGGCTGCCTGAAACTGCGTATAAATATCATCCTCTTACTGGCATTCCTATTATGACCTGATCCGCCCCGCCGTGTTTATTCCTGCTCCTGGCCAGTTTTTCTCCATGTATGTGCTTACAGTATGAATCTCATGTTTTTTAGTAATCTGTACCATATCTTTATTAGATTGTCAGATAGACTGCTATTGTTGTATAATGATTTTATAAACCATAACGTTATAGTTGGGAGGCGTTTCCCTTGGGACTGAGAAGCTGAGAATAAGCGAGCTGGCGGAATTGGCACATGTTACAAAAAGGACAGTTGATTATTATACCAATCAGGGGCTGCTTACAGCAGAACGTTCCGCTTCCAACTACCGCTACTATTGTCCGGATGCGGTTGAGAAAATTGGGATGATTGAACAGCTCAAGAAAGAAAAATTATCACTCGCTGAAATAAAAAAACGGCTTAAAGAACAAGATACAAAAAATATAGATATCGAAGAATTAAAAGCAAGGATTCAAGAGCTGGAGCTGGATGTCTCAGAGATCATGAAAATTATGGAGAAACAGGGCCTTACGAAAGAAACAATCAAAAACAACCTGTCCCATGAGAGCATCTCACTTATGCAGACCCTTCTGCTCCTGCTTATATGAGCCGGAATCCAAAAAAATTTGAGAGAACATACAGGAGGTGTATGGGGGCTGGACTTTTTTAGGGGAAAAGCGATCTCCGCTGGCCAGTTTCCTATTTATTGGACATATTAAACTTGATATTGTTAGCAGTACTCATTGCCATGACTGGATTTTTCGTGGCAACAGAATTTGCTATTGTAAAAGTGAGAGGTTCCCGCATTGATCAGCTGGTAGCTGAAGGCAGAAAAGGGTCAGCTGCCGCAAAAAAGGTGACGACCCATCTTGATGAATATTTGTCTGCCTGCCAGCTGGGTATTACCGTTACAGCTTTAGGGCTTGGGTGGATTGGAGAGCCGACTGTCGAAAGCCTGCTCCATCCATTGTTCACCATGTGGCATCTGGACAAAGGCATTTCTGATATTCTATCCTTCGGAATTGCATTTGCTTTTGTTACATTCCTGCACGTAGTAATTGGCGAGCTTGCCCCTAAAACGGTGGCAATCCAGAAGGCAGAAGCCATCACACTTGTCTTCGCAAGTCCAATCATCTGGTTTTACCGGATCATGTATCCGTTCATCTGGATCTTGAACGGTTCAGCCCGTTTCCTTACGGGGTTGTTTGGACTGAAGCCGGTTTCCGAGCATGAACTTGCCCATTCTGAAGAGGAGCTGCGCATTCTGTTGTCGGAAAGCTATAAGAGCGGTGAAATCAATCAGACGGAACTTAAATACGTTAACAATATCTTTCAGTTTGACGAAAGGATTGCCAAGGAAATCATGGTTCCCCGTACAGAAATTGTCAGCCTGTCTGTCGAAGCTGGCCTGGGAACGGTCCTTGATACCGTGAAAAGTGAAGGCTATACGCGCTATCCGGTGACTGACGGGGATAAAGACCATGTACTTGGCATTGTAAATATAAAAGAAATCATTACATCGAGAATCTCGAATGGAGCTCTGGTAGAAGGGGAAACCTCGATTCAGCCTTATATCAAGCCGGTCATCCGGGTGATTGAAACGGTTCCGATTCACGATCTGCTGCTTCGTATGCAGCGCGACCGTGCGCAGATGGCCATTTTGATTGATGAATACGGCGGCACATCTGGCCTTGTTACGGTTGAGGATATCCTGGAGGAAATCGTAGGGGAAATCCGTGATGAATTTGATACGGATGAAGTGGCTGATATCCGCAAAATAGGAGAAGGTCATTATATCCTCAATGCTAAGGTACTGATTGAAGACGTAAATGATCTGATTGGAACACACTTTGAAGAAGAAGATGTCGATACACTCGGCGGCTGGGTGCTCACCCAGAAATTCGATGTTAAAGTCGGAGATTCTATCGGGGCAGAAGGCTATGATTTCACAGTAAAAGAAATTGACGGCCACCAGCTTATAACGGTGGAAATCCTGAAACAGAAATAGAGGAGAGGCTGACAGTTGTCAGCCTCTTTTTAGCTTGATCAGCGGAACATATCTGTTATCCCTGGTGCATGCTCATTCGGCCGTTCCGGCATTTCAGGGACTGGATGACCATCAGGAGGATCCACAACAGACAATTCACCGCCATTGCGGCTTGGCGTCTGGCCGGAGTATATCTCGGCAATCCTTGTATCATCCAGCCTGAAATTGAACTGGACATTATGGAAGCCCATTTCCACATATTTACGGCACTCGGGATATTTATTAATGTCGTAATTAGGGACAGGGAATAGTTTTCCCCAGTCTACTCCGAGCATCTCAAGGCCTTTTGCAAATGCGTTTTGATGGGCATTGTCGCGTACGATAAGAAACGCAATTGTCTCGCGGAGAGTTTTATTGGAACTCATTTCATAAATCCTCGTTTTTTGCAGTACGCCTGTTGACTCCAGCACAAGATTGTCCAGAAGGTTTGCAATCAGGTTGCCGTGGTCATAGACATACGAGCCCTGCCACGGGTTGCCATTGGCATCCTCGGGAACCGAGCTTTGTGCACCCATGATGAAATGGTGAGGGATTGCATGTTTTACTGCTTCATCAAGAGGGGCGGCATCACTGCCGGAATTCCCTGGCATTGGTGCACCTGAATCATCGAGAAGGGCGTTGATTGTATTTTGGACTAATTCAACATGGGCAATTTCCTCCAGGAAAATTCCTTTAATCAAATCCCGGAATTGCAAGGCCTTGCCCCGGAAGTTGCTGCTCTGGAAAAAGAACTGCATCATCGTCCGCATTTCCCCGAACCGGCCGCCAAGCGTCTCTTGAAGAACCTTGGCTGCATTTGGATCCGGCTTGTCCGGAATAATTGGATTAATCAGCTCCTGCTTGTAATAATACATTGAAAAACCCCCTCCTATTATCAATGATACCTGCTTAGCATCTGCAGACTGAAGGGAGCTATACAAGGGGGATTGACCCCATTTCCCGGATTATTTCCCAGTAAAAAACGGCCTCCCATTGGGTGGCCGTCCTGTTTTTTGTGCATATTAATCAGAAGTCGAAGTTGTCTGGATCCGCACCGACGCGCTCATCTTTGTTCAACTCATCGATGGCTGCCATCTCTTCAGCAGTCAATTCGAAATTGAAGACATCCGCATTTTCTATGATGCGGTGTTCTTTTGTGGATTTTGGAATGGTAACCACGCCACTTTGAAGGTCCCAGCGCAGAATGACCTGGGCAGGCGTCTTGCTGTGTTTTTCAGCAATCCCCTTCAGCACTTCATTGTCAAACAGTCCGCCCTGCATCAATGGAGACCAGGCTTCAAACTGAATTTCCTGCTCCCTGCAGAATGCACGCAGCTCACGCTGAGACAGCTGTGGATGGAATTCAACCTGATTGACCATCGGCTTAATCGTGGCATCTGCCAAAAGATCTTCCAGGTGGTGAACATGGAAGTTGCTCACGCCAATCGCGCGGACACGCTTGTCATTGTACAGCTGTTCCATGGCTTTCCAGGTATCTTTATACTTGCCTGCTACCGGCCAGTGAATCAGATATAAGTCCAAGTATTCGAGGCCGAGGCGGTTCAGGCTTGCTTCATATGCTTCCAGGGTAGAATCGTAGCCCTGGTCTGAATTCCAGACCTTTGAAGTGATAAACAGGTCCTCACGCGACAGGCCGGTTTCCTTCAGAGCCTGGCGGATTCCTTCGCCTACGCCTTCTTCATTCTTGTAAACAGCTGCCGTATCAATGCTGCGGTATCCATTGACAATGGCTGCCTTCACGGATGAAATAACCTCGTCGCCATCCTCTACACGCCAGACGCCAAGGCCAAACCACGGCATCTTAACGCCATTATGTAACGTAGTTGTATCCTGCAAACTGCTGATTGACATTCCAAAAACCTCCTTATAGTAAAAGCCTTATGGAAAAAGTATCTAACTCCTGTAAGGATTAGTCAAACAATCTGTCTTTCGGACCAGCATCTAATGATTTAAGGGCAGAACCATAAAAAAGGAAATGGAGGCAGCCTCCATTTCCAGTTCTTCAGTTCTTTTTGTTTTTTATGTTTGATAGTGCCTTGCGGTATTGGGTATCGTCTATTCCGGTTTCCCTTTGAAGTTGTTTTTCCGGCTGGGTGGCTGATTTCATAAAGTTCTTTAGTGTCTGGCGGTAAGCATCATCATGCATTTTATCAGCCTGCTCACGGCCAAGGACATCTATGCCTGTCTGTCTTTTATCGGCGGTTATGCCGCCGGGAATGCCGGTATCTTCACCTGAAACTGCCTCTGATGGACAGGGTGTTTCCGCTGCTGCAGCATCCCCGTGATCTGCGGGCTTTTCAGCAGGAGAGGAGAGGGCGCGCGAATTGACGCGGACCAGCAGGAACACAAGGATCAAGGCTGCCAGAACACATATAATTACAATTGTCATTGGTCATCCCCCTCATTAAGGCAATATATCAAGACTTTGCGGCGGTAAAAACGGCTGCCAGCCCGGCAACCCGCCGGCCAAGGGCACGGCCCAGTGCTGCGCCGTTTTCCGATATGTTTTCTTCGCTGTCAATCGGACAGGTTACCCCTACTCCATAATAAGAGCCGTATGTTGCATTTTCAGCAATATTCCCCGGCAGGCCTGCGATGATCATGCCCTGGTGCAGCATGGGTGTAATCAAGTTCAGCATGGTGGACTCTAGGCCGCCGTGTTCCGTGGCAGTCGTACAGAAAACGGCACCGATCTTGTTCACCAGTTTTCCTTCAGCCCAGAGGTAGCCAAGCTTGTCAATCCAGGTTTTAAGCCCGGAGCTGATTGTGCCGAAATGTCCCGGACATCCCCAGATAATCGCATCCATCTCAGGCAGGGAATATACATCGGCTTCTTCCACCGACTGCAGATAAACTTCAGCCCCTTCAAAGGAATCCGCTCCCTGGGCGATTGACCGGGCCAGGGCCTCTGTATGGCCGCCTTCACTATCATATATAATACAAATCTTCATCCTGATTCCTCCAATCCTTATTGCTGCAAGCTTCGTTCTGGTGCAGGCAGGAGCAGGATCTCTCCGTCCTGGCCGGTCTCCCGGACAGTATTTTTAGTATCGGCTGCTTGATCCTTCCGCACATCCCTCAAGAAGAAGCTTAAGATAAACCCGATCAAAGACAGGGCAGTTGCCCAATAAAAAGCATCGTTTATTCCGCTTACGGTTGCCTGAATATTTGCTTCCTTTGCCATCAGCTGAATCGTTGTCTGTTGAGCCTGTGCAAGGGGCAAATGAAGCTCAGCGGCCGCACGCGCCGCCAGTTCACGGAAATTTTGCATAAAAATCGGATCCATCGTATTCATTCCTTCAGCAGCCGCCGCGTAATGGAATGTTGTACGGTTAGTAAATATAGTGGTGATAAGACTGATTCCAAGCGATCCGCTCACATTGCGGGCGGTGTTGGACATAGCCGTTCCATGGCTGTTCAAGTGCCTGGGCAGCTGGTTCATCCCTGCGGTCATGATCGGCATCATCAATAGTGACATACCAAATGACCGGACCATATAAATCGCAAGGATTGTATTGTAGGATGTACCCATTGTAAACTGTGTGAATTCATAGGTGGTGATAATGGTAATCAGCATCCCTGTGACAGCAAGCGGACGCGGACCAAATTTATCAAATAGTATCCCAGAGACAGGCGACATGACCAGCATAATCAAAGCTCCGGGAAGCATGAGAAGTCCTGAATCAAAGGCTGTAAAGCCCCTGAGGTTCTGCAGGTAGATGGGCAGAAGGAACATGCCGACAAACATGGCAACGGTTATGATGACATTAATGATCGTTGCTAGTGAAAAGATATCATATTTGAATACTTTAAAATCAAGCAGGGGCTTTTCTGAACGCAGCTGCTGGATGACAAAGATGGCGATGAAAATAATCCCGAGCAGTGCTGTGGAAACAACGATCGGATTTGACCAGCCCTTTGAGCCTGCTTCTGAAACTCCATAGAGGAGGGAAGAAAATCCGATAAGGGATGTAAAAGCGCCAAACACATCAATTTTAATATTCTTCGGTGGAAACAAATCTTTAAGCCTGAAAAGGGCGATGATCAAAACAATGGCACCGAGCGGAACCATGCCGTAGAACATCACTCTCCAGGTGTAATTTTCAATCAGCCAGCCGGAAAGTGTCGGTCCAATGGCTGGAGCGAACATCATGGCGAGTCCAAAGATCCCCATCCCTTTTCCGCGCATGCTTGGAGGGAAAATGGATAAGATGATGGTCATCACAAGCGGCTGAAGAACACCGCCTCCTACAGCCTGGATCAAGCGGCCGGTCAGCATAATGGAGAAACTGCCTGCTATTCCGCAGATAAGTGCCCCCAATGTGAAGCAGGCCATTGCAAAGATGAACAGCTTTCTCACGCCGAGCCTCTCGATCAGGAACGCTGACAAAGGTACGAGGACCCCGTTAACGAGCATATAGCCTGTCGAAAGCCACTGAATCGTGGTGGCAGCAACCCCAAATTCATTCATGAGGCGGGGAATCGCCACATTCAACAGCGTCTGATTTAGTATGGCGAGAAAGAGACCGAGCATCAGCACGATTAAAAGCGGCATATGCTGCCGCACATTATTTTCTTCGGCAAATTCATTTTTTTGAGCAGACACCATGCGGCCCCCTTTCTTTTAAAAAATCATTAGTGGTAACTAACCTGTTGTATTTGTGAAGGTTATTTTCTAGAAAGATTGTTGTTTTTATTGATTTTTGAGGAGAGAAAATTTTTAAGCAAGTGGACTTAGCTTCAGGCGCGAGGCTCCTGATCCAGCTGCGGAACTTTCGACCTGCAAGTGTCAATCAGTCCATTGGAAGAAAACCGCTTCCCACAGACTGCCCGCACCGCGGAAAGCCAGCTCCTGCTGCGGGAATCCACATTTTAATTTTTACCGCCGCAATATATGGCAAACAGGATTATTATCTGCTGATCTTTACTTCAGCGTTCATGCCCGGCATTACTTTTTCTGAATAATTTTCAATGGAAATCTTTACAGGTATATATTGTGTTACTTTCGTATAGTTCCCGCTCGCGCTTTGCTGCGGCATCAGGGAGAATATAGAATTTGCAGCATGGCCGATGGCTTTTACTTCACCATCGATCACTGTGCCGGAATCACCGTCTACTACTACATCAACGCTGCTGCCGACTTTTACATCCTTCACTTTTTTCTCATCGATATTGGCCACAATGTAGAGTTTTTTCATATCCACTGTCTGGGCAAGAACAGCACCCGGCTGGACAAGCTGGTTTTTATGGACAGACTGCTTGATGATTGTTCCAGGTTCAGTAGCAGTGATTTCAGAAGTTTGTTTTCCGTTATTCAATTCACCAAGTTCCTTATTGGCAGAAACCTGATCTCCTTCATTGGCATTCCAGGAAGTGATTTTTCCTGCTGCCGAAGCTGTTAAAGTCTGGATGTCACCCGTTACATGGGCGTTATCAGTCTTAATGTAGGAAGAGGATTGATAGTAATAATAAGCTCCTCCTCCAAGCAATGCAATCACAACCAGGATTACAATAAAATTCATCAGCCATAAGCTTTTCTTCATGAATAAAACTCCTTCCTTTTTACAAAACTGATAAACTAGTATAATAGTTAACAAAATGAAGTATATTGCCGAAAACAATTAAAACATAGATTATCTTTGTTGTAAAGATATTTACCCGTTAATTTTCCGCATCAAATTTTATCATATGGACTCAGTGTTAAAGTAAGGGAGGGGCTGCCATGGAGGGCATCCTGGATAAAGGATTGTTTGAAGAGCTTGACAGCATTACAGAATCGTTCTTCCGCTATAAAAATAAGCGGATGGAAAAAAAGTATGCGGAGCTTCCAGCTAAAATGACCACAACCAAATATAGGACGCTCAAAAAGATTATGGAAACACAAAATTGTATGGTGGCTCATATCGTACAGGGATTGGAGCTGTCATCCGGAGCAACGACCCTGCTGCTGAACAATCTCGAAGAAGACCAGCTCATTATAAGGGAAAGGTGCAGCAGGGACAGAAGAGTCGTATACCTTGAATTGACTGAGAAGGGGCAGGATGTGCTGCAATCCATAACCAAAACCCGAAACGAATTTTATGCAGCAATCATCAGCAGCCTCGGCAGCAGAGAGCGGGAGCAGTTCATCTCAAGCCTGCATAAAGTAGCCGAAGGGCTGCAGCACGGGGAAGTCTAGCAGTCCGTATCTGTGAATGAACGAAAAAAGAGAGGTGGATTCCTCTCTTTTTTACTGGTTTTTTTCCATTCGAAAATGCGAACATGAAGCTTTTTAAATCGTCATATTCAGCAGGCAGCGTTCTCCACTTTACCTTGAGCACCGAAATACAGGGGAGACCCCGCATGGAAAGCCGAGGAGGCCCGCCGCCCTCACCGTGCAGGAGGATTGCCTGCAGCGGGGATCAATTCCTTGTCATATATAAACAATGTCCTTCGAAAACAGCCTCTTATTTTTGGCTTCGGGAATAAGAAGTAGGCTGAAATAGAACTGTAACATAAATTCACTTGTTCTGAAAAAAACGGATGCTATAATAGCATGGTGTATTAGAAAGAAACTTATCAAATGAACTCGAAACATGTCAATGTACATATAGATGCCTGATGGAAATACATAGAAAATGATCCATAGGAAAACAGCGATAGATAGAGAAATCTGGCAAGAACGAAAGGGGAAAGCGGATTGAAGAAGCATATCATAAGTATCGGTTTGGCAGCAGTACTTGGATTCAGCAGTTTAGCAGCTGCTCCAGGAGTTCAAGCAGAATCAATAAATAGTTTAAAAAGTAAACAGCAGGAAAACAATCAAAAACGTTCCGAAGTGAACAGCGGCATACAATCAGCTGATATGCAGATTAAGGCACTTAAGGGAAGGCAGGCCGACCTTAAGGCAGAAGTCCGAAAAATTGATGCGGAGATCAGCAGGGCCAACGAAAAAATTCGTGTGCAGAATGAGCGGATCGCACAAACAGAAGCGGAAATTCAAAAGCTGAATAAAGAGATTGCTATATTGAAAGACCGGATTGAAAAAAGAAATGAACTTCTTAAGAACCGTGCCCGTTCCTTCCAGGAGAGCGGCGGGAATGTAGATTATCTCGAAGTGCTCTTTGGATCGAGTGATTTCGGTGATTTTGTTGACCGTGTGGGTGCTGTCGCAACTATCATGGATGCCGATCAGGAATTGATCAAAGAGCATGAACAGGACAAGAAGGATTTGGAAACAAAGCAGGAATCTGTAAAGGACAAGCTTGCAAGCCTGAAAGATATGCTGAAGGAGCTTCAGGCGATGAAGTCAGAACTCACAAAGCAGAAAGCCCAAAAGGACCGGCTTATGGTACAGCTTGCGAAAAGAGAAAAACAGATTGCCAATGAAAAAATGAATCTGCAGGAAGAAGCCGATCTGCTGGCATCACAGGGAGCTTCCATCGAAAAAGCGATCGGCCTTGAGCAAAAACATCAGGCTGAGCTGAAAGCAGCCAGAGAACTGGCCGCAAAAGAAGAAGCAGCGAGGGCATCCGCACCATCTGCCAGTCCTGCTTCAGCTTCAGCAGGCAGTGCACAAAAAGCAAAAGCTTCAAATGGCTTCATCAAGCCGGCCGCCGGCGTATTGACATCGCCTTTTGGCTACCGGACTAACCCAAGCCCGGGCTTCCATTATGGAGTCGATATCGCTCAGGGCGGAACCGTTCCAGTAGTAGCAGCGGCTGATGGTGTTGTTACACGTGCCTATTATTCTGACAGCTATGGAAATACAGTCATTGTCTCTCATTCTGTGAACGGGCAGGTATTCACAACTGTCTATGCGCATTTGAATTCTATGAGCGTGAGCACAGGTGCTGTAGTGGCACAGGGGCAGCAGGTTGGATATATGGGCAATACCGGCCAGTCCTTCGGCCAGCATCTTCACTTTGAACTTCACAAAGGTGAATGGAATGCTTCTAAATCAAATGCAGTAAATCCTGCTTCTTATATACCTCTATGATTCTGGTATAAACTAAAAACTGCTTGGAAGTGCGCTGGAATTTGCTGGGTAAGCCGGCATTTCAGCGCATTTTTTACATTTAACCTCTATCGGCGGTTTCATAATAAGCAGACGGATGAATTATTTTTGTTATAGATATAAAGGAGAAGGGAATATGGCCGATATTATTAAAGAGTAAAAAAATGTCATTTAGCCTTTGACGAAGAGACGTAAGTAATCCCTAGAATATAAAATAGTAAAAAAGTAATATTTTCTTGTAAACTTCATTATATTATTGTTTACTTAAACCACTGAGTTATAGTAAAATTTTACCATAATACTACTTAATAGATGAAGGAGGTCATGTATATGCTAACCAAGTCAGATTTGGAGACAAGGATTGAAGCGATAAGGAATAAGATGATCCGCTCCGCGGCTAAAACTGGCCTTCATTCTAGAACCACTATTGCACTGAGCCAGCAGCTCGATGGATATATTGTTTTATATCAAGGTCTTCAAAAGGATTATTCCCGAACATCATAAATGGAGATAAGAGGGTGGACACTGTCCGCCCTTTTTTTATTTGTCCAGAATTCCCCATAGGTGGGATTTATCTTTATGCAGCAATGTTAATTAATATAGTTAAGGCTGATTAAGGAAAGCCTGAAAAGGGTAAAAGTCAGTAATGCTATTTTTATAGTGAAAAAGGATTTGGCAGCAATCAGCCAATGGAAAGGGGAACGTAAAGCAGCATGAGACATAAAAAAATAATGCTTATCGCATCCATTATTCTTCTCATTAGCATGCTGTCTGCATGTGCTGAAAAGGAGAAGCTGGCAGGCGGGGCTGAACTTATCGATAAAGATGAGTTCGTGTTCGCGGCTTCCGGTGAATTTAAGCCATTCAGCTATATGACAAATGATATGAAAATGGAAGGCTTTGATGTCGAAGTAGGAAAGGCAGTGGCCAGGGAATTAGGCCTGAAGGCCGTACCGAAGCGGATCAAGTTTAAAGGAATAGTGGAAGGTGTCAAAACAGGAAGGGCAGATGCAGCGGTGGCCAGCCATACGATCAATCCACAGCGGAGTAAACACGTCGCTTTCACCACTCCATACTACTACTCAGGTCCTCAAATTTTTACCCGGCCCGACAGTAATATCAAAGATGTAAATGATTTAAAAGGAAAAGAAGTTGCAGTGGCAAAGGGATCTACCTATGCCGATGTTGCAGGGAAATATACGAAGAATCTAAAAATGTACGACAGCGACATCACAGCATTAAAAGCGCTGGATGGCGGCCGTCATGACGCTGTAATTACAGACTTTGTCACGGGGAAGACTGCCCGGAAGGAAGGCTTCAAGATTGAGGGCCGCAAGCTTATTGAACGAAGTGAGCAGGCTATCGTCATTCCACAGGACAATCCTGAGCTCGTGAAAAAAGTTAATGAAGCGCTTGAAAACCTCCGCAAGGATGGGACCCTCAAGAAAATCAGCATGAAGTATTTCGGAGAAGATATTACCTCAAAACCAGAATGATCAGTTACTTTTAGGATGAAAGGGAGTTGGAACACTTGCCTAGTTTTTCTCATTTTATCAGCACATTTGGAGATACAAAAGGAGTATTTATAGATGCCATGCTGCTCACGCTGCAGCTTACGGTGGTTTCAGTACTAGTCGGAATAGTCATCGGGCTTTTCTTCGCACTTTTAAAATTATCGAATGTAAAAATCCTTGGGTGGATCTCGGATGCTTATGTATACCTTGTCCGCGGGACACCGCTGATTGTACAGATATTCATTTTATACTTCGGAATGAGCGGGATTTTCCTGATTCCCGATTTCTGGGCAGCTGCGCTTGCGCTGGCTTTCCACAATGGTGCATATATTGCGGAGATATTCAGGGGAACCATTCAGTCCATTGATAATGGCCAAATGGAAGCAGGCCGCTCGCTTGGGATGACAAAGTCACTGACCATGCGCCGGATCATTCTGCCGCAGGCTTTCAGAAGGGCGCTTCCGCCACTGGGCAACCAATTTATCATCGGGCTGAAGGATTCCTCGCTGGCAGCATTTATTTCCATGAATGAGCTGTTCAACGTAGCAACCACACTAGGCTCCAATAATTTCGATGAAATGACTTTTTTATTGATTGTTGCGGTATACTACCTCATCCTGGTAGCCATCCTGACAGTTGCTGTAAGTCTATTGGAAAAGAAATTGGCCAGAAGCGATAGATAGGAGGACAATTGACAGTGAAAAAAGAAATGATACGCGTAGAGAAATTAAATAAATCATTTGGTGATCTTCATGTATTGAAGGATATAGATATGCAGGTGCAGGAAAGTGATGTAGTGTGCCTGATCGGTTCGAGTGGTTCTGGTAAGAGTACACTGCTTCGATGCCTGAATTTCCTTGAGAAAAAGGATAATGGAAAAATCATCTTTGAAGGCAGGGAAATTACCAAAGAGACTCATGATATCAATGAAGTCCGTCAAAAGGCAGGAATGGTTTTTCAGCATTTCCAGCTGTTCCCGCATATGACGGTGCTCGAAAACATCATCGAAGCCCCGACCCGGGTCAAGAAAATTTCCAAGGAACAGGCAGTGCAGGAGGCACGTGAGCTCCTGCGCAAGGTGGATCTTGAAGATAAGGCGGATGTATATCCGAGCAAGCTCTCAGGCGGACAGAAGCAGCGTCTGGCCATAGCAAGGGCACTTGCCATGAGACCGGATATCATGCTGTTTGATGAACCGACCTCTGCTCTTGACCCTGAGCTGGTCGGCGAGGTGCTGAACACAATGAAGGAGCTTGCAGCTGAAGGCATGACCATGATCGTGGTCACCCATGAGATGGGATTTGCCCGCGAAGTGGCAAACCGCATCGTCTATATGCACGAAGGAAGAATTGTCGAAGAAGCACCAACCGATGAATTCTTCAACAACCCTAAAGACGAGCGAACCATCTCCTTCCTCAGTGCTACATCCGTCAAATAAATAAAACCAAACGAGCTCCGCTGACTTTCAGCGGGGCTTTCTTGTGGATATGTGGAAGGGAATTGGGGGACAGTCCCCCATTTCCCATCCACAGCCCGATTTTTAGTTTCGCCCAATCATTCAAATGTGCTTTTGAATATAGTATAATCAAATAAAGATTTGAATGTTGGGCGGGATGAGGTAATGGAGAATAAAGAGTTTTGTGAATCCGCTTGTGAATCCGGCCAGAAAGTGGGCCGTTTAAAAGAGCTGGTTGAAGAGCAGAATGTACCGGAAGTCGCGAATATATTTAAGGCTGTGGCCGATGTTACAAGGTTGAAGATTGCATACGCGCTGTTGTTGGAGAAGGAGTTATGCGTGTGTGATGCTGCGGAGATCATCGGATCATCGAGCGCCACTGCCTCCCATCACTTGCGGATGCTTAGCAAACTCGGGCTTGCCAAGCATCGGAAAGAAGGAAAACAAGTGTATTACTCACTGGATGATGATCATGTAAAAGCACTTATAGAGATTGCATTTACTCATCAAAAAGAGGTGATGGAACGTGAATGAAGCCAGGGAATTGCAGCAAGAACCTGAACAAAGGCAGGTATACAGGGTCCAGGGCTTTTCATGTGCCGGCTGTGCCGCCAAGTTTGAAAAGAATGTGAAAGAGCTGGATCAGGTACTGGATGCGAAGGTTAATTTCGGTGCCTCTAAGCTGACTGTCATCGGGAACAGCTCCATAACCGAGCTGGAACGGGCTGGCGCGTTTGAAGGTCTGAGAATATACCCGGAGGAAACCAGGCTGGAGCAGATGAAACAGACAGATTCCTATTTTAAGAGATACGGAGCAGTTATGATATCGGCTGTATTCCTGGCGCTGGCCTGGTATCTCCAGTATGTCCTGGGTGAACAGTCCTCCTGGACCATTGCCGCATTTGCGGCTGCCATTTTGACGGGAGGTACAGGGCTGTTCATAGAGGGAATCAAGAATCTGGCTAAGCTGCACTTTGATATGACAGCCCTGATGACGGCAGCAATCATAGGGGCTGCTCTGATAGGGGAGTGGAGTGAGGGCGCTGTCGTGGTCATCTTGTTTGCGATTAGTGAAGTGCTCGAACGGTACTCGATGGACCGGGCCAGGCGCTCCATTCAGTCACTCATGGAAATAGCACCTAAGGAGGCGCTTGTCAGAAGGAACGGGAAAGAATTCATGCTGCCTGTAGAAGACGTTGAACCTGGTGATGTGATTTTAATCAAACCGGGTCAGAAAATAGCACTGGATGGCAAGGTAATACAAGGCTCCTCGGCAATCAACCAGGCGGCCATCACGGGAGAATCCGTACCGGTTGAAAAGCATGAAGGTGACGAAGTATTTGCAGGAACCCTTAATACAGAAGGATTTCTTGAAATAAGGGTAACAAAACAGGCGAAGGATACCACTCTGGCAAAGATCATCCATCTGGTGGAAGAAGCACAGGGCGAACGGGCGCCATCACAGGCCTTCATCGACAAATTCGCCAGAATATACACACCGGCCATCATGCTGATTGCCCTGCTTACGGCCACCGTCCCACCGCTGTTCACTGGCAATTGGAGCGAGTGGATCTATCAGGGGCTGGCCGTCCTTGTTGTCGGCTGTCCGTGCGCCCTGGTGATTTCAACGCCTGTTGCCATCGTCACAGCTATCGGCAATGCGGCAGGCAATGGCGTTCTGATTAAAGGCGGTGTTCATCTGGAGGAGCTGGGGCGGATAAAAGCCATTGCCTTTGATAAGACCGGCACCCTGACAAAAGGAGTGCCTGCCCTGACTGACTTTATCACTCTTGATAAGGCAAGGAATGAAAACGAGTGGCTGGCATTGATCGCCGCCCTCGAACACCGCTCCCAGCACCCGCTGGCAGCGGCAATCACAAAAGAAGCAGACAGACGGAACATCGAATATCGCAATATCAGTGGTGAAGAGATCCAGTCCTTAACCGGAAAAGGAATCGCAGGCAAAATTGCCGGCTTGCAGCTGCAGGTTGGGAGTCCTGCCCTGTTTGGGGACTGTTCCCATTTCCCGGTTATCTCGCCAAAGGTCTTAGAGCTGCAGGAGCAGGGGAAGACGGTCATGCTGGCTGGGATAGACGGAAATACTGCAGCTATCCTGGCAGTTGCCGATGAAGTCAGAGAAACAACCGGTGAGGTTATCCGGAGGCTTCATGGCATGGGAATAGAAAAGACGATCATGCTGACAGGCGACAATGCCAGCACGGCCGCAGCCATCGGGCGCCAGGCAGGAGTAGGGGAAGTATATTCAGAATTGATGCCCTCCGGTAAACTGGACTTTATCAAAAAATTGAATCAGAAGTACGGCAGTGCGGCCATGGTCGGTGATGGAGTGAATGATGCCCCTGCCCTGGCAGCCGCGTCGGTTGGTGTGGCCATGGGAGGAGCAGGCACGGACACTGCCCTGGAAACAGCCGACATTGCCCTGATGGGGGATGATCTTAAGAAGCTGCCGTTTACCATCAAACTGAGCCGCAGGACACTTGGGGTCATCAAGCAGAATATCACCTTTTCGCTGGCCATCAAGCTTCTTGCCCTCCTGCTGGTCGTGCCTGGATGGCTCACCCTGTGGATCGCCATATTCGCCGATATGGGTGCTACTCTCATTGTTACATTAAATGGACTAAGACTCCTCAGGATCAAAGATAAATAGAATAATAGAAAAAGATGAGGCCAGCTCCTTTTAAAAGGCGGGCCCCATCTTTTTCTATTTTATAGCTTTGCGGTAGCCTGCATCCTGTGCCTCTTTTTCGGAACAGAACCAGACGATGTTTTCTTTTTTCGGGCTGTCATAAAAACTGCCGCCGGGAACATGGTAAACATGGGAATTTTCATTTCCCTTGATTTTTCCCTCGCAGCTGCCGGCCTGATCAGGCGTGCCAGAAGCAGGCTTGCGGGTGCTTGTGTTATAGCCATCCTCCTGAGCGTAATCCTCTATGCTCCATATTCCCTTAGATGCCTTCCGCGCATCGCTCTCTGCTTTGCGGAATTGATCGACATATTTAGTGTTCGGCGGGTATACAGCAGTTCTGGCCAGGCCTTCACGGATCAGAATTTCATTGAACAGCACATCCCCCTGCCAGACATAAGCCAGAAGCCGGCCGTATTGATCTCTTTCCTCAGCGTCAAGCTCCAGCAGCACCTCCCTCGCCATCAGGCTGGCGGCTGTATACTGGGATGCTTCCTTCCCGAAAGGCTGGACCTCGAGTTTGGGGTGCTTCGTTTCAGGGGTGTCGACCAAAATAAGGCGCACTCTTTCATTTTTCCCGTTTGTGAGTTTCACATCAATCGTATCGCCGTCTACAACATTAACGACCATCCCTTTCAAGCCCTTTGCCGGACGTTTCAGCTCCTGACGGTTTTTGGAGCTGCCCTGGGCTGGCTTTTCCTCCACAGCCGTATCCTTTGGCGGGTCCGCTTTTTTATCATCCTCTGCCGCACACCCGTATAGTGATGCAAAGGACAACAGCAATGCCAGGCATATGTAAATCATTTTCTTCATATGGATCCTCCCTGATGCAGAACATTGAAAGTATATTTTTATGCTATTATATCTATTAGCAGGCGGCAAGGGAAGAAAACCCAGCCGCTGTTAAATAAAAGATGATAATAACAGGAACATATAATAGAATGGATGTATCAAATCGATAGCAGAAAAAGGAGTGATCCTCCCTGAAATTTCTCTCTGCCTTGTTTCTTCCGGGCCTTATGGTAATGCTGTTTACGAGAGTCACATTCAATCAGGTTGTCTCCCTGATCCTTACAGTGGCATTGATCGCTGTTTCAGTTTATAAAGGATATACAGACAGCTGGCTTCTGATTATCATAGATGCATTCTCATTGACCGCCGGATTTTTTTTCTCCAATACATTTATGAAAAAAAAGAAGAAGAAAGGCACCTGAATTCCGGGTGCCTTTTTGATGCAGTGGAACGCAGGAGTGAAACTTACAAAAAATGGGGCTTGAAAATAGGAATATCCGTTCGCTTTTTGTTGGTTTTTTTTAGGCGCTTTGTGGTAAAATGTTTGAGTAAAGCGAGAATGACATCAAAAGGCAGTTCCAAGGTATGCATTTTAGGGAATATGTCTTTACTTATAAATAAGCAGAACAGAGCGCTTTAGTTATTTCAGCCGTTTTACAGGATTTAATAATAACTGGTGCTTTTTTATTTTATCTAAAGATCATGGATGGGAGGTTCTCTTGTGAACCAGCAATTTGAATTAGTTTCAAAATACAGCCCTCAGGGGGACCAGCCTGGCGCAATCAAGGAGATTGTGGCCGGCCTGCGGGAAGGGAAGCAGCATCAGACGCTGCTCGGGGCAACAGGTACAGGCAAGACCTTTACCATCTCCAATGTCATAAAGGAAGTCAATAAGCCCACACTGGTCATGGCTCACAATAAAACGCTTGCCGGCCAGCTTTACAGCGAATTCAAGGAATTCTTCCCCAATAATGCAGTAGAGTATTTTGTCAGCTACTACGATTATTATCAGCCAGAAGCGTATGTGCCGCAGACGGATACTTTCATTGAAAAAGACTCCAGCATCAATGATGAAATCGACAAGCTGCGCCACTCTGCCACATCGTCCTTGTTTGAGCGGAAAGATGTTATTGTGATCGCAAGTGTGTCGTGCATCTATGGCCTCGGTTCTCCTGAGGAATACCGGGAAATGGTGCTGTCGCTCCGGACCGGAATGGAAATCGAGAGGAACCAGCTGTTAAGGAAGCTTGTAGATATCCAGTATGAGAGGAACGATATAGATTTCCAGCGCGGAACCTTCCGCGTCCGCGGCGATGTTGTGGAAATCTTCCCGGCTTCAAGGGATGAGCACTGTATCCGGGTTGAATTCTTCGGCGATGAAATCGACCGCATCCGGGAAGTGGATGCCCTGACCGGGGAAATTCTTGGCGAGAGGGACCATGTAGCCATCTTCCCGGCATCCCACTTCGTAACTCGTGAAGAAAAGATGAGGATTGCAATCCAGAACATCGAACGGGAGCTTGAGGAAAGGCTCGAAGAACTGAGGGAGGATGACAAGCTGCTTGAAGCCCAGCGTCTTGAACAGAGGACGAGGTATGACCTGGAAATGATGCGTGAAATGGGATTTTGTTCCGGCATCGAGAACTACTCCCGCCACCTCACACTAAGGCCGGCAGGCTCCACTCCCTACACACTCATCGATTATTTTCCTGAGGATTTCCTCCTGGTAGTGGATGAATCCCACGTCACCCTGCCGCAGGTCCGCGGAATGTTCAATGGCGACCAGGCGCGCAAGCAGGTGCTTGTGGATCATGGCTTCCGCCTGCCGTCAGCAATGGACAACCGGCCGCTCCGGTTCCAGGAATTCGAAGAAAAGGTAGGGCAGTCCATCTATGTTTCGGCTACGCCCGGACCTTATGAAATTGAGCATACCCCGGAAATGGTTGAGCAGATCATCCGTCCAACCGGCCTCCTGGATCCTAATATTGAGATAAGGCCGATACAGGGCCAGATTGACGATCTGATTGGAGAAATCCAGGACCGCATGCAGAAGAATGAGAGGGTCCTGATCACCACCCTGACGAAAAAAATGTCTGAGGATCTCACGGATTACTTAAAAGAGATTGGAATTAAGGTTCAATATCTGCATTCGGAGGTAAAAACTCTAGAACGAATCGAAATCATCCGTGAACTGAGGATGGGGAAATATGATGTTCTGGTGGGTATCAACCTTCTCAGGGAGGGCCTGGATATACCGGAAGTTTCCCTTGTGGCCATCCTGGACGCAGATAAGGAAGGCTTCCTCCGCTCTGAAAGGTCGCTGATCCAGACCATCGGGCGTGCTGCCCGTAATGCGAACGGCCATGTGATCATGTATGCGGATAAAATGACAAACAGCATGGAAATCGCCATCAATGAGACCCGCCGCCGCCGGGAAATCCAGGAAGCCTACAATGAGAAGCACGGCATCACGCCGCAGACCATCCAGAAGGAAATCCGCGGCTCCATCCGGGCTACACATGCTGCCGAGGAGCAGGAAGCTTATACCCCGGCAGGCCAGCCGCTGAAGCTGAACAAGAAGGAACGGGAAAAATTGATTGCCGATATGGAAAAAGAAATGAAGGAAGCAGCAAAAGCCCTGAACTTCGAACGGGCTGCCGAGCTTCGTGACCTATTATTAGAACTCAAAGCGGAAGGATGACTAGAAAATGGCTATGGATAAAATTGTCGTAAAAGGAGCCAGGGCCCACAATTTAAAAAATATCGATGTCACCATTCCGAGAGACAAGCTTGTTGTGCTTACCGGGCTGTCGGGCTCCGGGAAGTCCTCCCTGGCCTTTGATACGGTATACGCCGAAGGCCAGAGGAGGTACGTTGAATCACTGTCTGCCTATGCGCGGCAATTCCTGGGACAGATGGATAAGCCGGATGTGGACGCAATCGAGGGGCTGTCACCGGCCATCTCCATTGATCAAAAAACAACCAGCAAGAACCCGCGCTCCACGGTCGGTACGGTAACAGAAATCTATGACTACCTGCGTCTCCTTTTTGCGAGGGTTGGGCGTCCTGTGTGCCCGATCCACAATATAGAAATCAGTTCCCAGACCATCGAGCAGATGGTGGACCGGGTGCTTCAGTATCCGGAGAGGACGAAGATGCAGGTGCTCGCACCTGTCGTCTCCGGCCGCAAGGGAACTCATGCCAAAGTCCTTGAGGATATTAAAAAGCAGGGCTATGTGCGTGTGAGGGTCGATGGTGAAATGTATGATGTCGGTGATGAGATTGAGCTTGAAAAGAATAAGAAGCACTCCATCGAGGTAATCGTAGACCGGATCGTCGTAAAGGAAGGAATTCAGGGAAGGCTTGCGGACTCTATCGAAAGTGCTCTGAAACTTGGGGACGGAAAAGTCATCGTCGACGTGATCGGTGACGAAGAGCTTCTGTTCAGCGAGCATCATGCATGTCCAATCTGCGGCTTTTCCATTGGTGAACTCGAGCCGCGGATGTTTTCTTTCAACAGCCCGTTCGGCGCCTGTCCGGATTGTGACGGCCTGGGCTCCAAGCTGGAAGTGGATGAGGAACTCGTCATCCCGGTTAGGGATCTGTCTCTCCGGAAGCACGCAGTTGCTCCCTGGGAGCCGACCAGTTCTCAATATTACCCCCAGCTGCTTGAGGCTGTTGCCGATCATTATGGCATTGATATGGATATCCCAGTGAAAGACCTGCCGTCCAACCAGCTGGAAAAGATCCTGTACGGCTCCAAGACAGACAAAATCTATTTCCGTTATAAAAATGATTTTGGCCAGGTGCGCGAGAATTACATTAAATTTGAAGGCGTCATAAAAAACGTTGAACGCCGCTATAAGGAAACCAGCTCTGATTATATAAGGGAGCAGATGGAGAAATACATGGGCCAGCATAACTGCCCTGCATGCAAGGGCTACAGGCTTAAAAAGGAAACACTTGCTGTCCTGATCCAGAACAGGCATATCGGTGAAGTGACCAGCCAGTCGATTGAAGAGGCACTCGATTTCTTCAGCTCCCTGAACCTGACTCCGAAAGAGGAGCAGATTGCCCGGCTGATCCTCAGGGAAATCAATGAAAGGCTCGGCTTCCTGGCGAATGTCGGCCTGGAGTATCTGACATTAAGCAGGGCGGCAGGCACTCTTTCAGGCGGTGAGGCACAGCGGATCAGGCTTGCCACCCAGATCGGCTCCCGGCTGACAGGCGTACTTTATATACTTGATGAGCCGTCGATCGGCCTGCATCAGCGGGATAATGACCGCCTTATCGGAACCCTGCAGGATATGAGGGATATCGGAAACACCCTGATTGTTGTAGAGCACGATGAAGACACCATGTTTGCCGCCGATTATTTGATTGATGTTGGACCAGGTGCGGGAGTGCACGGCGGAAACATCGTTTCTGCCGGGACTCCTGAAGAAGTGATGGCTGATCCGAACTCACTGACAGGCCAATATCTATCAGGTAAAAAATTCATACCGCTTCCGCTGGAACGAAGGAAGCCGGATGGACGCTATATAGAAATAAAAGGTGCAAAGGAAAATAACCTGAAAAATGTAAGTGCAAAATTCCCGCTTGGTACGTTCATCTCCGTCACCGGGGTTTCCGGATCAGGGAAAAGTACATTAATCAATGAGATTCTCCACAAAGCACTGGCACAAAGACTTCATAAGGCGAAAAGCCGGCCGGGTGCGCACCGGGAAATCAAGGGGATTGATTATCTGGATAAGGTCATTGATATTGATCAGTCACCCATCGGGCGTACTCCCCGGTCCAATCCAGCCACATATACAGGTGTATTTGATGATATCCGTGATGTTTATGCTTCCACGAATGAAGCCAAGGTGCGCGGCTATAAGAAAGGGCGCTTCAGTTTCAATGTGAAAGGCGGCCGCTGTGAGGCCTGCCGCGGAGACGGCATCATTAAAATCGAGATGCACTTCCTGCCGGACGTATATGTTCCTTGTGAAGTATGCCATGGCAAACGCTATAACCGTGAAACACTCGAAGTGAAATATAAAGGCAAGAATATTTCAGATGTGCTGGATATGACTGTAGAGGATTCTCTTGAATTCTTTGAGAATATCCCGAAAATCAGCCGGAAGCTTCAGACGATTTACGATGTCGGCCTTGGCTACGTCAAACTCGGGCAGCCGGCTACAACGCTTTCCGGTGGAGAAGCGCAGCGTGTGAAGCTTGCTTCTGAGCTTCACCGCCGCTCGACAGGCCGTTCCTTCTATATTCTTGACGAGCCGACTACCGGTCTTCATGTGGACGATATTTCACGTCTGCTGGTCGTCCTGCAGCGTCTTGTAGACAATGGGGACACTGTGCTTGTCATCGAGCATAACCTCGATGTGATCAAGGCAGCCGATTTTATCGTCGACCTGGGTCCTGAAGGGGGAGACAAGGGAGGCACCGTTCTAGCTTCCGGGACACCGGAACAAATCGCTGAAGTCAAGGAGTCTTATACAGGGAAATATCTTCGCCCGATTCTTGAGCGTGATAGATCGCGAATGGAAAAGCTGGTTGAACAGAAAGAAAAACAGCATGTCCAAGGGTAAGTGGAAAAGCAAGCCGGAAACCCGGCTTGCTTTTTTATATAGCTCGGATATGGGGAAATGCTGATGGCTGGTGAATGCCCGGGGGGAGCGTAGAATCTATAACGGTTTTGATCCAAGAAGGCTTCTATCCCAATGATGCAAGGCTGCAGGTTTTCATAGGAAATTGTCGAAACCCTATTAATCAAGCGCTTGATTAATAGGGTCCCGACCTCACTATTTCCGGGGAAATGAAACGAAGGCGGCATAAAAACCTTGTCGGAGGCTTTGTCGAATGAATCACCGTGTTATTTGAAACTTTTCAAGAAGAAAAACGTACAAATAAATATAGATTTAAGTCCGTCCTTGGGCTTGTACAAGGGAGATTATGCTGATGAATGTAAGCAAACTTTTATCGTCATTGAGTTATTTTAGTGTGTTTTTTGCCCCGTTTCTTCTGCCTATTGTGATTTATTTTGTATCTGACGATCTTTTTGTACGGGATAATGCGAAAAAGGCTCTGCTTTCCCATTTGATTCCCTTCGTTGGAGTAGTGTTCATAATAGCAGGTCTGGCGGGAGACTTGTTTGGATTTTCCGGCCTGCCGTTTTTCTTTATTTTAGGTTTGGCGTTTTATGCTTTCTTGTGCTTTATTATGGTGATCTGGAATATTGTTAAAGGTATAAAAGTATTGCAATAGCAGACAGACTGGAGGAGGGTTCGGTATGAAGGAAGAAAAGAAACGTGTTCTGGAGATGGTTGAACAAGGGAAGCTTTCAGCTGCCGAAGCTTTAAATTTACTGGAGCTTCTTGAAAAAGAGGGCAAAGAAGAAAAAAAGCTCCAGTTATCCAGCAGCCTGGAGAAGGGTTCAGCGGGCAGCGGAATCAATCCGGGAAGTCAGGCAAAACAAGATTCTTTGAATTATAAGGTTATGGCGGCGAAGGATAAACTTTTTGATTTTGTAGACATGGCTCTGACTAAAATTAAAGATTCCGACCTGGATTTTAACTTTGGCAGCAGCCTTGATGTGTCGTATATCTTTCAGCAGCAAGATGCAGCCTTTTCATCGATATTGGTGGATGTTGCAAATGGGCAGGTAGATTTGATTCCCTGGGGCAGCGCGGAAGTGCGGGTGGAGTGCAAGGCGAAAGTGTATCGTGCTAAAGAACAATCGGAAGCGGTTGGACTGTTTATGAGAGATACGATATTCACTGTGGAGAACGGCGAATTTCAATTCACCAACAGCCAGAAATGGATGAAGATTAACGCGAAAATTTATGTGCCGGATACAATATATGAAAAAATTAAAATCAGGTTATTCAACGGTTCCTTCTACGGGGAAAAGCTGCAGGTGAATGAGCTGAAGGCCAAGACAGCAAACGGAAAACTGACGCTTATCCGTTTGGATGGCGGGGCTGCGGAACTGGAAACGGCGAATGGCCAGATCCATCTTGAGGAGGCGCACCTCCGAAATCTTGAAGCCGAAACCATAAACGGTTCCATTGATATAACCGGCAGCTGTGAAAAAGCCGGACTTCACTCGTTCAGCGGAGAAATCAGCTGCAGGATCAACAATAAAGACTGTAAAAGGGTTCATGCTAAAACAACGGCAAGCAGCATTCACATTTACCTGCCGGAGGGGACGCCGATTGATGGTGACCTGAAGACGAATCTGGGAAGCTTTCATGTGAATCTAGGCGGAATTGATGTGGTCGAGGAGAAAAGCGAAGTCGGTAAGAAGATTCTCCGGTTTAAGGCCCATGAGCTTTCGGAACAGAAAATGTTCGTGCTCGCTGAGTCTATGTCAGGCTCCATTTCGATCAGCAGAGGAAGAGAATAGAGTTTTGTTTTGAAAAGTTCGGAAGGATGGAAGAAACATTGAAATGGCTTGGGAATTTGCTTCTTAATGCACTGTTGTTTGTACTTCTGGCTAAATACCTTAACGGTGTCTATGTATCTGGATTCACGGCTGCACTCGGGGCAAGTGTTCTGCTCGCACTGCTGAATGTGTTCGTGAAGCCGGTATTGATCCTGCTAACACTGCCGGTTACGCTCGTTACACTCGGTTTGTTCGTTCTTGTGATCAATGCGGTTACACTCATGCTCACCGATTGGTTCATGGGTTCGTCGTTTGAACTGGCGGGCTTCGGAACCGCCTTAGTCGCCGCCTTTGTAATGGCACTGCTGAATATGGCGGTCAGTCACATGTTAAAGAAGACATAAATAAAAGCCTGGGTCAGTTCCGCAATATCGGAACTGACCCAGGCTTTTCCTATACAAGCAAAAGGGGAGCTAAAAAATGAAAGCTTCATAACCGGCTTTCTTAAGCCGGGCAGCCAGCTTTTCGGCCTGCTTCCGGTCCTTGAATGCACCTGCCTGCACTCTATAAAGCACAGAAGGCTCTGAATGATCCGGAAGGCCGGGGCTGCTCTGTTCTGAAGTTTTCGTAAGACTTTCGGAAGCTGATTCCTTGTGTTTCAGCTTATATTGCTGAACCAGCGCTTTTACAATGGCTTCTGCTACGGTTTTACGATAAAATTCTGAGCGAAGGAGCTTGATTTCTTCTTTATTGGTCATAAATCCAGCCTCCAGAAGGATGGCGGTCATAGAGCTTTCCCGCAGTACATGAAAATCGGCGGTTTTTACGCCGCGGTCACTCAGCCCGGTTTTGGCTGCCAAAAGAGCCTGAACCTTTTGAGCCAGCTCCAGGGCTTCCGCGGGTCTCGATGGATGAACAAAAGTCTCTATGCCTTCTGCTTCTGTCCAATCGCTGCCGTTTCCAAAGGCATTGGCGTGGATGGATACATACACGTCCACGGCGAGAGAATTGGCAAAATCAGTCCGCTGAATCAGAGGTACATCGTTTTTATCCGAATGGGCAAAGTAGACGGTGACTCCCTGGTAGTTTAATAGCATGCTTCTGGCCTGAAGGGCGACGGCCCTGTTGAATTCGTACTCTTTCATTCCGTCCGGACTTCTCTGGCCGGGAGTGTTATATCCATGCCCGGCATCCAGCATAATTTTCATCATAAAACCTCCATTTTCTATTAACTTGTCCACTATTAATATATGAGTGAAAGAGAGAAAAGGGTCTTTCTGATTGGAAAAAGGCGGAGGTATAAAAAGAAGACTGTCCCGGGCCAAAGTCAGTTCCCGGCTGCGGCATCCTGTTTGAATGCGTTATTGCCGAAAAGGGCCTTTATGGGACAATCATTTATACGCAGGATTCTATAGACTTCAGGGCGTCTCGGTCTGCAATCAGCGTCACGTCGGGATGGTTCTTAAGGACAGAAGCCGGAAAAGCCTCGCTCACAGAGCCTTCCAGCAGCTGCTTTATCGCATCGGCCTTCGAAGAACCGGAGGCAAGGAGGAGGATTCTCCTGCTTTTCAGGATGTTTCCGATTCCCATGGTAACGGCTTCGCCGGGAACAGCATCCAGACTGTCAAAAAAACGGGAATTTGCTTTTCTTGTACTTTGGTCCAGCTGCTCGACATGGACACCTGAGTCAAATGAGGTTCCAGGCTCATTAAAACCGATGTGACCGTTTACGCCTATCCCCAAAACCTGCAGGTCCACTCCCCCCAGGCTCTCAATGAGCTCCTCATATCTGCGGCATTCTTGCGGCAGGCTTTCCGCCTCCCCGTTTGGAATGTGCGTGTTCTTTTCGTCAATGTCAATCTGGCTGAAAAGATGGCTGCGCATGAATGTGTAGTAGCTGTTGGAATCATCCTGGCTGATGCCTGCATACTCATCCAGATTCACAGTGCGGATCCTCTTGTAGCTGGTTGCATTGTTCCTGTGATCGTTGACAAGCTCTTCATACAAACCGACCGGAGTGCTCCCTGTAGCCAGTCCAAGAACAGCCTCTGGATTTTCCTTAACCAGCCCTATGACTTCTTTGGCTGCGAGCCTGCTCATTTCCTCATAATTTGCTGCCTTGATCAATCGTATTTCCATTATGGCCACCTCACTCCTAGAAATTTTCCGTACTTGATTTATATCCCGGGACTCCGCGGCAGAAGGTCATGATTATGTTCATATCAGCACTCACCAGGACTAAGTCTGCATCCTTTCCTTTCGCAATGCTTCCTTTTCTGTCGAAAACGCCAAGCTGTTTCGCTGGATTCTCAGATGCCAGCTGGACGGCGTCAGCGAGATTCATTCCAGTGAAGGACTGCATATTTTTCACGCCGTCAAACATCTTCAGGATGCTCCCTGCAAGGGTACCGTCTTCGAGGAGAGCCTGGCCGCCGCTCACGGTCACTTCCTGGCCGCCCAGGTCATATTTTCCGGCATGCAGACATTTGGCCCGCATAGAATCGGTGATGAGGATGATTCCATCCTTTCCTTTGGCGTTCACTGCCAGTTTGATCATTTCAGGGCGGATATGGAAGCCGTCTGCAATCACTTCTGCTTTCAGTTCTTTCAGCAGGATGGCAGCGCCGGCTGTTCCTGGTTCCCGGTGGTGAAGTCCGCGCATGCCGTTGAATAAATGTGTCACCTGTCTGGCACCTGCACGGACAGCTGCTTCCATTTGCTCGTAAGTGGCATCTGTATGACCCATTGAAGCGATCACACCCGTTTCATTTAAATAGGTGATAAAGGGCAGGCCGCCCGGCTGTTCAGGGGCAGTGGTGACAAGCTTTATGGCATTGCCTGATATGTTCTGCCATTCCTTGAAAAGCTCGAGATCCGGATCAAGGATATAGGTTTCCGGCTGTGCCCCTTTTTTTGAAGGATTAATGAACGGGCCTTCGAGATGAATTCCGAGCACTTCTGCTTCACCTGGCCGGGAGTGTTCCCTGATATAGCTCCCCGCGTTCCGGACAGCGGTATCGATTGCCCCTTTTTCCTGGGTGATGGTGGTGGCCAGGAAGCTCGTTGTTCCTTCTGCCGGAAGAACGCCTGCCATGGTTCTTATGGCTTCTGGTGTGGCATCCATCGTATCTGCCCCGCCCGCGCCATGGATATGGCCGTCGATAAAGCCGGGTATGAGGAAAGAGCCCGGTGCTGCTGAAATGACTTCTGCCTGATCTGAAACAGAAGCTGGTATCTCTGTGCCGAATTCTGCAATTTTACCATTCTCTATTAAAAGCCAGCCGTCATTTATAAAGCCTGACTCCAGGTAAATCCCTGTGTTTTTAATTAATATGGATGCTGAGCCCAAGACATCGACCTCCTGTTTTGGTTATATATCTATTGTACCCTGATGCGTCCTAAAATTTAAATGATGCAGGGTTGTCGAGTATTATTATATAAGAAAATAGCCTGCCCGTATGGAGACAAGCTCAGTCTCTCGTCATTCCCTTGATAAAACTTTTACCCGTGCTGCTGTCAAATAGGATGGTTATTGTAAAATCTGTGTAATGAAGCCTGCCTGACTCCGGAATTAGCCGATAGGTTTCCAATTAAAAAAATGCTACAATATAAAGAACGAAAATTTTGAATCAATTTATGGTCTCCTAAAGGAGGAGTTTTTTTTGGCTAAAGTGCGTACGAAAGATATTATAGAAAAATTCAATCTGGAGCTGATCAGCGGCGAGGAGGGCATTAACCGGCCGATAGTAACAAGCGATCTTTCCAGGCCGGGCCTTGAGATGGCTGGTTTTTTCGATTATTATCCTGCTGAGCGTGTCCAGCTGCTGGGCATGTCTGAAATGGAATTCTACGAAAAACTGAGCTCCCCGGAACAAAAGCAGCGGCTTGAGGCACTGTGTAATGATCAGACTCCGTGTATCATTGTGACCCGGGGGCAGGAGATTCCTGAATATCTCATCGAAGCCTCGGAAAGGGAATCTGTACCTGTTCTGAGATCTGCTGCGAAGACAACCAGGCTGTTCAGCAGGCTGACAAATTATCTGGAATTCAAACTGGCCCCGACAACAGCTGTACATGGCGTATTGATTGATATTTATGGTGTAGGTGTTTTAATCACCGGAAAAAGCGGGGTCGGTAAAAGTGAAACAGCCCTGGAGCTCGTTAAGCGGGGACACCGTCTGGTAGCGGATGATTGTGTGGAGATCCGCCAGGAGGATGAGGACACGCTTGTGGGCAATTCCCCGGAACTGCTTCAGAATCTCCTGGAAATCCGGGGGCTTGGAATCATTAATGTCATGACGCTCTTTGGGGCGGGGGCCGTCCGAAACTACAAGCGGATTTCACTCGTGATCAACCTGGAGCTGTGGGAAAAAACCAAGCAGTATGACAGGCTCGGGCTGGATGAAGAAAAGATCCGCATCCTGGATACAGACATAACGAAGCTGATTGTACCGGTTCGCCCTGGCCGGAACCTTGCTGTCATCATTGAAGTGGCTGCCATGAATTTCAGGCTTAAGCGCATGGGCTATAACGCAGCACAGCAATTCACAAGCAAGCTCGCTGACGTTATTATGGAAGGCGACCACAGTGACGAGGTATAAAGAAGCGGAACGCTTTTAGAGAAAGAGGGAAATGAGAATGGAAAATTCAATAGAGCCAATCAGCCGGATTGCTTTTAAGCTGGGGCCGATAGCTGTTCACTGGTACGGAATCATCATCGGTGCCGGCGTCCTCCTCGGACTCCTGATTGCCATGAGGGAATCCGAGCGCCGCGGATTGTCAAAGGATACATTCCTGGATTTGATTTTGTATGCAGTTCCTGTTGCAATCATCTGTGCGAGGATTTATTATGTGGCATTCGAGTGGGAGTACTATGCCGACAGGCCGGGATCCATCTTTAAAATATGGGAAGGCGGCATAGCCATCCATGGAGCCTTGATCGGCTCCGTGCTCACTGCCTATATTTTTACAAGGATCAAGAAGATTTCCTTCTGGAAAGTCGCTGATATTGCAGCACCAAGCCTGATCCTCGGTCAGGCGATCGGCCGCTGGGGTAATTTCATCAATCAGGAAGCACACGGCGGGGAAGTGACGAGAAGCTATTTGGAAAATCTTCATCTTCCAAGATTCATCATCGATCAAATGTATATTGACGGGGCCTATTACCAGCCTACATTCCTGTATGAATCCCTATGGAATTTTGCGGGATTTGCTCTGCTGATGATTCTGCGAAGGGTAAGGAAAGTAAGGCGGGGAGAGCTGTTCCTTACATACCTGATCTGGTATTCGATCGGACGCTTCTTTATTGAAGGCATGAGAACAGACAGCCTGCTGCTCGGCAACGGCCTGCGCATGGCCCAGGTCCTTTCGCTGACGCTGATCATCATTGCGCTGGCCCTCTTTTTCTATCGCAGGCTGAGCGGGAAAGCGGATAAGAAATATTTAGAAACAGAGAACTAGCATAAGCTGGAGGAGGACAAGTTTTGTTTGCTGGCATGTTAAAGAGAGGCCTCCTGTCCGGCCTCAAGACAACCTGGACACTTGGCAGGGTAATCTTTCCTGTTACTTTGATCGTATCAATCATTCAATATACTCCCATCCTGGGCTGGATTGTGAACATCATTTCACCTCTTATGAAGGTTCTCGGGCTTAGGGGCGAGGCGGCCATCCCGCTTGTGCTGGGAAATCTCCTGAACCTGTATGCCGGGATAGGAGGAATTCTGTCGCTTGATCTTACAGTCAAGGAAGTCTTCATCATCGCTGTTATGCTTTCATTCAGCCATAATCTCCTCATTGAGACAAGCGTCGCCCTGAAGGTTGGAGTCAGGCTCTGGGTGATTCTGACAGTCCGGATCGGGCTTGCCTTCCTGTCAGCCATAGTGATCAATGCCGTTTGGAGCGGGGGAGGGGAACTGGCGCGATATGCCTCCCTTAACAGGGGAAGCGCTGAAATCTCCGGAGCATGGCCGATCCTTCTGAATGGTGTGGAAACCGCCCTGCTGGGAATCATGAAACTGGCCATCATTGTCATTCCGCTTATGATCGTGATCCAAATCCTGAAAGAGCTCAAATGGCTTGAGAAATTTTCGGAAATGCTGGGGCCTCTGATGAAGCTGCTCGGCATGAATAAGAATGCGTCCATGACGATGGCCTCAGGTCTTGTTCTTGGGCTGGCATATGGCGCCGGCGTGATGATCCAGGCGGTGCAGGAGGACGGGGTGAGCAGGAAGGACGCCACTCTCGCCTTCATATTCCTCGTCGCCTGCCACGCGGTGGTCGAGGACACGCTGATCTTTGTGCCGCTCGGCATCCCGGTCTGGCCGCTTCTGCTGATCAGGGTAGCCACTGCCTTCATTTTAACGATGATCATCTCTTCTCTCTGGAAGAGGTCAGACACTGTAAATGCCAGAAAGGAAGCCTCATATGAACACATCTAGGATTAACACTTTATTGTTTGATTTGGACGGAACCTTGATCAACACAAATGATTTGATCATTGCTTCTTTTATTAATACCCTGAACATCTACTTTCCTGAAAAATATAAAGAGGAGGATGTGCTGCAGTTTATGGGCCCTCCCCTTTATGAATCCTTTTCGCAGCTGGATGAGCTGAGGGCTGACGAAATGGTGGCAAAGTACAGGGAGCATAATCTTGCCAACCATGACATTCTGGTAAAAGAATTTGAAGGAGTCTATGAAACGGTCGAAACGCTGCACAAGGAAGGCTATAAAATGGCCATTGTTTCTACTAAAATGCATGATACTGTCCTAAGGGGCCTTAAAGTCACCCGATTGGACCGTTTCTTTGATATCGTCATTGGGCTTGATGATGTTGAACGTGCAAAGCCTGACCCGGAGCCATTAATGAAAGCACTGGAAATTCTGGGTTCAAAGCCTGAAGAAGCCCTTATGGTGGGAGACAATCATCATGACATCCTCGGCGGCAAGAATGCCGGCACACGTACGGCAGGCGTTGCCTGGACGGCAAAGGGCAGGGACCATCTGGATCAATTTGAGCCGGATTATATGCTGGAGCATATGTCCGACCTGCTCTCCATCCTTGAAAAAGAGGGGAAACAATGAGGCGTACTACCCGTCATCCCGTAGAGGGCGCCAATTCACTTTGGCATGTGTACAAAACGGTCCCTTTCTGGAAGGTAGTAAAAAACTTCATCGTTATTCAGCTGGCTAGATATACTCCTTTTCTATCTCTGAAAAATTGGCTATACCGGACATTCCTCAGGATGGATATCGGCCCGCAGACATCGTTTGCGCTGATGGTGATGCTTGATGTGATGTTTCCTGAAAAGATAAAAGTGGGCAGGAACACAGTGATTGGCTATAATACCACCATACTGGCACATGAATATTTAATTAAGGAATATAGACTCGGTGAGGTTATCATCGGGGACGAAGTAATGATTGGCGCCAATACCACCATCCTTCCCGGTGTAACCGTCGGGGACGGAGCTATCGTCTCTGCCGGAACGCTGGTTCATAAGGATGTGCCCCCAGGAGTATTTGCCGGCGGGAATCCGATGCGGATAATCTATACGAAGGAAGAGCTTTCGGCCAGATCCGAGGAAAATGAAAAATAAGTGAGCCCCTCTTATAAGAGAAGTTATTTTGATATATAGGAAGGAATTTTTCCGCAGGAGATACGATGCGTATTATAATATACATCTTCATCTCCGCTGCCCGTTTTATCTACATGATCGATAGGGATCAGGGTTGTTCTAGTGACACCTTCAGCAATGGGGGGAAAGAACAGGAACCAAATATTATAAATGTGCCTTTATGCAATTTGACTAAACAGACCGGTAGACAGGAAGTTATACTGCGCTTAAAATTATTTCAAATGAAAAAAACCGGACTTGCCTTATAGGCAAGGGCCGGTTTTTTGCTTAAAAAGCATATCTTTTCTTCTCAGCCAATCCAGTTAGTGCGAGCAGCTTAATGCTGAAAGGAACCTTATTCATTGATCAACTGAGTTAAATCACCTTCGAGTGTGGTCATAATCTCCTTAAGGGAAATGGCCTCCCCGCTTGAGGCATCATAGGCTTTCTTTAATATTTCAGCAAATGCTTCCTGTTTTTGTTCTGTACTCATATTCATATCTCCATTACATTTCAATTTTATTGTAAAAAAATAGTCCAAAACTACCTTTTATGTTTAAGAGGTTTATACCCGTGGAAGGTTACAACTAAACCTGATTTTATTTTTTGGAAGGAGTAGCCTTAATTCCTGGAAATGGGCGACAGTCCCCCAATCCCGATTATTTCCCAGAGCTTTTTCTTGACGGGAAAAGGAGCAGGGAGTAAACTTTACTTTATTAGCACATTAGCAAACTAAAGGATTTTGATTATTTTATGATTTATCGCTGACAAAGAGGATGTGTATCAATTTGCCAAAGCTGTTTATGTTCGAGAAGCCGGTTGGGATGAGAGATTCCCTTCCTTTACTATATGAACGCAAAAAGAAAGTGCGCCTAGCGATATCAAATGAATTCGAGGCATGGGGCTATCAATTTTTAGAAACTCCTGCCCTTGAATATTATGAAACAATCGGGGAGGCGTCATCTATCCAGAATCAGCAAATGTTCAAGCTGCTTGATCAGCAGGGCGACACAGTTGTCCTCAGGCCTGATATGACTGCACCGATTGCCAGGGTGGCGGCATCCAAGCTCCTGAAGCAGCAGGTGCCTGTCCGGAGCGCGTACTCAGCGAATGTCTACAGAGCCCAGCAGAAAGAAGGAGGACGGGCGGCAGAGTTTGAGCAGATTGGGATTGAGAATATCGGGGACGGAACGATCAGCGCGGATTCAGAAGTCATCAGCCTGTTGATTTCTTCCCTGAAAAAAGCGGGCTTTAATAAATTCCAGGTGTCCATCGGCCACATCGGCTTCATTCAGCAGCTCATGCTGGATATCCTTGGGCGTGAGGAGCGGGTGGATCAGCTCTCACGGTTCCTGATAGATCGGAATTATGCCGGCTACAGTGAGCATATTGCCTCCCTTGAACTCCCGAATATGGATAAAAGGAGGCTTACAGATATCCTTAGGCTGAAGGGGCCTAAGAATGTGCTGGAGCAGGCTGCTTCCCTTCTTGAAAATGGAAGGGGCTCCGATAAGCTTCAGGAGCTTTCGCAGCTGTACAGCCAGCTTGAGGAATATGGGGCAGCAGAGTATGTTCGCCTAGACCTGGCCCTGATGAATCCGATGAGCTATTATTCCGGGCTCGTGTTCGAGGTATATACAGAAGGCACCAACTTCCCGGTCGGCAACGGCGGCCGCTATGACAGTTTGCTGCAGAAATTCGGGAGCGGGGCACCGGCAACAGGCTTTGCCCTGCGGCTGGACCGGCTGACGGAGGCGATGGGACCTCTATTGGAATCGGCAGCCATTGAATGTACTCTGTTCACGCCCGAGAGGAAACGGGAGGCGCTGGAGTTTGCAGAGAAACAGAGGACAGAAGGAAAAAGAGTCGTGCTGCAGGATATCAATGGCGTGAAGGACCTGGATGCCTTTACGAAAAATTATAAGGACGTGCATTACTTTATTGGCGCTTCTGGAAGGGGTGTCACGCGATGAAGGATATGTTGACAATTGCTATGCCAAAAGGACGGATTTTTGAAGAAGCATTGAAGCTGCTCAGGCAGGCAGGCTACTCCCTGCCTGATGAATTTGAGGAATCCCGGAAACTGATCATCGATCTTGAGGAAGAGCGGCTTCGGTTCATGCTGGCAAAGCCCATGGATGTGGCTACATATGTGGAGCAGGGAGTTGCGGATATCGGCATTGCGGGAAAGGATGTGCTGCTTGAGGAAGATCCGGATGTGTACGAGCTTCTTGACCTGCGGATCAGCCAATGCTATCTCGCGGTTGCTGGCATGCCCAGCTCGTTAATCAATGAAGCGGCACCCAAGATAGCCACCAAATACCCGAATGTCGCCTCTCACTTTTTCAGGGAGCAGGGTGAACAAGTGGAAATCATAAAATTAAATGGGTCCATTGAGCTGGCGCCGCTGATCGGCCTTGCAGAGAGGATCGTCGATATTGTCTCGACAGGACAGACTCTAAAGGAAAATGGTCTAGTTGAATTCGAGCGGATAGCGGATATCACCTCACGCCTCATTGCCAATCGGGCAAGCTACCGGCTGAAGGAAGAGGAGATTTCGGAGATGGTCCACAGGCTGGCGGAGGTAATCGGCGAATAACAGTTTTTGGAAAAGGGTGGGGAAGATGCAGATAGAAAAGCTGGGAGATAACATATCGCTGAAACGATCGGTGGACAGCGGGACGGATGAGCAGCGGAAGGCTGTCCGTGAAATCATTGAAAGCGTCCGGACGGGCGGTGACAGTGCAGTACTGGATTGGACCCGTAAATTTGACGGAGCCAGCCTGGACAGCATGAAGGTAACTCCTGAGGAAATTGAGTCAGCCAGAAAAGAGGTTCCAGCAGAGCTGCTGGAGGTTATGAAAGAAGCGGCTGGCAATATTGATTCCTTTCATAGGAAGCAGCTTCAAAACTCCTGGATGACAACCGATGAGCAGGGTACAATGCTTGGCCAGAAAGTTACGCCGCTCGATTCTGTCGGTGTTTATGTTCCAGGCGGAAAAGCGGCTTATCCATCCTCAGTTTTGATGAATGTACTGCCGGCAAAAGCGGCCGGCGTAAAGCGGATCGTGATGGTGACCCCTCCTGACAGGGAAGGCGCCATCCCAGCAGGGGTGCTGGCTGCGGCAAGCATTGCCGGTGTGGATGAAATATATAAGGCAGGAGGCGCCCAGGCGGTGGCTGCCCTTGCGTATGGAACTGAATCCATTCAGGCGGTTGATAAAATTGTCGGACCGGGAAACATTTTTGTGGCACTGGCAAAGCGTGAGGTATTTGGCGATGTGGACATTGACATGATAGCCGGGCCAAGCGAGATTGCCATCCTGGCGGATGATTCAGCAGTCGCGTCAGAGGCGGCGGCTGATTTGCTTTCCCAGGCTGAGCATGATGAGCGGGCAAGCAGTGTTTTGATCACCACATCCAGAAGGCTTGCACAGGAAGTCGCAAGGGAAGTGGAGGAACAGCTCTCTCAGCTCCCGAAGGAAGGCATTGCGAGAAGGTCAATTGAGGATTATGGCAGAATCTATATAGCAGATTCAATGGAGGCTGCATTGGCCGCAATGAATGAAATTGCCCCCGAACACCTGGAGGTCATGACGGAAAATCCGATGGAGCTTCTAGGAAAGATCAGGCATGCCGGTGCCATTTTCCTTGGCAGGTACAGTTCTGAACCGGTCGGAGATTATTTCGCCGGACCGAATCATGTGCTTCCTACCAACGGCACCTCCAGATTCTCAAGTCCACTGAGTGTCGAGGACTTCCAAAAGAAATCAAGTATCATCATGTACAGCAGGCAGGCACTGAAGGAAAATGCATCAAAAATTGCCGGGTTCGCCAGGCTTGAAGGTCTCGAAGCACACGCCAGGGCAGTCGAGGCAAGGTTCGGGAAATAATCGGGAAATAGGGGATAGTCCCCCAAAAGATCAGGAGGTTAGTTGGATGGATAGGATAGCGAGGGTTGAGCGGAAGACGAATGAGACGGATATTAAGCTGGAGTTTGGGATTGACGGGGAGGGTCTTTCGTCGCTTGAGACGGGGGTTCCTTTTCTGACGCATATGCTGGATTTGTTTGCAAAGCATGGGCAGTTCAATTTGATTGTGGATGCAAAGGGCGATATTGAGGTGGATGATCATCATACTACCGAGGATATTGCCATCTGCCTCGGACAGGCACTTTCTGAGTCGCTTGGGGATAAACGCGGCATCAAGCGGTATGGCAATGCTTTTGTTCCAATGGATGAGGCGCTGGCACAGGTAGTGGTGGATCTCAGCAACCGGCCGCACCTTGAAATTCGTGCTGATTTCCCTTCCCAGAAGGTGGGGACTTTTGATACGGAGCTGGTGCATGAATTCCTGTGGAAGCTTGCGCTTGAAACCAGGATGAATCTCCATGTGATCGTCCATTACGGCAGCAATACCCATCATATAATAGAAGCCATTTTTAAGGCGCTCGCACGGGCATTAGATGAGGCAACGACTATTGATCCAAGAATCAAAGGAGTTCCTTCAACGAAAGGGATGTTATAAATGATCGGCATTGTAGACTACGGAATGGGCAATTTATTCAGTGTCAGCAAGGCACTGGAACGCCTGGGAGCGGAATATTTCATTTCCTCTGATCCTGGTGAGCTGAATGAAGCCCGAGCGCTCATACTGCCAGGGGTAGGTGCCTTTAAAGATGCCATGAATGGGCTGGATTCTCTTGGTCTGATCCCTTTTTTAAGGGATTATGCGCTGAGCGGGCGCCCTTTCCTCGGAATCTGCCTTGGCATGCAGCTGTTATTTGAAAGCAGCGAGGAGCATGGCTTTTCAGAGGGACTGGCCCTGCTGCCGGGAAGAATTAAGCATTTTCCCGGACAGGATGCTGCCGGAACGGCTTATAAAGTACCTCATATGGGCTGGAACAGATTGAAATTCCACGTTCCCTCTCCGTTATTTGACGGGATAACAGAAGACTATGTGTATTTTGTGCATTCCTATTTTGCGGTGACAGACGCTGCAATCATCAACGCCAGTGCAGAGTATGGCGAAGAAGTTCCGGCAGTCGTTTCCCGCAACAACGTAATGGGCATGCAGTTCCATCCTGAAAAAAGCGGGCGGATGGGGATGGCCCTCCTTCGCAATTTTATTAATCTTTCAGAAAGCAAGGTGGCCCTATGAGCTCTTTTACGATATATCCAGCGATAGATATGCTTGGCGGAAAATGTGTGCGGCTCCTGCAGGGGGATTACAGCAAGGAAACGGTTTATGGAGATTCCCCGGAAGACATGGCAAAAAGTTTTGCAGACCAGGGGGCGGACTGGATACATATGGTGGACCTTGACGGTGCCAAAACCGGCCTGCCGGTAAATGCCGGGTCTGTGATTCAGGCTGCCAAAATGCTGAGTGCCAGCATCCAGGTAGGAGGCGGCATCCGGACAGAAGAGGATATCGCCCGTTATTTGGAAAACGGGGTAAAGCGGGTAATTCTCGGAAGTGTGGCTGTTTCCGATATAGGCTTCACAAGAGCCATGCTGAAAAAATATGGCGGGTCCATAGCTATCGGCATTGATGCCAAGGACGGCATGGCAGCAACGCACGGCTGGCTTCAGACTTCGACTGTCAGCGCAGTGGAGCTTGGAAAGGCGCTGGCTGATGCGGGGGCAGAGACGTTCATTTTTACCGATATTGCCACAGACGGGATGCTCTCAGGACCGAATTTTGACCTTACAGCACGTATGGCGGAAGCCACCGGCCGAAGCGTTATTGCATCAGGGGGGGTAAGCAGTCTTGCAGACATCAGGAAGATTTCCGGAATGGCTGATGCCGGTGTGACAGGTGCAATTGTCGGAAAAGCACTCTATACCGGTGTATTCAATGTAGCTGAAGCCCTGGAAGAGGTGGAGGGATGATTACAAAGCGCATCATCCCCTGTCTGGATGTAAAAGAGGGACGGGTCGTGAAGGGAATTCAGTTCTTAGGCTTGAGGGATGCCGGCGATCCGGTAGAGCTTGCGGCCTTTTATGACCGTGAAGGAGCGGATGAATTGGTATTCCTCGATATATCGGCTTCCCATGAAGGCAGGAAAACAATGGTGGAGGTGGTGAAAAGCGTCGCCGCATCCCTCGCCATTCCCTTTACCGTCGGAGGCGGGATCAATTCACTTGAAGACATGAAAAGAATTTTGCGGGCTGGTGCCGATAAAGTGTCGCTTAACACTGCCGCTGTGCTGAACCCGGCCTTGATTTCAGAGGGAGCGAGGTTTTTCGGGACTCAGTGCATGGTTGTTGCAATCGATGCCAAATTCGACAGCGATTCAGGAACCTGGATTGTGTATACACATGGAGGCCGGAAAAAGACCGATAAGACAGCAGTGGAATGGGCACAGGAAGCTGTGAGGCTCGGTGCAGGTGAAATCCTCCTGACGAGCATGGATAGCGATGGCGAGAAGAAAGGCTTCAATATCGAACTGACCGGCGCTGTCAGCAAGGCTGTGAGTGTGCCGGTCATTGCTTCAGGCGGTGCCGGAAATGCGGAGCATTTTTATGGGGCCTTCCAGGAGGGCTTCGCTGATGCGGCACTGGCTGCATCCATCTTTCACTATAAGGAAACATCGGTCATGGAAGTAAAAACGTATCTTAATGAGCGGGGAGTGAACGTACGATGAACATAGATGAACTGAAGTTTGATGAAAACGGCTTGCTGCCGGCCATCGTGCAGGATTACCGGACAAAAGAAGTGCTGACCCTGGCTTATATGAATAAAGAATCGCTGAATTTTTCGATTGAATCAAAGGAAACTTGGTTTTACAGCCGTTCACGGCAGGAGCTCTGGCATAAGGGAGCCACGAGCGGAAATACACAAAGAATCCAGGAAATTAAATGGGATTGTGACAGCGATGCCCTGGTAGTGCTTGTTGAACCGGCTGGTCCCGCCTGCCATACAGGCGCCGCCAGCTGCTTTTCGAACAGCCTGCTATTAACGGATGCTGGAGGACAGGAAGATCGTACCGATGAAGGGGGTAAGCCTTCAGCTGATTTCCTCCTGGAGCTCGAGGAGCTGCTGGAGCAGAGAGAGAAGGAGCGGCCGGAAGGATCATATAGCACTTATCTTTTCGAAAAAGGTGTGGATAAGATCCTCAAAAAAGTAGGCGAGGAATCAGCAGAAGTGATTATAGCCGCGAAGAACAGGGACCACGAAGAACTGAAATGGGAAACCGCAGACCTGTTTTTCCATGTGCTCGTCCTGCTGCGTGAGCAAAAACTCCCCTTCCAGGAAGTAATGAAAGTCCTCAAAGAAAGACATGCCTCCGGGAAATAATTGGGAAATGGGATTCGATCCCCCAAGAGGGGGGTCCCCATTTCCCTTTTTTGTGGTATAATGCTTTGGTTAGTCTATGTTTGATTTATTGGAGGACTTCATGTCTAAGGATTCGAAGGCGGAGCGGAAGGCTCAGGTTTTTTCTTTTTTTCCGACGGCGGAATATTATTTCAGCAAGGGGCTGAAATATTTTCACCGCAGGGATTTAAATAAGGCGAGGAAATACATAGAGAGGGCACATGAGCTTGAAAACACAGAGCCAATGATTGAGTGCCAGCTGGCGATTGTCTGTACAGAGCTTGGTGAGTACGAGTATTCAAATGAGCTGCTGCTGGATGTTTTGCATAATCTTGATCCCCTCATGTATGAATGCCACTATTTTCTAGCAAATAATTATGCCCATTTAGGCATGTTTAAAGAAGCATATAAACAAGTACATCTTTACCTAGACCATGAAGAAGATGGAGAATTCAGCGATGATGCGGAAGATCTGATTGACCTGATCGCATTTGAACTGGATGAGTCCGGGGAGACACTTGAAAACCTGGACCGGCAGGAAGGTTTGATCACCAAGCAGGAGCAGGCGAGGGAACAGCTGGAAACCGGCAATTTTCCTAAAGCAGTTGCCTCTCTTAAGGAGATTGTAAAAGAATATCCGGACTTTTGGTCTGCTTATAATAATTTGGCGCTTGCCCATTTTTACCTTGGGCAGGTGAAAGAAGCATTTGCCGTGCTTGAGGATGTGCTAGAGAAGAATCCAGGCAATCTGCACGCGCTGTGCAATATGCTTGTGTTCAATTATTATGAACAGAATACAGAAAAGGTCGCAGAACTTACGGCGGCTCTGGACAAAATCCGGCCTATGATGAATGAGCACCGGTTTAAGCTTGGGGCGACTTTTGCGATGACCGGACAGTATGAGCTTGCTTATAAATGGCTGAAGCAATTGCAGCGCAAAGGCTTCGAGCCGGACAGCACGTTTTATTACTGGCTGGCATATTCGGCTTACCATCTTGGCCATATGCAGACGGCCAAACAAGCCTGGAAGAGGCTTCTTTCCTTCAGCCCGGATAAGGAAGGAATGGAACCGTGGAACGAGGAAAGAGATGTGTCAGGCTTTGAAGACCATTTCCCTTCAATTATTAAGCGGCTGCAGAGCGGTTTGGCTGAAGAAAGGCTGTTTGGCATTTTCCTGACGGCTCATTCCTCCCACCGCAAAAAGATTATCGCTCATGCGGCTTTTCAGGATAATGAGCGCTTTGGGGAAAAAGAGAAGGAATATGCAGCCTCTGCATCTGGATTGCGTCAGAGGCTCAGTACAAACCTTCAGTTTGCAGATGCTGTCGCAGAGCTTCTTTTTCAGCATTATCATCCAATCAAGCTGACGGAAGCCGGCCTCTTTTTGATGTGGTATTCGGCTTACATTGAAGCAGAAAAGCAGAATGGACAGCTGAAAAATGAACGTGCCTATGCAGCTTCGATTGATTTTATCTGGAACAAGCTCAGGAACGAGCAAATCACCCAGAAAGAAGCTGCGGAAAAGTATGGAATATCCCCTGGTACATTAAGGAAGTATATAGACAGTGTCCATAACCTGCTCGTTTAGCCTGAGCAGATTTTTGGACGAAGTGTTGACTAATATAGGATAATCTTTAGGAAATACTAGGTCTATATCTGCATACATTGCTTTGAATGCTTAATTATATTGAGGTGAACAGTATGTCTGAAGAAAAAATTTATGATGTCATCATCATCGGTGCAGGGCCAGCCGGCATGACCGCCGCTGTTTATACCTCACGCGGAAATCTATCCACCCTGATGATCGAGCGCGGAGTTCCGGGCGGACAGATGGCGAACACAGAGGAAGTGGAAAATTACCCTGGCTTTGAAACAATCCTCGGGCCGGAGCTTTCCACAAAAATGTTCGATCATGCCAAGAAATTCGGTGCTGAATATGCGTATGGTGATGTGAAGAGCATTGTAGATGGAAGAGAATTTAAAACTGTTAAAGTAAGCAATAAAGAATATAAAGGCAGGGCCATCATTATTTCTTCCGGTGCCGAATACAAGAAAATCGGCGTTCCCGGCGAGAAAGAACTTGGCGGCCGCGGAGTTTCTTATTGTGCAGTCTGTGATGGGGCTTTTTTCAGAAACAAGGAGCTTTTCGTAATCGGAGGCGGTGATTCAGCTGTTGAAGAGGGAGTGTATTTGACCCGTTTTGCTTCAAAGGTGACGATCGTCCACCGCAGGGATGAGCTGCGTGCACAAAAAATACTTCAGCAGCGTGCCTTCGATAACGAAAAAGTGGATTTCGTCTGGAATCATACCATCAAGGAAATCAATGAGAAGGATGGCAAGGTCGGAAGTGTCACACTTGTGTCCACCATTGACGGAGAAGAGCAGGAATTCAAGGCAGACGGCGTCTTTATCTATATCGGCATGCTTCCTCTTTCAAAACCGTTTGAGGATCTGGGAATCACGAATGTGAACGGATATATCGAGACGAATGAGCGCATGGAAACCAGAGTTCCTGGTATTTTCGCAGCAGGAGATATCCGTGAAAAAACACTTCGTCAGATTGTCACGGCAACCGGTGACGGCAGTATCGCTGCTCAGAATGCCCAGCATTACATTGAGGAGCTTATGGACAGCCTGAAAGCAGGACAGCCATCATAAGCAATAATTCCATTATTTGCATTTTCGTCATGATGTTTTAATTCTGCTGTAACACGTTTGAAACAAAAAATGGGTAAGATAAAAATAGAAATTGACCCCCTTTTATACAAATTTATTTTGTAAAGCACAGGCAGATGCCTGTGCTCATTTTTTTGCTGTGAAGAGTTCGTTAAAAATACAATTCTCCTTCATTGTGGCAGCATTTTAAAAATAGTATAATGAAATGAAATAGAATTTTTAAAGCACATCTTAAGCTGGACAGACAGCTTGTTATATATGGTTTTTCGATGCTTTAGTAAGAGGTGAGGAACGGTGCAGCGCGTTACAAACTGTTTATTGGTTCATAATAATCATGCGTTAATGCTGAAAAAGCCGCGCCGGGGCTGGTTTGTTGCACCCGGCGGGAAAATGGAGCCCGGCGAATCGATCAGGGATGCGTGTATCCGTGAATATAGGGAAGAGACAGGAATCTACCTCAGAAACCCTAAGATCAAGGGGATTTTCACGTTTATCATGAAGAATGGAGACCAAGTGCTTTCCGAGTGGATGATGTTCACCTTTTATGCTACAGATTTTGACGGGGTGAATTTAGAAGAGTCTGAGGAAGGGGAGCTGTCATGGCAGCCCCTAGACGAAATCAGCAGGCTTCCGATGGCTGCCGGAGATCACCATATACTGGATTATATGGTGCATGGGACTGGCGTCATTTATGGCACATTCACATACACGCAGGACTTTTCATTGATTTCATATAGACTCGACCCTAGCTAGTCCGGTCGAAAGGAAAGAGGGGAAACACAAATGAGCGGCTCGTCTAATGATATACAGCTGGTGATAATTACAGGAATGTCCGGCGCGGGTAAAACGGTTGCCATTCAAAGTTTTGAGGATCTGGGCTTTTTCTGTGTGGATAATCTGCCGCCTACACTTCTTCCAAAGTTCCTTGAACTGATGAAGGACTCCGGCAGCAAAATGAACCGGGTTGCTCTGGGGATGGACCTGCGCGGCGGCAAGGAATTCTTTGAGCACCTGTCGAGCGCCCTGGACTCGATGAGTGAAAATGCATGGATCACCCCGCAGATCCTTTTCCTTGATGCAGACGATTCGGTCCTTGTAAGCAGATACAAGGAAACACGAAGAACACATCCCTTGGCACCGGCGGGCCGGCCGCTTGAGGGAATACAGCAGGAGCGGGAGATACTTGAGGACCTGAAAGGCCGGGCAAGGTATATTTATAACACGACCCATCTTAAGCCGCGCGAATTGAGAGAGAAGATTCTGGGTGAGTTTTCGGTAAACAACAGCAGCACCTTTATGGTAAATGTGATGAGCTTCGGGTTCAAACACGGCCTGCCGATTGATGCGGACCTTGTCTTCGATGTCAGATTCCTGCCTAATCCTCATTATATAGACGCCATGAGGCCGAAGACGGGTCTTGATGATGATGTGAATCAGTATGTCCTAAAGTGGAGCGAAACGCAGAAGTTCCTGGAAAAGGTCACAGACCTGCTCAGTTTCATGCTTCCCCAATATAAAAGGGAAGGCAAGGCTCAGCTGATCATCGCCATCGGATGCACAGGCGGCCAGCACCGTTCCGTCGCCCTTGCGGAATATATCGGTCACTTCTTCAAAAAGGATTACTACACCAAGATCACCCACCGGGACATTGAGAAAAGGAAGGGAATCGCAGATGCCAAATGACCGTTTGCCGAAAATTGTAATTATAGGCGGTGGAACAGGCCTGCCGGTTCTAATCAGGGGCCTGAAGAAATACCCGATTGATATAGCAGCAATTGTGACCGTTGCGGATGATGGGGGAAGCTCCGGCCGGCTTAGGGATGATCTGCAGATTCCACCCCCGGGAGATGTCAGGAACGTCCTGGCTGCCCTGTCTGATGTGGAGCCGCTCGTCGAACAGATGTTTCAGCACCGGTTCAGCCGTTCCGAGGAATTGACAGGCCATTCGCTTGGCAATCTGATCATTGCAGCCATGACTTCCATCACCGGGGATTTTGTGCATGCCATCCAGGAAATGAGCAAGGTCCTGAATGTCCGCGGCAAGGTTATCCCGGCCGCAAACCAGATTGTTGTCCTGCATGCGGAGATGGAGGATGGCACGATTGTGACGGGTGAATCAAAAATACCTAAGTACGGAAAAAAATCAAACGGGTGTTTTTGACTCCTGAAGAGATTAAACCGCTTTCAGAAACGGTAGATGAAATCCGGAGTGCAGATTTGATTGTCATCGGGCCTGGGAGCCTCTATACAAGCATTCTTCCCAATCTTCTGGTTCCAGAGCTTGGGCGGGAGGTATGCAGAGCGCCTGCAAAGAAACTGTATATCTGCAATCTTATGACACAGGCGGGAGAAACGCTCAACTTTACAGCAAGCGACCATATTGAAGCAATCTATGACCATTTGGAATGCGCCTTTATTGATTCGGTGCTTGTGAATAATGAAGAAATCCCGCAAAGCGCCAAGCTTAAGTATAAAGAAGAATATGCAAAGCCGGTTGTCTATGACTTTGAACGTCTGGATAAGCTTGGAATTGAGGTTCTGCAGGAGCCGATTGTCAGCTATGATGGCAATGTGGTCCGTCATGACACCACAAAAGTCGCAGAAATCTTGTACGATATTTTATTAAAGGAATCTAAATAGGTAATATTCTTCATTAAGGAAAGATAAAGGTTACAGCAGGAGGTGAATAAAGATTGTCATTTGCATCAGAAACAAAAAAAGAACTCACCACTCTAGAGATGAAGGATTGCTGTGCGCGTGCCGAACTGTCAGCCCTAATCCGGATGAACGGCAGCATATCTTTTTCAAACCGGAAACTGGTGGTGGATGTCCAGACTGAAAATGCGGCAATCGCAAGAAGGATTTATACGCTGTTAAAGAAAAGCTTTGAGGTGCAGGTAGAGCTGCTCGTACGGAAGAAGATGAAGCTGAAGAAAAACAACGTGTACATAGTCCGCCTTTCGCAAATGGCTCAGGAAATTCTCCTCAGCCTGAAGATTATCGGCGAGGGTTTCACCATTCATCACGACATCTCAAGCGAATTGATAGCAAAGAAATGCTGCAGGCGCTCTTACCTCAGGGGAGCATTCCTTGCTGGAGGCTCGGTCAATAACCCGGAAACATCTTCTTATCATCTGGAAATCGCCTCTATGTACAAGGAGCACAATGATAAGCTTTGTGAATTGATGAACGGATTCGACTTGAAGGCCAAAACGCTGGAGCGAAAGAAAGGCTATATTACGTATCTTAAGGAAGCGGAAAAGATAGCCGAATTCCTGAATATCATCGGCGCACACAGTGCACTCCTCAGGTTCGAGGATGTCAGGATTGTCAGGGATATGAGGAATTCGGTAAACCGGCTAGTTAATTGTGAGACGGCAAACCTCAATAAGACAATCGGTGCCTCGCTCCGGCAGGTGGAAAACATTAAGCTCATTGAATCCACCATCGGCCTGAGTGTGCTCCCTGACAAGCTGCGCGAGATTGCAGAGCTCAGGGTGGCATATCAGGATATCACCTTGAAAGAGCTCGGAGAAATGGTTTCAGGCGGCAGCATCAGCAAGTCCGGGATCAATCACAGGCTTCGGAAAATCGATGAGATAGCTGAAAAACTCCGTGTCGGGGAACCGATTTCATAAACTTGCACACACCGCGCTTACATCTTAGAAACTTAGGATAAATAAAGATAATACTCAACTGTTTTACAACATAAATAATAAAAAGGTGCAGGGGAGGAAAAGGCAGATGGTAGAAAAAGTAGTGCAGGTGCGATTGAAAACCGGATTGCAGGCAAGGCCGGCCGCACTTTTTGTCCAGGAAGCAAACCGGTATTCAGCCGATGTGTTCCTCGAGAAGGATGGGAAAAAGGTTAATGCAAAGAGCATCATGGGACTGATGAGCCTCGCGGTAAGCGCAGGTACAGAAGTCAAGCTTGTGGCCGAGGGCAATGATGAAGAGGAAGCGCTCGAAGCGCTGCAAGCGTTTGTCCAAAAACAGGATTAATTTTAAGAGGCTCCGCCCCCCACAAGGGAGCAGAGCCTCTTTTTAAATTATTTATCCAATTTTCCCTTTTCAAGGTCATTACGAGTCATGATTTTGTCTACAAGGCCGTATTCTACGGCTCTTTCAGCAGTCATGAAGTTATCTCTTTCTGTATCGTGTGCGATGACCTCAAGAGGCTGGCCAGAACGCTCAGAAAGAATCTGATTTAATCTTTCACGAAGGAAAAGAATGCGTTTCGCGGCAATCTCGATCTCGGTAGCCTGACCCTGAGCTCCGCCCAGCGGCTGATGGATCATAACCTCACTGTTAGGAAGCACATAACGCATGCCCTTCTCACCAGCGGCAAGCAGGAATGCACCCATGGATGCAGCCATGCCGATGCAGATCGTAGAAACCTTAGGCTTGATGAACTGCATTGTATCATAGATAGCCATACCGGAAGTGATGCTGCCGCCCGGGCTGTTAATATACAAGTAGATATCCTTCTCAGGATTCTCCGCTTCAAGGAACAAAAGCTGTGCTACAATAGAGTTAGACACATTGTCATCGATTGCGCTTCCCAGCATGATAATACGGTCCTTAAGCAGGCGTGAATAAATATCATACGCACGCTCACCGCGGTTTGTCTGTTCAATTACTGTAGGAATTAAATTCATCTAATTTCTCCTCCTTTAAACAAGTAACCCAAATGGATTATTCATCCTTACTATTATGATACACTTATTGGTCAATTTAGGTCAAACGTTACACTGCAATTTACACAAAGTTTCCTTCGACATAAATTTCCGCTATGTAGTAAATACTATATAAAAGCCTGCCCTTTAAGCAGCAATTTAAATACTTTAACCATGATACCCAAACTTATCCGTTTTAAACATAATTTTACCTTGCAAAAAGCTTTGAAGTGAAATATAATATCTTTCTGGGACCATTAATAACTTGCCCTCGTGGTGCAAAGGATAGCACGTGAGATTCCGGTTCTTAAGATGTGGGTTCGATTCCTGCCGAGGGCGTAAAATAAGAAAAGGGTTTTCCAGGCATCATGCCTGGAAGACCTTTTTTGTTTATAAAGAAATAGGCCCTTCTCCTTGTAAAGAGTGGGGCGTACTGCTGAGTGCCGTTATGCTGCAGGCTTGTCCTATTTATCGTCTAAGCCAATTCCAGTAACGTGCAGGCTTTTTGTACTTCTGGTCTTCCTGACCAGCGGCTGGAGCAGCAAGGTCTGCCAGACATTCTTTTGCCCTGCAGCCTGAATTTCGGTAATATCCCATATATTTCCCGCCTATTTCTTAATTTTTTACTCAGCATTATAGCAAGTACGCTCGAAAGTCGTGCTAGGGAAAATGAAAGAAAAAGAGCGGATTTAATAGGGAAACTAAAAAAAGCCCTGCGTGAGCAGGGCTTCCTCTATGGAGTTAACCGTTGACTGATCCACCAGTCGATATGATCAAGGTTGAAAATAATAAGATTGCTGACAGACTTATGATGCGGTAATTCTCTGTTGTGTATAAGACTGAGGATTTCCTGCTCAGTAAGGGGGTACCCAACTGAATCAAGATAAACGATTAACTTTGCTATTCCATAGACCTTTCTCAAGCCTATCACCTCCCACCAAGCCCTCCTTGTTGTCCAAAGAAAACTTAGTACGTGGCATTAAGCAGAAAGAAGTAGTAGGTTATTTACCCTTATCTCAGTTAGGTAATCATTTACCGCTGTTTTCTTATTCTTGGTCCTTTCGTTTATATGGCACACCGCAGCATATTTAACTCTGCACCGTCGGCTTTATTTCAATATTGCAGGCTAGTGAAATTACTTACGAAATTTTAAATTTATTTGCGGAAGCTGATAATTTACTTTTTGAAACGGGTGATTTACTTGCGGAACTCCAAGATTTACTTGCAGTTTCACTCCCAGGCATCTGCCTTCCTGCTAAGTTTTAATGTCTGTACATATTTCGCAAACATTGTAAAAACATGGATAATACTGGGAAGGCACCGCTTTCCGCATTTAGAATTGGAAACGTTTACATTCCCATTGTCTGCCTTTTTATTTTATAATGGTGGTAGGCAGAGGGGGCGTTTGGATGGAACTGGGGAATGGGTTGTTTCAGCAGCAGGGTCTGCGGCTTTCGATGACGCAGGAGCTGAGTCAGGCGATTGCTTTGCTTCAGTATTCGTCGCAGGAGCTGGCGTCTTTTTTGGAGGAGCGGGCGGTGGAGAATCCGCTTGTTCAGCTGGAGCCGGTGTCTTCATATGTGGGAGGTGCAGGCGCAGGGCGGCGGAGGCAGCGTGAGCAGGATGCGTCTTATTGGCTTGAGCAGATCGGCGGGCCGCCGGTTTCGCTTCATGATTATTTGTGGATTCAGGTGGGGCTGCAGAATCGGCGCGAAGACGAGAAGAGGGTGCTGAAGGGCCTGATTCTGAATCTTGATCAGAATGGCTATCTGCGGGCGGACCTTTCGGATGTGGCCGGTAAGGCGGGCTGTGATACAGAGATGGTGGAGCGCTGCCTTGGATATATTCAGGGATTGGAGCCTGCCGGAGTGGGGGCCCGAAGCCTGCAGGAGTGCCTTCTGCTTCAAGCGGAACGGATGACGGGTGCAAAGCAGCATGCCGAAGCGGTTCTCAGGGAGCATTTTATGCTGTTTGCCGATAAGCGCTGGAAGGATCTTGCGAAGAAGCTTGGTATCACGCTTCAAGATATCCAGGAAGTGCAGGATTTTGTGCTGACACTGAATCCGAGGCCGGGTGCGGCCTTCCAGTCGGAGAAGCCAGCGTATGCAGTGCCTGATGTGAAGGTGGAGCATAGGGACGGCAGGCTTCAGGTTGCGCTTGTGGAAAGAGGCTCGGGCTGGAGCCTGAATCAGGACTATTATGAATTCTTGAAGTCATCGCGTGAGCATGGGGTGGGTAAATTCCTCCAGGAAAAGTGGCAGGAGTATCAGTGGATTTCTAAAAGTCTGCTTCAGCGGCGGGAGACTATCTTGCGGGTGACAAAGCTGATTGTAGAGAAGCAGGAACATTGTTTTAGGAAGGGGCTTGCCAGTCTCAAGCCGATGACCATGAAGGAAGTGGCAGATGAGCTGGGGATTCATGAGTCGACTGTGAGCCGGGCGGTGCGGGATAAGTTTGTGCAGGCACCGTTTGGGACGGTGGAGCTTCGTGCTTTTTTTTCTGCTCAGATTCAATCCGTGTCCTCGGGTGAAATGTCGGCCGAAGCTGTCAAAAGGGAGCTTGTGGGTCTGATTGAATCCGAGGAGAAGACGAGGCCGTTATCAGATCAGGATCTTTCTGATATATTAAAAAAGGAAAAAGGAATTCTTCTTTCGAGGAGGACGGTTGCCAAGTACCGCGACCTTCTCAACATACCTTCTTCTTCCAAACGGAAGCGATATTAGACAGTTAGGGATGGAGTTATGACAGAACTGATTTTTTATACAAGATCACAATGCCCGCTTTGTACCAAGGCCAGGAATGTGCTGGAGGTGCTCGGGGCAGAACATGATTTTTCGATAAAAGAAATTGATATCCATTCAAGCGATGAGCTTTTGGAACGTTTCGGCCTGATGATTCCGGTTGTGGAATGGAATGGGGAAGTCCTGCAATACGGGCAGATAGATGGCGCCGCTCTCATTGGACAGCTGGGCAGGGGATAAGCTCCATCCCTTGGTGCAGTAAGCGTTTGCAGAAAAAAACCTGAACATATCAGTTGAACATTGCATATACTCCTGTTAGAATGAATTGTGAAACAGGGGTATTTTTTTTACGGCATGCGGGACATAATATGTCTATGCGGGACTAAAATCGACCAGCCTGTTGCGGCTATTGAAGGAGTTAAGAGATGCGCTCATTAATTGAGGTTCAAAAAAAGCTGCTGCCTGATTTAATGGATGTCATGCAAAAGCGCTACCAGATCCTACGTTACATAAAATTGATGCAGCCTGTAGGCCGGCGGAACCTGGCAGCCAGTCTTAACCTTACCGAACGGACTCTGCGTGCAGAAGTAGAATTTCTCAAAGACCAGAATCTTATCAACATTCTTCCGTCGGGGATGAACGTCACTGATTCAGGACTTGTTCTTTTGGAGAAATTAAATGGTGTAATGCGAGAGGTAATGGGTATAGACAAAAAGGAAGAGCTATTAGCCCGTTCCTACTCCATTAAAGAAGTGATCATAGTCAGTGGCAACAGTGATGGCGCACCTGGAGTCAAAAACGAATTGGGAAAAGAATGTGCTTCTTGTATAAAAAGGAATTTATCGGGTGATAATATCATCGCTGTGACTGGCGGATCGACGCTTGCGGCTGTAGCCGGAATGCTGACGCCGGATCCGCGCCGTACGCTCTTTGTACCGGCAAGAGGCGGGCTTGGCGAGGATATGGAGAACCAGGCGAACACGATAGCGGCCAATATGGCAGCGAACATGAATTCCGCCTGCCGGGTGCTGTATGTACCTGAACAGGTAAGCAAGGAAGCTTATTTCTCTTTCATGAAAGAGCCGGCAATCAAAGAAGTGATTTCCTTAATTAAACGGGCGAATATTGTGGTCCATGGTATAGGCGATGCCAAGGCAATGGCGAGCCGCCGGAGATCTTCGCCGGAGGTCATGGATAAGATTGAAGCAGGAAACGCTGTTGGGGAAGCCTTTGGCTATTATTTCAACGAAGACGGCGAAATTGTCCACAAGGTCCATACAGTGGGCATTCAGAAGGAAGACCTGAAGCATGCAGACAGTGTGATTGCTGTCGCGGGCGGAAGCTCGAAGGCCAAGGCAATCAGGGCCTACCTTAAAATGGCACCATCAACAACTACCCTTATCACCGACGATTCAGTCGCAAACGAGTTATTAAAGGGCTAAGCCTTTTAAGATATATTTATGAAAATAAGGATTCCCTAATATTAAAGGAGGATTTTTTAAATGACAGTAAAAGTTGGTATTAACGGATTTGGCCGTATTGGACGTAACGTATTCCGCGCGGCTCTTAAAAACCCAGAGGTTGAAATCGTAGCAATCAATGACCTGACAGATGCAGCTATGCTTGCTCACCTATTGCAGTATGATACAGTTCATGGAACTCTATCTGAACAGGTAACAGTTGACGGCGATTCACTAGTAGTTGCCGGACAAAAGATCAAAGTACTTGCTGAGCGCGATCCTGCACAGCTTGGCTGGGGCGAGCTTGGAGTAGAAGTGGTTGTTGAATCTACAGGCCGTTTCACTAAGCGTGACGATGCAGCTAAGCACCTTGAAGCCGGCGCTAAGAAAGTCATCATCTCTGCTCCTGCAAACGATGAAGACATCACAATCGTTATGGGTGTTAACAACGATAAGTACGATGCAGCCAGCCACCATGTAATCTCTAACGCTTCTTGTACTACAAACTGCCTTGCGCCGTTTGCAAAAGTACTACATGAGAAGTTTGGAATCGTACGCGGCATGATGACTACTGTTCACTCTTACACGAATGACCAGCAGATCCTTGACCTTCCGCACAAAGACTACCGCCGTGCACGTGCAGCAGCCGAGAACATCATCCCGACTACTACTGGTGCTGCAAAAGCGGTTGCCCTTGTACTTCCTGAACTTAAAGGCAAGCTGAACGGTATGGCTATGCGTGTGCCTACACCAAACGTATCAGTGGTTGACCTTGTTGCTGAGCTTGAAAAAGACACTACTGTTGAAGAAGTGAACGCAGCCCTTAGGGAAGCTGCTGAAGGCGACCTTAAAGGAATCCTTGAGTACAATGAGCTTCCGCTTGTATCTACTGACTACAACGGCAGCACATACTCTTCTTCTGTAGATGCATTGTCTACAATGGTTATGGAAGGCAACATGGTAAAAGTACTTTCTTGGTACGATAACGAAACTGGTTACTCTAACCGTGTTGTAGACCTGATCGACTTCATCGCAAAAAAAGGTTTTTAATAAACTGAAAACCACTTAATATTAGGCTTTATGAATAAATATAGCTATAATATTTAGGAATAAGGGGAGCGGGGACTTATGCCCTTCTTCCCCTTTTTTTTGAACAGCAGCCAAAAGCTTTAACAGGTGAAACCTGGGGCGGAAGACAAGTGGGAACAGCCCCGGTCTATTTAATGAGGAGGTCTTTGGTTCATGAATAAGAAATCAATCAAGGATATTGATGTTAAGGGCAAACGGGTATTCTGCCGCGTCGACTTTAACGTACCTATGCAAAACGGCGAAGTAACGGATGATACGAGAATCAGAGCTGCTCTTCCAACCATTCAGTACTTAAGGGAGCAGGGAGCGAAAGTTATCCTCGCCAGCCACCTCGGCCGTCCTAAAGGACAGGCAGTGGAGGAACTGAGGCTGAATCCTGTAGCAGGCCGCCTGAGCGAGCTATTAGATGTTCAAGTGAAAAAAACAGACGAAGCATACGGTGATTCTGTCAAAGAAGAAATCGGCAGCATGTCTGAAGGCGACGTCCTTCTTCTTGAAAATGTCAGGTTCTATCCAGGGGAAGAAAAAAATGACCCTGAACTGGCCAGGGCGTTTGCTGAGCTTGCGGATGTGTATGTGAATGACGCGTTCGGTGCCGCACACCGTGCCCATGCTTCAACAGAAGGAATTGCGAAAAACATTCCTGCCGTTGCCGGGCTGCTGATGCAGAAAGAGCTTGATGTACTTGGCAAAGCACTCTCGAACCCGGATCGTCCTTTCACGGCCATTGTGGGCGGAGCAAAGGTAAAAGATAAAATCGGTGTCATCGAGAACCTCCTTGATAAGGTGGACAACCTGATCATCGGCGGAGGACTTGCTTATACTTTCATAAAATCCCAGGGCCATGAAATTGGAAAATCCCTGCTTGAAGAAGATAAAATCGACCTGGCCAAATCATTCATTGAAAAAGCCAAAGAGAAAAATGTGAACTTCTATATGCCGGAGGATGTTATCATCGCCGACGATTTCTCAGAGGATGCCAATACCCGCGAAGTCAGCATTGCAGAGATTCCATCTGACTGGGAAGCATTGGATATCGGACCTAAAACCAGAGAAACGTATGCTGAAGTCATTAAAAACTCCAAGCTGGTGATCTGGAATGGGCCAATGGGTGTATTCGAACTGAATGTGTTCGCCAATGGTACCCGCGCGGTAGCTGAAGCCCTTGCAGAAGCAGACGGCGTGTTCAGTGTGATCGGCGGCGGAGACTCTGCAGCGGCAGTCGAAAAATTCGGCCTGGCTGAAAAAATGTCTCACATCTCAACCGGCGGCGGTGCATCCCTTGAGTTCATGGAAGGCAAGGAACTGCCTGGCGTAACAGCCTTGAACGATAAGTAAGACCAGTAAGTAACGGAAAGGGTGGTAATATGCGTAAACCTATTATTGCTGGAAACTGGAAAATGAACAAAAAGCGTGACGAAGCGAAGAGCTTTGTGGAAGAAGTCAAAGGCCTCATCCCTTCAGCTGATTCAGTAGAAGCGGTTGTCTGCTCTCCTGCGCTGTTTTTGGACAGCCTTGTGCAGCTTACAAAGGGAAGCGAGCTTAAAGTCGGAGCACAGAATATGCACTTCGAGGAAAGCGGTGCTTTTACAGGGGAAACAAGCCCGGCAGCCCTTCAGGACCTTGGGGTACAATATGTAATCCTTGGCCACTCAGAACGCAGGGAAATGTTCAACGAAACAGACGATAGTGTGAACAAAAAGACACTTGCTGCTTTCCAATATAACCTGACACCAATCGTCTGCTGCGGTGAGACGCTTGAAGAGCGTGAGAGCGGACAGACGAATGAGCTTGTCGGCAATCAGGTGAAAAAAGCTTTGACCGGTCTTACAGAGGATCAGGTTAAAAGCACAGTGGTCGCTTATGAACCTATCTGGGCGATCGGAACAGGCAAATCTTCTACAGCACAGGATGCCAATGAAGTATGTGCCCATATCCGGTCTGTTATCGCTGAGCAGTTCTCGCACGAAGCAGCCGAGGCTGTCCGCATTCAGTACGGCGGAAGCGTGAAGCCGGCAAACATCCGCGAATATATGGACCAGCCTGATATCGACGGTGCACTCGTTGGCGGTGCAAGCCTTGAAGCAGATTCCTTCCTGCAGCTCTTAGAGGGTGGAAAGAATGGCTAAGTCTCCAGTAGCACTGATCATCCTGGACGGCTTTGCCTGCCGGGATGAAGTAAAAGGCAATGCAGTGGCACAATCGAAGAAACCGAACTTTGACCGTCTCTGGGAAAAGTATCCCCATTCACACCTGACAGCGTCCGGTGAGGCTGTCGGCCTGCCGGAGGGTCAGATGGGGAATTCCGAGGTCGGCCACTTGAATATCGGCGCAGGCCGCATTGTTTATCAGAGTCTGACCCGTGTGAATCTTTCCATCCGCAAGGGCGAGTTCGAAAAGAATGATACCTTGATGAGTGCGATCAATCATGCAAAAAAGAACGGCACAAGCCTGCACCTGTTCGGACTGCTATCTGACGGCGGCGTGCACAGCCATATTGATCATATGTTTGCACTGGTTAAAATGGCAGCTGCCCATGGTCTTGAGAAGGTATATATCCACGGCTTCCTTGACGGCCGGGATGTTCCGCCGAAATCAGCTGAGAACTTCATCCGCCAGACCGAGGAAGTATTGAAGGAAACAGGCGTCGGCAAGATTGCTACATTGTCCGGCCGCTTTTACTCTATGGACCGCGATAAGCGCTGGGACAGGGTAGAAAAATCCTATCGTGCGATGGTATATGGCGATGGGCCGGTTTACAGCTCGGCGATGGAATGCCTTGAGGATTCCTACCGAAACGGAATTTTCGACGAATTCGTCCTGCCATCTGTCATCACAGGAGAAGAAGGACATCCGCTTGCTGTCATCGAAGACAATGATGCGGTGATCTTCTACAATTTCCGTCCTGACCGCGCGATCCAGATTTCAAATACGTTCACGAATGATGATTTCCGCTCTTTTGAACGCGGACCTAAGGCGCCGAAGGACCTGTTCTTTGTGTGTATGACTCACTTTTCTGAAACGGTGAAGGGATATGTGGCATTTCAGCCGATAAACCTGGATAATACACTTGGGGAGGTGCTCGCCCAGGCTGGAAAAACCCAGCTAAGGATAGCCGAAACCGAGAAATATCCGCATGTCACCTTCTTCATGAGCGGCGGCCGTGAATCCGAGTTCCCTGGTGAGAAACGGATTTTGATCGATTCTCCGAAGGTGGCTACATATGACCTGAAGCCTGAGATGAGCGCCTATGAAGTGACGGATGCCCTGATTAAGGAAATCGAGGAAGATAATTTCGATGCGATCATCCTGAACTTTGCCAATCCTGATATGGTCGGCCATTCAGGAATGCTGGAGCCTACCATCAAGGCGATCGAAACGGTGGATGAATGCCTGGGCAGGATCATCGATTTGATCACTGCAAAAGGCGGATCTGCGATCATCACGGCAGACCATGGAAATGCTGATGAGGTTGTAACGCTTGAAGGCAATCCGATGACCGCCCATACGACAAATCCGGTGCCGGTCATTGTAACCAAGGAAGGCATCTCACTGCGTGAAGATGGAATCCTTGGCGATCTGGCCCCGACAATGCTTGAGCTCCTGGGCCTTGAAAAGTCAGCAGAGATGTCCGGTAATTCTATCATCAAAAAATAAATTTTTTATTAAAAGGAGAGTTTTTACTATGCCATTCATTACACATGTATACGCCCGCGAAGTACTTGATTCCCGCGGAAACCCGACTGTAGAAGTAGAAGTCATGACGGAGTCTGGATTCTTTGGCCGTTCAATCGTCCCATCTGGTGCATCAACTGGTGAATACGAAGCTGTTGAGCTTCGTGACGGCGACAATTCCCGTTACCTTGGAAAAGGTGTCCAGCAGGCTGTCGCTAACGTCAATGACGTCATTGCTGATGAACTGATCGGCATGGATGTAACAGACCAGGCCGGCATCGACCGTGCAATGATCGCACTTGACGGTACTGAAAACAAAGGAAAACTGGGAGCTAACGCCATTCTTGGTGTATCTATGGCTGCCGCACATGCTGCTGCAGATTCTGTTGGCCTGCCATTGTACCGTTACCTTGGAGGTTTCAATGCCAAGCAGCTTCCAACTCCAATGATGAACATCATCAACGGCGGATCTCACGCTGACAACAATGTAGACTTCCAGGAATTCATGATCCTTCCTGTTGGAGCTCCTACATTCAAGGAAGCACTGCGTATGGGTGCTGAAGTATTCCATTCTCTTAAAAAGGTTCTCAGCGGCAAGGGCTTGAACACAGCTGTAGGTGACGAAGGCGGCTTTGCTCCAAACCTTGGCTCTAACCGTGAAGCACTTGAAGTAATTATTGAAGCTATCAAAAATGCAGGCTATGAAGCAGGCACAGACATCCTGCTTGGCATGGACGTTGCTTCATCTGAATTCTATAACAAAGAAACTGGCAAATATGACCTTGCCGGCGAAGGCCGCAACGGACTGTCTTCTGAAGATATGGTTAACTTCTATGAAGAACTTGTCAACGAGTTCCCGATCATCTCCATTGAAGACGGACTTGATGAAAATGACTGGGAAGGCCACAAGCTGCTTACAGACCGTCTTGGCAGCAAAGTCCAGCTTGTCGGTGATGACCTGTTCGTAACAAACACCAAGAAGCTTTCTCAAGGCATCGAGCAGGGTGTAGGCAACTCCATCCTGATCAAGGTTAACCAAATCGGTACCTTGACTGAAACCTTTGACGCGATTGAAATGGCTAAGCGTGCAGGCTATACTGCCGTTGTTTCCCACCGCTCAGGTGAAACAGAAGACGCTACAATCGCTGATATCGCTGTAGCTACCAATGCCGGCCAAATCAAGACAGGTTCCCTGTCACGTACGGACCGTATTGCGAAGTACAACCAGCTTCTTCGTATCGAAGACGAGCTTGGAGAGCTTGCGGTCTATGACGGCTTGAAGTCTTTCTATAACCTGAAGCGCTAATCAGATACAAAATAAAACGGTCCAGACCTGACGAGGTCTGGACCGTTTTTTGCTTGCGATACGATCCAGCCGCGCTAAATCTTTTCAAAATGCCTCCGATAAATAAGGTAAAAACCGCAAGAGGTGCAAAATGTTTTTCAAGAAAACCAAACAAGTGAAGTCGGAGAAAACCATGCTAATAGAGGAAGCTGCAGGCGGGGTGGTCCTTGCTCCCCAGTCCTCTGATGTTAAAAGGCAGATTGAGATGATCGGGCTGACACGGGATGATTTACTTAGGGTCAAAGTTCTGCAGCCATTTGTAACAGAAAAGATTGATTGGATTGTGGACCGCTTTTATGAAAATCTTGAACATCAGCCGTCCCTGCTTTCCATCATTAATGATAACTCGTCCATCGAACGATTGAAGGGGACACTCAAACGGCATATCGGAGAAATGTTTGACGGTGTGGTGGATGATGCGTATTTTGAAAAAAGGACAAAAATCGCCCACATCCATGTCAGGATCGGGCTGCAGACGAAATGGTATATGTGTGCCTTCCAGGATTTATTCCTCTCCCTTGCAGCCATTGTGGAGGAAAACACGGTTTCCAAAAAAGATTACTTTGAAACGATCCGGGCTGTATCGAAAATATTGAACTTGGAACAGCAATTGGTGCTTGAGGCATATGATAGTGAGACTCAAAGGACCACCAATGAAATAGAACAGCAAAAGGTGATTATCCGTGATCAGGTTGCCAGTTCCTCGCAGAATCTCGCAGCCATCTCTGAAGAAACCAATGCTTCCTTCCACCAGCTGAATGCGAGGTCGGGGGAAATCGCCGGTCTTGCCAGTGAGGGAACGGCCATGGCTTCGCTTTCTGAGGAGCGGGCGAAGCAAGGCAGGGAGCAGCTTCATAAACAAAAAGTAAATATGTCTTCCATTAAAGAAACAGTCCGGACAACCCTGGATGATGTGGAGATTCTTCTTGATATCTCCAAGCATATGCAGGAGATTGTGAATATCGTAACCGGCATCGCCGACCAGACGAATCTGCTCTCGCTGAATGCGGCCATAGAAGCAGCAAGGGCCGGTGAGTCAGGCAAGGGCTTTGCGGTTGTAGCAGAAGAAGTCCGGAAGCTTTCTGATGAAACGAAAAAATCCGTTTCCAATGTTTCTTCCCTGATTTTGAATACGAACACCCAGGTCCAAAAGCTGACAGGCTCGCTTCAGCAAATCAATAACGCCGTCACAATCGGAGATGAAAATATGAAGGAAACGGGAGAACAGTTTGAGCAGATCATGGCGGCAATGAAGGAAACCAAGCATCAAAATGACAGGATGGAAACGGAAGTGTCGGCATTTGTTGACATCGTAACGGAGCTTGGGAAGGCTTTTGAGGAAGTAGCATTCTCGGCTGACAGCCTGACTATGGTGACCCAGGAGCTCGGATAATAATCAGGGGCATGGTGTGCCCCTCTATTTATTACTCATATAGTCAATGATCAGCGCCTTCTGGAATTTTTCCAGAAAGATTCCGATGCACAGGGCGGCGATCAGTACAGGGATATATTGATTGATCGTGTCAGCCAGCATGGAAGGAGTCCAGTAGCGTGCAAGCAGATATTCCTTATTATGGACGAGCGTCTCGACTGCGGCCAATAGATAAAGGGCTAGCCAGAGCAGAGTCAGAGTGCTTGTCCCAATCCGGAACTGGGATGCCGCAAGACCTGCCCCGGCTGCGATAACCGGGATCCATAACGGGTGCATGTCAAACTGGCTGATATGGATCGTATCAACCAGGAGGGGCCGGGTGAGCAGGCTGGCGAAGTACCAGGTGCTGATAAAGGCCGCTGCAAACAATAAAGGCTTTCGGTGGCTGTACTTCGTCTGCCAGAGCAGGATCGCAGCCGCTATCAGCATGATGCCGTCAAGCCATATCGACTGAATAGTGAAAAGAATGATGGCGGTAAATAAACTGAATGCTATATTGATCAGGTCGAGGATTCGTATGCCCTGCAGGTACATGGCGGTGCCTCCCTATTCATAGTCCGGATTCCCGGTTTTAAGGCTGTTATATAAAAATTATCCCCAATTGCCGTTCTAAAACATATTTCCATAAAAATAGTGGAAAGGGCGGAGAGCCTATAGGTGAGGAAAGCGTTGTAGTACCGGAAATTTTATGGTACATTTAAAATACTGCAGTTGTATTCAGGAGGGGAATTTGTGCACACATTATTAGTTACTCTATTAGTCATTGATTGTATTGCACTTATTATAGTCGTATTGCTGCAATCCGGTAAGAGCGCAGGCCTGTCAGGAGCCATTTCCGGCGGTGCTGAACAGCTTTTCGGCAAGCAGAAGGCAAGAGGGATGGATCTGATCCTTCAGCGCGTTACGATTGTGCTGGCTGTTCTGTTTTTTGTCCTTGCAGTCCTGGTCTCATATGTAAAGCTTTAATCTATTCCAAAACCCGGCTAAAGCCGGGTTTTTTGCTTATAATGGAAAGATTGCAAGCCTGAATTACAGCCCGGGCAGGCAGAATCCCTTATAATAAAAAAAAGATCATTAAAAAATTTCTTATGATGAACGCCACAATGTGGAACATTATCAATATAGAAAGCAAAAAAGGAGTCTTTTATCATGAAAATTAAGCTTCCGCAGCCATTCACTTTTGAAGGGGGGGGAAAGCGTGCCGTGCTCATGCTGCATGGCTTCACCGGCAATTCAAGTGATGTGCGCATGCTTGGAAGGTATCTTGAAAAGCGCGGCTATACATGCCATGCCCCTCATTATAAAGGACACGGAGTCCCGCCGGAGGAACTTGTCCACACAGGTCCAGAAGACTGGTGGCAGGATGTCATGGAAGCCTATAATTATTTGAAGGGAAAGGGATATGAAGAAATAGCAGCAGTCGGTTTATCGCTTGGCGGCGTATTTTCCTTGAAATTAGGTTACACTGTTCCTATAAAGGGTATCGTACCAATGTGTGCACCCATGTACATCAAAAGCGAGGAAGTGATGTATCACGGGGTGCTGGAATATGCGCGGGAATTTAAGCAGAGAGAAGGAAAATCAGAGGCAGAGATTGAGAAGGAAATGAGGGAATTCAGCCAGACCCCGATGAATACGCTGGCAGCCCTTCAGGAGCTGATCGCCGATGTCCGGAAACAGATCGACCTCATCTATGCCCCGCTGTTTGTGGTTCAGGGACGCAACGACCACATGATCAATACGGACAGTGCTAATATCATCTATAATGAGGCGGAGTCTGTGGATAAGCACATCAAATGGTACGAGAATTCTGGGCACGTCATTACGCTGGATAAAGAAAAGGAACAGCTCCATGAGGATGTTTACGCATTTTTAGAGAGTTTGGATTGGAAAGATTAATGTTACCGGCTTAAGGAGGGAATTTTGGTGGAAGATAATATCCAGCAGCATGTAGACCGCCTGCTTGAATACATGAAGGAAAGCAGCTATAAACCATTGACAGTCCAGGAGTTGGAAGAGGCATTCGGCATTCACGATTCCTCTGAATTCAAGGAATTTGTCAAGGCACTGGTTCACATGGAAGAAAGAGGACTTGTTGTACGAACACGGAATAACAGATACGGGCTGCCGGAAAAGATGAACCTGATACGGGGAAAACTGACCGGCCATGCCAAGGGGTTCGCATTTGTCATACCTGATGAGCCTGGTATGGATGATATATTTATCCCTCCAAGCGAAACGAAGAACGCCATGCATGGCGATATAGTCCTTGCACGTGTATCCGAAGAGAAATCTGGTGCACGGCGCGAAGGAACCATCGAGAAAATTATCGAGCGCGGCATCCTCCATATTGTGGGTACATATACTGAGAGCAAGAATTTTGGTTTTGTGATCGCGGATGATAAAAAAATCGCAAACGACATCTTTATCCCGAAAGGTTCCTCCATGGGGGCAGTGGAAGGGCATAAGGTTGTCGTAAAGCTGATTGCCTATCCGACCGGCGGCTTGAGCGCTGAGGGTGAAGTGATTGAGATCCTCGGGCATAAAAATGATCCGGGAGTCGATATTCTTTCTGTTATCCATAAGCATGGCATTATCGTGCCGTTTCCGGAGGAAGTCATTGATCAGGCCAACAATGTTCCTGATACGATAGATGAAAGTGAAATTAAGGACCGCCGCGACCTGAGAGATCAGATGATCGTCACCATTGACGGAGCAGACGCGAAGGACCTGGATGATGCTGTAACAGTCACAAGGCTTGAGAACGGCAATTATAAGCTCGGCGTCCATATCGCAGATGTAAGCCATTATGTGCAGGAAGGCTCCCCGATTGATGTAGAGGCAGCAGACAGAGGTACAAGCGTATATCTCGTGGACCGGGTTATTCCGATGATTCCGCACAGGCTGTCAAATGGAATCTGCTCGCTGAATCCCAAGGTGAACCGTTTTACCCTTTCATGTGAAATGGAAATAGATGCGGAAGGCCAGGTAGTCAGCCACGAGATCTTCCAGAGCGTCATCAAGACAACAGAGCGAATGACCTACCATGATGTGAACCGGATTCTTGTAGACAAGGATGAAGAGCTTCGCACCCGGTATGAGCCTCTTGTCCCGATGTTCGAGGACATGGAGACGCTTGCGCAGATTCTGAGGGAAAAACGCATGAAGCGCGGTGCCATCGACTTTGACTTCAAAGAAGCGAAGGTGCTGGTGGATGAAGAAGGACAGCCGACAGAAGTTGTCCTCCGCGAGCGCTCGGTGGCGGAAAAGCTGATTGAGGAATTCATGCTTGCGGCCAATGAAACAGTTGCCGAGCATTTTCACTGGATGGACGTCCCGTTCATTTACAGGATCCACGAAGACCCGAAAGAAGATAAGCTTCGCAGGTTCTTTGAATTCATAACGAATTTCGGCTACATCGTAAAAGGAAGCGCCAATTCCATTCATCCGCGCGCCCTCCAGGAAATTGTTGAGGCAGTAGAAGGAAAGCCGGAGGAAATGGTTATCTCAACAGTGATGCTGCGTTCCATGCAGCAGGCGAAGTATGACCCAGAAAGCCTGGGGCATTTCGGGCTGTCCACTGAGTTTTATACTCACTTCACATCACCGATTCGCCGTTATCCAGATTTGATCGTCCACCGTCTGATCAGGACATATCTGATTGAAGGAAAAGTGGATCCGGAAACCCGCGCGAAATGGGGCGCACTGCTTCCTGATATCGCCAAGCACACATCTGAACGGGAACGCCGTGCTGTGGATGCAGAGCGTGAAACAGACGACCTGAAGAAGGCTGAATACATGCTCGATAAAATCGGGGAAGAATTTGACGGCATCATCAGCTCTGTAACCAGCTTTGGCATGTTCATCGAGCTTTCCAATACCATTGAGGGGCTTGTACATGTCAGTGCGATGACGGATGATTATTACCGCTTTGACGAACGCCAGCTGGCTATGATCGGCGAGCGTACAGCCAAGGTATTCCGCATTGGCGATGAAATCACCATCCGGGTTTCGAACGTCAATAAGGATGAAAGAGCCATCGACTTTGAAATTGTCGGCATGAAGAATAACCGCCAAAGCGAAACGGGCGAGAGAAAAGTATTCAAGACAGGCGGACGCCGCCGTGATGATAAAGGCGGCCCAGGCGGGGAAAAAGGCCGCGGCAGAAGAAACGGAAGCGGGGACGGAAGCACTGGTTCCGCAGCCGGAGCCGACAAGAAGCCGCGCCGGAAGAAGAAGAAATTCTTTGAAAACGCGCCGGCCGCAAAAAGGAAAAAGAAAAAGAAATAAAAAGGATGGACCAGGTGCAGCTATCGCCTGGTCCATCTTCCTCCATTGAAGGAGACCGTGAAATTTGATACAATTATCGGATAGACAGAGAAAGGTTTTTAAGGGAGAGAAGAACTCATGCCAAAGGGCTCAGGAAAGCTGATTACAAACAACAAAAAAGCGCATCATGATTATTTTATAGAAGAAACATATGAATCAGGAATCGTGCTGCAGGGTACTGAAATCAAAGCCATCCGTGCCGGCAGGGTCAACCTGAAGGATTCTTATGCCCGTATCCAGAATGGTGAAATGTATCTGTACAGCATGCACATCAGCCCCTACGAGCAGGGAAACCGGTATAACCATGATCCGGAGAGGCCACGGAAGCTGCTTCTCCATAAACGTGAGATCAACAAGCTGATCGGCGATACGAAAGAGCAGGGCTATACCCTCGTGCCGCTTAAGGTATACTTGAAAAATGGATATGCTAAGGTTTTGATCGGGCTCGGACGTGGTAAAAAGAATTATGACAAGCGCGAGACTCTTAAGAAAAAAGAGGCCAAGCGTGAAATCGAGCGGGCTTTCCGCGATCGCCAGAAAGAGTAGCCCCGGGAGCCTCTGGACAGAACTCCCATGTGGCATCTTCGGCTGAATTATGCTATAATGTATTCATAGCAGTACTACAATTGAATAAGCAGTAAGCTGATTATTCTCTCGTACGTTTCTTATTATTTCGGGGACGCTACGGATTCGACAGGGATAGTTTGAGCTTAGGCTGCGAGTCGAGGGGATCGGCCTCGTTAAAACGTCAAAGCCTATAACTGGCAAACAACAAAACTCTTTCGCACTAGCTGCTTAATAACAGTCTAATGCGGTTCGCCCCTCCATTGCCTGTGTGGTAGGGTAGCGGACTCACTTTTAGCAGGCTACGCCGGATTCCACCGTCTGAGGAAGAAGGAAGAGAACAACCAGACTAGCTGTCCGGACGCCCGTCGATAGGCATATGGCACAGCGAATTGCGAATATATCGGCTACACTCGTAGACGCTTAAGTGTCGATATTTCTGGACGTGGGTTCGACTCCCACCGTCTCCACCATACATATTGTAGGGTGGTTTTTTTGTTTTTGTGACTTAAAGCATAAGATTTCCAAAGTGGAAGGCTTATGCTTTATTTTTTTACTTTAATGGAAATCTGTTTATAAGCCAAGAAACTTGTTTAAATCGGTTACAATTGAATAGAGATTACTTTGGATAATTTAAAACTGCGGAAGCACAAAAAAGTTGTGTACTGGACAATAAAGTCAAAACAGTGTAATCCTAAAATACACGGATATGTGTAACCTTTCCTTTTGGATGGATAAGGAAGAAATACTCCCATTTATGTATGAAGAAATAAAATGAATGGTCGATAAAAATGATGTAAGACAACATTAGAAAGGAAGAGGACGTATTATGAAAAAAACAGTAATCAGTTCATTAATGGCAGTAAGCCTAATCGTACCAACATCAGCCGTATTCGCTGATGAGGTTACAACACCAGCAGAGGAAACAACTCCAACTGCACCAGTAGTAACAGCACCTGCTACGCCAACTGCACCAGTAGCAGATGTACCAGTAGCAAAGCTGCCAAAAGCTCAAAAAGAAAAAACAATGGCAGACCTTGTTAAAAAGAAAGTAGCAAGCAAAGAATCCATTCAAAAAGCGGTAGATGCAGGTCTTTCTTACAAACAAATTTTGTCAGTTCAGTCGATTACAAAGGCTACAAAAAAATCCTTTGATGAAGTATTGCCTGTATTCGTCCAAAACAAAGGAAATGTGGGACAAACGGTTCAAGCTCTGAAATTAATTGACCAGAAGAAAGCAGAAGCTAAGAAAAAAGCCGAAGAAGCAAAAAAGAAAGCAAATTTAGCAAAGCAACAAGCTAAATCGAAGTCAAAAAAAGGCAAGAAATAATAAAATGAAATAGGATACATGGAAACAAATCCCTACAGCTGTTTGTTCACGTGCATAGCAGATGTAGGCAGCCTGTTCACGAGGCGCTTCCATTGCATCAGTCAGATTGACATCCTTTCTAAGGAAATACATCATCTTCACATTGCCTTCTTGAACAACCGCAGCTGTCAGGGATCTTTCAGCCTGTACAACTTGGTTGGCATATCATGCGTCAGGGTTAATCACTCGAACCTTTAGGGTTGGAGCTTCCGGAGTAGCTGGAACTACTTCGTGATTGAATAACCTGTCTTCGAGAAGGGTGAAGGATGTATCCATTGCCTGGAAGATGACTTCTGATTTGCCACTACAATATAGAACTCCAATATAGAACTCCCCAACCAATACTTGATTTCACACACGCTTTTTAAAATTGAATTAACTGAGAAAATGAACCAATTCACCGAATTGGTTAACAAAGCATCCTCCAACACCCTCACTCCTGCCAATTGGGAAACGATATCAAATGAAAAGAAGGACAATAACTATCCTTTTGTCGAAACCAGAAGAGAAAGATAAAATACCCAATGACAGGAAGAAATATGGACTTATCCTTCGTCCTGCTTATTAAGTTTAATCTGATGAAAAAAGCTATATAGTAATTTTTTTTGACGAAATGCCTTTTGGAGTTTCATTTTAATCACCCCCAAGCGTAACAAGTACAAGTGAGAATTCTAAAAATGATATTCATAGTGTTAAACAAAAACTATTCCATATAAATAATCCGACGACCGAAAAATTATAACTTGCCCCCATAACGTGTTTTTTATTAAACGTAGTCAAAAACGTAGCCAATCAATTTTACTAGTTGCTATAAAATCTTATAAACACTGCTTTTACAGCACTTTGTACAGAAGGGGGTTCGACTCCCACCGTCTCCACCATATATATTGTAGGTTGGTTTTTTTATTATCATGTGAGTTAAACCTATATTTTGCCATTTTCGCAACGATATGGTATACAGACTGTTGGCAAAAATATGCTTTGGATTGCTGAGTTATTATCGACGCATGCAATAGAAATATCATAACAAGAAAAAAATGAGTGAGACAAATATACTTTTTAACCTTATTTTATTATCAACAGTTAATAAGGATGATTTTTAAGATTTATCTTTATATTAATTTCTATTTGAGTAAGATTAGTTACGGGCTGCTTTGAGCAGCCCGTTTTTTGTTTTAGCTAAACAAAAGGGAAAATTGTACAGCTCTATAATGTTTAATTAAGGAAGAAAAAATTAGGGAAGAAATTTATACTGATCAGGTGAATACTTGCCCGCTCCCAGGACTATACCAAAGATTATAAGTATTTATTTCGATGTATCCCCAAATAGCCGAGCTTGATATCACTCGAGTGTACAGGCAGCTAGTTTTTAAAAAAATATAGAAAGCATTAAATAGCTATTTCGGTTTTTTAGGAGAAGTTATTTCTCGGTTTTATAGTGGTTGTCCTATTTCTCATTTTTAATATGGTTGGCTTTGAAACCCATTATAGATAGCCCACACGGATGCATGAGTTAAAGAATAACGGCTGCTTTGACAGCGGTTTTCTTGTGTACTATGAGCAGTTTTAGTTGGACTTAAAGTTTTTAGTGAATACTTTAATCCTATGGTTAGTAGAACCAATGTTTAGGAATAAAATAATCCCATGTATCAATAATAAAAAGGACTTTAATTGGAAGGAGTAGGTTAATGGAAAGTTACTTAAAAATAATTTTAGGAAACTTTGGAATGATCATGTTTTGTGGACAAGTAATTAAATAACAAGTGGAACAACCGGAGGAGCAGCGTATCAAAAACAGGTACTGGCTAGGCTTCTAACAAATCAGGAGGACATGCTATATAGCCCAGTATACGGGGAGAAAGCTGGAAACCAACTACCCGGTTTGCTTAAAGAGCATATTGTCATGGTGGGAGTCGTAGTGGCGGCTAAAGGCGAAATAATTCCTCGGTGAATCAGCTAAATAAAGAATGGTATAGGAAATGCTGATCCAATAGATCTTTCCTTTGGATTGCCATCCCCCATTTGAAAAATGAAATTGCTGTATATGCCTCCCAAATTAGTATCAAATGATTTATTTCCTAGCTTATCAAAAGATTGGAACGAAAGAATTATCTCAATTGCCGAAGGTTCGCACATATAATCTTAATGGCAGATACTATTTCTATGGGAATAGTGAAGCAGTTTCCGGATAAGTTTAATAATTAACATGTGTCAACCTTACGTATTTTGAATGGAGTTGTTTAAGTGGAAGATTTAGGTTTACTTCTTATCCGATTGATGGTGGGTTTTGTATTTATTTATTATGGCTCTCAAAAATTGTTTGGTTGGTTCGGAGGTCATGGTATCGCGGGAACAGGTGGGTGGTTTGAGTCCATCGGTATAAAACCAGGTAAAATTATTGCTGCTTTTAGTGGTGTTGCGGAGTTATTATCAGGAATTTTATTTGTCATAGGGTTATTTTTACCATTAGCTGCAACTTTAATTATTGTTGTTATGATAGGGTCTATTGTAAAAGTACATGGACCAAAAGGTTTCTCTGTAACCTCCGGAGGATTTGAATACAATCTGTTCTTAATTGTAGTTTCTATCGGGATTGCATTAATTGGACCCGGTGCTTATTCGATAAATCAATTTTAGTTCTAAAAAAGGAGGCATTTAAAAATGTATGTGATAAGGAGAGATATAGTAGCCAACAAAAATATTCCGATTTTTGTATAGAAGTGTAAAGCTTCCTTTATTGAAAATGTAAAAAGACGCTGGCCATAGGTTAGCGTCTTTTGTTTATTTTTATACTCGACTTGTTTTATATAAGGTTCAGGTTATATTCTTTTAGCTCCGATAAAACGCGGCTTCCAGTAAGTGTTACTAGTACCTGCAACGGATACACCATATGATGATGCGGATTGAATCATCTTTCCGCTTCCCATATAGATAGAAACATGAGTTGGTCTTGACGCCTTATTTGGAGCGTAAAACATTAAATCTCCAGGTGCCAAGGTTGAAACTTGCTATATCTCTCTATAATATTGTACTGACTTTTATGTTCTTTCTGTTAAGTACCTTTATTCTCATGTCGGCTGTATTGTATTAAGGCACCAAATGGGTTAATGGTAGAATAAAAATCTATATCCCATTTATCCGAATGTTGATCGAAAAAAATTTCAAAAACAAAGTTTTTGAAAAATCCGTTCTGAAATTAGATAAACGTGAAGCCGGGGAGTTCTCAATTTATACGATAGAAGAAAGCCCGAAACATATCGGAGGAATCGGGTATAGAGCGGTGGACATGATTTCAAGAAGCTGTACGGTCGGCATTGGGATTGGAGAAAAAAATTACTGGGGTAGAGGCTATGGAACAGATGCCATGCACACCCTTATCCGCTTTATATTCCTGACTCTCAACTTAAAGCGTATTCAGCTCGATACATGGAGCGGAAACACGAGAGCGGTCCGTTCATACGAAAAATGCGGCTTTAAGATTGAAGGAAGATTGAGGAAAAATGCGTATATCGATGGGACGTACTATGATACCATCATCATGGGACTTTTAAGAGAAGAGTGGAATGACGGATATAAATAAATGCACCAGATACCAGCTGCCATTATGGGCGGCTTTTTCTATACAATGCGAAATTCACAGTTAGCCCTAGTGCCGAAAATGGTTTTTATAATACAGAATTGGAATTTACTGTTATACTGAGTTTAACTAAGTAACCAGGGGGGAATGGATTGAAAAAATTATCTGTATGCTTATTATCCTTTGTCTTATTCTTCACGGTCTTCTCTTTTAGTCCAGCAAAGGGAGCAGCACTATATTCGGGAACGCTGACTGCCAATGTGACGCTCTTTGAAAGTGCCTGGTCAAAGTCAAAGAAAGTTGGCACCATGAGTAAAGGCAGCATCGTGACAGTATACTCAAAAAACAAATATGGGTGGTCAGAAGTACAAGGGAAAAGCGGGAAGCGGGTTTATGTCCGTACTGCGTACCTGAAACTTTCTTCAAAGATTAGTTTTCTTAAGGACAAAACAAAAACATTTGTCTTTAAAAATCCAAATGGAACAACTTCAACTGTAGCTTTTGTTAAAACGGTAAAAGGCCTGCCGGATGTTGATTATAAGCAGCAGGGAAGCCAGCCAGCCACTTTAAATCAGTGGAAAATTACCAGTAAGTCATCTGCTTATTATGAATATGAACACGAGACAGCCGAAGGATTGTTGTTTCAAATTCAAGACCGGTATAACAACATAAAAGATTCCACAGGACTTGGATATCCTTTATATTTAGGGAATACATGGATATTGAATCCAATGGACGAAGAGCCTGGGTATTCTAAGATTACGTTCATCGGGAAAACAATCAAGACTCCGGCTGGCACCTTTAAGAATGTAATAGAAGTAACCGATTATCCATACGACTATTCCACGGGAATGCCGCCACAAATCGTCTATTACGCAAATAATGTTGGGGAACTAAAACGGACGTTCAAGGGTAAAACGATGTCTGAATTGATACAAATCAAGAAACGCTGATTTGAATGCCCTCCGATTGAAGGAGGGTTTTACCGATGTTTTGGGGGAGTAAATCAGAAAAAGTTTGGTCTTCAAATTTCAGGAGGAAAGATAATGGACAAATCATTCAGAAATTTCCTGGATACTTACCTGGCAAGCTGGAGATCATCCAATCTGGCTGATCTGGCAGGTATTATAGCGGAAGATTACCAGGCAAGGGAAATCAGAAATGGAGAAATCGTTGACTTTGGCTATGGAGAATCACTAAGTGGGTGGGAGCAGGGCTTCAAATATGTTCTTGATCATAATGGCCATTGGCAGATAGCTGAAATATCGACGGTGACTCTAAGAGAACGGGAAAGGCTGGTCATTTTTTGTGTAACCCTGGTTATTGACGGAAAGGCAATAGGAACGGGGAGCTTGTTCTTTCAAACTTTTAAACAGGATTATATGAACACATGGAAACTTATCAGAAGTTATATAGAAACTGGAATTCCTGCTCAATATGTAAAGGAAATCCAGCCTGCCTCAAATTAAAGCAATTCTATGTACCTGAAATTAATTTGGCTCTCAAAAAAATCTTAACAAGCATGTATGGGCTCACCGCCGTCCCGCTAAAAAGCGAGTGCCTGCAGCGGAAGTCAGCCTTTTTAACTCAAAGCAGCCGGTATAGTTAAAACCTTAAAACCTTTTACAAATCTGAATATAACCGAAGAGGTGTCCCATAATGAATCAACAATACATAAAATCATTTATTAAAAGAGGAGACATCATTCAATTTGAATTGGATGAGTGGTATAAGGAGCCAGAAAAGTTTCATCGTGCGGTTGTTTCGCATCTTGAAAAGGAAGGAAAGCACGTAGAAACAATCTCCATTGTTGCTAAAGTATATAGCAATAAAATTTCCACCCTGCTGATTGATGGATTGGAATACGAGTTAAGTGTAAAGAGAGCCTTTAACCTGGGGCCAACACAAGTAGTGATATTAAGAAAAGTTGAAGAGTAAATAACCGGAATGATGAGGGGACAGCACAGCTTGTCCTTACTCAAATGGAAGTAGAAGCGGGACAATGCTGGCTTCTGCATAGTTAAAATTATTTGGCTAAAAACCAACAGGCTTTGGCTCTGACGATGACTTTGTAACAAACCAAAAAACGAAAAAAGAGCTGGAACAATCAATCAGAAAAGTATCCATTAATCCGGTTTTTTCAAATATTTTCACCCTCCCTGGCAGTGGGTTATCCTTCAAAAACTAATAAAAAAGCTTACTCCCGCGAGTAAGCTTAGCTGTAAACACTTTCGCATGTTCCTGGCTGTGGCTCGTAATAACAATGATTTTTGTATTGACCGGCAAAGGGCTGATCATACCAGGTGGGAGGGCAGGGGGCATATGGATTGAAATACCATAGGGCATATTTTGCCGGCTGTTCCCTCCAGTATTCCAGGTTTTGTCTTGCCAGTCTTTTTTCAATAGATCGTGCCCTTTGGTAAAACACATTCCCTTTCTGCACAGCTTCAAAGGAATAATTTCCTCCCTGCACCTGAAAAATGACCTGAGGAATAGTTCTTAACCCTCTGAAATCAATACAATTCGCTCTAAGGCGGTTCACGATGACCGTTCCTACATATAGCATTCCCTGTCTGCCTTCACCTTCGGCTTCTGCCCGCATCATTCTTGCCATCAAGGCAACGTCCGAGCTTCGGTAAGCTGCTCTTGCCATATTATCACCCCAGAATAAAGTATGTAAGAACGTCTGGGTTCGTGTCTATCCATCCATAATCGTTTAGCAGCAAAAAGGACGGCATGACTGCAGTCCTTTGTTTTTGAGATTATAATTCCGTGCCATTTGTTTCAATAACATGCTGATACCATTTAAATGAATCCTTCTTATACCGATTCATTGAGCCATTTCCCTCATTATCACGGTCAACGTAAATCATTCCATAACGTTTTTTCATTTCACCGGTTGTAAAGGAGACGATATCGATGATTCCCCATGGCGTATAGCCAATTAGGTCGACGCCGTCGTAAGTGACTGCTTTCTCCAGTGCTTCAATATGGGATTTTAAGTACTGAATCCTCTCCGGGTCATGAATGGAGCCGTCTTCTTCCAGTCTATCAATGGCGCCGAATCCATTTTCGACGATGAAGAGCGGCAGCTGATACCGGTCATATAGCCGGTTCAGGGTAAATCTTAAACCGGTAGGATCGATCGTCCAGCCCCAATCGCTCGCTTTGAGATATGGGTTTTCAACGCTATTTGAAAGGCCGCCATTCAGGATGGAACCTGCATTATCTTGTGCGGAGCCGCTTTTGACGGTTGTGGACATATAATAGCTGAATCCCAGATAGTCGACTGATCCTTTTTTCAGGATTTCATCATCACCCTCAGCCATCGCTATTTTATAGCCTTTTCGTTCGAACTCCTTCAGGGCATAGCTTGGATAATAGCCGCGTACCTGGACATCCGGGAAGAAAAAGCGCTGTCTCATTTCTTCTTCAGCCAGCATGATATCCTCAGGATTGCAGGAGAAGGGATAAATCGGTACATGGGAAACCATTGCCCCAATCTGGAAATCAGGGTTTATTTCTTTTCCCCTGGCAACAGCGAGGGCACTCGCAACCAATTCATGATGTGCCGCCTGGTACATAACTTCTTTGGCATCTTCACCGGCATTCACGGTTACGCCCGAATTTGTCCAGAGGAACAGCGGGTTGGATACGTCCATTTGGTTATTGATTTCATTAAAAGTCATCCAATACTTCACTTTATCTTTATAACGGGTGAAGCAGGCTTCGGCAAAACGGGCAAAGAAATCGACCGTCTTTCTGTTTCTGAATCCGCCGTATTCGCGTGCCAGATGCAGGGGCATTTCAAAGTGGGACAGGGTAATCACAGGTTCGATCCCATACTTCAGTAACTCATCAAACACCCGGTCATAGAATAATAATCCATCTTCATTCGGCTCGGCTTCATCCCCCTTTGGAAAAATTCTGCTCCAGGCAATCGATGTCCGCAGGCATTTTAAGCCGAGCTCAGCAAACATGGCGATATCTTCTTTATATCTATGGTAAAAATCGATTGCTTCATGGTTAGGATAAAACTCATCTTCCTGAATGTTAGTGGTGATTTTTCTTGGAACCCCGTGAGCGCCGGCTGTCATTACATCCACAACACTCGGCCCTTTGCCGCCTTCCTTCCATCCGCCTTCAAACTGATGAGCGGCGAGGGCGCCGCCCCATAGGAATTCCTTTGGCATGTTTGTCATCCTTCTTCCCTCCCAATACTTAAAGCGTGAATGATATGATATATTTATCATAATTGTACCGGTATAATATTTCAAGTCATATACAATTTGGTTGTTTGTGTAAGATTAAATAAAGAGGTTGACTATGATATACTACTTTTATTGCACATATGATTAAAAGAGGGATACTTATGTTGAAATACCAGCAGATTGCTGCAGAAATAGAAGCTTTTATAGAGGAGCATTCCCTCCAGCAGGGAGACAAGCTGCCTGTATTGGAGTCCTTGATGGCCAGGTTCGAAGTCAGCAAGAGCACCATCACTAAATCGCTGGAGCTGCTGGAGAAAAGAGGGGTCGTATTCCAAGTGAGAGGAAGCGGCATTTTTGTGAGGAGGCATAAGAGGAAAGGCTATGTCAGCCTCCTTTCAAATCAGGGGTTCAAAAAGGATCTTGAAGAATTCAATGTGACTTCAAAGGTTCTTGAATTAGAGGTTCAAAAACCTTCCGAAACAGCAGCCCAGAATTTGAATATGGGGCTGGATGAGGATATTTATTATGTGAGGCGGATTCAGTATATCAACGGTGAGACTCTATGCCTGGAAGAATCGTTTTACAAAAAATCCATTGTCACTTATCTGAACAAAGAAATTGTGACTGAATCAATCTTTCGTTATGTAACCGGGGGACTGGGGTTAAAGGTGGGCTTCTCTGATGTATACCTTCAGGCCGGTAAGCTCAGCGGTGAAGAGGCAGAACACTTAAGTCTTCAAGAGGGAGACCCGAAGCTCCTGGTGGAAAGCGTCTTCCACCTGACCAATGGACAGCCCTTCAACTTTTCCAGGATCACCTACAATTATGAACATTCCAGGTTCTTCGTCCAGGCGGACAGCCATTTCTTTTAACGAAAACAAAAAAGAACAGGGGCCGGGCAGGCACCCTTTTCTTTCCTGCATTATTGCTGTACGAAAATGGAGACTGAGCCCGCCATTGACGCTGAATTGTCCCCAGCTGTCACTGTGCCGCTGCAGTTTCCGGTTATAGCATACCAGACCGATTTTAAAGGTTTTATATAAGGGTTTGGGTTCACTACGGGACAATGGCTATATCCCTGGGCGGAAAAAGGTTTGCGCAGAAGCAGCTTTCTATTTGCCAATATGGGCTTGGAAAGCCCGAAATAAGTTTGCCAGGGGATTGCTTGGGCAAATGAAGAGTTTAAATGATTCAGGAGTATGGAGGGCATTTCGATGTCTAATCCGAATCAAAAAGTCCTTCATTCAAGGAATGAAGGACAATTCTATCAGCGGGGTTAAGCAAACCACCGCTGATGAAAGATAGATTGTGCACTTAAGTGAAGTATGACCAATATAAGGACACGGTCCAGATCAAGGATAGGGCAGTGTAAGCGGCTGAACCGAGGAATATCCAGCTGGGATGGAAGGTGGTATCTTCTTCTTTTCCTTCAACCCAAATGACATCGCTGTCACTGCGGACCATTGTCTTGAGGTATTCGGAAAAAATCCCACCGTTGCTTGAAAATATATAAATGATAACGGTCAATGTGAGCCCCATGAATACGCTGATTTCACTGAAGCTGATCTCAAAGAAAGCGGAGGTAAGCCAGGTAAGCAGGGCTTCTATGGCAAGGGTAGCGAGGACAATTGCGGTTTTTTTCAAAGAAGGATCCTCCATATTTTTATATTATTGTATTTTATTTCTAGAAGCATGTAAATATCAAGTGATAAAATAATAGTGTAAAAGTAATTCGAATTTATCAATGCCATCGGACAGAACGCCATTTGGCTCTCTTATGAAATATGGTACCATTAGTAAAAATACTAAAGGCGGAGATATAGGATGAATCAAAGGATATTGCCGGCATCCTCGAATTTTAAGGAGTTTGAGCATTTTCTCCGCAGCCCATTTGAGATTGGGGTATTTCTTGATCTGCATATCGCCCAGCTGAAGAATGTGGATAAGATGGCGAAGGAGCATGGGAAAAAGATTCTTTATCATATGGATTTGATCCATGGGATTAAGAGCGATGATTATGCCACGGAATATATATGTCAGGAATATAAGCCGTTTGGGCTGATTTCCACGAAGTCGGGTGTGATTCAGAAGGCGAAGCAAAAAGGAGTCATTGCGGTACAACGGATTTTTTTGATCGATTCGCATGCGCTTGAGAAGAGTTATAAATTGGTTGAAAAGACGAAACCTGATTATATTGAGGTTTTGCCTGGAGCGATGCCATGGATGATCAAGGAAGTGAAGGAGCGGCTTCAGACGCCTATTTTTGCCGGCGGACTTATACGCACTGAGGAGGAAATCCGAAGCGCGCTTGCAGCGGGAGCCGATGCCATCACGACCTCCAAACGGGAACTCTGGAAATACCTGGATTACTAGTTTTGGAATATGATTCTAATATTTATTGATAGCGTTTTCATGGAGGACTGCTATAATTCTAACAAGTTAACGATGGTGGAGACGGGGAGACCCATACTTCCTAAGCACCTTTTTAAAGGTGCTTAGGAAGTATGGGTCTTTTTGCTGTCATTAGCTTGGTCAGACTAAAATATTCATATAGCAAGGAGGATAAGTTTCTACATAGCCAGAGGGGTAAGAACAACGAGGTTCACAAAGGGGGTAAAACAAGATGATTAAGAAAAAGTCATTGAAGATGCTGGCCATTTCATTGATTCTGTGCCTGGTTAGTGCCATCGGTGCTTATTTTGTCCAGACATCAGGGGGGAAAGTGACAGTAAAGGATATGCGCTGGGAGACGCCTTCCGGCCATATGATGAGTGCGCTGCTATTTGTACCTGAAAATGCTACAGCCCAAAGTCCGGCTCCAGCCGTTGTTGTAAGTCATGGCTGGTATAATACACGCGAAATGCAGGATCTGAATTATGTGGAATTATCACGCCGGGGCTATGTGGTGGTATCTATCGATATGTACGGTCATGGAAATTCGGATGCCGTCACTCCGGAAGAGTGGATGAACCGCGGTACGGGGATGTATGATGCGGTCGAACTTCTGGCGGATCTTCCATATGTAGATAAAAATAAGATTGGCATCACGGGCCATTCAAATGGTGCCAGGGCGGCGAACTGGTCCATTAATGAAGATAATAAGAAAGAAAAACCGCTTATTTCTTCTGTGCTGCTTATTGCCAATGATGCGATGTACACGGATAATCCGGGCGAACCGCTGTATTGGGCATTAAAGCCAAAGGATGCCAGCTATAAGAATGTATACGGCTCAAGAGATGTAGGGGTTGTTGCCGCACAGTATGATGAATTCTTCTTCAGAAGCATGAAGGCGGACGGAACAGCCACTGTACCAAGGGATTATATTAAAACAGATCCAGCCCAGTCCTTTCTGAACTTCGGCATTGACCCTAGTGAAGGGGAGAAGCGCGAAAGCTACAAGATTTACAAGCAGGACATTGACGGAAAAGAAGCAAGCCGCGTCATTTACAATCCGGCACAGATTCACCCTTGGAATCATATTTCTAGGGATGTGGTGACGAGCACGCTTGAATTTTTTGATGATTCTCTTGGCAGTCCCAAGGATATCGCGCCAGGCAGCCAAATCTGGCAGTTCAAGGTGCTGTTCAATTTCATCGGCTTGATCGGGTTTGTTATGTTTATTGTAAGCATCACGAAGGTGCTGCTATTCACATCTCCATTCTCTTCATTGCGGGCAGCGAGAGAGGTAGAGCCCCAGGCGGCGCCAACTGGCATTGGCAAGGTATGGTTCTGGGGAGGACTGGCAGCATCGGCCATGGTCTCCTATTTCAGCTACCTCGCACTGTATAATTGGTCAGTGGAAAATATCAAGCCATTCTTCCCGCAATTCCCGCCGTTTTATATCGGTGTATGGTGTGTGGTCACGGGCTTGTTTGCCCTGCTGTTCATGTTTGTTTCCTACTTCTTCTATTCAAGGAAGAATGGCTTTGACCTGAAGGAGACAGGCGTGATTATCGGCTTCAGGACCCTGGTGAAAACCATCGGCCTTGCCCTGAGTGTTGCGGCCCTGTCATACAGCCTTGTATTTATTGCTGATTATTTCTTTAAGGCTGACTTCAGGCTTTGGGTGCTGACTGTAAAGGCATTCACTCCTGATAAGCTGTTGATCGCCTTGAAATACCTGCCTTTCTTCCTGCTGTTTTATGTGGCCAACTCCATCGCCATCAACAGCTTCAACTACGTGCGGATCGGCAATAAAGAATGGGTCAATACAGCGGTCATGGCCCTGTTCAATTCCCTGGGCATCATTATCCTTGCAGCGCTTCAGTATATCACTTTTTTTGTTACAGGAGAGGTTTACTATAACGATCTGTCCCATATCATTGGAATCTGGCTGTTCCCGATCATTGTGATCCTGATTGTGGCTGCCATCATATCCCGCAAAATCTATAAAGTAACAGGAAATCCTTATCTGGCCGGTTTCATCAATGCTTTCATCATCACTGTGATGACAGTAACAAATACGCTTACCCAGATTTAATGTACAGCAGTATGCAGTCCGGGCACTACCGGGCTGCATATGCTATGATTAATTCACTTACATAATCTATTAACTTTCTATATTGAGGTGAATGTCCATGGAAAAGTTCATTCTGTCATTGGATCAGGGAACAACCAGTTCAAGGGCTATCCTTTTTAATAAAAAAGGGGAGATCGTTCATACGGCTCAAAGGGAATTCACTCAGATTTTCCCGAAGCCGGGCTGGGTGGAGCATAATGCAAATGAAATATGGGGCTCTATTCTCGCCGTCATTGCCACTGTTCTATCGGAGTCTGGAGTACAGCCTGGGCAGGTTGCCGGGATTGGGATCACCAACCAGCGGGAGACAACGGTTGTCTGGGATAAGGAAACAGGGAAGCCAGTCTACAATGCGATTGTATGGCAGTCGCGCCAGACGAGCGGCATTTGTAATGAGCTGAAGGAAAGCGGCCGGAGCGAGCTGTTTCATCAAAAAACGGGACTTTTGATCGATGCTTATTTCTCCGGTACAAAAGTGAAATGGATCCTCGATCATGTTGACGGGGCGAGGGAAAAGGCTGAAGCGGGGAAGCTTCTGTTCGGTACGATGGATACATGGCTGATCTGGAAGCTCTCAGGCGGACAGGCGCATGTTACGGATTATTCCAATGCTTCGCGGACATTGATGTACAATATCCATGAACTGAAATGGGATGAGGAAATTCTCGAGATACTGGGAGTCCCTAAAATCATGCTGCCGGAAGTGAAACCATCTTCCCAGGTGTATGCACATACGACCGAGGCGCATTTCTTCGGAAAGAAAATTCCGATTGCAGGCGCGGCCGGCGATCAGCAGGCTGCGTTATTCGGGCAGGCGTGCTTTGAGCAAGGGATGGCCAAAAACACCTATGGTACAGGCTGTTTTATGCTCATGAATACAGGCAACCGGGCCGTTACCTCTGAACATGGCCTGTTGACCACGATTGCCTGGGGCTTGAATGGGAAAGTGGAGTATGCGCTTGAAGGGAGCATTTTCGTTGCCGGATCAGCGATCCAGTGGCTTAGAGACGGCCTCAGAATACTCAAGGATTCGGCAGAAAGCGAATCTTATGCCGAGAAAGTGGACTCAACAGATGGAGTGTATGTTGTTCCTGCCTTTGTGGGGCTTGGTACTCCGTACTGGGACAGCGACGTCCGGGGAGCGGTTTTTGGCCTTACGAGAGGTACGACAAAGGAGCATTTTATCAGGGCGACGCTTGAATCGCTTGCTTATCAAACAAAGGATGTGCTTGCTGCCATGGAGAATGATGCAGACATGGGCGTGAAGGCGCTCCGTGTGGACGGCGGAGTGGTGAAGAATAATTTCCTCATGCAATTCCAAAGCGATCTGCTTGGCCTGCCTGTTGAACGCCCGGCGATCAATGAAACGACGGCCCTTGGGGCAGCATATCTCGCCGGCCTTGCTGTCGGCTACTGGGAAAGCCAGGAGGAAATCGCCCGTCACTGGAGCGTGGACCGCGAGTTCACGCCGGCAATGGGTAAGGACGAACGCAGGACCCTGTACAGCAGGTGGGAGACAGCCGTGCAGGCAGCCCGTGCATTTAAATAAGTGTAAAATTCAATAAATAAGAGTATAATAGAAGTATAAGTTAATATTTGTCTGGAGAAACGGAGAGACCACATTTACATTAACCTCTAAAGGGTAATGTTATATGTGGTCTCTTTTCATTTATAAGGAGGAAACAGAATGGAATTTTCGAATTTGAACAGAAATGCCGTAATGGAGGAACTTAAAAGCAGGGAGTATGATGTGCTTGTGATTGGCGGGGGCATCACCGGTGCCGGTATCGCCCTGGATGCTTCTACAAGGGGAATGAAGACAGCTCTTGTGGATATGCAGGACTTTGCTGCGGGCACCTCGAGCCGCTCCACGAAATTGGTCCATGGCGGGCTGCGCTACCTGAAGCAGTTTGAAGTGAAAATGGTGTCAGAGGTAGGAAAGGAAAGAGCGATCGTTTATGAGAATGGGCCACATGTTACCACTCCTGAGTGGATGCTCCTGCCGCTTCATAAGGGCGGAACCTTCGGCAAATTCAGCACGGCTGTCGGGCTCAGGGTATATGACTTCCTGGCAGGAGTGAAAAAAAGCGAGAGAAGGAAGATGCTCTCAGCCGCCGAAACCCTGGAGCGGGAGCCCCTCGTAAAGCAGGAAGGATTGAAGGGGGGCGGCTATTATGTGGAATACCGGACAGATGATGCCAGGCTGACGATAGAAGTGATGAAGGCCGCTGTGGATAAGGGGGCCGCTGCGTTAAATTATTCAAAGGCCTTGAAGTTAATCTATAAGGACGGAATTGTATGCGGTGCTGTCATCCACGACATTTTGACAGGCAGCGAATATGAAATCAGGGCCAAAAAGGTTGTGAATGCCGCCGGTCCCTGGGTTGACAGGCTGCGTGAGATCGATGGTTCTAAATCCGGGAAGGTCCTCAAGCTCTCAAAGGGTGTCCATATTGTCATTGACCAATCCCGCTTCCCGCTGCGGCAGGCCATTTACTTTGATACGCCTGACGGAAGGATGATTTTCGCCATTCCTCGAGATGGGAAGGCTTATATCGGCACGACGGATACGTTTTATGACCAGGATCCAGGCCATCCGGTGATGACGGAAACAGACAGGGATTATCTGCTCGAAGCTATCCATTATATGTTCCCCGGGGTGTCGGTTGGCAAGGAAGATATTGAGTCAAGCTGGGCAGGTGTGAGACCGCTGATTCATGAGGAGGGGAAAGCACCGTCCGAAATCTCAAGGCGTGATGAAATCTGGGAATCCCAAACCGGCTTGATTACCATAGCAGGCGGAAAACTCACCGGCTACCGCAAAATGGCTGAAGTGATCGTCGACCTTCTGGCGGCAAAGCTTTCCGCTGATGAAGGGCGCCAATTCCCGCCCTGCCAGACAAAGCATCTCCCCATTTCAGGCGGGGATGTCGGGGGCGCGGCCGGTCTTGATGCTTTTGCCGCCGCCCATATCAAACAGGGGGAGGCGCTGGGATTGACAAAGGATGAAGCGTATCATTTAGCCCGTATGTACGGCTCCAATATCGGACGGGTGTTCCAGCTGCTTCAGGTTCATAGTGAAGAGGCAGCAGCAGCTAAACTTCCGTTAGTGATATTTGCCAAACTGATTTATGCGGTAAACTATGAAATGGCTGTAACGCCTGTTGACTTTTTTAACCGCCGGACTGGATATATCCTGTTTGATTCAGCCCTGGTGCATAAATGGAAGGGCGCGGTGATAGATTATATGGGAGAAATCTTCCGTTGGAATAAAGAGGAAAAAGGGTCATATGCCCTGGAACTTAATGAAGCCATGGATGAAATGCTTCCCGGAGGCATACAGGTTTAGCCTGTACTCCGGGGATGCTTAATAAATCTATAACATAGTAGTTATGCCGGAAATCTACTTTCCCGGCGCAGAACCACAGGGAGTTCCTGAGGTTTTTCTATTCCCCCTGCGCGCCTGCGTTCCTTTTCATGATAACGGTTTAGGCGATCTGTTTGATGAGGCATGGGGATAAAATGAGTGCAGCAAGGGCTGCAAAAAAAATAACGACGTATATTTCGCCTAATGCTGATCAGCGTCCTAAGAATTGCAGCGGGCCCGTAGTGAAACGGGCCTTTTTTTTGTATCGGTCTCAGTTCTGCCAGCACTCATCCTCAATGACCGGGCGAACCCATAGCTTTGAAAAATCTACATACCCAAAATGCTTGATTTGGATATTCATCAATTCTGAAGAGAAAGGAATCTGCCGCTTTTCATAAAAGAGAGGAATCAGGATGGATTCTTCCAGGAGCATTCTCTCAAGCTTCCGGTTCAGGGCTGCCCATTCTGAAAAAGGGGTATGTCTGTATTGATTAAGGAAGCTGATCCATTTCCTGTCTTTGGCCAGGATTGGATATAAGGGTGATAAGCCGTTTGTTAGAAAGATATAGTAAGACAGATCCTGATTCATTTCAAAGATTTCTCCGTGGATGAAACAATCAACATCCCGGCTTACAGGAGTATTGGCAATCACCTCGTCAAAGGTACACCATCTCAAACTTACCGGGACTCCCTCTCTTTCCAGGGTATCCTTCAGCCAGATGGTACTCTTTTCGGTATAATCGGTTGCCCGGATAATTAGGGGCTCTTCGAATACAGGCCTTTCTGTCTGCGGCAGCCGGATCGGCTCGGGATGGATCATCAGGGAGCCGTCTTGATTGGCAGAGGCACGGGGATCATAATCATTAATGGTATGGGCGTTCCCGGCAAGAATTCGGTGAATCCAGGTTCTCACTTCAGGTTTTCTTATAATGGAGTCACGATAGGCGTTCATGATGACAGACCCGAAACCGGAATCACTGATAATCTTTGATTCAGAAGCATACTCCTGGCTTGAGGCCGAGCGGTAGACTACATGAAAATCACGGGGCACCTGGATGAATTCCACGGCATCCAGCAGCGGCCTTTCTTGAAAATGCTCCTTGAATGCGGTCAATACAGTCTTATCACTGCTGTTTTCTTCTAAGATAAAGCTCCCCGTCCCAAGCGTTCGGCTTTTGTCTTCTTTATAGATGCCTGCACAGATCATGCTTAATAGCTGAAGGCTGTAGCTGCAGCCACCCGGATGAACGAGATCGATAATAAGCGGCGCTGGTACGGCAATGCGCTCGATGGGTGACCATAATTGCCTGTAATGCTTGTTTGTGCGGAGTTTCTCAAGACAGGCTGCTGCGTCTTCTGCTGTTAGTATTGAACCGTCATGGAAGCTGACATCTTTTTTTAGGAACAGCCTTAGGCGGTCAGGTCTCACTTCCCAGCTGTGGGCAAGTTCCGGAAATATTTCACCATCCTCAGTGATGGAAACAAGCCTGTTAAAGACATTGGAGGAAAGATGGGCACTGTGTGCATCCGCTGCTTTCAAAGGGTGCACGGCAAGGAATGGATATCTTCTCGGCACTACCAGTTTATCCTGCGTTCTTTTATCAAATCCGAATTTGGTATAAAGCTTGTTCATCAACCGAAGCTTGCTTGGGGTTGACCAGGCCAATGCTAAATATTTACTGCTTTCATCGACAGGATCTGTATCGAGGAGTCTCAGTACTTTTTCTTCATAGATTTCCTCCACATTTTTAAGCCACGTGATTTCTGTAAGGTTGCCTCTTCCGCGTCCGGGGATGAATGTCAGCCAGCCCTCCGCTTCCCACCTCTTTAAATATCGGCCGGCCTGCTTATGGCTGATTTCCAGTGCTTCTGCTATGTCCCCGATCCGGATTCCGCCTGAAGGAATGGTACTCCAGAGGACCAGTAATTTATTCTCCATAGGCTCCCCCTGCTAAAAGTAGACTTCTAAATTAAATTTGTCTATTTTTTCATATATCAGTCTAGTTTAATATACTAGGTATAAAGGGAGGGAACAACATGAAATGGAAAGATTACCCCCAGAATATTAAGGTCCGGTTGATCACATCTTTCTTCAATCGGGCGGTGTCATCGGCAGTAATGCCATTTATGGCCTTGTTTTTTGCCCAGGAAATGAATAAAGTCTGGTCTGGTTTGTTTTTGATAGCAGCTGTCCTGATCGGCTTTGTGGTCAATTTGGCCGGCGGCTATATTTCTGACCGGTTTTCGAGGAAAAGAGTGCTTATGTTCACATCTGTTTTTAGTGCTCTCATGTTTTTCCTGATGACCGCCAGCCTGGTTCCTGATAGCCGGTTGATTTGGATGTTTGCCGCAGCTTATATCGGGTTTACTGTGTCAAGCAGCCTGGGAAGGCCGGCGATGCATGCGATCATAATAGATTCCACTACACCGGAAAATAGAAAAGCGATCTATACACTGGAATATTGGCTGGTCAACCTGTCAATGGCCATCGGGGCAGCGATTGGAGGCCTGCTGTATGCGGAATATAAATTGGAGCTGTTTACCATCCTTACCTTTACCTCAGTCTCAATCCCAATTGCGTATTGGATCTGGCTCCAGGATGGCTTTACGGGCTTTTTGCAGAAAACACACAAGAATGTGCTGCTGGATGCCCTCCACAATTACCGGATTGCCTTCAAGGATTCTGCGTTTGTAAAGGTGGTTGCAGGTTCGGCCTTCATATTTGCCGCGGAATTCTCCTTGAACAATTACATTGGCATAAGGCTGGCAGAATCATTCAAGACAATACACTTTGCCACGCTTGAAATTTCCGGTATCCGTATGCTCAGTATCCTGAACATACAGAATATGCTGTTTGTTGTCTGCTTCACCTTTCTGGTCAATCGCTTCACTGACCGGATGGAAAGACGGAATGCCCTCATATTGGGACTGGTTCTTTACGGAATAGGATACACATTGACCACTTCGGCTAATCTTTGGTATATCCTCCTCGCTGTCAATATGATCGCAACCATCGGCGAGCTTATTTATTCCCCGATCCGGGATGCTGAACAGTCCAATATGATGCCCGATGATAAGCGGGGGTCCTATTCCGCCTTTAGCAATCTATCATTCAGCGGTGCAGAGCTGCTGGCGCGATCCACCATCATCATGGGTGCGTTCCTGGCCCCGTCGCTGATGTCGGTTTATATTAGGGTCACGATTATGCTTGGGTCTTTTCTTGTATATTGGGGATAGTTCCTCAGGAAGAATCAAGAACAGGTTGAAACAGAAACAGCTGTTTCTGATGCAAAGTGAAGGCCTGATTATTTTTTAGAAAAGTCTATTCTATGAAAAAGGAGAAAGAGGAGTCTTTGAAGAATAATTATGAGTGAACAAGGAGTGAAGGGGATCAAGATGGGGCTGCAGTTAAAAACAATTAATAGAGCATTTGCAGAAGAAATCCTGCAATGGAAATATGAAGCACCTTACGATTTATACAATAGCGACAGCAGTCCAGAGGCGCTCAGGGAACTGCTTGAAGGGGGTTACTCGATCATTGCGGATGATGCGGGAGAGCTTGTCGGCTTCTTCTGTTCGGGCAGGGCTGCCCAAGTTCCTGCGGGGCGTGAGTTTGGTGCGTATGAAGCGGGCTGTATAGATATAGGGCTGGGCATGCGGCCGGAACTGACCGGAAAAGGAAAGGGCAAAGAGTTCCTTTCGTTTGTAATAAGCAGCATCCAGAAGAAGTATGAAGCTATGCCGATGCGGCTGACTGTTGCTGCCTTTAACCTTAGGGCGGTCCGTCTTTATGAAAATCTCGGCTTTGTGAAAAGAAATGTATTTAATCGGGGAGATCTGGAGTTTATCGTTATGGTCAAAAAATAAGAGCCGGTTCATATTGAATCGGCTCTTTATGCTTACTGTTTGACTGCCGCAGCAGTCTTGATGGGACCCTCCGCCAGGGATTGCCTCCTCAGCACGTACGTCACAGTGATGATCAGATAGATTCCAAAGGTGACGCCTGTTATGACAGGAGAAGTTGTAAGGATGATCCCGGCAAGAATCGCAAGCAGGGAAAATATCGCCAGCCAGGTAGTATACGGAAATAGTTTTACATGATAGCCTTCCATCACTTCATTCTTATTCCTTGATTTCAGATGGGCAATGGCAATGATCAGCCAGATAAACAGCACGGTATAGCCAAGGGAACCCATAAGATAGGTAAAGGTCTTGCTGCCTGCAAAAATGGAGATCAGGACACCTGCATATAGTGAAGCTGTGCACATAAGGATGGAGTAAACAGGCACCCTTTTTGCTGAAAGCCGGGCAAATAGCTTTGGTACACGGCCATCCTCTGCCTGGGTGAAGAGCACCCGGGAAGAACCGTATAACCCAGAGTTCATGGAGGAAATGATGGCCAGAATAATGACCGCATTCATAACATGATCCGCCCCTGGAATTCCAATCAATTTAAACACCATTACAAACGGACTTTCTGCTGCACCGTTTACCTGATTCCAGGGAATCAATCCCACAATAATGAAGAATGGGAGAATATAAAAAGCGATGATGCGGGTCAGTGTGCTTCGCACAGCCTGTGGCACCACCTTTTCAGGATTTTTGGTCTCGGCCAGCGTCACACCGATAATTTCAGTGCCTCCATATGAATAGATCACCACAAGCATCGCTGTGATGAGTCCCGATGGGCCATTTGGGAAGAAGCCCCCGTTTCCACTGAGGTTGGAAGCCCCTGGGGCAGTATGCTGGCCGAATGTAACAAATAAGAGCATAATGCCTGCAAGGATAAACACAATGATGACGCCTATTTTGATAAGAGCCAGCCAATACTCGGTTTCGGCAAATATCTTAACGGACAGCAGATTCACGACAGTGACCACTACGGAGACAAGCAGTGCCAGCATCCAGATAGGGGTACCGGGCAGCCAATACTGCAGGAAGATGGCGGCAACCACCGCTTCTGCAGCTATGTTCAATACCCACATCTTCCAATAAATCCAATCAAGGAAGTAGGCGGGAAATACGCCTAATACCGACTGAACGAGGTCACGGAAAGTCCGCGCACCGCTGTTCTGCACGGCCATTTCAGCCAATCCCTGCATCACACATAAAAGAATGATGCCTCCAATTAAATATGCCAAAACAACAGCCGGTCCAGCCATATCAATGGCCTCACTGCTTCCTTTGAACAGGCCGGCCCCGATGCTTCCGCCAAGCGCCATCATCATAATATGACGTGAAGTCATGGTTCGCTGCAGTTTCTGGGTGTTATTATCCATGTCATAACCTCTCCTTAATCCAAGTTGAAAAACAAAAAGGCTGACCATCTCCATCCCGATTCAGGGACAAGAGACGATGAGCCTGGCATACAGTAACACTTTTGCTGGTTCTAAATGAATTCTGCTTGAAAGATTATTAACGGACGCGATCCGCGGGGACATGAATCTGTCTGTCCCCAGGTCTGCAGGGAGGAGCGCATAGAGCGCAGAACTCTTCTTCCAGGGAACGATTCCCTGCTCCACTCCCGTTCATCGCCTTCAAAGTATTGATTTTTCTGAATAATAACTCATACTATAAACTCTTTGTGAGAGGCTTGTCAACTGGAGATAAATTCTAAGCCGCCTTCTCGAAATCAGGATTGTAAGAATAGGAATAATATGTCATCTTTAAAATAACATCTGTTTTTATCATTGACCAAATAGAGGAGAAATTAAAATGGAAGAAAAGCTAGTTTCCGTCTTCCCTAAAATGGGTACAAATCGGTTTCTCTTAAGGAAAATCGAACAAAAGGATGCACCCCAATTGTTTCACTACTTCTCAAAGGATGAAGTAACCAAATACTATGACCTGGATACGTTTACAAATCTGAGCCAGGCTGAGGAGTTAATAGCCTCTTGGGGCGAGCGGTTCGATCAAAAAATAGGGATAAGATGGGGCATCGCAGATAAGAAGACTAATAAAATCATAGGCAGCGTTGGATTCCATAACTGGGTGAAGGAGCACTATAAAGCCGAACTCGGATTTGAAGTGACGCCTGAATACTGGAGGCAGGGAGTCATGACTGAGGTGCTTCCTTTCATACTGTCGTATGGATTTAATGAAATGGGCCTCCATCGCATAGAGGCCATGTATGATCCTGAGAATACCGCATCAAAAGCTACCCTCTTTAAACAAGGCTTTACCTTTGAAGGAATACTAAGGCAGGCCTCTTTTGAAAAAGGAAGGTTCTGTGACGCGGCAGTCTGCTCACTGCTTAAATCCGAGTGGAGTCAGGCGGAATAATGAGGATGAAGCAAAACAAACATAAGAGAAGGAGTGAATAAAATGGAAGCAGCAGCTCTTAACCAGCTCAATAAAATTAGGGACTGGACAATTAAAACAGCAGAAGGCCTTGCCGATGATACGGCGAATATCCAGCCGGAGGGATTCAACAATACAATCAAATGGCATCTGGGACACATCATAACGGAAACGGAATATTTCCTGTTCGAACTGGCCGGTCATAATGGCCGTATTCCGCCGGAATACAATAGATTCTTTGGTCCGGGAACCAGGCCTTCTGAATGGCGGGAGGAGGGCCCTCTCCTTGGTGATCTGGCTGAAGTGCTGAAAAGCCAGGTTGAAAGAATGAACCAAATCAAACCTGAAGATCTAAGCGTCCAGCTAAAGGAGTCACAGCATGATTTTGAATCTCTTGCTGACAGTGCTGCCTTTTCTGCCCTGCATGAGGCTCTTCATCTTGGTCAGATAAAAGCCATGAAACGCATTGTGCTGAGTGGAAAGACAAAGCTTTGAGAATACGTTTTCCTGGGAAAATGAAACCCGGGGGATGATCATAAAAGCTGGAACTCTTACATGTAAACAAACAGAGGATGTCCCCAAAAAGCCTGGGATATCCTTTTTTTATTGGATTTATTTTAACTTCTCCCCATGCTGGCTGCATGGCAGCGGGCTTTTTATGTTTTTTGCTTTCGCATCCAGTTTATTAATCAAAATAGACCCAGTTACACTATAGAATCATCAATACCGATACATGTGTTCTTTCTTGTTATACTGGAACCTTTACTCGCCGGAATTAAATTTGTCATAAAACCGCGTTTCGCAAGTATATTGGAATTTCCGCAAGTAAATTCACTGTTTCCGCAAGTGAAATCTGATTTGCGCAAGTAAAATCGCCTGTTCCGCAAGTAAATTCAAATTTTTGCAAATAAACTATAAAAATCTGTAAGTAACGCGGCCTAGAGGCCCATATTCAGGTTCCCATAGCACCATCAGAGTGGGTTTTCATTAAAACCGGCCAATACCTGTTTGATTTCACAAAAAAAGGCCTGAATATTCAGAGCTGGCTGGCTTACACGCTAGTATCAGAATTTAAAATCCGGCCTGGCTGACTTACTCGCCGAAAAAGAATTTACTATTCATAGCAGCAAGTATAACCTCCCCTGGGATGCTGGAGTGATATGGCTTCTGTTGTTCACTTCACTTTCTCTTCATGAAAGTCTGCCACTCTCAAGAAATGGGCACAGAAAAGCCCGGGGGAAAATCTCGCCCCGGACTTTTCTTCTGTGATAGAGACTCCGCTTCCTATATTTTAAATTCTTGTACAACGAATTTTAGTTCTTCAGCCATCTGTGCAAGCGACTGGGCAGAGGAGTAGATTTCTTCCATGGAGGCCTGCTGTTCTTCTGTTGAGGCAGCCGCTTCCTCTGAGCTTGCCGCATTGGTCTGCGCCAGATGGGACAGTTCTTGTGCCGATTCAGCGATTTCGTCGATGCTGGCAGATATCTGCTGGACGGTTGCGGTGACTTGTTCGATTTGCGGAGTGATGTTCCTGGTACTGTTCAGGATTTTATTGAATTTATCGGAAGTCTGCTCCGAAACTTTCACTCCTTCTTCAGCATTCTTGACGACTTCGTTCATGATGTCTACAGTCTCACTCGTATCCAGCTGAATGAGCGAAATAAGATCTGCAATGTTTTTGGTAGACATCTGGGACTGCTCGGCCAGTTTGCGGACCTCATCAGCCACGACCGCAAACCCTTTGCCATGCTCTCCTGCACGGGCCGCTTCAATGGCTGCGTTAAGGGCCAGGAGATTCGTCTGGTCTGCTATATCACTAATCACACCGAGTATGGCTCCAATTTCGGTGGAACGCTGCGCGAGGGTTCCAACTACACCATGAGAACGGCCGACTGAATCGTTGATGAATTTCATCTGAGATAGGTTGGCTTCCACAAAATGACCGCCTTCTTCGGCTTCCTGAGTGGTATGCCTGGAAAGCTCGGCTACCGTCAGGGCTGCTTTTGATATCTGGCGGACGCCTTCCTTCACCTGCTGCAGGGAGTCAGCGTTCGTAATCAGCTTAGTGGTTGTGGTCTCGGCACCGCTTGCGATCTCCTGTATGGCAAAGGCGACTGTCTCGGTGGCTGTATTTGTTTGCTCGGCGCTTGCTGTCAGCTGTTCGGCTGAAGCGGCGACCTGCTCAGAGCTTGACCCGATGGAATGGATCATTCCCTTCAAGCTGTTGGTCATGTTCTCAAAAGCCTGATTCAGGTGGTAAATTTCATCCTGATTTTTCATTATTAGTTTTTCGACGGTCAAATCACCGGCTGCTACCTGCCTGGCGATATTGCCTAATCTGACTATAGGGCGTGAAATGGACATAGATATGAAGATGCCGCAGGCGAGAGCGAATAAAGCTGCGATGGAACTGGCTATAACCAGCATAAGTCTCGCTTGATCGGACTTTGCCTGAGTTTCCTCAAAGTTTTCTTTAAGAATATTATTTACCCAGTTGGTCATGGAAAGAGTGCTTTCTGTCATCCCGGTGCTGATGGGAACAACCAATTTCAAACCTTTTTTGATGGCCTGTTCCTTATTAGCACCAGCTTCATCCATAATTTGGTTGGCTGTGTTCCTAAAATCTTTGTTCGCCTGCTGTATGGTACTAAAACGTTCCTCTGTTTCTTTCAGGGTGCTTAGAGAGAGCCCCTTCTTGATTTCTTCATCGATTTTTGAATTTGTTTCATTCATCACATCTCTGAATTTATTATCATCATACAGCATATAAGCTCTGTAATAACCGGTCTGCAATGCTTGATAATATTGAATGGTCTGTGTGACGGATTTGATCTCTGCGGCCCCCTTCACAACATAGTCATAGGCCTCGTTTGATTCTTTCATATTTTGATAGGAAATAAACGATGCAATTCCAAATAAAAGGGAGACGGCCAGAAAACTTCCGATTAATTTCTGTCTTATTGATACGTTCATGCTGCAATTCCTCTTTTCTATAACGGATACTTTTTATTTATCGTCCGGCCATGGATAATTTGAAGTCTCACGCAAGGGCAGGTTCGTGGTTTTTTACGGAGTCTCTGAAAAATTAAAGTGAGGGATGCAGCATTAGAGGGTGATAGCATGTGGAGTGGACATTCATCTAAGAGCTGAAGAAGGAGGAGGTGCAGCTTAAGGAGAGAGACTGTCATTGCTGACAGCCTCTGTCTCTAAACCAGGGAGATATTGAATTTTTTCAAAAGATCCTTCAGTGCAGGCCTCTCATTCCCGTCCCGCCCGGTAACTTGCTCGGCGGTGACCAGAGAATTCAATACGGCTTCTTCGGCTGCTTCTCCAATGGCCCGGAAGGCAATGTCCATGTCTTCTTCATGAATCGTCCGGATGGAAAGGGGTTTTCCCGGATTGTCATGGGGAATTCTGACAGCAGTTGAAAAAGCGATGACCACCTCGCCGCTGCCGTGTGTAATGATGGAGCCTGTACGGGAAAGCCCGGCAACGGACCGTTTGATCAGGCGGGTGAGCTGGCGCTCGGAAACTGGGAGGTCTGTGGCAGCGATGACCATTACGGATCCTTTATCCTTCTCCTCCCAGGACTTCATCAGTTCATCCTTAAGCTCCTGGCCGATTGCGCGGCCGTTTATCAGGAGATCGCTCAGGATGCCGAAATTGGAAAGCACGAGCACCCCGATTGTATAGGTGCCGTGCTGCAGGCTGAACTGACGGGAAGCCGTGCCGATCCCGCCCTTCAATGAATAACAAAGCATGCCGGTCCCGGCGCCTGCCGTCCCTTCCGCAAAATGGGCGGACGCATTCCCGATGGCCTGAAAGATATGCTCCTTCTTTACATATCCGGCCCTCACATCATTCAGGAACATATCGTTGCATTCTCCGATGACCGGATTAACGGTCCCTGTAGTTCGTCCAATCTCGGGATTCTGCAGCAGCATATATTCAATCAGGGCATCGGCTGCCGTGCCGATGGCGAGGGTATTCGTCAAAATGATAGGCGTTTCCAATACCCCGAGCTCTGACATCTGGATGGTGCCCATGGTTTTTCCAAAGCCGTTGATCACATGGCTTGCAGCCACCAGCTTCTCCCTGAAAATGTTCCCAGGGTGGGGGATGATGGCAGTGACTCCTGTCTGCATGTTCCCTTCACTCAGCGTCACATGGCCGACCGTAACACCCGCCACATCGGTAATGGCGTTGTATGGACCCGGCTCCATCCTGCCGACCGTAACCCCATAATCGCGCAGCCGCTTTTGATTATGTATCATTTCACATGCTCCTAACTATGTCTTTATCTTTCAGCTCGTCTGCTGAAAGGCAGTTTCACCATTATTTTAGCATGAATAATCTCCTGTTCCTTGTCCGGTTCACAAAAAAACTGCTCCCGTATCCGGGAGCAGCATAATTAATTATAAAACCACACCGCCGGATATCTTCAAAGACTCCCCAATGATATTTGGAGCTGTTCCTGTAAGCAGGAAAACGATGGTGCCGGCAACTTCCTGAGGTGTACTGATCCTGCCTGACGGTATCCCGGCTTCGGTTTCCTTCAGCTGTTCTTCAAATGAGCGGCCTAGTTTTTCTCCTCTCCGCTCTATGCTGCCCCGGCCCATATCGGTATCCACATAGCCCGGACATACAGCGTTAACCTGAATGCCATGTTCAGCTGCCTCGACTGCCAGTGATTGAGTGAAGCCGATGAGTGCGAACTTTGATCCGGTATAGGCGGTGCCGCCATGTGTGCCCCTCAATCCGGACAGGGAAGATACGTTGACGACCGCCCCCTTGCCGGCAGGAAGCATTTCTCTGTATACAGCCTGAGTCAACAGGACGGTCGATGTGAAGTTCAGCTCCATAACTTTCCTTAAATCCGTTTCCTCGAGTTTCTCGAGGATATCGCCGCCTGTGATCCCTGCTGCATTGACAAGGCCTGTAATCTGCCCATGTTCACCGGCGGCAGCCTTTATCAAGCTCGTCCGGTCTTCTTCAGAGGTAAGGTCGGCTGTAAATGGAAAAACGGACGCTCCCGTCCCGGCTTCATCGCATTCTGCCTTTAAGCTGGCCAGCTTCTCCCCGTCCCGGCCGGTTATCGTCACCTTCGCTCCCGCCGCAGCACAGGCTATAGCCGTCTCCCAGCCGATGCCACCTGTAGCGCCTGTTATTAAAATATGCTCACCCTTCAAGGCGCTGTCTGAAAAAATCGTCATTTACTCCTCCTCCTTCTCTCTCCTCTATATCACTCGTTCCCCAGCCTGGCCAATTGAAAACTCGTTGATTTTTGCGCCGGTCTCCTTGATGAATATATATAAAAATATCGCAGCTCATTTATATAAGGATAGGACAGGTACTATGGAAAATTTTAGAGACAGAATGATTGCTGCTAAAGAGAGTGTACAGGTGGGATGCTTTCGATTTATTCACGTACCCGTCGAATCATTAGGTGACAGGACCAATTCAGTAAAATAGCAGTAAGCTTAAACCTATAAATCATCAATAATGATATACGTCGCTTTTACTGGGCCGTGAACGCCAACCACCAGATTCAGCTCTATATCAGCTGAATTGCTCGGACCGGTGATGAAGTTAATGCAGGAGGCCAATTGGTTATCTTCGAAATGCTTTTGCCGGAGGATCCGGGCAGCCTGTGTCATGCGGGGGACAATGCTGCTTTTTGGAATCAACGCAATGAAGCATGTTGGCAAAAAGCTGACCGTCCTCCCCTTATCCTTGTCGCTTAATAATACAACAGTACCAGACTCAGCAAGAGTAATCTCACTGATTGTGATGCCGATATTAGCTTTTTCGGCCTGGCGGATATTTTCTTTGCCCTGAGTGTGGTCCCATTCATGTACATCAATATTTTTCTTGGGCCACGATTCCTTCATTAACGAATCTAATCCCCATTCAGAAAATCTCTGGTCCTTCCAAGTTACTACAGAACCTCCGCCGTAGTCCGCCACTATTTTATCCAGTGTTGCTGATAAATTGTCCATATTAGCAGTAACCAGGCTTGTATGTATTTTCAGGCACTGTGTTTTCAGGACTTCGACCAATTGATCAAGAGAGGCATCGCTCAGTACCTCGTCCTGTGGGTGGTATTTCCAGGGAGGGAGGTGGACATCTGTGGATAAACGGCCGCGGCCAAGCCGGCCTGCGATCTGATTTAAAAATGCATCTCGGTTTTGAATGGATCCTCTCATCAGTGACTTTCTCCTTTATCTCTTTGTTTATACCAATCTCTAAATCTTTCTTTATTTGGTGCAGGGAAATCCCGGATCTCGGTCCAGGCTTTTAATGGACCAGGCCCTTTTGAAATTTTATCCCCCACGGTGAATGGGTTCATCGCTGCCGGTGCAATTTTCGATCCGAGCTTGTACAGGGAAGGGGATGCGGCCCCTAAGCCAAATGCCTTCATGGCAAGCTTTTCGGAAATCGGTGCTTTTCCTTCTTTTTCGACAATGACCTGCCGGTGCTTATGGAGAAGCTGATGCAGCGGGATCTTGACAGGACATACCTCCGTACAAGCCCCGCATAAGGTAGAGGCATAAGGCAGTTCCTTATATTCCTCGTAGCCGCCGAGCAATGGAGACAGCACAGCCCCGATCGGGCCGGAATAGATGGAACCATACGAATGGCCTCCGACGTGCCGGTAAACAGGGCAAGCATTTATACACGCTGCGCATCTGATGCATTGAAGAATGGACTGGAATTCAGTGCCTAAAATTTGAGATCGGCCATTATCGACGATGACGAGGTGGAATTCCTCTGGGCCGTCCACATCAAATTCTTCCCTTGGGCCGGTCAGTACCGTTATGTAGCTTGTTAACTTTTGTCCGACCGCACTTCTGGTAAGCAGGCTTACAAGCACTTCCATTTCCTCGAAGGTGGGGACGAGCCGCTCCATGCCCATCACGGTTATCTGCGTTTTAGGAAGGGAAGTAACCAAATCAGCGTTTCCTTCATTTGTTACAAGGGTGAAGGATCCCGTTTCCGCAATCGCAAAGTTGCATCCGGTTATTCCGACATCCGCCGAAAGGAATTCTTCACGCAGCTTTTGCCGTGCATGCCCAGCAAGCTCCTCAGGTTTGGATGTTTTCTGATAACCGAGTTTTTCTGCAAAAACATCCCGGATTTGTTCTTTATTTTTATGAAGGGCTGGTACCACGATATGGGAGGGCGGCTCATGATCATCCACCTGAAGAATATATTCCCCCAGGTCTGTTTCAATTACCTCGCAGCCTGCTTGCTCCAGGCAGCTATTCAGGGATATTTCCTCGGTCACCATCGATTTCGATTTCACAACTTTTTTTGCATTTTTCTTTTCAATCACTTCCCGAATATATTCATTTGCTTCTTCACCCGTCTGTGCAAAAAAAACATGGCCGCCCCGCTTGGCGACGTTCTCGCTTAGCTGCTCCAGATAAAAATCGAGATATTCCAGTACATGCTGGCGGATTTCTTCGCCGTGGGAACGCCATTCCTCCCAATTGCCAAGCTCCTTGACAACCTCACTGCGGCGGCTTCCTATCCGTTGCTGTGCTTCTGCTACTGCTCCCCGTAAAAAGGGATCCTGGATACCCTGGTTTACGCGTTCCTTGAATTCACCTGAACCAATTTTCATTGTCATGGTAATTATGCTCCTTTCTGTATAAGTAGAGAAAAGCCTTTCATCGGCTGTTTAACACTTCGGCAATATGCATGACTCTAATTAACTTTCCCGTTCGGTCAATTCGTCCGCCGATGTTCATCATACAGCCGGCATCAGCGCCAATTAAATATTCGGCCCCCGTTTCTTCCACATGGAAAACTTTTTCATCTACCATCTGCTCAGAGATCTGAGCCATTTTAACCGAGAAGGTACCCCCAAAGCCGCAGCATTGTTCTTTACCCGGCAGTTCGGTATATACGAGGCCTTTCACATTATTCAATAGAATCAAAGGCGCTGATCTGATTCCCAATAATCTTGTCATATGGCAGGAGGTATGATATGTTGCTTTGCCGGGAAGCCGGGCTCCAACATCATCAACTTTTAGTACATCTACGATAAACTGCGTTAATTCATATGTCTTATCTGCGAGCTGCTGCGCCATAACTCCCCATTCCTGGTCCTCTTTGAAAATATGCGGATATTCCTTAAACATCGCAACACATGACCCAGATGGAGAAACGACGTAATCAGCACTTTGGAATGTCATGATCATTTTTTTCATGGCACCTTTCGATTCTTTTACAAATCCGCTGTTATACGCAGGCTGTCCGCAGCAGACCTGGCTCTCCGGAAAGATCACTTCACATCCGAGACGTTCCAATAGTTCAACTGTTGCTTTTCCAACATTACTTTGAAACATATCTACTAAGCAGGTTGCAAAAAGGGTTACTTTCATGTTTAACCTCTCCTAAATTATTTAATTCTTTTTAAGGTGCGAATGGTTATTTAATAACTATCCACAGCCATTCTATAGAACAGGTCATCTGATGACTGGAATTAAAAATAAGAATATTCCAAATTATTTTACTACAAATCTATTTATTTATGAAAGGGTTTGCATTCTGCCAAACTAAAAATACCTCTTTATGCTGGATAAAGAGGCGGTGCACAGCAGTTAGTTCCCAGATTAAGATTGGAAGATACTTTTGTGAAGAACAATTTCTACATTTTCAATGTGCTGATTCATGATTGTACGTGCCTTTTCGGGATTCCGTTCTTTTATCGCATGATAGATAGCGAGATGTTCTTCATAAAGTCTTACGGTTGTTGCCTGTGCAGAAAAAAGCCACAGGCGCCTTGTATCTTTTATGGTTTCAGCCATCATTCCAGACACATGGTTCATCAGGCTGATTAAGAGAGGATTTTGAGAGCCTTCCGCTATTGCCAAATGAAACTTTACATCTGCTTGCTCACTGAGTTCTTCATTACCGCTTGACTGCTTCATTTCATGCAATGCATTTTCCATTGCCCGCAGATCAGAGTCAGACCTTTTTAGGGCGGCTGAATAGGCTGTCCCGACCTCAATGATTTTTCTAACTTCAAGCAGGTGGGAAATGTCTTCTTTATTCATTAAAATGGCAGCAGATACAGGGTAGGCGATTTGGTCTGTTTCGAATTGTTTGATATATGTTCCTTCACCTTGCCTGATTTCAATGAGTCCCATTGCCTTTAAGGATGTCAATGCCTCTCTTATAGCTGATCTCCCCACATGGAAGTGGTCAGCGAGCTGCTGCACGGAATCAAGTTTCTCACCTGGTTTTATCTTTCCTGTCTGTATCATTTCTTGAATGGCTTCAGCAACCTGCTCATATATTTTTTTTTGCTTGATTTTCTTATATTCCAATATAAAGCCCCCAGACGAACTTTGATGGTTAATATACAAGTGCTATTATACACCGTTTTGGTAAGCAGGAGAAAAAGTTACCAATAATATTCCAAGAGAGGAGAAAAATAAAATTAGATTTTTTCAGATAACAAATTGGTTGAAAATTTAGAAAATGAATTTTATAATCTTTTTAAACACATGGATAATCACCCAGTCATCAGATGACCTTACCTATGAAAGCGATTACTCAGCTTCTGTTTTCTTGTATAAACTTACCGTGAAGAACGGCCAGTTTGACATTATCCGAAATTCGCTATTAGCCATTACAGAAGACCGTCACATACACGCATAATTGTTAACGTTTTCTTCCTGGGCTTTTCTTGAAGGTGCTGCAGGATTTGGAGCTCCGGTGGCAATTTCAGCAGCCCTTTTGGCAGGTTTAGGTTTCAGTCCTTGATTTGCAGGCCTGTGTCTCATCGCCAACACTGCTCCAATTGCTTTGGGGCCATGGGTATCCCACTGATGGAAAAATCAAAAATGATCGGCCGCCGTTTCCAACACTTCCTCGACAGGAACTGCCTGATATTCTTTCAGCACTTGTTTCATTGTTTGCTGTGGCTATTTTCCTTAAATGCTGAAAGCCAAAAACCATTTTCTGCTTTCCGGGGGAGCGGCAATTGGCTGCCTCTGTTGCCTTCGATGCTGATCTCAGCACAGATCACTATTATACAAACGGACAAGTCTTCAAGGGCTTGGTCTCCTTTCCTGGTCCTCACATGGACGATCTCCCTTTGGGTGTTCCAGCTATAAAACTTGCATTGACAGGGCACTATGAAGGCAGCAATGTGCCATATTAACAGCGGTTAATTCTGCAGGGCATAGGTTAACATTCGCGTCGGAAGTCCACAATTTAAATAATAAAGGTAAACAATAGTGCGGGTGAGGCAGCCGCTGCCGTTTACGAGCTCGAAATCTTAGGGGCTGCAGGAACAGCGTGTTTAATTGCAGCGCTTATTACTGAGTACATTGTAGGAATATTGTGGAAAAACGTTAAGGCTTTGCATATGTCATCAATGCAACCGGGATGACCACTATGCTCGGGATGGCTCTTTCAAAAACCAGATCGTTAATGTTCCCGTTTTTGCGCCCTTTCTGGGTTGGCTCTGGTATTCATAACCGGCTCACCTCTGCCAACCTGTTATCCGGAAACTTGCAAAAGATAAGAGCAGAGTCAATAGGCATGAACCCAGTACTTGCTGTTGCTGTGAACTCTTCAGCTGTAGATCCTTGTCACATTGACCGGAATCATTATATTGCTGCAAAACACAGTGCTTTCTTGGATGATCCCTTAATCTTTGCAAGTTTAAGAGAGTCATTGAGGCTGCCACAAAAGGCATAAATGGATGCTGATTATTTAAAAAAATGAAACCGAAATGGGGGAGGAGTATTGCTAGCTGCTTCAGTTAAAGAAAAAATAATTGCCGTTGTAACTAAGGAAAACTATGATGATTCTAAAACAGGGCGTCTGGTTTATTCATATGATTCCACGCCAAATTACCAGGCGCTTCCGGATGCTGTTGTCAGCCCAAGAAACACGGCTGAGGTATCGGAAATTGTCAGTATCTGCAATGAGTACCACATTCCAATCGTACCACGCGGGTCAGGCACCAACCTGTGCGGCGGCACCTGCCCGCTTGAAGGCGGGATTGTCATGCTGTTTAAGTACATGAATAAAATCCTTGAAATCGATGAAGAAAATTTAACAGCGACCGTACAGCCTGGAGTGATCACGTTTGATGTAATAACCGCTGTTGAAGAAAAGGGCCTTTTCTATCCGCCGGATCCGGGTTCCATGAAAATTTCGACAATCGGCGGGAACATTAACGAGAATTCAGGAGGACTTCGCGGCTTAAAATATGGTGTCACAAGGGATTATGTCATGGGATTGGAAATTGTACTTCCTAACGGGGAAATCATCCGTACAGGCGGAAAACTTGCCAAGGATGTGGCGGGTTATGACTTTACACGCTTATATGTCGGATCAGAAGGTACACTTGGCATCATTACGGAGGCTACACTAAAGCTAATCCCTATTCCAGAGGCAAAGAAGACGATGCTTGCTCTATATCAGGATATGGAAGCCGCCGCAAGATCTGTTTCCAAAATCATTGCAAACAAAATCATACCGGCTACATTAGAATTTCTTGATCAGCCGACATTGAAGGTCGTGGAAGACTATGCCCGGATTGGACTGCCGACCGATGTACAGGCGGTACTATTAATTGAACAGGATGGACCTCCGGAAGTGGTGGAACGGGATATCAAGAAAATTTCTGATATTTGCACGCAGGAAATGGCGGTATCCGTTCAAGTCGCCCAATCAGAAGCAGAAGCGGAGGCCTTGCGGACAGCCCGGAGGACAGCCTTGTCGGCCCTTGCACGTTTGAAGCCTACGACTATTCTTGAGGATGCGACTGTACCAAGGTCAGAAATCGCAAAAATGGTCAAAGCAATTAATGAAATTGCCGTTAAATATAATTTGGATATCTGTACATTTGGCCATGCGGGGGATGGGAATCTCCATCCAACATGCCCGACCGATGCACGCAATCATGAAGAGATGGAACGTGTGGAAAAGGCATTTGCCGAAATTTTCGAAAAGGCCATTGAACTCGGCGGCACCATTACAGGTGAACACGGAGTAGGCGTTATGAAAGCTCCTTATCTTGAGCTGAAGGTTGGAACAGCAGGAATCGCCGCGATGCAGTCTGTAAAGAACGCATTGGATCCAAACAATATTATGAATCCGGGAAAAGTTTTTATGGATGACAGCAGGAAGCGGGTGAAGATAGGACAATGACAACAAAAGTACAACAGCAGAAAATACAAAAGGAATTTTATGAGCGAATGGATCAGGAAGAATTGCTGAATTGTATGAGATGTGGCTTCTGCCTGCCTTCGTGCCCGACATATATTGAATCGGGTTTTCAGGAATCACACTCACCGCGGGGAAGGATTGCCTTAATGAAAGCAGTGGTAGACGGCCTGATCGAACCGGATGAAGATTTTGAGAGGTCACTTGACCTGTGCCTGGGCTGCCGGGCATGTGAACCTGTCTGTCCGTCAGGTGTGAAGTATGGACATCTGCTCGAAGAAGCAAGGGACATTGTCAACCAGAACAAAAAACACTCATTGCCGGTAAAAGTGGCAAGAAAGGCTGTATTTAATGGGTTATTCCCGCATCAGAATCGAATCCAGAGCCTTACGGGCATGATTGGATTTTATCAGCGCTCCGGTTTACAGAAGGTGGCAAGAAACACCGGCATCTTAAAGCTGTTACCGGATAACCTTGCTGCGATGGAAAAAGTGCTTCCAGCGGTCCCTAAGATGAAGGAAATGAAAAACCGTCCGGAATATTTGCCATCCGTTGGAAAACAAACGGGCAGGGTTGCTTTCTTCAGCGGCTGCTTGATGGATACGGTGTTCTTAGAAACCAATAATGCCACAATGAAACTGCTGCAGCTTTCAGGCTGCGAAGTCGTTATCCCGAAGGGGCAGTCCTGCTGTGGAGCTCTTCATGGACATAGCGGCGAAAAGGAAAGTGCCAAGGAGCTCGCGAAAAAGAATATACAGGCATTTGAAGATTTGGACGTGGATTTTATCATTACAAATGCTGGGGGCTGCGGTGCGTTCCTGGTTGATTATGATTATCTGCTGAAGGATGATCCGCTATGGAATGAACGCGCGGCTGCTTTTAAAGGAAAAATTAAGGATGTTGCGGAAGTCTTGATTGCAACAGGCTTCCATGAGAAGGTCAGCTTGGAGCTGCCGCCGCAGGTGATTACCTACCAGGATTCGTGCCATCTTAGGAATGTAATGAAAACAGCTTCCGCTCCAAGACTGCTCATTCAATCCATCAAGGGAGTAGAATTTAAGGAAATGCTGCAGGCCGATCGCTGCTGCGGGTCAGCTGGGATTTATAATATCATTGAATCTGAAATGTCGATGAGATTGCTTGATTCCAAGATGGTGCATGCCAAGGCCACACGGGCATCCACAATTGTTACAGCCAACCCGGGCTGCCTGCTTCAAATGAAGCTTGGTATCGAGCGTGAAGCACTTTCCGCAAAAATGAGGGGGGTTCATTTAGTAGATCTGCTGCTGGAGGCTGTGAAGAATTAAAGATTTAAATTTACAGGCGCTTAAATGAAAAGCCTATGCAGGAATCGAAACCCTAGTTATATAGAAACTATAAAGTTCAAGGTAAGGAGTGTTGGAAATGAAAGCACAAATAATAGAATCATTTGGCGGGCCTTCCGTATTTGAATTAAAAGAGGTTTCAAAGCCGGAGGTGCTGCCAGGACATGTACTTATTGAAGTCCGCGCCACCAGCGTCAATCCAGTAGATACAAAAGTCCGCAGTGGAGCTGTGCCTGCGGTTTCTCCGGATTTCCCGGCAGTATTGCATGGCGATGTTTCGGGTGTTGTGGCCGCTGTCGGCGATGGTGTAACTGGGTTTAATCCTGGGGATGAAGTATTTGGCTGTGCGGGAGGATTTAGAGGGACGGGTGGAGCGCTTGCAGAATTCATGCTAGCGGATGCCAGGCTGCTTGCACACAAACCAAAAAATTTGACCATGGAGGAAGCTGCTGCACTTCCGTTGGTTGCAATAACTGCGTGGGAAGCATTATTTGACCGGGCACAGCTTAAAGAGGGACAGAAAGTGCTTATTCACGGTGCAGCCGGAGGAGTCGGGCATATCGCCATCCAGCTGGCAAAATGGGCAGGGGCAAAAGTTTACACGACTGCATCGACCCAGGAAAAATTGGATATCGCTAAACGCCTGGGTGCAGATAAAGGTATTAACTATCGTGAGGAACCTGT